>NZ_JACHCG010000001.1:1948667-2598223 GCF_014200595.1 Pedobacter cryoconitis
AGAAACTGGTTATGATAAAAAAACGATGGCTAAAGATATCTTTGAGCTCGTTCAGCAATTAGGGTATGACGAAGTGAATATCGGCGGACATGATATCGGAGCTCAGGTCGCTTTTAGTTTTGCAGCTAATCATCCTGAAGCAACGACTAAACTTATTATTCTGGATACACCACATCCTAATGCAGGTATGTATTATATCCCACTGATCCCATCTCAAAATAACTCTTTAACTAGTGATCAGCCTCAAAATCATCTATGGTGGATGGCATTTAACCAGGTAAAAGGTTTACCAGAGGAACTTTTAATTGGCAGGTCACACTTAGTTCATAATTACATTTTTAAGTATGCCTCGGTAGATGAAAGTGCGATTAGCGCGTTTGACCGTGCGGTTTATCTCGCGGCTTATGACAATGCAGACGGTATTCGTGCAGGTAACGGATGGTATCAGACTTTTGCGCAGGATATTGAAGACAATAAGGAGTATGCAGCGTTAATGGTGCCCGTAATTGGTATTGGTGGAAGCGGTTATGAATTACTGCAAAGAGAATTACCTCCATTTGCAGTTGATTTGCAAGTGGTAAAAGTTGAAGGAAGCGGACATTTTATTATGGAAGAAAATCCTGAAGAAACTACAGCATTGATACTGGGATTTTTAAAATAAACAGGTTAAGCAACGCTTTCTCTTTGGAGGAAGGGTTGCTTTGCTACCGATCTCAAAACACTTTAAACCACAAACATTAATTGATTCAAATGGCTTCAAAAAAAGATACCGCGATGGTATTTATTTTGGTGACTCTCCTTATAGATTTTACCGGATTCGGAATTATTATTCCTGTTTTGCCCAAACTAATCCAAAACCTGACTGGTGGAAATATCAGTGTTGCCGCAGATTATGGTGGATATTTAATGGCTGCTTATGCGCTGGCTCAATTCATATTTTCACCTATTCTCGGTGGGTTAAGTGATAAATTTGGAAGACGCCCAATATTATTGATCTCTTTATTTGGCTTAGGTATAGATTATATTTTTCTTTCTTTTGCGCCCTCCATATTTTGGTTGTTTGCCGGGCGCATTTTAGCAGGTGTTGCAGGTGCGAGTGTCAGTACTGCACTTGCTTATATTGCTGATATTTCTGAACCTGCACAAAAGTCCAGAAATTTCGGACTGGTTGGTGCCGTTTTTGGCATTGGTTTTATCCTAGGCCCGGTTGTCGGCGGACTCTTTAGCACCCTTGGTTTAAGAGCCCCTTTTATGGTTGCTGCCGGATTAGCGCTGGTCAACTGGTTATACGGTTATTTTTTATTGCCAGAATCTTTAGCTGAAGTCAACAAAAGAGATTTTTCATGGAAAAGGGCGAATCCAGCAGGTGCATTTGTAAATATTGCTAAATATCCGGCAATCATCGGATTACTGATCACGATGTTCTTACTTTATATCGCTAACCATTCGGTCAATTCTAATTGGTCTTATTATGTAATTGAAAAACTCAAGTGGGATTCAACGATGATAGGGTATTCATTAGGACTGGCAGGGCTGGTGCTTGCACTTGTGCAAGGTGTATTAATCAGGTTTATTGTTTCTGAAAACCATCAAAAGCTGGCCATTTATTCTGGTCTTCTCTTATACAGTATAGTGTTCATTTGTTTTGCATTTGCAGCTAACGGTGCATGGATTATGCTTTTTATTTTACCTTACGGACTGGCAGGAATTGGTGGCCCGGCTATGCAGAGTTTAATCTCAAATCAAGTGGCTCCGAATTCTCAGGGAGAGTTACAAGGGATCATTACTGGTTTGCAAAGTCTGGCCGCAATCATTGGCCCCTGGGTGATCAGCCATATCTTTGTGTATTTCATCAGATCGTCTGCTCCTGTATATTTTCCGGGTGCGCCCTTTATTTTTAGTGCTGTTTTAACCCTGACCGGTTTAGTCATTGCCTTGAAGACTATCCGGAAATATTATTAATGTTTTTTTGGTTACAGAATTGACCGGAATGGATACATAACAGGCAGGGGATGAGCTTACATTTGTTGTAGATAAACGAACAAAAGATGACTAAAGTAAATAAACCAGGAGGTTTGGAAACAACGACTTTCAAGCTTGTAAAAGATAAAAGCTACCAGGATTTTATAGCCGCAAATGCCGATGTAGATGCATGGCTGAAGAAACAACCAGGATTTCAGTCCAGACATATTGCGCAACAGCGGGACGGAACCATAATTGATGCGCTGACTTGGGATTCCGAACGGGATGGCAATACAGCAATGCACCGTTTGATGAGCGAGCTCGCAGACTCGCCCGTACATGATATCATTGATCAGGGAACAGTTTCCTGGAATATGTATCCCATTTATCACCAGATCCGGAACGCTGAATAAATTATTAACTTCGCATGGAACAGAACGCTTCTTTCCATGCTAATTTCATCTCATGACAAAGGAAAATCCACAGCCAGTTAATTTCCAAAGTATATCGGCACTTCTTACGGCGCTGGGTTTGGATAAGCCGTTACACCCTTTAATTGCGCTGGTAAACTATAAAGATATCAAAGTAGATACTGCTGAAGTAGGTAAGGGTTATATACTTAATTTTTTTAAGATCTCTTTTAAGGAACATTTTGCAGGACAAATCAGGTATGGACAGGGACATTATGACTTTGAGGAGGGTGGGCTGTCATTCACGGCACCAAATCAACTGATTGCTGCGGCAAGTGAGGAGAAAGATTACAGTGGTTATACTTTATTATTTCACCCGGATTTTATAAGGAATTATCCTTTGGGCAAGCAGATTGCCAAATATGGTTTCTTTTCCTATTCGGTAGCTGAGGCCTTGTATTTGTCTGATAAGGAGAAAAAAATAATCTTCTCAGTTTTTGATAACATCGCAATGGAACTGGATACTAATATTGATCATTTTAGCCAGGATGTGCTGATCTCGCAGATTGAGGTACTGCTTAACTATAGCAATCGTTTTTACGGCCGGCAGTTTATCACCAGGAAAATAGTGCATCATGATCTTATTGCTGAAATGGAAGCTTATTTACTGGATATTTTCAGTATGGATAAACCTCTTGTAAATGGTTTGCCTGCTGTGATTGAGATTGCAAATTATCTGAAGGTTTCTCCACGGTATTTAAATGATATGCTGCGTTCTTTAACAGGGCAAACTACGCAGCAGCATATTCATAATAAGCTGATTGATAAGGCAAAGGATATACTCAGTACAAGTCAGCTTACAGTTGCAGAGATTGCTTATAGTCTGGGTTTTGAGCATCCCCAATCATTCAGCAGACTCTTTAAAACTAAGGTCAAAGTTTCCCCGCTTGAATTCAGACAGTCTTTTGTGTTGATGCGGCCGTTGAAAGTGTGATTTCAGAAGCAAAATACAATCTCTGGAAAGCTATTGAAGAATGGGAATTGCTGCTGGACAAAAAATCATTGCTTACCAGAGTTCAAGAACAAAAATCTCTGAGAGAGGCTAAGGGTTTGTAATACAATTTTATATAAAATAATAGAAACGATATGGAAGCAATGAATACGGAGAGCCTGGCTAAAGCTATATATATTATTGGGAATGGTGTCATTGCAAAAGCTTTAGCAGTCGCTTTAAGTGGAAAAGGTAAGGACGTAATTATAATCAGGGGGAGTGTTGACGGTCAACCTGATTATACGGAAAATATGGAGGTAGAAGTGGAAGGCGGTACTTTGCAGGCCGGAATAACTATAAGCTCTTTGAGTAATTATACCGCACTTGATGGTATGATATTGTTAACGAACAAATCCTTTGGAAATGAGAAATTGGCTGAAAAGCTTAAATCAAAGGCAAAGAATACACCGATAGTTTTTCTTCAGAATGGATTACATATTGAAGATAGCTTTATTAAGCTGGGTTTTACTGAATTGTACAGATGTGTATTATTGGCAACGAGCCAGTCCGTATCTGCGCATAAAGTAAGATTCAGACTTGTTGCACCTTCACCGGTTGGTTTAATTAAAGGATCAAATGAAGTTCTGCATCACCTTGTTAATGAATTGAATACCGCTGTATTTTCTTTTAGGGAAGAACCAGATATTCAGAAAGTAATCTGGAAAAAAGTAATCAGCAATTGTGTGTTTAACTCCATCTGTCCTTTACTGGAAATCGATAATGGTGTTTTTCATCGCAATGAAGCTGCATTGGAAATTGCAAAAACAGTAATTAATGAATGTATAGCTGTGGCAAATGAAAATGGTATTGATTTAACCATGGATGAAGTACTGCAAAATGTAATTGCTATCAGTAAAATGTCTGATGGACAGAAAATATCAACGTATCAGGACATCTTAAATAAACGGGAAACAGAGATTGAAACACTGAATTTTGCAGTAGCAAAGGTTTCGCTGCTTACAGGTAAAAATCTTGTTCCTGTAACGGCTTTGTTAGGGGAACTGACCAGGATTAAATCGGGATTGTCCAGAATAGACCGGGTTTAGTTATTTGTTAAACTAATTTAATTTTTAGTTGACATCAATGGAGAAACAAGAGAAGGCTTCGACTATTTTGAATTTAATGAGAATTATCAAATTACACGCCTGGTAAGTTTCTTTGGGCCGTTGGGATAAAGCTTTAAGAGCCGTACATTTGAATTCAATCTGCTAAAAAATGTACGAGCTCTTTTTTGAAAACCTGGCGAAACATATCAAACTTGAAAATTCAGAAATGCTATTGATCCAGCAGAAGCTCAAATCAAAAAAGCTAAAGAAAAATGAGAGTTTGCTTAACACTGGTGAGGTCTGTAAACATATTTATTTTGTAAATAAAGGAAGTTTACGCATGTTTCATCATACTGAGGATGGGGCGGAACATAATATTCTCTTTTGTCCGGAGGATTGGTGGTGTGCAGATCTAAGTAGTTTTGCATCAGGTCAAAAGTCATTTTACGCGATCGCTGCACTAGAAGAGGGTACTGAAGTGGTTTTTCTGACACATGAAGCATTGGAAAATCTATATATAACGGTTCCAAAACTCGAAAGATTCTTTCGGATATTATATCAAAATGGCTTTAGCTCTTATCAAAGACGGATTACCAAAATCCTTTCAAAGCCAGCCCATGAGCGTTACAGGATTTTCAAGAAACAGTATCCGGGGTTAGAGCAGCGGATTGCTCAAAAACAAATTGCTTCTTATCTGGGGATTACCCCGGTTTTTCTGAGTATGATCAGGAGGGAGAAGAAATAACTACGCCGGCAAATGTTGATGTGGGCGAAATTATTATTCGCCCTTTCCGCGGTCAATCAAGTCTCCTACAGCAATGAAGTATTATTTTTCTTTATTCCAGTGCTTTAACAACTCCGAAAAAGTAAAAAAACAACCGTGAATATCTCCAATAATCAAATAGTCCATTTTATGATCTTGCTTTTGGTATCCGCAATATCTCTTCCTTGAATTCTTTGGTCAAAATTGGATATAAGTCTTCAAATTCCCAAAGCCGCATCGGTGTAATTTGAATGTACTCAACCGGATACCATATTTTCACATAATTCCTGATTGCCGTTTTTGCTTTTTCAAGCTCACCCGTTAACAAGAAAAGCCTTGCGGCATGCAGGTGATTGTCTCCATTGGTTAATTCTTCTGCATACTTTTCATAATATGCTAAACTTTCGTCTGTATTTCCTTCTTCAAACATAAAACTAAGCAAATATTCTGCTCCTTTAACGCTGTCATGTGTTAATTTAGGTTTGTATTTTTTTAATTGTGCAATAAAGCCGGTCATTTCTTTCCCATCCTTAATAACTTTAAGTGGTGCGGGATCAATTGTCAGGTTCTTTTTCCCCTTAAGTTTTGCCAGATGCTGACTCACCTGGTGTTTATAGGTATTAAAGCGATAATCTTCCAAATCTGATTGTTTCTTTTCAGCCAGGTATGTTTTGTAGAAGTTTTCTGCTCTTTTTTGATGATTACTTATAATGGCCGCGCTTGTATAAGCAAAGAAGTGTTCAGATAAGATGTTTCCTGCGTACCATTGTTCATCAAATGGTAAAGCCTTTTCATCATTTACCATCGCTAACTCATAATTGCTGCTGAAGTAGTTAAATTCTGCTAAAACAATAGCTTTTTGCGGTTCAAATTCTTTTATTTCTGCAAGCTGCGCTAACCCGGACTCTATTTGTCCGCTTCTTAAAGTATCCAGTATGTCCCTTAGTTTCTTCGGTATTTTAACAATGTCCATAAAATAACTGCTATTTCTTCATGAGATAAATAATTCACGCAATATATCAATAAATACGGATTGAATAAAAGCTAATACAGATAGCACAAAAGATAATACACATTGAATAAAAGATAATACAGATTGAACAAATATTTACAGAAGTCTTTATATAGGTTTGCGGCACATTAATTAGAATCGTTTTAAATAGCGAACTAAATCCTGTATAACAACCTCAAAAGAGGCATTATTCACCACACAAAACACAATATGAAAAGTGTAACTACCAATAGAATACCGATAATATCTTCTTTGGCACTGCTTGTTTTTATGTTTTCTTCTTGTTCAAAAGAAAATGATGTTCAGCCAGATACCCCACAGAAGCCTGTTACTGAAGAGCCATTTAAAGGAACAGCTCCTTTTAATACACTGACACGTATCACCAACTTACAAATTACTAAAGAGGACGCATTATACGCAGGTGTAACTCCTCCATTTTACTACAGCCTGGAAAATAACAAAGCAATCAGTCCTGATCAGGCAAAAACAGCAGATTGGGATATCGCGTTTGACGGTATTTTCAATAGTTTTCTGGAAGGGAACAGCAGTACTGATAAAAGCAATAAAGGTTTTAGAGGTGGGGGCAATGGCGGAATCCTGATTCTCCCGCTCCCTTTTGACCAGGTCACAACAATACCCGCGGATTCCGAGTTTAAAACAAAAAGCAGGGCAGTAGGATCGGATGATGCCGGTGCATTCGGAGAAGGTGTTGGCTGGTATCTCTACGACTATGGAGGAACGATCAGAGGTGGCGGTGCAATTGATAAAAAACATGTGGCTTACGCCATGCCCGAAACCAGGACAATTATTCTGCGTACCGCAAAAGGGAATTATGCTAAAATAAAGATTATAAGCTGCTATAAAGATGTTTTAACGGCAGATAAGATGTTTAAAGACACCCCCAAAATGTTCCTGACATTCGACTTCATTCTATTACCAAAAGGCAGCACCAAATTCTAATGATTACAATTAAAAAAATGAAACTAAATTACCTGATCTCTGCATGCTGCGCCGTATTTGTCTTATTGACCCCGGCCTGCACTAAATCCAATGACCCAACACCAGAACCTAACAGCAAAATTCTGACTTATACGGTATCGTTACCTGAAAATGATATCCATGGGGTTGTTGACGACATTGAAAAAACCGTTACTATTTATATTCCCTTACAATATGGTTTGACATTTATTGAACCGAAGATCACGCTTTCGGCTGGTGCAACCCTTAAAAATACTCCGCAACGGGTAGATATACTGGATGAAAAAACAACTTACGAGGTAACAGGCAGTGATAAAAGTGTAACCACTTATAAACTGATCATCGTTGTACAGCAAAAAACGCCACTGGTTGTAGATGAATTATCAACTGATGATATTGCTAAAATCAATATTGGCAGTTCGATAACAATCACTGGAAACTTTGAGAGAACCTTGTTTGACGAGGTTAAAATGACGCTTATTGCCGCTGATGGGAAAGAAACTGTACTCTCTAAAGGTGGTGAATATGTTTCTTCTGTGATCAAAAAAGACGGGAAAGTTTTTTATTCTATAGACAGACAAATGCCGCTGGATATGCAGCCGGGCGTTTATAAAGTAAGAGTGAAGTTTTTGAAGTTAGAAATAGAAATGAAAAAACCAGTAGAATTGGTTTTCGGCAGACCAGGCTGGTTATTAGGGAATAAGATTGTGAATCAGGGTGAGACTTTTATTATCGAACGCTCTTATAATTCCGTATTCAAGAATTTCACTGAGTTCAGTATTATGGTGAACGGGGTAAAAACACTATTGCCTATTGTTTCCTATACTTTAAGTGAAGCTGTAATCCGTGTTCCTGAAAATGTACCTCCGGGAGATTATATCCCTACGGCATTATTTGAAGGGTTTCCACCTAAAACAGGATTTTCTTACGTCACTGTCAGAGCAAAAAACTAAAAATCAGATCATATACAGGCTTTGCCTTTAAATTATTAATAAAACCATGAGATTTATATACAGTAGATTAAGAGTCACACAAATTGTATTCAGTTTATTGATACTCTTATCCATATTATCATCCTGTAAGAAAGAGGACAGTAAAATTTACACCACGGATATGTTAAGTTTCGTCACTAATGATGCGACAGGAGAGCCTATTAAAGGAGCAATCACCGCTAATAATGAGATTTATTTCTACTGGCCACCAGAACAAAAGTTACCGGACAGTATTGCTCCGGTCATTAAACTGTCTGAAGGAAGTACGGTAAAACCAGCTTCCGGAACAAAGGTGCTGTTCAATGAACAGACCACATTCAATGTAACAGGACATGATGGAAGTGTTAAGACTTATAAGCTTAAAATTTCACCTTACGATCCGGAACCGTTTATCAAATCGGTAGGCTTTTCGGCCAATAATCTATTCATTTATCCTGCATCTGAGTTTTATGAATATAACTTGATAGACATCGAAAATGTGGGCGTCAATGAAGGAATTGCAGCTAATAATAAAAAGATAGCGCTTTTCCTGGTTGATGCAAATAACGTGGATGTTCCCTTAAAGATGATCAATAAGGAAGATGTACCTGAGAAGCAGATGAAAACCTATTTAAGCTGGTTGGATGGTCAAAAAGGTACTTTCTTTGTCTCTGTGAATAAAATTGAAGCAGGAGTCTATAAAAAGATCAAATTGAAGTATAACAATCATATTGTATACTATGATAAAAACATCAATGTTAAAGTGAGGAAATAAATTCATCGCTATGCTGGTTAAAGGCCTCCCGTTTTTGAGTTGCGGGGGGCTTTTGTTATTTAAACTCTTTCTTACCGGTTATCCAGCCAGTTTAAGAATAAGGTGGCTTTATCTTTTCCTATGATCAATTGTTCAGCAGTGGAAATATTCAGTTTAACAAGCAATTTACGGGCAAAGTAGTGTTCTACTTCTTTAACGGCACTATAACTAATCAAGTACTGACGATTGATCCGAAAGAATTGTTTCGGGTTCAGCACTTTGTAAAGTTCTTCCAGCGATTGTGAAATTGCGTATTCTTCACTGTTAACAGTGACCAGCGTCGTGATTTCATCACGGATATAAAAGCAGGCAATATCGTGAGTTTGTATGGTGCTGTATTTATTGTTTTTAAAAACTAAAAACCCTGTTTTACCGGCCGGATCCAGTAGCTTATTGATTTGAAGTGAAGCCTGTTCGTTGACCTGGAAAAAATTCTTAAGCAGGGCTACTTTTTCAAACGCACTTTGGAGACTCTCAGTTGAGAAAGGTTTTAAAATATAATCCACACCATTTGCCTTAAAAGCATCCATCGCATATTCATCAAAAGCTGTACAAAAGATAACAGGGGAGAGCACCTGAACCTGTTTGAAAATTTCAAAACAATTGCCATCAGCTAATTGAACATCCATGAAGATCAGATCAGGATTGGCATTCTCCGAAAGATAAGCTACTGCCGTTTTAACGCTTTGAATAGTCGCAGCAATCTGAGCAGAGGGCTGGATTAACAGGATCATTTTGGCCAATGCTTTAGCCGTTTTGATCTCATCTTCTATGATTACGATATTCATATCAGTGGAAGTTTAACAGTAAATGATCCGGGATTTTCTTCTATTTCTATGTTTTTCCCATTCAGATGCTGGTAGCGCTGGTTTATATTTTCCAGTCCCATTTTTAAAGAGGGGTCCGGATTCATTTTTAGCTGCAAATTGTTCTGAATGCAAAGCATATCTTTATTGACAGATAAGAAGATAGTTAACGGTTGTTCGAGTGAAACTACATTATGTTTGATGCAGTTTTCTACTAATAATTGCAGGGTAAATGGTGGGATTAAGGAGGTGGAATAGCTTTCAGGTATCTGATCGTCGAAAATGATCCCTTCTTCAAACCGGGCACTTAATAAAAACATATACGAATGCAAGATGCTTAATTCTTCTGCTAAGGGAATAACATCCTGCTTTCGTTTTTCCAGGGTAAATCTGTAAAAATCTGAGAGGTTTAAAATAAATTCAGCACTATGCTTGTCTTCAATTTCCACCATTGACTTTAATGTATTCAAGCTATTAAAGAGAAAATGCGGGTTAACTTGCTGTTTTAGTGATTCATATTGTGCAGTCAGGTGATCAGCTTTAACACGTTCCAGCTCCAGTTCAATTTGATGATTCCTATAGGTTTGATATAAAAAATATAAGAACATATAGATAGTCAGGTTGATCAGTATGCCGCGGAATTGATACATTAAGATCATAGATTGAAAATGATATCCTGGAAATAATACCTGGTGAATACCAACAAGAATCAGCATCAGCACGATTCCAAAGAAGATACTGTAAAGCAACCTGAGATTAAAAAACCTGTTGGTTACCGGGATATTGGAAAACTTCGGTAAGCCGTAAATGTTGAAATACCAGGTAGAAAGAGAGAATAAAAAAGCAATAGAAGCGTCTACAGCCAATTCTACAGCAGTTACATGAAGTTGCAGGATTTTTGGTATAGAGGCAAGTATGCCCATAAATAAGGAGCTGAACCAAATGATTTTTGCCGGGACAAAAAAGACTGATTTATGCGCTGAATAATTGATTTTGCTGGATAACATGAACTGATTTAAGGCATTACTGACGCTTTTTGGGCTAAGATATATTTTATCCGGTCTTTTTCGGTCATGGAATTGATGTTTAATTTTTCTCCTTTATCAATTTTATAGGTAGTTTGGATAGCGTTTCCATCCGCTCTGGTAGTTACCGTCTCGACACTTTGAAATTGCCCCGGGATTTTTGCACCAAACCATCTCTCGTCGTCCTGCTGTTTCCAGGTAACCAGTGCAAATACCATACCTCCAACGGTACTGTCCTCTTTTGATTTTGCATATTTTAAAGCGAGATCATTCCCATACAGCGTTGACATAGTAGCTTCTTTTTTGCTGATCATAGAGGTAATTACTTTCAGCCCCAATTGATTGAAGTGTAATTGCTCCGGCAGGCCTGCGGCTTTATTTAATTCACCTGCATGATTATTTTGTTGCTGACAGCCCATTGCGCTTAGCAATAGTAAGATAAAGGCTGAATATTGCATTTTGAATTGCATAGTTTAATGTTTAACTGGAAGGGTGAATACAAAATCATTATTGGACATCGGGCGGTGACAGTTGACACATTCAGTTGCGTATCCAATGTTTTTACCATAAGGCAGCAGTTTCATTGTTTTGAACCTTGCCCAGCCCCAGCCTTTTGTATCCTTATATTTCTTACTGTCTTTAATCATATATTCTACTTGCTTGAACGCACCTGTTTTGACATTTCCATCGGCATCCTGTAGTTTATCCCATGCAACTTTAGCGAAAATAGTTCCTTCTGGCCACGGGTTAATCTGATGTTCAGCTATGGCTTTAATGGCAACAGGGTTTCCAAAGATTACCCGCATGGTATTATTGTCAATCCGATCAGTTGTGCTCACCACCTGCCAGTTTTTATAGCCGGGCTGATAAGGAACACCAGTCAGTGTTTCTGGCAGTTTCTCTGCTTTAAGGTGCTGTTCATTCCAGTTATTGAATTGTTTATTCGCTGTATTGATCAGGGCAGTATCTGCGGGATGGTCTTTAATCATACCTGCAACGTAGTTTTTGACAATAACTATCTCAGCCGGATCCAGGTTCGCTGAACGGTGCAGTACCTGGTAACTTTTCAATGGCATGCTTCCTGTAGTGATCTGGTTAAGGATTTCAAATAGCCTGGCTTTCTGATCGCCTGGTGCCATGTTGCCCCATTCAGAAAAGTTAAGGCCCGCTTTGCCTTCTTCAATATCCGCGAGTGCAATACTGTAGGCTGGTTGAAGATGATCAAACCATTTGAGATCTGGTTCATTGGAATGACAGTCATAACAGGCTGTTTTTAAAATAGCCTTTACATTTTCGGGGCCGTTAAAATCTGCGGTTACAGGTTGCTTTTTTAATTCGGGCCTGAAGAGTTGCAGGATACCAAAACAAAGCAGCAGGATGGCTAATACCCGTATTGTTCTTCGTTTATAAAGGGGTTTTTTCATGGTTTAATTGTTTCAACTATATAAATCTACCTAAATGTTAAATTTCAGGAAAGGGGAAAATGGGCACGCTGGCGAAATCGTCCGGGAGCCGGACAGATCCGCGCTCCGGAAATTAAATACAGGAGTAAAAATCTTAAAACTCTTTTTGGGACATGGTGTTCTTAAATCAACTAAAAGAGAGAAATCAGCTACATATGGAAATATTAAAAAGAGGCATCGGTGTAAATTTTAATCCTCTTAACGAGGCAGTAGTTAAAGTTTGGGCACCAGGCGCCACACAGGTTTCCATAGCTACCGAAACATTACTATTGGAGCTTAAACCTGATTTAGCTGGCTACTGGTCGCTTTGCACAGCACTGATCAAACCTGGTGATTTGTACTGGTTTGTAATAGATAAGGAAAAACGTTTGGCCGACCCTGCTTCTTTAGCGCAGCCTGACGGTGTACATGGCGGTTCTCTGGCCATCAACACCGCTTATAACTGGACAGACTCTTCGTGGGAAAACATCCCTTTGCAAGATTATATTTTTTATGAAATACACACTGCTGCTTTTAGTAGTGAAGGTACTTTTAAGGGAATTATCAATCATATTGACCACTTAATTGAGCTTGGGATTACAGCAATTGAGCTGATGCCTGTCGCTTCATTTCCAGGAAAGCGGAATTGGGGATATGATGGTGTTTTTCCTTTTTCAGTTCAGGAATCGTATGGAGGTGCGGCCGGTTTGCAGGAGTTGGTCGATGTATGTCACCAGAAAGGACTTGCAGTGGTTTTAGATGTGGTTTATAACCATGTTGGCCCTGAGGGAAATTATCTAAGTGCTTTTGGGCCGTATTTTACAGATAAATATAAAACGCCCTGGGGCAATGCTGTCAATTTTGATGACCAGGGAAGTGATGGGGTCAGGAATTACTTCATAGAAAATGTACTGATGTGGTTCCGTGATTTTCACATTGATGCTTTAAGACTTGATGCAGTTCATGCAATCAAGGATTTTGGCGCGTTGCATATTCTGGAAGAAATCAGGTGCCATACAAGTTTATTACTGGAAAAAACCGGACGTAAACATTACCTGATTGCAGAATGTGATTTGAATGATCCACGCTATATCACTGCAATTGGGGAGAATGGTTTAGGAATGGATGCGCAGTGGGTGGATGAGTTTCACCATGCGTTACGGGTAACTGCTGGTGAGCCTGCCAGGGGTTATTATGAAGATTTTTCCGGTATACAGCATCTTGCGAAATCTTATATAGACGCTTATGTTTATACAGGTATGTACTCAGTTGTACGTGAAAAAACATTTGGACGCAAGGCATTTGGAAAGAATGACAATCAGTTTGTTGTCTTTTCTCAGAACCATGATCAGATTGGTAACAGGATGCTGGGAGAACGTACAAGTAAGCTCTTCAGCTTTGAAATGTGTAAACTAATGGCTGGCGCTGTACTGTTTTCTCCTTTTTTACCTTTATTATTTATGGGAGAGGAATGGGGAGAGACTAACCCGTTCCTTTATTTCGTAGACCATTCAGACCCGGAGTTGATTACGCAGGTCAGGAATGGCAGAGCTGAAGAGTTTGCAGCGATGTTTGATCAGGGAGAAACACCTGATCCGCAGGATGAAGGTACTTTTAATCAATCCCGGCTAAATTGGGAACTGATTGGTGAACACCGGCATGCTTGTATTTTCCGCTATTATCAGCAGTTGATTTCTCTGCGTAAAAAGTACTTCAGCTTTATTGCCCATGAATCTCCGGAAGTCAGTGTGCTGGAGGCACAAAATTCTTTGTTGCTGGAAAGAAAATGTGCTGACCCGACTGAGCTTATCTGGTGTGTGCTCAATTTTTCAACTGAACAACTGGTGCTCGATATTCCTGATCATATCAGTATTTTAAAGGAGTTGATTAACTCTGCATCTTTAATATGGCTTGGCCCCGGCGAACCTTCATCAGCCGATCTTAATCACCAGATTATTGTATCCCCAGAATCTTTCATAGCTTATTCCGCTAAATATGTTTAATCCGATCTCTACTTACCGCATTCAATTTCATGCGGATTTTACTTTTAATGATTTTCGTAAATTGATCCCTTATTTGCATCAGTTAGGTGTAAAGACAATTTATGCTTCGCCAATTTTCACCGCTGTTCCTGGAAGTATGCATGGTTATGATGGCATCAATCCAATACAGATTAATCCGGAGATCGGTTCGTTAGCGGAACTTAAATTAATCGCTAAAGAGCTGGCTGCTGTAAAAATGGGCTGGATACAAGACATTGTACCCAATCATATGGCTTATGATTACCGGAATCCATGGCTAATGGACGTGTTAAAAAAGGGGGAGCAGTCAAAATACAGAAATCATTTTGATATTATCTCAAAGGATTTGGCAAAAGAACCATTAATGGCGCCTTTTCTGGGAGCTGGTTTAGCGGAAGAGATCGCGAATGAAAAGTTTTCACTAGTAAAGCAAAAAGGAGCATGGTTTTTAAAATATAACGAGAGTTACTGGCCATTGAGAAAAGGTACTGACCTGAAAGGTTCGATGCAGGAGATAACCGGGCAGCAGTTTTACCGTTTATGTTCTTATCAGGAAAGCAACGAACGCATGAATTACCGCCGTTTTTTTACGGTGAATAGCTTGATTTGTCTGAATATGCAATCGAAGGCTACTTTTGACGATTTTCATGTTTTAATTAAAGAGCTTATAGACCAGAAGATATTCCAGGGATTGAGGATCGATCATATCGACGGGCTTTTTGATCCGATGCAGTACCTGGAAAATTTAAGAGCGCTTTGTGGGGAGGATGTTTATATCGTCGCAGAGAAAATTTTAGAGCCTGGAGAGGTTTTACCTACAGAATGGCCCATACAGGGGACTACAGGATATGATTACCTTGGACTAGCCAACCAGTTGTATACCAATGAGCAGTCGGAAAAGAAGTTTGATAAATTTTATAAAAATCTGACTGATGACCATCAGCTTGTTGAAGAACAGATCCATGAAAAGAAACGTAAAATTCTAAGTACTGCGATGCAGGGGGAGCTTGAAAATCTCTTCCAGCTTTTGCTGAATATTTTACCGGAAGGATCAGAACGACTGGCAACCGGAGATTTCGGGGTATTTAAACACATCATCTCTGAACTTTTAATTCTATGCCCGGTTTACCGGTTTTATGGAAATGCTTATCCACTGCCACAGCAGGAAATGGAGGCTATGGAAAAGCTGTTTGCAGAATTGGAAAAAGATAAAGAATTATTAAAGCCGGTTCAATTGATAAAAAAAGCACTGCTTTATGATCACATATCTTTTTATCAAAGATTGATGCAATTCTCCGGGCCGTTAATGGCTAAAGGTGTGGAGGATACTTTAATGTATACTTACAGCAGGCATATCGGCAATAATGAAGTTGGAGATTCTCCGGCAGTTTTTGGATTAAAGGTGGCAGATTTTCATGAGGCTGTCCTGAACAGAGGTGAAAACTGGCCATTGACTATGAATTCTACTGCTACGCATGATACTAAGCGTGGAGAAGATGCCAGGGCAAGGCTGAGCATCCTTACTGATCTCAGAGGAGAATGGTTGCAGCAGGTGAAGGATTGGAACGTGTTAAATGCAACGGATGGAGCTGCTCCTGATGAAAATGATACCTATTTCATTTATCAGACCCTGGTGTCAACTTATGATGAGCGGGAAGACCGTGAGGTTTATCAAAACAGGTTTCTTGACTATATGCAAAAAGCCTTACGTGAGGCTAAAGAGAAATCCGGGTGGGAGAATCCGGACGCAGAGTATGAGGCTGCAACCAGTGCATTTGTGGTCAGAATTCTCGATACTCAACGTGAATTCTGGTCTGTTTTCATTGATTTTTTCCGAAGACTAGCACATTTGGGCATGGTGAAATCATTGTCTTCTTTAATTCTTAAACATGGGGTTCCGGGGATTCCTGATACTTACCAGGGTACGGAGCTTTGGGATTTTAGTATGGTAGATCCTGATAACCGCAGGGCTGTAGATTATGGGCTACGCAAACAGTATATGGAGGATTTTTTAAAAAAATCATTCAATATCAAATTATTGTGGCAGGAAAGCTCGGCAGGAGAAATCAAATTACTGATTTTGCAGAAACTGCTAAAGTTCAGAGCGGAATATGCTGAGTTATTCAGATCCGGATTATATATCCCGCTAAAGGTTACTGGTACGCATGCAGCTGATTTTATTGCTTTTGCACGCAGATATCAAACGGACTGGGCAATATTTGTAGTGCCTGTGAATGTTGCAGCGCTATTAACTGAGCAGAAGAGTTTGCATTTCGGGTTAGGGGATACTCAGGTTGTTTTACCTGCGGAGGCTCCGTTGGCTTATGTTGATTTAATAGAGAATCAGAGCTGTGAAGTTAAGGATAGTGTTCTTGTGTTACAGGATGTTTTTAAATCTGTACCATTTGGCATCCTGCATCAAAAAGTTGAACATCAGGAAAGGGGCGCCGGGATTTTAATGCATATTACTTCATTGCCTTCTGCATTTGGTATTGGTGACCTTGGCCCGGAAGCAATTAATTTTATTGATTTTTTAGCCGCTTCTGGTCAAAAATACTGGCAGATATTACCTTTAAATCCTGTGCTGGATACGCAAGCTTATTCTCCGTATGCCTCCAGTTCGGTCATGGCTGCAAATCCTGTTTTAATTAGTCCGGAACTCTTAATCAAAGATGGACTGCTGGAGAATGATGATTTTAAAACAAAGCACCTGAAGGTCAAAAGAAAAGTCAATTTTGCTTCGGTCGTTCAAAAGAAAAAGAGATTGTTAAACTTAGCTTATGAGCAGTTTAAACAAAAGTTTGAGGGGAAGGGTCAGGAGTTTTCAGACTTTTCTTCCAGCCAGGCTTACTGGCTGGAAGACTATGCAGTGTATGAAGTACTAAAGACTTTAAATGCTGATAAACCGTGGTATGAATGGCCTTCTGAGTTGAAAAACAAGGATTTGTCTGCTTTATCAGAATTTAAAGCTCAGCATGAGGATGAAATAAATGAGGTTAAATGGTATCAGTTTATATTCTTCAGGCAATGGAAAGAATTGAAGGCATATGCAGTGAGCTTAAATATAAAGTTAATTGGTGATCTTCCATTTTATGCTGCACTGGATTCCTGTGATGTGTGGGCTAACCAGGAGCTGTTTGAAATCAGTTCTTCAGGAGAGATGAAGGGCGTCGCCGGGGTTCCGCCAGATTATTTTAATGCCGATGGACAGCTTTGGGGGATGCCAGTTTATAATTGGAAAGCGATGGAAAAGTCAAAATATGACTGGTGGGTGCAAAGAATAAGGAGAAATATTGATTTGTATGACTTAATCCGCCTGGATCATTTTCGTGCGTTTTCATCTTATTGGGAAGTTCCCGCGGGAAGCAGTTCTGCAAAATTTGGCAGTTGGAAAAAGGGGCCGGGAAGGCAGGTTTTCGATTTTCTAGCCGCACAATTTGGAAATATCCCTTTTATTGCAGAAGATCTGGGGGAAATTGATGTAGAGGTGGTAGCGCTCCGTGACCACTATGAGCTGCCTGGGATGAAGGTCTTACAGTTTGCTTTTGGAGAAGATAGCCCGGCGTCCGTTCATGCACCCCATAATTTTACTTCGGTCAATTGCCTGGTTTATACGGGAACCCATGATAACAATACAACCAGAAACTGGTATGAAAAAGATATTAATCAGGATGACAAAGCAAGAATTAACAGTTATACGGGTTCAAAAGTTTCTAAGGGAAACATCGCGCACGTATTGATCAGGTTAGCTTATGCATCAACTGCCAATGTTGTCATCGTTCCGGTACAGGATATTTTGAACAAAGGGGCAAAAGCAAGGATGAATGTTCCTGCTTCGATTAAGCGGAATTGGGTATGGCGGGTAAAGTCCAGGGAGTTGAATGATGCTATACGTGTTTATTTACATGATTTAGTTAAATTATATGGACGTTCATAATCAGATGGAACCTGTTAGTTAAACGGATGCGAGGTTAATCGTCTCTAATTTATCAAAAAGAAGCCATGAACCTGATTCTGTATCGTTTATATAATCCTGAAGTATTTTACTTAGCAGGTTAAGGTTATCAGTCAGGTTCTGGTGGATTTGTGTGAGTGGTAATGGTAAAATATCAGGTGGTGGTATAAATTGACTATGTGTGTTGTGAAGTATAGTTAATACATCTTTTAAGGCACGATCAAAGCTTCCAAAGTTTGATGAGGTGTTTAAAGTATCAGCTGATATTGACATACCACCTTGTTTTAATTCCTTTAACATATCAAGATATGGAATGCGGGATCTTAGTGTTAAAGATGTTTGTATGTTCTGAAGTAATCTATTTGCGAAATCTGTTCCTGTCATCTAATTGGTCATTTGCTTTTTAAAGCTATTTGGACTAACGCCAACTTCTTTTTTAAATAATCTTGAAAAATAAGATAAATTTTCAAAACCCAGGGCATAAGCAATTTCAGATATATTTTGATCTTTGCCAATCAGCCGGTTTTTTGCCTCAGAAATCAGGTAAATATGAATGTGTTCTAATGCGGTTTTCCCACTTTCCACTTTTAACAGGTTACTTAAATAACCTGGCGATATATTTAGTTTTTCTGCGATAGCATTCACTGAAGGCAGCCCCTTAGTGTCTAAAAATCCACTTTCAACATAATGCGCTAATTCTTCATTAAATTTTGTTACTGTTCTGGCAGAAATATCTGTACGATTGATAAACTGTCTTTTGTAAAAACGCTGGGCATATTTTAGCATGGTGTCTACATTTGCCAGGATAATCTCCCGGCTATATTCATCCTGATTGTCACAGTATTCATTTTCAATTTTGTGATACAATTCCCATATTGTTTTTTCTTCCCTTGGAGTGAGGTGCAATGCTTCATTGATCTCGTAATCGAAGTAGTGATACTTTTTAATATCCTGATGAAGAGCATGACCATTTAAAAAATCTTCATGAATAAATATCAGGAAAGCTTCTTCTTCGAGTTCAAGATCCCGCATTTCAATTACTTGCCGTGGTTTGAAAAATAGCATAGAACCACATTCATGATCATATTTTGTGCGTCCGTATTTGATTACACCGGCTATAACTTTCTTCAGGCCAATTACATAAAAATCGGTCGTAAATTCCCGGTTACCAATGGTACAAAGCTGGCTGTTACATTCATAAATGCTGAATAGCGGATTTTCTGGTGGTGGAAATCCGTTCTCTTTATGTAATTCACTAAGGATTTTATAATGTTTCATGGCTGAAATAATAAAAGCACAATCTACAAAATTAAGGAGGTAGATTGTGCAGGTATAATTAAAGGGTTAATTAGTATCCGTGAGCTGCTACAGCAACATCTTTCCACTCTTCAAATTCTGCAAGGCGCTGTGTATAAACCTGCTGAACTGCGGGGTAAGCGATTTTACCGAGCAGGAAGTGTAATGGAGGGTTTTCGCTATCAATTAATTGAAGGAATGCTGGTACGGTTGTTTCCGGATTACCCCAACTTTCTGGTGTCGCTCCCTCTGAAAATGCCTTTTTTAACGGATTGTAAACTTCGTTGGCTTCAGTTCTGATAGATGATGCTCCTGACCAGTCTGTAGAGAAGCCATTAGGTTCAATCAGGCTAACATTGATCCCAAAGCTTTTAACTTCAGTAGCCAGGGTCTCACTTAGTCCATTAACGGCATATTTTGAGGCATTGTAAAGGCCTAAAACGGGTAGGGTAATTAAGCCCAGGAAACTGGAAACCTGGATAATGTGTCCGCTTTTTTGTGCTCTCATTACTGGCACTATAGCCTGACTTAGCCAAAGTACACCGAAAAAGTTAGTTTCCATTTGTGCACGTGCTTGCTGTTCGTTAGTTTCTTCAATTGCTCCGAATAAACCAAAACCGGCATTGTTAACCAGTACATCAATTCTGCCAAAGTGATCTTTAACTTTTTGTACGGCTTCAAAACAGGCTTCTCTATCATCAACATTCAGTTTTACAGGGAAAACTGAGTTTCCGAATTCTGAGACCAGGTCGTTTAAATCTTCAATATTTCTGGCAGTTGCGGCTACTTTATCGCCACGTTTTAAAAGGGCTTTAGCCCATAATTTACCAAAGCCGCGTGAGGCACCGGTGATTAAAATTATTTTTGACATCTCTTGAATTTGTTTAATTAGTATAAGACAAATTTAGGGGGAGATGCCGCGCAGGATTTATACAAAACCTTGAATTATTAGCACAAAACGTTTATAAGTACTGTTCCTGTTTATAAACCGAAACCTATACCAGCATTTACCATATTGTAATTTTCTGCTACGCCATAAGATCCAAACAGTCTCAGGACAGGGAATTTAAGCTGAAAGCCCATATCAGCACGAAAACCTTTGATATAATTTGCGTTTATGTTTACAGGATCGGTAAAAGTGGTGTAAGATATTTGCGTCTCCGTTATGCCATTTATGATCGGATAGTTCCCTTTTAAGCCCACCTTTGTTTTTGATACGTTGTAACCCGCAGACAGGTAAGGAGTGAAGAACGAAAGCTGTTTGGAGAAAATGGCCTGAACCAGATAGTTATCCAGATTGCCATAAATTTCCTGACGGCTAAAATCTGTTGATTGTTGCGGATCTGAGGGGACTAAAAAGTCATCTGGTTGCAGGTTCAGTTTTTTAGCGTAATGAAGTCTGCTGTAATTAAATGCAAGGGCGAAATCAAAGGGAATGGAATTCCCTCCGCTTGAAAAATCCTGGATAAGATTGTGCTTGATACCAAAACCAATCATACTTACTGAACCTATGCCTTTATTAAGTTTTATCTTTGGAATGGCGCGGACTGTTACATCTGTATGCTGGAAAAGGCCTACCGTTAGCTGTAATTGTGGGGTGGGCACTATATCTTCAAACAGACCTCCTGGCATATCAAACGTCGTGAGTTTATGGCCGTTGGTATCATAAATATCCATAGCTGGGCCGTTAACATGTTTATCACCGCTAAAGGTGGGGGCTATTACCTGATTCAGATTAGCCGGACGAATATTGCTGGAAAGACCGATTTGCGTTACATTGAATGTCCTTTCTGTGGTAGGTACAATGACTGCTGTAGCGGTAGCCCTCAGTTCAAAATGAAATAAGCCCAATGTTTTTGCTGTGTTTGTCCAGCCACTACTCATCCCCATGCCCAATCCTTTCAATAGCGGGCGCCCATAAGCGTCAACAAGTTTGGCGGCATCGTCCGGGCCGGCTTTGATCAGTTGTTCGAAGCCAGTCTGTGCTTTTATAGCGTTTGATGTTAATAATAGTAAGGTAGCGGCTATGTAAAGTTGTTTTTTCATTATTAAATAGGATCAGGTTCAGCGTTTCCTTCTCTGATTGATTTGATGCAATTCTGAGGCTTCCTTAGCCAGGAATTTCTTAATTGCTAATATTATTCTCAAAATTCTAATTTTCATAATCCAATTTGCAGGTCAGGGTATACCAACGGTTACAAAGTTGGGTAAATTAGGTGTAATCAATCCTCTTAATCAAGTGAAACGTTCAAATGGTTTGGTGAAGTGTACAATTAATCAACTGAAGCGATTATATTTCTTTTGATGTACAATTCAACCCCGACTTTGGCCGTTCCATGTTAAAATATTGCCCTCGTCTGGTTTTTTGAAATACATTTGCAAATGTTCAAATCCTATCAGCTTAAATGGTTTTTTATCCTCTCAGGTATTTTAGCAATAAGCACCCAGCTGCTGCGCAAAGAAATCTCCAGAGAAATAGCGTATTGGGAATATTTTAATTATGCACTCCAAAATTATGGAGTGATCCTGATTGCGTGGTTACCTTATGGATATTTCTTTAACCATAAATTCCCGTGGCTTAAAAATTACACCAAGAATCTGCTGAGTATAGTCGTGTCTATTTTATTTGCTCTTGGATTAGCATATGTTTTTTCCCTGGTATTACCTCCGGATAGATTAAATGATAAGGCAGTTGGTTTTAGCAATTTATCAGACTTCAAAATCCATTTCGTTTCCTCTTTTTTTCTGGGACTGATTTGTTATGTAGTCTTTTATAGTATTTATACCAATGCCGCTTTACAGCAAACAAAGTTGGAGAATGAAATTCTTGAACAAGCACATCTTCGTGCGCAGCTAATATCTTTACAGCAGCAGATCAGCCCTCATTTTTTATTCAACTCCCTGAGTACGCTCAAAACTATTGCACCCGACTGGCCGACAAAAAATTATATTATCCAGCTGGCTATTGTGTACCGGTATGTATTAAATTTCAATGAACATCACCTTACGCCACTAAGTGATGAGATTAATTTTATCAGATCATATCTGTATATTATGAATGAACGTTTTGAGGATAGTTTAAAGATAGTTATCAATATAAAGGAGGAATACTTAAAGTTACTGATCCCGTCACTTTCTTTACAGTTACTGGTAGAAAATGCAATTAAGCACAATACGATTTCAGCGGAGAAACCATTAGAACTGACAATTATTACAGATGATTCACCGGCACTTACAGTAGTGAATAATTTTCAGCCAAAGAAAGTACCTGCCGAAGGGACTGGTACAGGATTGAAAAACATTCGGGAACGTTATAAGTTATTGGCTAATCAGGCTATCAAAATTTTAAATGAGGATGGGAAGTTCTCTGTCACTATACCTTTACTTCAAAAATGAGAGTAGTAATAATCGAAGATGAATTGAAGACGGCAAATGAGCTGAAAAGTATGCTCCAAAGCCTTAATGATGAAATTACAGTCGAGGCTGTTTTAAAGTCAGTAGCCGCTGCAACAGATTGGTTGAAGAGAAATCCTGCTCCCGATCTCATTTTCTCTGATATCCAGTTGGGGGATGGACTGAGTTTCGAGATTTTCAGAGAGGTAGAAACCAATGCACCTATTGTTTTTTGCACTGCATTTGATGAATATGCAATCAGGGCGTTTGAATCCAATAGTATCGATTACTTATTGAAACCGATTGAAGAAGATATGGTGAAGAAAAGCCTCGAAAAATATCATCGGCTTAATGTACACTTGATTAATCAAAGTCAGCATGCCCAGAACCTGAACAAGATCCTGGTGCAGATGGATTCGGGTTATAAGCAAAATATTCTCGTTCATTACCGGGAAAAAATAATTCCTGTCCGTGTGCTGGATATTCAGTTTATCTACGCCTCAAATGGTGCGGTATACTTGCATACTTCCAATGATAAAAGCTATGTAGTTCAACATACTATTGAACAATTGGAATCGATGCTAAATCCACAATTATTCTTTCGTGCCAACCGGAAGTTTATTATAAACCATGCTTTTATTACGAATATTGAACACTATTTCAATCGCAAGCTTTTCGTCATGACAAAAAGTGAAGCCCCCGAAAAGATTATTATCGGCCGGGTTAAGGCACCGGTCTTCTTAAAGTGGGTTGAGCAATAGCCCGCAATTACTTCCTGTTTTCCATTTTGTTCATTTCACTGTTCATTTTGTCCGTTTCATGGTCAAAATCAAAATCCGGATGTTAAATCCGTATAGTTTTGCACAAAAAGATAGTACTGCTTAACCCTTTTAGGTTAGGCAAAAGCGTCTTTAAGCAGGATATGAAAAAAAAGATAATATTGGCAGTGATGTGCTTGCTACAGCTCCATGTATTTGCACAACAGAAGTGGGACCTGAAAGAATGCATTGATTATGGGCTACAGCATAACCGCAATACAGCTGTTTATGAGAACGAAAAGAAAGCGGCTGATGCGAAAGCCAAAGAGGCACTTTCAGATTATTTACCTAAAGTTAGTGTCTCAGCAACTTTAGAAGACAATTTAAAGGTTCAGGAATCTGTTATTCCGGCTGGGGTATTCGGCCCAACAGATATTCGTGTAGCTTTTAGTCAGAAATTCAATAGCAATGGGCTGGCACAACTCGATCAGACTATTTATGATCAGTCATTGTTAAATGGTTTAAAAGCAAATAAGTACAGTAAGCAGCAGGCGGGCCTGAATATCGTCAAGAACCAGGAAACGATCATTTATAATATTGGTAATGCATATTACCAGATCATTGTGTACAGGGAACAATTGCGGTTGCTGCGTGAAAACCTGGAGACTTACCAAAAGCAGATTGATATCTCTGCATTACAGGTAAAAAAGGGGGTGACCCTTAAAAAAGATCTGGATAAGGTTACTGTAGATTATAACAATGCAGTCTCTCAGATTCGTGTGGCAGAAAGCAATCTGACACTTGCTGAAAATCAACTTAAGTATGAAATGGGGTATCCGATGACCGGACAGTTACAGGTAGAAAACCCATCTGTAGAAGGCCTGAGTGCTGTGGTGCGTCCAGATCTGGATAGTAATGGGTTTTTAGCGGATAAACGGACAGATTATCAGCTTTCCATGGTGAATGCTAAACTTTTGGAAATAGACCAAAAGAGGATCAAAGCGGGAGCGCTTCCCAAGCTTAGCGGGTATGCCAGGTATGGTGCTGTCGGCTTTGGTAACACGCTTGGCCCGGCCTTTAAAGATTTAAGCCCATATTCTGTGATCGGACTGAAACTCAGCATTCCGCTGTTCGATTTCTTTAAGCGCAATGCGCAGTATAATCAGGCAAAGTATAAAAGTCTCAATGCAGTTGAAAATTTAAAGCTGGATGAAGGCAAGTATGAAATGGAATATCAGAATGCCAGAACAAAAATGGTTAAGGCTAAGAGCAGCCTGGAAAGCGACCGGCGAAATATTGATCTGGCACAATCTGTATTCAAAATAACTGACTTGCAGTATAAAAAAGGTGTTGAAAATTTAACGGAGTGGCTAAATACACAAAACTCAATCAAAGAAGCACAAAATAATTACCTCAACTCACTCTATAGTTTCCTGCAAGCCAGATTAGACCTGGAAAAAGCGGCAGGTAGTCTTAAAACATTTTATACCTCACTTTAAACAAAAATGAAACGTAAACACATCATAATCCTGATCGTCGTGGTCAGTATCGGTCTTATTATTTTTAAGCTCGCTGTAAATAAAAGCAAGCTCAATGAAAAGGAAAATCCAAAGGAGAATACTGCTGTGGTAAAGATACCTGTAAAAGTTGCTACAGTTAAGGAACAGCTACAGGAAATCAACCTGATAAAAACAGGAAGCCTTGCACCATTTAAGGAAGCCAAAGTGCTTTCAACAGTTGGGGGGACAATAGTGCAATTGAAGTTCAATCTTGGTGATTATGTACATGAAGGGCAGATCCTTGCGGTTATGGATACCAAATTGACGCAGCTTGATTTACAAAAAGCACAGACCAATGCAACCAAATTACGCCACGACCTTCAGACCTATACAGAATTGCTGGAAGGACAAGCAGCAACCCGGGAGAAAGTAAACGAAATCCGCCAAAATTATACGGATGCTGAAAATCAGGTCAATCAACTTAAAAAACAAATAGCAGATGCGTCTGTCAAAGCACCTACCAGTGGTACAATTTCAGCAAAGATGCTGGAGCAGGGTGTGTTTGCCAATGCAGGGGCTGAGCTTGGAACGGTTGTCAATCTTTCGCAGGTTAAAGTTCAGCTTAAGCTGACGGAAAATGAGGTTTACCAGGCAAAGATGGGGCAGTCGGTTAAGATTACAACAGATGTTTATCAGGGTCAGGTTTTTAATGGCAAAATCACTTTTATCAGCCCTCAGGCAGATGAAACACATAATTACCTGGTAGAGATCATCGCCGATAATAAAGATGGCTCTTTACTACGCTCCGGTACTTTCGTTTATGCTGACTTCTCCCGAAAAACAAAGCAAAATATCCTGCTCATCCCAAGAGAAGCATTGACCGAAAGTATCAAAGATGCGAGTGTTTATGTTGTCGAACATAATATAGTTCACCAAAAGCCAATCAAAACCGGTATAGAAATGAATAACCTGATCCAGGTTATCAGTGGCCTGAACGCCGGTGAGGTTGTGGTTACTTCCGGACAAATCAATTTAAAAGAAGGCTCACCAGTTAGTGTCTCTAAATAAAACATCATCATGTCAATAACCGAAATTGCCGTTAAGCGGCCCTTATTAATTATTGTAGTGTTTACTGTGCTGTTTATTTTCGGTACCAAGTCCTATTTTAGTTTAAATTATAATTTGCTCCCAAAAATCGAAATACCTACAGTTTCTGTAAGTACTGTTTATCCGGGAGCGGCAGCAGCTGAAGTAGAAACTTCAGTAACCAAAAAACTGGAAGATGCTTTTTCTTCAGTAGAAGGACTTGATAAAATTACATCCACTTCGCAAGAAGGGGTGTCCAGTGTTGTTATACAGCTGAAAAGTGGAACTGACATCGATCAGGCTGAGCGGAATATTCAGCGGAAAGCAGATCAGGTTCAGAATGATTTGCCTGATAATGCAGATAAACCTGTAGTCAATAAGATCAATTTAGAAGAGGTACCGGTTATTAAGGCTGGGGTAACTTCTACAAAATCCCCGCGTGAACTGTATGATTTCGTCGATAAGCAATTGCTTCCCATTTTGCAGAATGTAAAAGGTGTGGGACGGGTAACGATAGTTGGTGGTGATGAACGTCAGATACAAGTTAATATAGACCAGAACAAGCTAAAGTCATATGGTTTAGGAATTGGTCAGATCTCTGACGTGTTAAGTAAAGCGAACCAGTCTTTTCCCGCAGGAAGTATAGAAACGCGTGATCAGCAGTTGTCGATACATTTTGACGCCAGTGTTGCTTCTCTTGCACAGATCAGGGGACTGATTGTTCAGCAAAGACCGGGGGCAGGCAGTATCTATTTAAAAGATGTGGCAGAAGTAGTCGATGCGACTGCTAAAACCACAGCGATCAATCACATTAACGGAATTCCATCTATTGGTGTGCAGATTATTAAACAAAGTGATGCGAATGCGGTCGATGTAAGTGAACAGGTTAAAAAGAAATTTGAAGAAATACAGGCCACTTATAAAGACCAGGCTTTAAAATTCAGTATCTCTTCGGACCAGAGTATTTATACGCTGCGTTCTGCGGATGGGGTTATGGAAGATCTTGGGCTTGCAGTAGTCATTGTAGGGGTAATCATGCTCGCTTTTTTACATAGTTTCCGCAGTTCTATGTTTGTGCTTGTAGCGCTTCCGTCCTCTATCATTCCAACGTTTATTGCGATGTACTTTTTTGGTTTTTCGCTCAACCTGATGACATTGATGGCAATGTCCTTAGTGGTGGGAATCCTGGTAGATGATTCTATTGTGGTACTGGAAAATATATACCGTCACCTGGAAATGGGATCGGATAAAAGAACAGCTGCATTGGAAGGAAGGAGTGAGATTGGTTTTACAGCATTGGCAATTACCGCAGTAGATGTGGTTGTATTCCTACCTATTGCTTTTGCAGGTGGAATTATTGGTGCATTGCTCCAGGAATTTTCATTGGTGGTCGTATTTTCTACGCTGATGAGTTTATTTGTGTCCTTTACGGTTACCCCTATGCTGGCCAGCAGGTTCGGTAAGATTGAAAAATTAAATGAGAAAACTTTGTGGGGGAAACTCAATCTGGGTTTTGAGCGCTTTCTTGATGGACTTAAAGATGATTATGGAAAGTTGCTGACCATTGTGATCCATAAAAAAAGATGGTTGTTATCCGGAGTCATTTTACTGATCATTGGAAGTATTTCTTTAGTTCCATTTGGTTTTATAGGTGCTGCATTTATCCCATCTGCGGATCAGGGAGAGTTAATGATCAATCTTGAGCTGGCGCCGTCTACCACGCTTTATCAGACCAACATGATCACGCAACAGGCAGAAAAATTGATTATGAAGGAAAAGGTCGTAACGAATGTCTTTTCCAGCATCGGTTTTACAAGTGGGAGTGTTGCTGGAACCACGAATAACAGTAATCTGGCAGAAATTACAGTTTCTATGGTAGATAAAAATGACAGGAGCATATCCGCTGAAGATTTCGGTATTCAGCTTCAGCAGAAGTTAAGTGCAGTGATTCCTGGTGCAAAGATTACCTCAGTTCCTACCTCTGTAGGCGGAGGGGCTAATCAGGCGCCTATTCAGATCGGCATTAAAGGTCTTGATCTTAAAGCGATCCGCAAAGTTGCCGAAGAATATAAAACCCTTATCGCTACAGTACCGGGTACCAAATTTGTTGAACTTTCTGTTAAAAATCAGAAACAACAGGTCGAGGTTAAGCTGAACCGTGAAAAGATGACGTTGTTGGGAATTGATGCAAGCCAGGTCGGTGCAGCTTTACAAAATTCATTCAGCGGTAATAAGAAGAGCAAATTTAAACAGGGTGGAAACGAGTATGACATCCTGGTTAGTCTGGACAGATACGACCGTTCTAATATTAACAATGTTAACAACCTGTCTTTTACCAATAGTGATGGTCAGTCTTTTGTACTGAGCCAGTTTGCTGAGGTAAGAGAAGGTTTGGGAGAGAGCGTACTGGCAAGGAGCGACCGGTTAGGATCTATCAGCGTGAATTCAAATGTGGCTGGCAGACCAACGGGGTCGGTGAATGCAGCTATTAAAAAGAAAATCAGCAATGTGAAATTACCTGAAGGGGTAACGGTCGAGTTTCTGGGTGATGCCAAAAGTCAGGGTGACGCATTTGGCAGTTTATTTTTTGCTTTAGGGGTTGCTATTGTACTGGTTTACCTGATTATGGTGGCTTTATACGAAAATGCAATTTATCCTTTTGTTGTTCTTTTCTCCATTCCTGTAGCACTGGTTGGCGCCTTGCTGGCCCTGGCACTGACAATGGAAACATTAAACATCTTCTCGCTGATTGGAATGATTATGCTGCTTGGCCTGGTCTCGAAAAATGCAATCCTGATTGTAGATTTTACGAATCAGCTGAAGGCTGAGGGTTACACTGTGGAGAAGGCTTTAATAGAAGCGGGCAGGGAAAGGCTAAGGCCAATTCTGATGACCACACTGGCCATGGTGTTTGGTATGTTGCCAATTGCACTGGCGAGTGGTGCTGGTGCAGAAATCAAAAATGGGATGGCCTGGGTAATTATTGGCGGATTAACGAGTTCGATGATCCTGACGCTGTTTGTAGTGCCGTCTATGTACCTCATCATTGAAAACCTGATGTTGAAATTTAAAAAGAAGAATGTCAAAGAAGGCCAGTTGTTACTGGAAACTCATAATTAAATAGCGAAATAGCACATGAAGTACAAAACTCTTTTTTATCTCCATATTTTAATTGCAGCCTGTTCTACGGCAAATGCGCAAACAGCCCGGAAAGCCGCAGCAATCAAAAGGATGACCGATTCCCTGACTATGGAGGGATTGTCGGCCTATGCCATGCGATACCCGCAATTGAGACAGGCCTTTTTCGCCACTGATTTCATCGGTAAAGCAAATGTTAAAGGTGAATTAAACGGAAAGGATCTGTATGAGGGTAAAATGAATATCACCAGGATCAGGTCTAATTTCAACGTCCCTATTTCAAACTGGGGCAGAAATGTAGTTACCGGATCAATAGGGTACCAGCAACAGCAGCTAAAAACAACTGATATTACCAGTTATGATCCTCGTTTTTCTAATGCAGACATCAGTACAACCAAGTCTACAATCAGTTTGTCGGCTACTTTTGGCCGGTCGGATTCGGTTTTCAATAAGCTGATATTTTATGGGCTTGGTATTTCGGGCGTTACTGATGAGCTTTCTTCTATTAAAAGGCTTAATTATATCGGTTCTATCTCTATGCCAATCAGAAGAGATCAGAATTCTTCGTTAACAATAGGCCTGGTAGTGATTCTCGATCCGTCTGCAATTGTTCCTGCCATACCGATAGTGAGCTACTGGCATAAATACAAGGCTTCGAACGTTGAATTATTTGTTGATTTTCCTTCAAGGATCGTTTTGAGAAAGCAGTTTTCTAAAAGGAGCTGGGCTACTGCCGGGTCTGAACTGGGTGGGAGTTTGCTGTTCTTTAATTTAGATAAGCCATCTTTACCACAGAATAATATCTACACCAATGCGGAAGTACGTACGGGGTTAACTTTTGAGTATCTGGTAACGAAAAAGCTGATCCTTGGTGTAAATGGTGGACTTTATAGTACAACAGCGGCAAGAATGTTTAACCGGAATGATAAACCGGATGATTACTTTTTTAAAGCGAAGACTGGTTCTGCTCCATACCTTACTTTCTCGGTTTCTTTTCTGCCGTTTTTAAAAAGGTTATAATTATGAGGTTACAAATAGCTTAACTTAGTGCTTAAATCATCTCAATATAAACCTTATGCCCATCAAATTTCATAACGAAGAAAGCAAGCAATTTATTTCTATCAATGAAATAGATGTACAAAAAATGATTTCAGGCGACCTTGTCGAAACAGAAGATATGTTTAGACTTCAAGATGCTGCTGTTCATTTTAAAAATTGGTATTTTGATGGGTATCGCATGGCACATAGCTGGCTTGACAATCAGGAAAATACACTTTCATACGGAATAAATAATGACATTGATGCAGTCCGGTTTTATTTTAACATCAAAGGCAATACTAATTTTCATTACCAGGAATTTAACAAAAATTTCAATGTAAACCGTGCCCAGTACAATTTATTGTATTCACCCGAACTAAATACTGAGGTAGTACATGGCAAAGGGATATCTGAAATATTCTCCTTACAACTTAAAAAAGAACGTTTTACTGCTCTTTTAGGTGAAAGTTGTGTTGGGCTGAACAAATTTGTGCGGCAGTTAATGGACGGAAAAGAAATGATCTTCTCATCCAGTTGGCTATATATCGGAGCTGAAATTGAACGCTGCGTTTCAAGTATGTTAAATTGCAGCTATATTAATGAACTAAAGTCCACCTATCTTAGTGCTAAGTCAACTGAATTATTGATACTATTAGCTCATGCAACTTCGGATAAGCAAGAAATAACAGGCATTAAAACGAGTGCAGATAAAGACAAAATTTATGGTGTAAAAGAGTTTTTAGACCGGTGTTATACTGAAGAAATTAGCCTGGATAAGCTTTGTACTGGCTTTGGATTAAATGAATTTAAACTGAAAAAAGGGTTTAAGGATATTTTCAATACTTCTGTAATAGATTATTTAATTAGCCGTCGTCTGGAAGAATCTTACCCGTTGTTGGCTGAAAAGAAGCTTAATATTAGTGAAGTGGCTTATAAAGTTGGTTATTCTTCTCCTTCCCATTTTAGCAAGTCTTTTAAGAAAAGATTCGGCTTTACGCCATCCCAAATCAAATAATATGTTTATCCAGATTACACCTGTTTTTATCCGGATTTTGCAAGTCAATAATTTAATCATCTGATAATTTTGCTATAAATAAATTCAGACTTATGATTAGAAATTGTATAGATACAGAAGTTACGCGTATCCTTGAAATAATAAATAAAGCCGCGGTGGCTTATCAGGATGCTATTCCTTCGGATTGTTTCCATTTGCCTTACATGAATTTAGATGAGCTGTTGAAAGAAATCAATTCTGGTGTAGTTTTCTGGGCATGGGAAGAAGCTGGCATAATAGTAGGGGTTATGGGAATACAGCAATCAAAGGATGCAATGCTTATCCGGCATGCTTATGTTGACCCTGCCTACCAGGGAAAGGGTATAGGGAGTAATTTATTAAGCTTCCTGCTCAAGCAATCTGTTGGAACTATACTAGTTGGAACATGGTCTGCTGCGCACTGGGCTATAAGGTTATACCAGCGTCATGGTTTTAATTTGGTTTCGGAGGTTGAAAAGAATCAGTTGCTTGATACTTATTGGACTATTTCTCCAAGACAGCAAGAAGTTTCTGTTGTCCTGTGCCAAAAGAAGATGATTTAATCCTGAAATGGACTATTCGTTAGTTAGGCTCAATATGGATCAGGACATTCGCCAATTCAGGAAGTTTAGCGCGAAGTGTATCTTGCAGGCGATGTGAGATATCATGTCCTTCTCTTACTGAAATATTTCCATCTACAATGGCATGCAGGTCAATATGATACTGCATGCCTGCTTTACGCACGTAACATTTTTCAGTATCAATAACGCCATTAACAGTTAAGGAAACTTGTCTGATGTTGACTACGAGGTCATCATACAAATGCTCATCCATAATTTCGCCTAAGGCAGGCCTGAAAATTTTGTAGCTGTTATAAAGGATAAAAGCGGCGGCGAAAAGGGCTGCAATATCATCTGCTGATTCATACCCTTTACCTAGTATTAATGCAATTGAGATCCCTATAAATGCCGCAACTGAAGTAATTGCATCACTACGGTGGTGCCAGGCATCTGCTTTTAACGAGGAACTATTCGTCTCTATCGCTTTTTTCATCACCTTTCGGAAAGAGATTTCTTTCCATACAATGAGTGCAGCCAATAGAATTAACGTCCATGGTTTTGGTAAAGCATGCGGTGTCCCTATATTCTGAATGCTTTCATAAGCGATAATTGTAGCAGAGGTAATCAAAAAACCGACAACCAGGAAGGTCACTAATGGTTCCGCTCTTCCATGACCGTAAGGATGATTTTCATCTGCTGGTCTGCTGGCATATTTGAGCCCAAAAAGGACAAGCAGCGACGAAAAGATATCAGCAGTTGATTCTATAGCATCGGCTATCAAGGCATAGGAATTTCCGAAAACACCTGCTACTCCTTTCAGTATTGCAAGGACAGCATTACTTACAATACTGAAATAGGTTGCCCGGACTGCTGTTTGATGATTCGTCAATTGACTGCTGTTTTCGCTTTTCACGCTGCAAAGGTAAAATAAATCAGGTTTATCAATTGATAATATTTTTAGAGGATATGATTTATTAACGAAACTTTTTTATTTAACATTTGTATTAGATCTCTATATTTACCCAAAAAGCCACCTGATGCCTGTTAATGCGAATAACTTTCCAATGGAGTACTTGTATGAAGTACTCTCACTATCTCCCAATGCGACCGGCATTTACACTGGTGAGGACGTAATTATTCTGGCTGCCAATCATGCAATGCTTAGGATATGGTCTAAAAAAAAGGATGTGATAGGTAAGCCTATGGGGGAAGCAATTCCAGAACTTAGCGGACAACCTTTTCTGGATATTCTTAAAAATGTTTATCTCAGTGGTGTGGATTACCAGGCCGAAGATATGCCTGCACAGTTAGTGATAGATGGTGTGTTGCAAACCAGGTATTTTGATTTTTTGTATAAAGCTGTTAAAAATACAGAGGGAAAGACGGAGTGTATTCTGCATACGGCCACAGATGTGACTTCTCGTTATTTATCTATGGAAAAGGTTGATTTGCTGGATAACAATCTTAAGTTAACTAATAAAGAGTTAATTGCTGCGAATGACCAGTTGAATGCTATTAACGAAGAATTGATCCAGGCGCAGCGGGAATCAGAACTGGAGCGTCAGCGGCTTTCAGATTTTGTAATGCAGGCTCCTGCGGGAATTTGTGTATTAAGGGGGGAGCAGCTGGTTTATGAACTAGTCAATCCTGCTTATCAGAAGTTATTGCCAACAAGGGAGCTGATAGGCAGACCTCTTTTTGAGGCATTGCCTGAACTTGTTGGACAACCTGTTGAGGATATTTTGCTCAATGTGTACCATACAGGAATAAGTTGTGCGTTACATGAGCTGGCTGTACCGATTGCAAGTTTAGAGGGGCTTGAGGTGGAAGAACGATATTTTACTTTCAATTATTTACCACTAAAAGATACTGTAAGTGAAACAAAAGGAATACTTGTATTCGCTTATGAGGTTACTGATCAGGTGATTGCACGTAAAAAGGTTGAAGAGAGTGAAAGGCATTTCCGTCATCTTTCTGACTTGGTTCCGGCTAAGATCAGCAATGCTCAGGCCAATGGGGAAATTACTTTTTTTAATCAGCAGTGGCTTGACTTTTCAGGAATGGACTTTGAAGAGCTCAGGGATTTTGGTTATCACAGCATGATGCATCCTGAAGAAATTCCTGATTTTATAGCGGGTTTGAAGAAATCGGCAGAGACTGGTATTCCCCTGGAAATGGAAATGAGATTCAGGAATATTCATGGAAAGTATATCTGGCATTTAAATATTGCTTCTCCAATATTAGATGAGCAGGGAAATATCAAAATGTGGGTAGGTTCGACTACGGACATTCAAAAATTGAAAGAGGAAGAGCAGCGTAAGGGGGATTTTGTGAGCATGCTGAGCCATGAACTGAAAACCCCGGTAACCTCTATTAAAGGCTATGTTCAGTTGTTGTTGAAATTAGCTGATAAAGAGGAACTGTTAAGCCCTGGAAAACTGAAATCTTCACTTGTCCGTATTGATAAATTGGTGGTACAATTGACTAACCTTATTTACGATATGCTGGACCTGACCAGAATAGAGGCTGACCAGGTAAAGATTAAACTGGAGCCGCTAAACCTGGAAGAATTGGTAGCTGAGGTTACTGAAGACCTCCGGTTTATTAATCCGAAGCACCAGATCAATGTTGATTATGGTTTCAAAGGGGTAGTCAACGCTGATAAAAATAAGATTTCACAGGTTCTGATCAACTTTATCAGTAACGCAATTAAGTATGCTCCAAAGAGTGATGTGGTAGATATTAGTGTGTTTAAAACTGAAGACGGAATGGCTGCGGTAAGTGTACGGGACTATGGAATTGGCATAGATGAAAAGGAGCATCAGAAGGTGTTTGAGCGTTTTTACAGGGTGGAGGAGCAGTCAAGTAAAGTTTTCTCAGGTTTTGGTATTGGACTTTTCTTAGCACAGTCTATTATTAGCAGACATCATGGGAAGATTTTTATTGACAGTCAGATTGGTAAGGGTTCTGTATTTACTTTTACGCTTCCTGTACGATAAAGTGATGGATATGAGATTCGAGCTAAGGGCCCAAATCTCATTTTATTTGAAGCTTAATAGTTTATATAATGTTCATCAAAACTTCCGTCCGAATACAGATCTATTAAGCCATATCCGGGTGCGGTTTCCCGTTTATTACCTTCCCACCAAGCACCACTTACCGCTCCGTTACATATATAGGTTACTCCATTATAAACAACTTTATCACGCAGGTGAATGTGTCCGCTGAGACATAGCTTTACATTGGGGTGCTGATAAAACAAGTTTATTATTTTTGCAGTATCTGTATGCATATCACCGCCCAGCATCTCCCATTTATTGACAATGTTGTCTTCAACCATGAGTGTGGCCGTTAGGATAGGGATATGTGACATCACCAGAACAGGGACATCAGCAGGCGTGTTTTTCAGTTCATTTTCCAGCCACGTAAACTGTACTTCTCCGAGTTTACCAATATACCAGGTGCCATCAATATCCAGATGTACGCTGTCCAGAATAATAAATTTCCAGCCATTTTTAATAAAACTATGATAAGGGCTGGAAAGCTTCAGCTGATCCATGGAGTATTGTTTGCCATAAATAGCCTGCCCCTTATTGTCTTCATTCCACCAGATATCGTGATTACCTAAACAATATTGCACTGGAATATTACATTCCTGCGCCATGATTTCCTTCACTAATTTCCACTGCCCATTGATTGTGGACAGCTGTTCTTTATTCATGTCGTATACAATATCACCCCCGTTAAGAATCAGATCTGGTTTTGGATGCTGTTGTTGTACATGGTGCAGACATTTAACAAACTTTTTTGGGGCATCAAAATGATCTTTTAGATGGATATCGGTCAGATGGGCAATCCGCATGACCTTTGTCTTTGTGTTGAGATTGTTGGCAAAATTGATAGAGGGAGCTAATAACAGGCCACCCAGACCGGTAAGGCTTTTAAGAACAGATCTTCTTTTCATTTGTGTTATCTATTTAAGTTAAAAGCAGCCCTGCTTAATTTGCAGGACTGCGGAATGCTTATATTACCAGTTTGGATTTTGTTTTAAATTAGGATTTAGCAGCAGATCCTGACTTGGCAAAGGAAAAAGATAATCTCTTTCCTCTCTGAATGTCTTTGGTGTGTTGGGGTTAACCACGATATTACCACCGGCAGATCCATTCTCCAGAGAAATATCAACATCCAGCTTCAGAAATTGTGCATCAGGCACTACTGGCTGATTCCCGGTATAAATTACCAGATCTGTTTTACCATCGCCATCGAGATCATAATTGCCTGTTCCAGGAAAGTATGCACCTTTAAATTGTTCTGTGAGTAAATGACCTTCCTTCCAGCGGATCAGGTCATTCCACCTGAACCCTTCCATTACCAGTTCGATCCGGCGTTCTCTTCGCAATTCCAGAATGACCCCTTTATTTGCACTGCTTACATGTGTATACTGTGCCGCAAGATAGGGATCAGGATTACTATTGGAAAGCATCAGGTTAATACCGGGCATATTTACACGGTCTCTTAGTTTTTTAACGGATTTATCGAGATCTCCCTGTGTTAAAGTACCGAGTTCCGCTTTCGCTTCAGCAAAATTGAGCAACACTTCTGCGTAACGAAAAATAGGGAGAGGGTTAGGTGATTTACTGTTCGCATCATTAACGGCCGAAGTAACAAATTTTGTAAGCTGGTAACCAGTAACCGTACCGCTGTAAGAAGGAGCGAGTACTGTCGTACCATCTACTCTTTTATAACCAGGCGTCCTGATGGTTTGTGCAAGGCGTGGATCTCTGTCCTTGGTTTCGTCAAAGAAACCATAAATATTGTATCCTGGCTTGTCTGTAAAACGGGAGCCGTCTTTCATGAGGTAACTGTTGACCAGTTTTTTTTCTAATCCTGGCTTACCAAAAGAAGGGGATACAGTGTAATAATTTACGTTATGGTTGATCTGAAGACTGGTACTATATTGTCTGGCCAGAATTACTTCTGTTGGGTTGACAACCAGGGCATGAAAAAGATCAGCATAAGCTTTATCCGGGCTGCTGGTATAAACATTATATGGCCCTTTATCAATCAGCTGTTCTGCTGCATCTGCCGAGGCCTGTAAAAAGCGATTGGCATCTGGCAGGCTAAATTCTGTATGATATTTTCTAAAGGTACCTTCAAACAGACATAACCTTGATTTTAAGGCTAGTGCAGTCCATTTAGTCACTTCCGAAGCTGATTGCCCAGCTGGCAAATTAGCAATCGCAAAGTCGATATCATTCAGTACTGAATCCATGACCAGTGTACGTGGATCTCTGGCTTTAGTAAGTGCTTCGTTATCATTCGTTTCAATTGGTTTGGAATACCAGGGCACATCGCCATAAGCTGCTACCATATTAGCGTAAAAATACGCTCTGAAAAATTTAGCAACAGCAGCATATTTAATAGCGATAGCGGGGCTCACTCCACCACGCTGATAATTTTGCAGAAAGTAGTTGACATTTCTCAGGTTTGTCCAGTTCCAGCCACCACCAGCTACAGGAACCAAGCGGTTACCTGTTATCTTTTTGTCTAGTCCATTGAGTACAATATTATCACTATTTTCGGTATACAGACTTGTGAAGGCTTTATCTTCATTGTCTGCGTTAGGTAACATATTATCATAAAATGAAGTGACATAGAGTTTAAGTTCATTTTCTGAATTGAAACTATTGTTAGGGGAGATCTGGGAAAGTGGTTCCAGGTCAAGTGATTTTTTACAGGCCGTAATCAGTGTGATGGCTGCCAGTGCCAGATATATAATTCTTTTCATGTTTGCTGTTAAAAGGTGACGTTCAATCCAAGGGTATAAGTTTTCATGAAGGGATAAGCCCTTCCGCCTTTATCTGTCCCATCTGGTGTAAGTTGTTCAGGGTCGATATATTTTGTTTTAAGCTTGGTCAGCGTAAGCATATTCTGCCCGGTGAAGAAGAATCTGAGCTTTTCTATTTTCCACTTTTTAATAATCGAAGCGGGCAGGTTATAACCTACAGTCAGATTTTTTAAACGCAGGTAAGCTATGTTCTGTAAGTATTTGTCGTTGTTATAATACAGCTCACCTCCGTCATAGGCAGCATATCCACGGTTAATAGGGAAATAAGAGTCAGGATTTTCAGGGCTCCAGAGTTTACTTTCGAAATCTTTAGGGATGAAAGAAGAATAAGGTCTTCCAAAAGTCCCCCAGAACATACCAGCTTCTGTATTCGGGTACCAATCTTGCTTACCGATACCTTGCAGGGAAACAGACAGGTCAAAATTGCTCCAGTTAAAGCCTGCATTAATACCGAAGGAATATCTTGGCAGCGAATTTCCGATCTTGCGAAGGTCGCCATGATCCTGTAACGTGTTTTTACCATCATTGATCACGCCATCTCCATTGAGATCTTTAAACTTCAGATCACCAGCATGCAGTTTACTCCATTCTCCGGGTGATCCGGTGCGCTGTCCGTCTACATAGTCCTGGTTTATTTTCCAGTTTTGTGCCTCCTGATCAGATTTGAAATAACCGTCTATGCTGTATCCCCAGATTTCTCCAAGTTCTTGTCCTACATAAAAATTGCTGAGCAAGTTGTTCGGGTTGTCAAACTTGGTAATCTTTGCGGTATAATCTGAAAGTACCACACCAAAGTTATAGCCAAAAGGTTTACCCATTAAAGTGCCGCTGTCTTTCCAGCTTACACTGATGTCCCAGCCTTTAGTGAGCAGATCCCCGGCATTCTGCTTTGGCGAATCAGCACCATAAACAGATGGAAGTGTTTTTCCATTGATCAGCATATCGGTCGTTTTACGTCTGTAGATATCTAAAGAGGTTTGCAGGCGGTTATTAAAGAAAGCCATATCTGCACCGAAATTGAGCGATGTAGATTTTTCCCAGGTAAAATCTGGTACAATGGGATTAGGAGAACTTAATGTTTGCGTCTGATTTCCATTAACTACCCATTTGGATAGGGTTGAATTCATAACCGGAATATAGGGATAGAGGTTATTACTGCCGGTTCCTACATCCTGATTTCCTAAAGTACCATAGGAGGCTCTCAGTTTAAATTCTGATACAGCAGGCTTTAGTGCTTCGAAAAAAGATTCTTCACTGATTCTCCATCCGCCGGATATTGAAGGGAAGAATCCAAACCTGCTTTTTTCCGGAAAACGCGATGTACCATCGTATCTGCCATTTAATTCAAGCAGGTATTTTCCTTTATAGTCGTAATTGATCCTGCCGAAATAACCTAATAACGCCCATTCACTCGCACTACCTGTAGCTTGTTGCGCTCCTGTACCTAAATCGATCTGGTTCAGGTCTTTAGATAAGAGGTCGAAACGAAGTGCAGTGTTGGTTTTATATTTCTGCAACTCATAATTATATCCCGCAGTGACTTTAAAGTTATTTTCTTTGATTTTCTTTTCATACGTCGCGTACAAATTGACAGAATGGTGCTGGTCCATATCAGTTCCTTCTTTGTACTTATCATTTCCTTCATATTTAATGATACCTGGATTTATAGACCAGGGGATTACTGCCTGACGCTGGAAATTTGAAGAGGGACGAAGCTGATAAGCATAATTTCCGGTGAAAATTAATCCCGGTACTATATTGGCGTTAAAGCCAATAGTATTCGTTAAATCATAGTTTTTAGTACCTCCAAAAGACTTTTTGTTTTGAAAATTTGCGTATTCGTTTGCTCCATAATTGTTAAGGTTTGTACGATAGGTAAATGTGCCGTCCGGATTTTGAGGTACATAGGCTGCCATCGCGTGGTTATAGAAACCCGGGCCATCCGATTTATATCCGTTACCTGGATAAGTATAGTCAGTGGCGGCAAATTGTGTATTGGAAAAAACAGTCAGCCATTTAGAAAGATGTGCATTAATCTTCGCCCTGAAATTGTAAGCATTGTAAACGTCTTCGCGCAAATAGGATTGGAAAAGACCTTTTTGCTGGTAGTATCTGCCTGATAAGAGAAAGTCTACCTTTTTATCTCCGCCGGTAACATTTATGTAATGTTCCATGGCAGGTGCATCTTTTTTAAACAGAAAATTCCACCAGTCTGTGTTTCCGTAATAGGAATACTGGTCTTGTCCATTTCTGTTTTGTACCACTACCGATGGTAAGGTTTTATCGGTTTGTCTGAGTTTAAGCTGCGCATAATCATCAGCATTGTAACCGCTGTAGCTATTTCCCACATTCCGGGAGAAAGCTTCATCTACCAATCTCATTTGAGTATAGCCATCGGTAATAAAATCTGTTTTTGTGGTTACCTTTTGTAAGCTAAAGTTACTGCCGTAGTTTACGCTTATTTTTCCCTCGGCGGCTTTCTTAGTGGTAATCAGGATTACACCAAAGGCTGCTCTAGCACCATAAATAGCTGCGGAAGCCGCATCTTTTAATACAGTTACATTTTCTACGTCATGGGGGTTAATCATGTTGACATCACCTGGAATTCCGTCAATCAGGATCAGTGGAGAGCCGCTTACGTTGGTAATAGACGCGAAACCCCGCACGTTAAATTTACCGGGACTGCCGGGCTGACCATCACCGAAAGTAATATTCAGGTTTGGAATAGCACCTTGCAAGGCCTGGGCAATTCCGGCAACCGGACGATCTTCAAAGACTTTAGCATCTACCTGGCTTACAGCACCGGTAAGGTTTACTTTTTTCTGTGTGCCATAACCAACTACCACAACTTCATTCAGCCCGTTTTTTGCGGGGGATAGTTTAATATCCATGGTTGTAGTCTCGCCGGCTTTAAGCTGGATGTTTTTAAGCTGCTGATTTTCATAGGAAATATAACTTGCCTCAATAGTATAAGTTCCAGCTGGGGCAGAAATCTTGTAGTTACCTTTTTCATCGGTCTGCACAGATTTGCCAAGTTCGGCGATTTTAAGGGTTGCACCAGGCAGGGGCAGACCTTTTTCATCTGCAATCTTCCCATAGAGCCTGCCTGGTTCCTGAAGTTTAATTTCTTCTTTACTCAGGGCATTAATAACGATGATTCCGTTCACTTCCCTGAAGCGCATTGGTTTGGATTCGAATAGTTTTTTTAAGATGTTTCCAAGTGTTTCGTTTGAAAAGTTAAAATCGCTGATGGAGTAATTGTCCAGCAGATGGCGGTCATAGGCAAAATTCACTTTGCTCTGGTACTCCAGATTTCTGATCGCGGTTTCTATGGTTGCATGCTTGATGCTGACCGATATTCTTTTATTCAGGACCTGACCGTTTCCGGCAAATGACGGAAATAGCAATGAAATGGTACAAAGAATAGTTAACAAGACAAAAGTGAATCTCATCGCTTGAATTATGACATTGTTAAGTTTTAATTTCATACATTGTATGGCTTTTAATTGTGAAATGATTGGAAGTTTTTTTTGCCTTAACGGCTTAAAAATGAAGACAGTTGTTCGCGCAACTGTCTTTTTTTTATTAGTAGATTTCTATGTCGTTCCTCCTTTTTTTAATTTTTAACTGATGTATTGCCGCAACAATCTCCATGGCTTTCAGCGCAGGAGCAGAGGTGCTTATGGTTGTTGTGAAATGTTTTGTTTTGAGATTTTGATTATTGGTGTAAACCTGGATACCAAAGTTTTTAGCCATCAGGATTGACATCTCTTCGAAAGAGGCATTATTTAAGACCAGATTACCTTTTTGCCAGGCCATATTTTGTTCATCAAGCGGTGTGAGCTGTATGGTTTGATCATTGCGCTGATAGGCCATTTGTTGTCCTTTTATTAAAAAATGACTGGGCTGGTTGTCTACCCGTACACCAACTTTACCCCGGAGTACGCCAATAGTCATTTTTCCAAGCTGGCTATAGGCACGGATATTAAACGCAGTGCCAAGTACCTGGGTGGTTAAACGTCCGCTTTTAATGATAAAAGGATGTTTAGGGTCGTGTTTTACATCAAAGAAAACTTCTCCGTCAATCAGCTGGACAATCCGTTTAGCGGGGAAGTCTGGTGATATACGGATGGTAGAAACGCTGTTCAGCATCAGGTTTGTTCCATCGGGCAGGGTAACGTTTTTTCTTTCGCCGGTTTGGGTAGAAACTGTAGTGAAGCAACCTCCAGGACAGTTGTTTTTAGTGGATTTCCCCGGAACCGGTGTTTTCCAGAACAACAAGGCTAATGATCCGATAGTGGTCAAAATTGCAGCAGCTCTTAGCCAGCTCAGACGGATTTTTATAGCCTCTTTATGTGTTTTTATTCCGGGTGCTATCGAAGCCCAGATTTGTTCTTTAACCTGTGCTTCCTTTCTGGCATCCATTGAAATGGGGTCTGCATCATCCAATTGCTGATACCAGTTGTCTACTATTTCTTTTTCGGGTCCTGAATTTTTATGTTGCAGGTAATCTTTTAACAATTGCCTGTTCCTGGTACTGCTCATAGCTATCCTTTTAACCTACTATCTGAAAAAGTGGTTTTGGGTACTATACGCAGTGTGTGAAGTGTGTGTTAAGTTTTTATGAAGCGGCTAAATAGCAGATCATAAACACGGGAATTACCCAGTCTCCTTTGTGGTGGTCCATTACTGTGGTACGGAGCCGTTTTAGTGCTTGTCCGATTTGATTTTTCACTGTTTGTTCGGAGAGGTTAAGCTGAGCAGCAATATCGGCGACAGAAAAGTTTTCATCTCTGCTCATGCGGAATATCTGCTGCATTTTACCGGGCATCTTTTCAACTGTGGCTTCAATAACAGTTTTAAGTTCTTTGTTTTCGAGCAGGATGTCGGGGGCTGTGTCCATTGGGATGTCCAGCAGTTCAGATTTTTTGATCTGACCGGAAGTGTGTGCGTAATAGCTGATTATACGATATTTTAAAGCTGTAAAAAGATATTTTCCAAGATCGTCTTTTTCTGATGCATGGATATGGTGTCTCCTGTTCCAGACCGAAAGCATTATTTCCTGTATCATGTCTTTAGCTTCATCTTCGTCTACTCCTTTGCAGGCTCTGAGATAGAGGACTTTCCAGTATTTATCATAGAGTAAACGGAATGCGGCCTGATCGTTTGCTTGTATCGCAGCGATTAAGTAGGTATCAGAGATATGATTAGCGTCCACGATCCCAAAATTAGAGAGTTTAATGGTTGGTTGGTGGTGGGGTTGTGTTAAGGATTTGTTATAATTATGGTTTAATGACGGTTGTGCCTACGGTATAGTTTAAATCAGCAATGGCTTTTTGAAGACTGAACTCTTGTTGCAAAAGTTTGAGTTTGGTGTCCTTATAAGAGTCAAAGAAATCTACAAATTCAACCAGCCCTATTTTTCCGCTTTCATAATCATGAAGCAAGCTTTTAAATAGCTGATCGTATTGCTCATTAAACTCTGTGTGTTTGGAAGATAGAACATTTTTACTAATCTCATATTGCTGAAAGGTTGATACAACAGCATTTTCCAGTCTTAATTCGTTTTCTTTAAGTACGCTTTCTTTGTTTTGTATAGCATAACGGGCAGAGCGGATATTGCCCTGGTTCCGATTAAAGAAAGGCAATTGAAATCCAACTTGCATGCCAAAATAATCTTTAGAATAACTGTTTGTATGGTCATAATCTACACCGAAGGTAATGTTAGGTATAGCTAAGGCCTTTTGATATTCAAGGTTATGTTTAGCATAACTAAAGGCCAGATCGGAAGAATGATAATCCGCTCTGTGAATTTTTGCCTGATTGATTAGATTATTGAGGTCTAATTTTATCATTTCTGTTTTGGATTGTTTGATAACGGGGGCAATGAAGGCTGTAGATTTTGTACGAAGCAATACCTTAAGTTCAGTTTCTAAAGCGTTGATCTGCCTGCTATTTTCTATTTTATCATTTTCTAAACCAAAAAGCAGTGCTTTTAAGCGGATGTAATCTTTGAATTTTGTCTTATCAGTTTTATAGGTATGTTCAATTTTGGTAATTAACTGATTACCCGCGGTGAGCTCATTCTGGTAAACTTTCGCCTGATCATTCAGGTTCGCAAGCTGTGCAAAATCCAGTTGCAGGTTATAATGTAAATTGCGCATTAAATCATTAAAAAGAGCCTCCTGAATTTCTGCCTGATCTTTAGCGAGTTCAATTTCTTTTCCTCGTTTTCCAGCAGTTTTAATTACCTGGCTAACTACAAGATATATTTCTCCATTCCCATCTGTATGATTGAAAAATTTGCGGGTATTATCATATAGATTTTGATCTGTCGCTAAATATGGATTATCCCAAAGCTTTGCTTGTTTTATCAGCGCTTTTGAAACCTGAACATTATATTTCTGTGCAATCAGGCCGATATTATTTTCTAAAAATGTTTTTTCAGCATCAGGAAAAGTAATCTTCAGCGTATCCAATTGCGCACTGGCCTGAAAGGACGTAATATTCAGGAATAAAACCAATAAAGTGGTATAAGTTGTTCTCATGTAGAATTCTTTTGCTAAGTTTTAAAATAAAAGGCCTCCGTTGTGGGGAGACCTTTTATTTTAATTATGTCCGTTGTTTAGCTATTCTGTTCCGAAAGCCCTGCATAAGCTCTGAAGTCGGCGGCCTCTGCATAGGCTTTGAAATTCTGGATGTCCTGACGGATCATACGTTCAAATATTCCATTAAACAAAGACGTGATACCTCTGCCTACACTACCTGCGGGGGAGAAGTAATCGATCTCAATTTGAATCTCAGTACCTGTACCGTTTAAGGAGTCTTTAAATTCTATTTTACCTGCGTTGTCGATCATAGATCCTTCAAGAGATTGCCAGCCCAGATATACGCCTTCTTCTTCACGGGTAATCTCTGCGTTCCAGGTCAGGTCAAGCAAACCACCCGGTGTATTAGCCTCCCATAAGGATACCTTATCACTTATTTCTTCAACATTTTTGAGGTGTTTCATAAATTTTGGCAGGTTGGAAAGGTCACGCCAAAAAGCATATACTTCTTCTTTTGGTGCATTGACAGTAATCTGCTCAGTAATATTAATTGCTTGTGGGTCAGTAGTATCTTTATTCAGCTGCTTGTAAACTGGACAGAATCCCGTAGCGCCACGATAAAGCATTAGTCCGCCTGCTGCTGCACCCTGAATTCCCAGAAATGGATGTTTTCCCATTTTCTTTATACTTTTATAGACCAGCCATGTTCCGGCAATCAGCGAGACAATTCTTTCGCCCTGGTCTATGTTTTCTTTTCCTGTCGGCTGAAGGCCAAAAGCTGTTAATTTATCGATGATTTGAGTGCTTATTTCGTTTTTCATATGTCCTGTTTTGTAGTACAGAACAAAGCGGGCCCACTTTGGTTTAAAGATTATGAAAAATTATTTCTCAGAACATCCGCTGTAATAACCATAGTTCAAACTGAGTGAATAAGGCTTGTTGATTTCTGAAATAAATTTTTACTCTTGTGTTTTAACAGGTGAAGTAATTAAATTTACACGTTTCTAAAAATAAATCTATTTTAGCGCTTCTTTTTAATTCTGATGAATAAAACAACCTTGTTGAGCTGTAATCAACTTCTTGATATATTTTCTACATCGCATATTGCCACTGCAATATACACCACCGACAATTTAATTATCGAAGCAGCCACGGATGCTATGATTCGTTTTTGGGGGAAAGACAGATCTATTATTGGTTTGCCATTAGCACAGGCGGTCCCGGAATTACAAGGTCAACCTTACATTGATCTGCTAAGGACCGTCTTAAAAACTGGTGTAACTAATACAGGAAAAGGTGTGCCCGCAGTTTTGGAATCAGATGGTGTTTTGAAAACAACTTATTATGATTACGAATATAAAGCGGTAAAAAATGACAAGGGAGAGAATTATTGTATTTTACATTATGCGACTGATGTAACAGAGCGTGTTTTAGGATTACAGGCCATGGAGAATGAGAAGCAATTGCTTGTCAATCTAGAAAATGAACAGACTTTAAATGAAAAATTGACTGCTGCAAATGAAAAGGTATCTGCGGCATATGAAGAGTTACATGCGATTAATGAAGAATTAAACAATAGCCAGCAGGACCTGTATAAGCTAAATGCTGTGTTAGAGGACCGCGTAGTAGAAAGGACAAAAAGTCTGGCCAGAAGTGAAAATAATCTGCGCTATCTGATCAATGATGCCCCGGTGGCTATTGGAGTGTTAAATGGGCCTGATCTTATCGTTGAATCTGCTAACCAATATTTGCTGAATACCTGGGCTAAATCAAGTGAAATTATAGGTAAAACTCTTTATACAGCTATCTCTGAATTATATGAACTCTCTTTTTTCTCGTCATTAGCCAAAGTAATGGCTAGTGGTAAGCCTTATGTGGGGAACGAAGTTAGAGGAACTGTGGAAATTGATGGCAGGAAAGAAGAAATTTATACAGACTTTATTTGTAAACACTTAACAGATGAATCGGGTCAAACTGAAAAGGTCATCATTATTGCAACCGATGTTACAGAAAAGGTTAAGTCAAAAGTTATCATCGAAGAAGGAAGGCACAGGTTAAATGAGATGATCATGACCACGCCGGTCGCAATGGCTTTATTTAATGGTAAAGATTTGATCATTGAACAGGCGAACCATGCCATGCTTGCCGATACCTGGCATCGCCAGAAAGAAGAGATATTGGGCAAGAGACTGATTGAAGCATTTCCGGAACTGGAAGGGCAGCAGTTTCCACAATTATTAATGGATGTATTTGATTCCGGGATCCGTGTGGCTATGCCAGAAGTACCGGTAAAAATTGTACTGCCAGATGAATCTGTTAAGGAAATTTATGTTAACTTTTCTTATGATCCTTTGAAGAACAAAAATGGACAGGTAGAATCAATTTTAGCCACAGTTATTGATATTACGGCTACAGTGACAGCAAGGCAGTTGCTGGAAAGGAGTGAAGTTAAACTTCAGGCTTCACTGGAAGAAGTGGCTGCAACAAATGAAGAACTTCAGGCTTCGACAGAAGAATTAGCCGCAACTGTAGAGGAACTACAAGCTTCTTCGGAAGAACTGGCTGCAACAAATGAGGAGCTCCAGGCCTCAATGGAAGAATTAGCAGCAACTAACGAGGAAATAGCCGCTTCTCATGAAGAAGTACTGAGTACAAATGAAGAATTACTGGCTACTCAGGATCAATTAGAACAAATGGTTTTAAAGATCAGAGCGAGTGAAAACCGTTTTAAATTTCTATTGAATTCTATCCCGCAGCAAGTGTGGACAGCGACGCATGATGGTGCTCTGAATTATTTAAATGAACGGGTATGCACTGATTTTGGTTATGAAAATGAAGAGATTATTGGTCATGGATGGCAGAAATTTATTCATGCTGATGATTTACCGGCGGCTTTGGCTAACTGGACAGAGGCACTGAAAAATGGGAAAGAGTATTTAGTAGAATTCCGTTTGTTATTTAGTGATGGAACTTATAGATGGCATCTGGCAAGGGCGCTTCCTTTGATAGAAAATGGCAGCATCACTTTATGGATTGGTACAAATACAGATATACATCTGCAAAAAACTAATGAGCAGCTAAAGGACGAATTTATATCAATTGCCAGTCATGAATTAAAAACTCCATTAACGAGCATAAAGGCTTTTAATCAACTGATTTTAAGGACTAAAGATCAGGACAGGTTAAATGGGTTTGTGATCAAATGTTCTGATAATATTACCAGGCTGGAGAAACTGATTGCCGATCTGCTTGATGTGACCAAATTAAACGCGGGTAAGATTGAGTATAATATGGCACCGTTCAGTTTTAAAAAACTATTAACTGATACTGTAGAAAGTGCGCAGCATATATTTCCTTCTCATCAGATTATCCTGGAGACTTGTTGTGATTTTGAATTTACCGGAGATCAGTTCCGGCTGGAACAGGTGATCAATAATTTTCTGACCAATGCGGTTAAATACTCTCCTGATGGAAAATTTGTAATGGTTAATAGTAGTTTGGAGCATGACCATGTTTCAGTGTCTATCAAAGATTTTGGTATTGGTATAGCCCCTTCACATATCAATAGGTTATTTGACAGGTATTTTAGGGTAGATAGTACAGCGATGCGATTTGAAGGTTTAGGGCTTGGCTTATTTATCTCTTCTGAAATCTTAAAAAGACATAGTGGTGAAGTCGGAATAGAGAGTGAACTTGGAAAAGGGTCAACCTTTCATTTCAGGCTTCCGTTAATTCCTAAAAGAGCAGAACTTGGAAATAGTGTTTCTATGAGTGAAAACTAATGCCCGTAAATGTGCAGAATATTAAGTAGTTATACAGGTTAATTGTGTAGCGAAAAAGATAGCTTTCAGGAGTAGGAATTGTTTGCAGTTATTGCTTGCACCGCCTACATTTGCGATCGTTTTTTCTAAACCACACACATGAAAATTGACCAAAAATGTTGTCTATGGACAGTAGCTGGCCTCCTTCTTTTTATAGGGGTCTCGGCTACAGATAAGGCAAATGCACAAACAAAACCGGAAGATCCGTTAATGAGAATTTACAGGGAAACACCTGTCAGAATTAACGATCTTATCCATACCAGACTGGATGTTAGTTTCGACTATAAAAAGCGCCATTTGTATGGCAAAGAATGGGTGACCATTAAACCGCATTTCTATCCAACTGATACTTTGAGACTGGATGCAAAAGGAATGGATATTAAGACAGTAGCCATTGTGAAAAATGGAAAAAATGTTCCTTTAGATTATAAGTATGACCAGCTTTCACTAGCTATAAACCTGGATAAGGTTTATAAGAATACTGAAAATTACACACTTTATATTGAGTATACAGCTAAACCGGATGAGCCTAAGCCGGGGAAAGACCTTGCTACCTCTGAGTCGAAAGGTCTTTATTTTATCAATCCTGACAGTACCGTAAAAGATAAGCCTGTACAGATCTGGACAGATGGTGAACCTGAAAATTCTTCTGCATGGTTCCCTACAATCGATAAGCCCGGTCAGAAGACTACTGATGAAATTAATATGACAGTGCCTGCAAAATATGTTACCTTATCTAATGGCAGACTGGCATCTCAGAAAAAGAACGCTGATGGTACAAGAACTGATACCTGGAAAATGGAATTACCGCATTCTCCTTATCTGTTCATGATGGCTGTTGGTGATTTTAAAATTTACCATGATAAATGGCGGGGCAAAGAGGTGAATTATTATCTGGAACCTAAGTATGCCCCTTACGCGAAAGAAATTTTTGGCGATACGCCTGAAATGATGGATTTCTTTTCGAAAACGCTGGGCGTTGATTATCCATGGAATAAATATTCGCAGATTGTAGTACGTGATTACATCAGTGGGGCCATGGAAAATACGACAGCAACTTTGCATGGTACTTATATCCAGGGGACGACACGTGAACTGGCAGACCGTTATTATGATGCAGGAAGAAGTACGATTGCGCATGAACTATTTCACCAGTGGTTTGGCGACTATGTAACCGCAAAAAGCTGGAGTCATATTACAGTTGGTGAGTCTTTCGCTAATTTTAGTGAGGTCCTTTGGGCGGAGCATAAATATGGACAGGATGTTGCTGATGATCACAACAATGCAGATCTTGAGTTATATCTGGATAATCCTGAATATGCGGATAAGGATTTAGTCCGTTTTTATTACCGTAAAATCGAAGATGTTTTTGATCCGGTAAGTTATCAGAAAGGTGGCCGTATTTTAAACATGCTGCGTCAATATTTAGGGGGTCAGGCTTTCTATAAAGGATTGAATATATACCTTAAAACTAATGCTTTTAAAACAGGGGAGACTCAGCAGTTGAGATTAGCTATGGAAGAAGCCAGTGGCAAGGATTTGAACTGGTTCTTTAACCAGTGGTATTTTGGTGCAGGACATCCTTTCTTAGATATTAGTTATAAATGGGACGGGAAGACACAAACTGTTTATTTGAACCAGACCCAGCAGGGGAAAGCTTTTATTCTGCCTTTGTCTATTGATGTGTATATGGGTGGCAAAAAGGAACGTCATATGATCTGGATGAATAGTAAGTCTGATACTTTGAGTTATCAGCTTTCTGCTAAACCGCAATTGGTTAACGTTGATGCAGACAAGAATACACTTAGTCAGAAAACTGATCATAAAAGTATAGAGGAGTTTTTATTTCAGTACCAGAATGCTCCGTTATATATGGACAGGTATGAGGCTATTAATGCAGCTGTAGCGAATAAAAAAGAGGAAGCTGCGCAGAAAATATTAGTGCTTGCGTTACAGGATAAGTATTATGGATTGCGCTTGAAAGCGCTGAATAGTATAGATCCTGAGAATAATAGTTTGAACGAAGCGGCTCTTCCTGTTATCTTAAAGCTGGCTAAGAGTGATGAAAATAACCTGGTTAAAGCAGCAGCTATTCAGTTAATTGGTAATGCTAAGATTGCGCCGCAACAATTGGAACTTTTCAGGTCTGAGTTGAAAAATCAGTCTTTTGCTGTTATGGGTGCTTCGTTGAGTGCATTTGCTGATGTAGACCATGCGGAAGGTTTAAAAATGGCTAAAACTTATGAAAAAGGGAGTACTGATCGTTTAGTTTCAGCTATCATTGGTGTTTATGGCAAGTATGGACAGGATACGGAATGGGAATATGTCTATAAGAATTTTCAAGAGGCAAATTCACGGAGCAAGATCGCAATGATGAAGGATTTTACGGGTATGCTTGCAAAGTTGAAAAATCCTGAGTATACGCAGCAAGGTGTTACGGTTGTTAAGAATTTTGGAATAAGACTGAAGGAATATGGTTTTGGAGATAAAGCGATTGAAGATCTGAACCGTGTTAAAGAAGGCAGGAAGAAATTGAATGACGATGCTTCTGTTCAGTTTATTGAAGGCGCGATCAAGGAGATCAAAGAGGCAAAATAAGGTTTAGTAATGGGATTTGAGTTCTTATCTCAAATCCCATTTAATAAATTCAGAGCTAATGATTAAAGGCATTGTCAACAAGAAATGTATCTTCATGTAAATGCATTTTGTAGATTTTGCCATCTGCAATTGCCAGATGCATTGCTATAGGTGTTTTGAAATGTCTTCCGGTACTTGCTATGACATGAGAAAAGGAACCTAATATTACGGCCTCATCTCCATCTATGAAAATTTTCTCAATTTCGACCTTGCTTTTTTCAACTTCATAATATGGCCACATAATATTCAGGTACTCCGCTACTTCTGAGCGTTTTGACCTTCTGCCAGTCCGATTATGAAGATTATCTTACCTTTTGTTCATTTGGTTAATTTAGCATATGTGTTCAGAAGTTCATTTATCTATTGGATGGCTAATTTGAAATTTCAACTAACTCAGAGTCTATCCTCCAATATGGATTAGCTCGTTACTCTCGCTAATCCCTTTTGAGGCTTCAATCAAAAATGCTTTTCGCTTTGCTCAATGGCAATTTTTTGTTTTTAATATGGCCTCTGAGGGATCAAGTCATAAGCTTGTGGATTAGGGATTAAATTTCAAGTTTTAGGTTTGATATTTTCTTAGTCAAAGCAGATGGTTACGATTCTTTAATAAGCCAATTACTTCCTGATTTTATAGTTCAATTTATCATTATTAAACACCCTGATTACTTTGATAAGAGATCGGCCAACGCTTCAGCGGAATTCTTAGGGGGAGGAAAGATCCTGATTTTTCCAGGCTTGCAACTTTTACGAAAGTTCTCTGATGCCTTTCGGTTTCCATTGATTGTTTCATTGTGCCCAGTACAGAACTTTTGAAACAACCTGTACTCCAAACTGCTGCTTTAAAAATGAAATCGCCCAGGATTCCCTTTACAAATTTACCCCTTAAACTTCCCATAATAAATAAATGCTTTTCCACCAATGTAAGCTATTAGCGTTAAAGATTATCCTGATGCGTAAAAAATGTCCGCAATTGTCCGCAGCTGTCTGCAATTGTCCGCAGTTGTCCGTAGGTTAGTCAAAGGGGAAATTATAATTTCATTAATCTTCATCCGGTTATGACCTGGTTGTGCCTGAGTGGTGGTCGGGATGACACCAGATTGAGAACAGGCTTTAAGCATACTTACTCTAAGTCATTTCAACTAGTTGTTTTGACTTGGACTTGCCATGGACTCACGTTACTTTAGCATTGCTCTTACCCTAACGAGTACTCGGGCAGTACTCGGACAGTACCCGGCCGATATAGAGTTATTATTTAGCTATTTTGAATTTATTTACTAATAGCCCGGCCTTGTTTCGGCTGAGTCATTCCCATGCAAATTAAAAGCTTTCAGCGCAACTTCCAGAGGCATAAGAGCATCCGTGATCTCAAAGACTTTCTGTTTAGCGTGTCAAAAATTTATGCTTAAAAAAGAGCCTGCTCCACAAGTTGATGACTTGATCCGGGATTAGCTCGCTGCTCTCGCTGATCTCTTTTGGGGGAGGCTTCACTAACTTAAAATCCCGCTTTAAAGTATTGTGTCGAGGGGTAGAGATTGGTGACTCACCGAATCACTCACCGATCTTAATATCTTTTATAGCTGCAAATGCTGTATAATAAATTTAGGTATAAATGTTTTAAAACAAAATCTTCTCCAACATGATAGGTCGCAGAAATTTCGTGCTCAGAAAGTTTGTCTTTCGGACATAATTCATTAAAAACTAATAGAGTGTTTTCCTAAAAAAAATTAACTTTAATCATTCTGGGAAGACCTAAAAAAACAATCCCCGAAAATTTTATCAAGGATGTACGTCGCAGTACCCGATGAATCTTCACTGCAGAATAGAAATTTTGATTGTGATGGAAGCGCTACGTGCAGAGAATTCTATCGCCGAGATCTGTCATAAGCACAGTATTAAACGAATACAAATTTACAGAAATTTTTATTAAGTGGTAGCAATGAAAGCGCAAGAACTAAGAGCAGGAATAATCGCAGTATTTTTTATAAATTTGTATGATCTTATAATTGGCATAGGTTGACCGAAAACACTGGCATCAATATTCCGAAATGCCCAAGTGATTAAATATTGAAGCTGTAATCTTGCAAGATAATACCGAAATTAAAAAAATGGTTAAAAACCGTCCTTCGCTCATAATGAGAATACCAAAAATATTTTTAAAAACAATCATAGGAATTGTAGCCATAATCGCTATCCTACTCATCACGACATTCCTGATTCATCAAGTCAATTCAAGCATCGAAGCTGATAAAATTGAAGATTATGGTCAAAAAATAAAAATTTTTGACGGTACAATGAATATTACAATAGATGGCCATGATCCAGACACGATTGTGTTACTCACCGGATTTGGAACAGCAAGCCCAAGATTAGATTTTGAACCATTAATCAGAGAATTAGACAAAAAGTATACAGTGATCACGATTGAACCTTTTGGTTATGGATTGAGTAGTGAAACAAATCGTGAACGCAGTTTGAATAATATGTCGGAAGAAATCCATGAAGTTGTGAAACAATTAAATCTTAATCGTTTTATATTAATGGGGCATTCCATTGCTGGGCTTTACAGCTTAGCATACATTAACAATTATCCAGGTAAAGCAATCGCATTTGTAGGTATTGATACCAGTGTGCCAACACAACCTTGGCCGGGTTATAATTCGGCACCTATGGATTTTTTAGCCAAAGCAGGTGTAATGCGTGCATTTTTAAAGTTTTTTGGAAATGAAAAACCTAAAGAAGAATCAGAAGTACACCGTTTTGAACAAGAACACATGATTACGATGAAAGTAACCGGAAACAATACTTTGCACAGAGAAGCAACTTCATTAAGTAATAGTTTTAAAGATGCTCAAAAATTATCTTTCCCGAAGGATTTACCGGTTTTATTATTTGCAGACGAAAACTCAGCTGTCAAAGGCTGGACAGAACTGCATCAAGCGCAAGCCAACAGCGTGGATAAGGGAAAACTAATCTTATTGCCTGGTTCTCATTATCTACATCATACACAATCTAAACGAATTGTAGCAGAACTTGAGTCTTTTTTAGGAAAATAAAATAATTGATCCCGTCGTAGCGCTTCCTTGTTTGAAGTGTATAATAACAGCAATTAAATGTGTATAACATTCACTACTTGGATGATCCCGGTAAATCACACGAAGAAAAAAGTTCACAGTGATCAAGGTGACCTGGCTATTCAGGTCCCCAGGGATCGAGATGGTTCATTCAACCCAATTATTGTTCCCAAACGACATAACATGATTGACGGGGTTGAAAAAGTAATCGTATCGCTGTATGCAAAAGCTATGAGTGTGTCTGATATTGAAAACATGATGCGCGATGTTTAGTATACCTTATCGTTTGGATGGTTGTATATCAAATAGATATACGAAATTCGGTGAGTCGTGTCGATTTCCAAAACTACTCACCGAGTCGCTCACCTACAGGATGGGAAACGGTGCATATTTTGGATACCTCTGAAATGCAAAAAGCCTGCTATCGTATGATTTGCAGGCTTTTTGTTGGTTTTGAGACCTTATTGGCGGAGAGTGGGGGATCGACCAAAACCGATTTTAAATTTCTTTAGCCCGTATTTTATATCTTTTTTGTTCTTAGGGCACCTGATTGGGCCACCAGCAAAACAACACAAAATTGCTATTCCTTGTATATTCCAAAATATGCAAATATTGGAATTAGGCAAATAGTACCATTTTTTAATATAATTTGTTTTATAGTTACATGTTTTGTAGTGAAGGTTGTAAAAAAGAAATAGGTGTATTTTGTATATGGACGCAACTGATCTATGATCCTGATTTAAGCATTAACCCGGCGAATAAAGCGCTCAAAAGGAGAAATAAGAAAAGAAAAATCGGGACTTGGAGTTTATTGAATAGCTACAGCCGATTCCTCAGATAGGTCCTTGTAATATTGTTCAATACTCCATTTGATACCCCATTGACTTACATATTCTTTAATAGGAGATAAACCTACTTTTGTACGTCTCTTATCTACATTTTCAGGATCTACAAGTGGCTGAATATAGTACTTACCAGTTTTATTATTGCGCATAATCTGGCTTCCATAAATTTGCTTTTTCCCTTGTCGAAGAGAAACTCTATCTTCTAGTAATGCCAATCTTGACGATAGTGCCTTTCCCTGCTTGACAGCAGTTCTGAGCAGAGGTAAATATTTTAATTGTGTAGCTAGGTCAGAATGTTGAATAACGAGGAATAGCGCGTCACTACCTCGCTCACCTACCACATCTTTGCTCAACCATCCGTATTTATCAAGGATATATTTAATTTTTTTTATGTTCATAGAGTCGTTTTTCGCCATTTGCGCTAGATTTAAGCGCATTTGAGTCGAAGACCATCCGTATTTCTTTTCTATTTCAGCAAGTTGAAGTCTGGGAATCTGATCGTCTTGATTTACTGTGTCTAAGATTGCAACTAATGATCTATTGAGATTTTTGAACTTTAGGCTTAGATACTTATCTTCTTTTCGCTGATTGATCTTCACATTGGTCAAAATCTTCTTCCATCTTTTATCCATTTTTAAACTGTAAAATGCAGTATCTGTAGATATCTCTGTATATCGACAATAATTGCCTTTTAAACTTCTTTCAAGCTGATAATAAGCAGAGTCAATTTCTCCACCTAGTGCCCAGGATTTTGCTGCACTATATCTATCGTTTACAAACCCTAAATTATGATTTGAGAGAAAAGCCTTTGTGTAAGATTCAGCTGATTTAATATATTCTTTTTTCTGGAAAAGCTGTTTTGCCGTATCGATATAAAGAGAATAATCTTTTGATATCTGAGCAAGGGAATTTGTTGTTAACAAAGTCCCTAAAGTAATAATCAAAATATAGATATTTAATCTTTTCATCTTCCATTACACCAATTATTATAATCTATAATCGAATTTCTATTAACTGGATTTAGATATAAAGTTTCAAATCTATATAAATATTATTACAATAAATTCGATAAAACATGTTAATCAATTGATTTTTAGATATATGAAATCTAAATAGATTTAGTTACCATCAAATTTTACAAAATAGAGTTATTATTTGAAACAAGTTACTATTTCTCTTCCCATGTTTCTAAATATGGATTATAATTGCATTTAGCTGGTTTTGATAGCACATCAATTGTTGATATAAATGCCCTGCAATCTGTACAGATATAGCGAAATTCACAATCCTTGCAGATATTTATTTGATTCTTGTTAATCGACCAGACTTTTTTAAACTCTTTCATTCTTATAACCTCCTTTAAAGTCTGGAATTTTATATTTCCATATGAAAGGCTCATTGATGGACAATTTTTGATGTTGCCAGATTTATCTATGGAAATTTTTCTATTTAAACAGCTATTAAATAGTTGTGCCTCGCTAAAAGATTCAATATTTAAAGTAAAATAGCTTTTTGATATTACACCACAATGATACTCATCATTAATCTGATCTTCAGTAAAGAGTATATAAGTGCAAGGTAAGGACTCATTCTCTAAAACGCTGTTCTGTGGAGCAGAATGAAAAATAACCAAACTAAGTCTTAGGTTAGAACTGGCAAAAGATATATATTCTTGCTTTGTTGTAACTTTAATTGGATAAGGGATAATGACCTCTAAGGATGTTATTGAACTCGATTCCGTAAACGCTAAAATTTCAGATACTTCATTTAATGTAGTTTCAGTAAAGAATCTAAGTTGCAAAGCCTTGCAACCCAAGTCTTCAAGTTGAATAAAGATGTCAGGGAAATTATGGTTAGAATCAATACCTACATCAATTATTGCATTTGTAATAATCGAAGGGCTTTCCCAATGGAGATCTAATTTAGGGAAGAGTCCCAGCTCTTCAAATTCGCAGAAGAAAATATACTCCTCAGAAGATAAAAAATGGAAATACTCCTCTAGAATTTCTTTATTTTCAGCACCATAAAAACTAAAAATATCATTAATCGATAAATCACTTTGCTCGGAAAGAATTTCATAGAGGTCATTGGTGATAAAATTATATCTTCCTCTTTGAATATCACATATTATAGATCGGGATGCTCCCTTGACAGGAATACAATTCGCATATAATTTAAAATGGCTCTTATCTAGAAGCTGGTTAGACATTTCGATATGGGTTTATAATGTTGAATTACACAATACTGAGCAGTATTAAATTTTTCTACTGTCACAATTTTTAAAGAGGGTGCTGTTTCATCACTATTTTTGTATTCAAGATTCTGGAATCCAACAGGGAGGTAAATGATAAGGTCTTGCTCTATATATTGTTTCAATTGTTCTAATCTGGATGGATTCATTTTAATTTGATAAGTAGTTAGCGATTTTTTTTTCTAAATAGTAGTTGCATGGGTAGGAGGTCATTCCAAATTGACCTATTGGATTAATCTCGAAAAATACATAATCATTTTTTAAAGTTACTGCCATATCAATCGATCCAGTATTAAGGTTCAATTCCCGCATTAGCACCTTCAACATATCTTTAACACTAACCGGAAGATTATATGGAACTGTTCTATTCGGTTTAACGTAATTATATTTTCTAAAATCTACGGATGTTTTTGTATCCTCTTGCGAAAATATCGCCATAGTGTAGAAGTCGCCATCAATAAAGAAAATCCGAAGTTCATACTTCTTTTCAATTTTCTCTTGGAATAGTGAAACAGTAAATGTGTTATTCAAAATTTTTAAATTATCATCACTTATTATATTTGTATAATAAGTGATGATACCTATTTCCAAATCGTGCGCCATTAGGCCATCTGATAATGGTTTACAAATTATGCTTTGATATTTAGATTTAAAATTTAGTAATTCTTCCTTATTACTAGTGATTAAAGTATCTGGGATAGCAATACCAAGCCTTTGTGCCTTTTCAAGAACAATTAGTTTATTGATATCTGTCTGGAATATATTGCCTAGGTGTTTCTTCTGTCTAAATTCAAAATTGAAATATTCTTTTAATTTTCGCTGTTCTTGATCTAGATGTTTAACGAACTGTTTTTCAAAATCAAAATCTTCAAGATACTTAATAGCTGGAAAAGCAATGGAAATATTACCTCGTCTATGCCAGAATGAATGTATTTCCATAAGGTCTATTTTCTTATTATCATATTCAAACCTAAGATGATTATTCTTAGAAAGCTGCACAGAATTTACATGCAATCTATTCTTATCATCAATTAAATGGACTTTTATTTTAAAATGATGAAGCCAATCTATCACATTGTAAGTGGATTGATCCCCATCAGTAGATATTATAACTACGGTCATAAGTTGTACAGTTTAAATGTATAAAACCATATAATATTACGATAATTGGAATATTATATGGTTAATCACAATTACCCTTGATCTAATTCATAATCATTTACTGTTTCTGTATCTGAAAAATTGTCAGGTGTAGAAGCTCCGCCTTCATGGAAAGTCTCACCAACAAATATGGTTGGCTTAACTGTAGCATAGGGATTTGGGTTAGTTACAATACCACCCATATAGTTTATTGCGTTTTGTATGATCTCGATAAATTGAAGTTTTCTAAGTTTTTTCATGATTTCCAGATTTATACATAAATATACCTAATTGTATTACTCCTGTTCAATAGTCAGAAATATTGGGACTATTGTCCTTATTAGAATATTCTATTCTGTGTAAATTAGTTTACCAGATAGCGTATATATGATAATATCAGATGAATTTAAAAATGTGATTTTTGAAATTGAAAACTCTAATAATCAAAAGATTAAAAGAAATTCTGAAACTGAGGTATTTAGATTAAAACCCGATCCATTATTAACATCTAATCTATCAGGAAATTATGGAGCACTTTTCGTTAGGTCTATGCTTCGTAAATTAAGTATTGATGAACATCATGTGTTTAAATGGAGGCCAGAGAATAAATTTAGACAATATGAAATATTCAACTATTATATTCCTGGTTGTATGCCTCAGACTCTTAGTTTCTCTAAATTATTGAACCAATCTAAGGGAGTTCAGCAAATAAAAGAGTTATTTTCAGAAGGTTTTTTTCTCAAAGCAACTTTAGGAGATGCTTCCTTTTCTACAAATAGTTGGGATAAAACAGCAGAATTTGATCAAATATCAAAACTCCATAACGTCAATAGCAATAATTATGAAAGCTATATGTTGCAAAAGAAATTGGATCTTAAATGTGAATTTAGAATACATACATTTTGTAAAGATGTTATTCCCTGTTTAACTTATGTGGTACAGAGCCAGATACTGTCTAGCGATTATGCCGGTGTAGAGAAATTTTTAAATGAAATTCTGCAAAAATTACCCGATGGAATTTTACAAGGAACATTAATTGCTTGGGACATTGGGTTAACAAGTAATGACAAATATTTCGTTATCGAAGCAAACTTTACAGGATGCCATCCGGAGTACCGTGCTGGATTCCAGACAACTGGTTATGTTGACGACAATCATTTTGGACCAATAGTTTGTGCTTGGCTAAATAATTATTTTAATGTAAAATACGGAATATACGTAGATTCTGTAGAAAAGAGTTTATTAGAAAGTAATCCATTTTATCATTCATTTATATTTTACATGTCAATATTTAAAAATGCACATATTGATGTAATTATGGATAAATTAAATGGGATTTCAGTTTCAGCAATTATTTATTTAGGTGATGATACAAATAAACTTATCATTAGATTGATTAAACATTTTTTGTTGGTTGATTATGCTGAAATGTATTATGTCATTGTAAAGAACGAGTGTCTTTTAAGAGTTAGAGAGCTGTTTTTACGAAATGATCTGATTAAAGTATGGTCTGAACATGAGCTTTTTACTAAAAACCAACTTGAGCTGGTCGAACAATTGAGCTATGATAGGAGAAAACAGATTTGCCATTATCATGTAATCAGAAAATTAAACAATAACCCTTACGTATTGATTTAAAGAGTTTTATGAAAGTAATCTCTACAAGTAAATAATAGAATATCATCATGGGGTTAATAAACGATAATGACTATAGTGCTGTACTTTGGAATAAAAATGGCAAGCATAGACATTATTCTAAAAATATTCTAAGTTTTGAATTTGAGGAAGAGGATTATGATTATCTACTATTTTTGAAATTTGAAAATAGGCTGTTGGATTCAATTCTAAATATTGATGCTCTAATCATGTCACTAGAATTAATTTATAATCAAAATCCAACAACCTTTGTAATTCTTACACCTAGAAAAGTTCCACCACTTTATGCTGCAAGCGAGGATGAATTTGTATATTCTTTCAGCTGTAATTTTCAGTATTTCAAAAGACTGGCTAGCCTTTTCAATACCCCCTCTTATTTATTTACGAATATCTTGTTTGAATTGTTAGATCAAATATCAAAAGATAATTCTGAATTTACAGGAATACTAATAAAGCAACTCCCTTTTGAAGGTGATAAAGTTATATCAGTAAATAGCTGTAATGTTGTTATTCCCCATAGAGGTGACAATGAATATTTACGAAATGCCCTATCTTTTTTAAATCATGTAGATGGAACAGAAATATATGTCGGTATTGACCAGGAGGTAACTGAAAACCTACTTCGACTCAAAAAGAATTATCCTAACGTTTCATTTTATAGTTTCACACCTAATCCAGTTGGACCTTACGTGATTCGAAACAGATTGATTGACCTAAGCGATAACGAGCTCGTATTTTTCCAAGACTCTGATGATATTCCTTGTGCGGATCGTTTTGTGAGAATATCAGATTATATGAAAGAAAATGGCTGTCAATTATGTGGTTCCCATGAACTCAGACTTGATTATTACGATAGGACAGCACGATCAATTAGATTTCCCATAAATGTAAGTAGAGCATTGGAAACAGGCCCTTGGCATTCTCTACTACACCCAGCTTCTGCAATAACAAGAAAAGCATTCTACGATTGTGGGAAGTTATCAGAGGAAAGGACTTTTGGGAATGATACTAAATTTTTGCTAAGTAGCTTCTTTATTTTGAATAATATAAGAAATGTAGATGAGTTCTTCTATATACGAAAAATACATCCGGGATCGCTTACAACATCTCCAGATACAATGATAGGGTCGAGTATTAGGAAAAAGTTAACTCGCACATGGAATTCTGATTTTGAGGAGGTACGAGAGAGGGGCATGAAACTGGAAAATTCAAGTTTAAAGTATGAAGGTTCAAAACTGATATTCGTAGTAAGGAAATTGTAAATACCTGTTTACCTCTAATAAGGTCTTCTTTGAGAATATCCTCCAATGTGGATTAGCTCGCTGCTCTCGCTGATCCCTTGTGGGGGGAGGCTTCAACCAAAAATGCTTTTCGCTGCGCTCAATGGCAATTTTTTGTTTTTAATCCAGTCTTGCGCTTTCAGCGCAGACCTGGCTTTAAAACAAAAAATGCCACCCTGCGGGCAGCATTTTTGTTTGGCGGAGAGTGGGGGATTCGAACCCGCGGACCCTTTGACAAGTCAACAGTTTTCAAGACTGCCGCAATCGACCACTCTGCCAACTCTCCGCGACAAAAGTACAAATAATGTTCATTTCTGCAAACAATGCCCTTGGTTAATTGTTTAACAACCTCATTATGAATTATAAAAAATGCAATTAACCCTTCAAAAACCTACTTTTTGATGAATTTAAAGGCTCCTGAGTTCATACAATACCTCAACCCGCCTTTATCTTTTGGCCCATCGTCGAATACATGCCCCAGGTGAAGCCCTGTTTTTGCCTCCACAATCTCATCTCTGGACATCCCAAGTGAATTATCACTCACTACTTCTATAGCTGTACTATTAATGGGTTTAGTAAAACTTGGCCATCCTGTCCCTGAATCGTATTTATCATCGGAGCTGAATAAGGGTTCGCCGGTAGCAGCACTGACATAGATTCCTTTTTCATGGTTATTATAGTAAGCATTATGGTATGGTGTTTCTGTTCCTCTTTCTACCATGATCTGATAGGCGGCAGGACTGAGTAACTTTTTCCACTCTGTCTCTGTTTTAGTAACCGGGTATTTTTTCTGCTTTGCACCATTTCCTGACTGCTGTCCACATGCTGTTAAGAACATCAGGACGATTATTGTCATACTTGCTATCTGTTTCATAACTTATGTATTTAATATCCTTATAAACGGGCAGAGAAGTTTCCCGGATTTCTATTCACCTATTATGATGATATCCCTACAATTCAATCTTCTGTCTAATTGTTTGAATTTTGCAATTAACGGTTTGAATAGCGCAATCCTCATCAATCCAGATACCCCTATATTTGTACAGAAAATTGCTTAAATTCATATTATGGATAAGACACAAACATTAGAACACTTTTATCAGCAAAAGTTTAATAGTGTTCCCCAGACCTTACAGAATGGTGTAGGGCATTTTAATGTTTTCCGTATTGAAGATTGTCATGGGCCAAATGCTACTCCTGTTACCTACAGCCGCAGGGATTTCTATAAAGTGAGCTTGATACGTGGAGAGTATTTATATCATTATGCGGATAAAAGTTTAGTTGTTAAAGGCACTACCTTAATATTTTTCAATCCCAATGTTCCTTATACAGTACAGGCGCTTTCTGAAAGCACCACCGGCTACTTCTGCATCTTTACAGAGTCTTTCTTTACAGAAAAAATTCGTGGGAGCCTGAATGAACTGCCAATGTTTAGTATAGGAGGGAAGCCTGCTTATTTTTTAAATGATACACAGGAACAATTTGTTGCCGGTATCTTTGAAAAAATGCTGGAGGAAATAAATTCTGATTACGTATTTAAGTATGATTTGCTGCGTAATTATGTGACTGAATTAACGCATTACGCATTAAAATCTGAGCCTTCTGAAAGCCTGTACCAACATCCAAATGCACAATCCAGGATAACTGCTGTATTTACCGAATTATTGGAACGTCAGTTTCCTATCGAAACGCCTTCCCAAAGATTTGCGCTGCGTTCTGCTAAAGACTTCGCAGAACGACTGGCAGTACATGTAAATCATTTAAACAGGTCTATCAAGGTCACTACTGGTAAAACCACCACAGATCTGATCTCAGAGCGTGTATTAACGGAAGCTAAGTCTTTATTGAAACATACGGACTGGAACATTTCTGAAATTGGCTACTGCCTTGGCTTTGAGGAAGCAGCTCATTTCAACAACTTCTTTAAAAAGCAAACAGCCTTTACACCAGGACATTTTAGAAATGTTTGATTTTAACAGTTTCTAAAATAGCATAATAAATAAAAAGCCTGAACACATCAAAATGTTCAGGCTTTTTAAATAAAAGAGAATACAGGCTTAATCCATAGCGGGAATACCCATGTCAGCCCATTCTTCTTTAGCAGGGCCATATATACCCGGAACAGGCAAGCCTACCATACGCATCACAACTGTCATTTGTGCGCGGTGATGGGTCTGATGAGTAACGAATACGGACAATACTTGTCCTTTCGTCCAGACCTGACCATACATGTCTACTTTGTCGCCTAAGGTAGAGTCCGTCCATTTTGACTTTACTCTTTTCAATAGTAGTGTATTGTATTCCTGATAGACCTTTATGATTTCTTCAAAGCTTTCTGGTATTGGAAGTCCATCAAGCAGATTTTCTGTCATCAAACCAGCATGTGATCCCATTTCGGGTATAGTCTGGGTAATGTGCCAGGCTAACCTGTCTAATGTTCTTACATTTTCGTGGATTTTAATGGATTTAGTTTCATTCGTAATGTTACGGAATATTTGAAGCGTACTATTCTCTTCATTCTTCCAGTCATTTTCGAAATCTTCAATACTACGGTACATAGAGGTAAGGATTTAATTAGTGTTTTTCAAATTGCTTATTGGGTGGTAATGCCCAGTAAATATGGCGTGAGTTTAGGTGGTAACAATATAGGAATATTTACATTTATCGTCTACAAAACAGGAATATTTAAAAATATTACAAATTATTTTAACAATTTATTTGTATCAAGTCTAAATAATGTGAATCTTTGTATTATAATCATAAATGTTAATGCAAAACGTAGCCGTAGCACCTTCAGTTGAATTATTAGAAGTATTCCAAACCAGGAATGGATCTGTATCTCAGTCGGATTCTCAAAAATGCTGGTACGTTAATTTCGCAGGTCATAACAATCGTTTCGATTATCGTTCGATCATGAAGCTTAGAAAAGCCATTTATGGCATCGATATCGAGGCTTTACTGCTAAGTTCTGATAAAGCACCTGATCTGGAGATTGTCTTTATCTGTGCTTGTGATCATTGTTATGTATTAACCTTATTAGAAATTATCGCCTTCAAAGAATTAATAGAAGGTACGTTTGTAATGCTTGAACTTAATCGCATCCTGCACGATAGGGTATATAGTCTGACAGCTTAAGCTTCTTTAGACTTAGAATCTTTCCATATTTCTTTTAAATGCTCTAAAATTGATTTATAGCACTACTTTTGTCATACGATATAGGTAATAATTAATTTATAATCATATGAAAGACATCATCCGCGTTAAGTGTTTGCTTTCTACTGAAGTAGAAAAACTCTTAAATCAACAAATAAAAAAAGAAGCTCAATCTTCATCAGCATATTTAGCAATGGCATCATGGTGTAACCAACATGGTTACGATTTCTCCTCTGACTATTTCTTCAAACAGTCGGACGAAGAAAGACAACACCAGCTTAAAATCTATAAATATGTTTTAGATATGGGCGGTACTGCAATCTCTCCGGAAGTATCAAACATCAAATTAGAATATAACTCTTTCAGAGAAGTTTTCGAAGAAGCTTTAGATCAGGAAATCAGTGTTACTCAATCTTTGAAAAATATCGCAGCTAACTGCCATAAAGAACAAGATTATATTACTGTTGAATTCTTAAACTGGTTCTTCAAAGAACAACGTGAAGAAGAATACAAAGCAAGACGTGCGCTTGAGTTGTTCGACGTTATCGGCGAAGAAGGCACTGGCAGATGGCAAATCGACAAACATGTTGGTGGCATTGTTTATGACAGCGAAGCATAGTTTGAACTAAAGACAAATTATATAAAACCGGTTATCATCATGATAACCGGTTTTTTTATGCCCAAAATCAAATAATTAAATGTGTTATCTATTTCATGGCTTAGTTTAATATCTACATCTATTAACAATGAAAACTATGAAAATGAACAGAACTAAATCCTGGCTGATTTGTCTTGGCCTGGTAACGCTAACTGCATTTATGATACAATGCAAAAAGTCTGTAGCCGCTGATGGTACAAATAACCCAGTCAGCAATTCCAGTGTAAATGGAGCTCAATTAGTTTCATTTGTACATCCCGCACTGCTGAATACGCAGGCAAGTCTTGACCTGATTGCTTCACAAACTAACGGGGGTGATGCTGATCGGACTGCTGCCTACCAAAAGGTAACTGATTTTATTAACAGCCATAAATACCCGACATCATTTCCTGCAACAGTTGTGGTTGGATCCAATGGAGCAACTTCTCCTTCAAAAAACCAGATTAGAAGTGATTCCGAATTAGCTTATGCAACGGCTTTACGCTGGGCTAAGACCGGAAATGCAACTTATGCAACACAAACAATTGCCATTTTAAACGGCTGGGCAAGGAATTTCAAGGATTATGCTTTACTGGATGGGGACACAAATGCTAATCAGCCAGATCTGGAAGCTTCCTGGATGACACCAACTTTTGTAGCTGCTGCCGAGATTATCAGATATTATAAAGTTAATGGACAGTCTGCTGGCTGGTCTGACGCTGATATCAATCAGTTTTCAACCTTTATATCGCTTGTGAAAGACAATTACATCAATAAAATTCCAAAGTATAATAACAACTGGGATGCTTCTGCCGGATATGCGAAAATGGCCATTGGTGTTTTCCTGAATAGTACAACGGTTTATCAGAATGGATTAGATTTTGTTAAAACCTATCTTCCTGTTGTGATTAATCCAGACGGAACTTTACCTGAACTTTGTGATAGAAAAGACTGCGTACATTACCAGTATTCGTTAACAGCTTTTGCTTATGCAGCTGAGATTGCAAGGCTTCAGGGTGATAATTCACTTTGGACGATGAATTCAAATCTGATTAGTAAAGGATATGATTTTATGAGAAAAGCTTATGATCGTACTACAGGTTGTAATTACTGTACTGTGAATAGTCCGGTATTTCCTGGTACTGAAATCGCTTATAATTATTATAAAACGGCAAATCTTAAAACTTTAAGAGAATTGCAGCCACCTCTTGGCGTACCGAATGACAATACATTTTTAGGTTTTACTACCTATACTCATTTTGGAGTTACAGGTCTTTAAATAATTCAGGAGCTAAATAATAAAATTATCATTTAGCTCCTGAATTATTTAAAGACCTTCTTGATTCATTTTAGTGTTATTCCCTGTTTTCTGAATAATTATCAGGTCTCTCAGACGAAAAAACTGGGGGTAAACTATTTTGATTTTGCATCTAAAATTTCTGCAAGTTTCTTTTGTAGTTCTTCTTCTCTTAAACCTTTAGCGATGATTTTTCCGGAAGGGTCAACCAGGAAATTAGCAGGTATTGATCTGACACCATATAGTTTTGCAACTGCATTATCCCAGAATTTCAAATCTGAAACATGAGTCCAGGTCAGTTTATCATCCTCAATTGCTTTTAACCAGGCTTCTTTCTTACCAGGCTGATCTAAGGAAACTCCTAATACCGTAAATCCTTTGTCTTTATATTTGTTATAGGCAGCAACAACATTTGGGTTCTCCCTTCTGCATGGCCCACACCATGATGCCCAAAAATCAACTAAAACATATTTTCCTTTAAAGTCTGATAACTTCACAGGTTTATCATTCACATCATTCTGTGTAAAATCCAAAGCCTGCTGACCAATTTTTGTCTTTTTTGCAGCTTCAAAGAAACCTGCTATACTTTTTCCTGTACTGGTTTCACGAACTTTTGGTGAAAGCCCATTATAAAGCTGTTCTGCATCTGATTGTACTTTATCATCAGTCGCTAATTGAGATAAAACTACAAGACTAATGTAAGATCCTGGATTTTTACGGGCGAAATCCAGGTAAATCGGAGTCAGGCCTTCTGAGGTTTTATCGTAACGGTTGGAAAAGCTTTCCAGAAATGCTTTATCATTTTTCTGCTCCGGAGTGAATTTTGAATATTCTTCGTTAAGTACATTTAGCTGATCCTGAATAGATTTAGAGCTTGCTTTAAGTTTACTGTTATCCGCATTAACCAAAGAACCGCTTACTGTTGCATGTTTCAGAGAGTCTATAGCAGTCACTTTAATATTTGCAGGTTCGATATAAAATGACAAAGCATCGCTTCTAATTCCTTTAGTTGCAGATTTTTTATAGAGGATACTTCTGGCGGGATCTTTAATTTTGCCGGTGAAAGTAAAAATACCTTTTTCAGCTATTGCAGAATCCAGTATACTTTTTCCGTCTGCATTGTAAGACAAAAAAATTTTATCTCCTGGTAGTAATCCTTTTACGTCTCCTTTGAGGCTGAATGGCTGCTGAGCAAGTAAGGTGAACGGGAGCAAGGCTCCGATGAGTAGCGTAGAAGTTTTTTTCATGTTTGGTTGGTTTAATAAGGTTGGTACACAAAGATAAATAAAACACTACTAAATTAGTATACTTTATTCATTAAATATGATTTTTCATTTGTTGCAAGATTTTAACGAGTGTTCTGGACATAAAAAAGCCCTTGTGCTGAACGATTTTATCAACAGAAGGACTTATAAAAAGAATTTAAGGATATTAACGAGTTAGCTGACGCTGCTCATCCTTAGTTCTGCTTCATCCAGATTTTCATCGTGATCTATACAGAATATTTTAAAATCCGGTGTCTTATGGATTTTCTGGTATTCTTCAGTTTTGGTAAATTCAACTAAGGTTTTAGAAAAATGCAATAGCAAATTTTGTGTGAGTTCATTGGCAGGTCCTTCGTCATCTTCAGTTTCCTCATGATCATCATCTTCACCATCACCAAATAATTCTTCCTCAGAAAGTACATAAGTGGTGGCAAAAGATTGATACTCCCAATCGCCGGTATTATATCTCAGTTCATTAATTTGTTCTACAGTTTGATAAGAAGCTTTATACTTTCCACTTTGAGATTCTGTAAGGAGAGTTGAAAAGGCACTTTCTGTATTGAAACACAAATTTACTTCGGCATCTTCTGCGTTACAATCAAATGCAAATGCGTAAAAAACTTCATCGGGATGCGCTGCTAAGAACTTGCTTACCTCAGTTTTTGTAAAAGCCAGTAACTCATTTTGTATTTTATTAAAATCTATTTCCTGCATAGCTATGTCTGATTAATATTAATTGATATTTCTTTATTTTTACCCCCAGGTAATTAATAACGACAGCAAGTTACGATAATTATCATTAAGGTGATTATATCAAAATAAATTCATTAATAGTCAGTGCGTTATGTTACTTATTTGGTCTTTTAAAAACCAATAGTATAGCATCTGTCGTAAATGTGGTTAAATATCAAAACTAAGATGAAAAAAACATTTATCTCAGCATTTGCTTTAGTAGCTATCGCATTTGCTTCACAAACACAAGTTCAGGCACAATCAAAAATGAATATGTCGGGCGATACCAAAATGGTAGGTGGTGCAGCAATGTATCCTACAAAAGATATTATTGATAATGCTGTAAATTCTAAAGACCATACTACATTGGTTGCTGCTGTTAAAGCTGCAGGTTTAGTCGAAACTTTAAAAGGAGCTGGCCCGTTTACAGTATTTGCACCAACTAATGAAGCATTTGATAAATTGCCAAAAGGTACTGTCGCTACTTTGGTTAAACCTGAAAACAAAGCTACCTTAACCAAAATCCTTACTTACCATGTTGTTGCTGGAAAAATGGATAGTAAAGCTATTGCAGCCGCCATCAAAAAAGGAAAAGGTAAAGCTGAGCTGACTACTGTTGAAGGTGGAAAACTTTGGGCATGGATGGAAGGCAAAAAATTAGTGCTGAAAGATGAAAAAGGTGGAATGAGCACAGTAACAATTGCTGATGTTTACCAGAAAAATGGTGTTATCCATGTAGTAAATAGTGTATTGATGCCAAAATAGATTAAGCTATATTTATATCAGAAAAGCCTCCGGAAAAATTAAGAGGCTTTTCTGATTATTCTTTGTAAGGTTTTCTCTATTTAACAGACTAAATGATAAAAAGAAGATTATGAAAACTATATTAAGTTCTGCAATTCTATTATTGTTCTTTTATACTGGCTACAGTCAAGGTAAAACCACAAAAAACCCTTATTACTCCAGAACGGATACTAACGTATTAAAAGTAAGTAACGCGGTATGGAAAAAAATACTTCCTGCTGAGCTTTACGCAGTCGCAAGAACAGGGGCAACCCAGCAAGCCTTTACGGGAAGTCTTTGGAATTCTGAACGCAGAGGAATGTATTACTGTGCTGTTTGTGGAAATCCACTATTTAAGTCTGATGCAAAGTTTGCAAGTACCTGCGGATGGCCGAGCTTTTTCGAACCGCTAAAAACTAAAAGCACTATATACAGAGCAGATAATTCTTTAGGTATGGAAAGAACAGAAGTACTTTGTGCACGTTGTGGTTCTCACCTCGGACATATCTTTGATGACGGGCCAGCACCAACACATAAACGCTTCTGTATGAATTCTGTATCTCTTGATTTTGTACCTGATGGTTTAGGTAAATAGTACCATTCTTTCAGGAAGAAACAGGCCGTGAAAAATGCATGCTGGTAATGATATATTTATGATTTAGGTATAACCGGTGTGCATCATTTCTGGTAGGGCCGCTATCCAGTTCTACTTTATTCATACCTGCTGCTTCCGCTTCTTTATGGATATATTCTAGTAAAGAAGCCGCATAACCTTTGCCGCGGTATTGAGGCAAGGTAAACAGATCATCGATATAGATCGTTTTCCCCGTAAAAAGCTTCTGGATATAACGGTATCCTGCAAAGCCCGCAATTTCTCCATTATCAATTATATAGATTAAATGAAAACCATTTTTAATCATCTCTGATAATTCCTGCTGGTAAGTATCTTCCCGCAAATTGGTTCGAAAAGTACTGAGCACATTCCAGAATCCGGACAGCTCATCTGTTGGTTTTAAAGTTAATATTTCCATGTTTTAAATTCTATAAGACCTCTTTAGATAGATAATTATCCAGACTCCATTTGTATACAGGAATACAGGCAAGCAAAAGACTTGCTGCGCTATCTGCAAACACGGAATAATTAAATGGTGCCCTTATTCCTAAGAATATAGCCATACTTAATCCAAAAGCCAGTGTAAGCAAAAAGCTGCCTTGTGCTGCCAGCCGCGTTTTGTAGCCTGTAATTAACAGTACAGCAAAAGCTGCTTCTGCCAGGGTCGCAATCAGCCCCATGAATCCAGCGGCAGATTTTCCTAAGAATGGCATAAGCGTATTGGTATAGCTGATAAAGTTTTCCCAGTTACCCCAGGCCACATTTTTTGTGCCCGCAGGTCCAAGAATTCCCAGACGATCTAAAACAGGGAGGATAAAACCTAAACCCAGTGCCAGGCGTAAGAACAATTGTGGGATTGAAAATTCGTTTTTCATTTTTTATTGATTTGATAACTCAAAAGTAGCACAGTAAACAAAGGCATTCATGTACCAGTTCTACCTAATTGAATAGTCCAGAATAATACAAGAACTAATCATAAACTTTACCGGAATAAAGAAATTTGTATCTTTAAAATCTGCTGTATCAGGTTGAATTTGCGCTTTTCAGCAGGCTTATTATTATAAATTTACAGCTTAAAACAAATGCTTCCTTTTAAAACCCTGATCATAATTGATGAAAGCAGCTCTGTAGCTGTATATAGACAAATTGCTGATTGTCTAATTGTTATGATAACAGATGGGGTAATACAACCCGGAACTTTTTTACCCAGTACAAGGGAAATGGCTGTATTACTTGATAAACACCGGAATACAATTGTTGCTGCTTATGAAGAGTTGATCACGCAAGACTGGATTGAGACTTTGCCCAGAGTAGGAATCAGAGTGGCTCTTGATCTGCCCTTAATCAAACCAAGGTCTTTTCAGGAAGGTGGAAAAAATAAAACCTATTCCGATCCTGCAAAATTCAGTTTCAGGCATGATATCCCTGGCCCTGTTCAGCATAGTTTTCCGTTAAAACGCAACTCAATAATTGTTAATGATGGTTTTCCGGATGCTGATCTGGCTCCGTTTGATAGTATGCTTCGGGAATATAGAAAATTGATGCAAGGTTCAAGACTCAAAACATTAATGTCTCTTAAGGATTTTGGGGGTACGCAAGCATTGAAAAATTCTACAGTCAATTTCCTGAATGATTCCCGTGGATTAAACATATCAACTGATAATCTTTTGATTACCAGAGGTGCACAGATGGCTATTTATCTTGCAGCGGCTATGATCCTTAAGCCTGGTGATCATGTACTGGTAAGTGACCCAAGCTATTATATTGCTGACGAAGTCTTTAAACAGCTGGGTGCCAATCTTATCCGGATACCGGTGGATGAGCATGGAATCGATATCGAAGGAGTGGAGAACGCCTTAAAAAGCACGAAAATCAGTTTACTTTACATTATTCCTCATCATCATCATCCAACAACTGTGACGATGAGTCAGTTGCGCAGAACCAGGTTACTCGAATTGATAAGATCTTATCAATTGCCAGTTATAGAGGATGACTACGACTATGATTTTCATTATAACAATAGCCCGGTTCTTCCGCTTGCAAGCTCAGCTCATAATAGTAATGTACTTTATATAGGGTCTTTTACAAAGCTTTTAGCACCTTCTTGCAGGATTGGATATTTGATCGGTGCGGCTAATTTTATTATTCAGGCTACAAATTTGAAAAGATTGATTGACCTGAGAGGGGACACTATGATGGAAGAAGCACTGTCAGTTATTATTAATAATGGAGAGTTAGACAGGCATATCAAGAAATCCAAAAAAGTATACAATGAGCGCTGCGACCAAACTTCATTGATGGTAGCTAATCAGCTTTCTCATGCCGTAGATTTTACTAAACCACAGGGAGGTTTAGCCTTGTGGTTGAAATTTAAAGCGGAATATCCACTAGGAGATATAATTTCAAAAGCCCGTTCCGCTGGTTTATTATTTGCCGGTACTGCCTACTACGAAGGAGAAGATCAAAAACATAACGGAATGCGTTTCGGATTTGCTTCTTTAAAAGAAAGCGAAATGCAGCGTGCTGTAGAAATCCTGCGAAAAATCACAATTTAATCAAGAAATAAAAAGCAATAAAAAACCGGCCGCATTTAATTATGCGGCCGGTTTAACTAGCTGATAAGCTATATTATTTAGGATCTTGTGTTGATTTTTCTTTGGCAGCTGCTTCCGCTTTAGCTTTCTTTTTAAAGAATCCTCTTAACAGGAAGTTATGTTGTAAAGCTTCCATGTTTTCATCCAGTTTTTTAGTACTTGATTCCAGATTAGAAACTGTATTTTTCAATTTAGCAGCAGTTTGTTCATCATTCAGTAAAACACCTACAGCATTTTTATCCGAATTCAATTTATTGCTGGTTACCTTCAGGTTATTCGTCATTTCAGAAGCTGATGCTGCTGTATTCTGTAAACTTTTAACCGCTGTTTTTAAGCTCGCAAACACAGTAGTGTCAGTTAGCAATTCGTTAGTCAAAGTACCTTTGGTATTCAGTTTAGAAGTATACTGGGCAACTGCTGATGTTACTCTTGCAGTACTTGCTGAAGCATTCTCCAGATTAATGGTCATCTGACGTAAGCGGCCTGCCATCACAGTATCGGCCAGTAAAGTTCCCAGTGTCCCTTTACCTTGCAGCATATCTGTCGTTACCTTTTTAAAATCTTCAGTAATCACCAGTATATTTTTATTGTTGGCCTGTAAAGTCTTCATGATATCTTCAGGGCCTAAAGCAGTGGCGACATTAATACGGTCTCCATCTTCCACTTGTGGCGCGTCACCCTGACCAGGCAGGATTTCAATCATTTTATTTCCTATAAAGCCTTCAGAACCTTGTTTAGCCACAGAGTTCTTATGGATATATTTTTGTGCAGCTTCTTCGATGTGCATCGTAACTTCTACTTGTGCATTCCCGTAAAAATTGATTTTGCTTACTGTTCCGATTTTTACCCCCGAAAAGAAGATGTTATTACCAGCCTGTATACCATTTACGTTATTGAAAACTGCTTTTAGGGTAATACTGCTCACAAATCGTTTTTGCTTCCCACCTAAAGTAAGTACCGCGGCAATGAAAATAGCAAGTCCGATAAAGATGAATATTCCTACAACTATTGATCTTTTGTTTTCTGTAGCGCTCATTTATTGTGTAAAATTATAATTGTAAAAAGATTGAACACGTTCGTCTTTACTCGCAAAGACTTCATCAAATGTTCCCTGTATCGCAAACTGACCATCTAAGAGCATAGCAATTCTATCGCCAGTTTCTTTAGCACAGGTTAAATCGTGTGTAATAATAATAGATGTTGTCTTATATTTTTCCTGAACCTCGTTGATCAGGTTATTAATTTCAATACAGGTAATAGGGTCAAGGCCGGCTGTAGGCTCATCATAAAGCATAATTTCTGGTCTTAGGATCAATGTGCGTGCAATACCTATTCTTTTACGCTGTCCACCGGAAAGTTCTGAAGGCATTTGTTCTATTGTTTGTGATAAACCAACCGCATCCAATACATCTTCCACTTCACGATTGATTTCTTTACGTCTCAGATTTCTTGAATTTCTTACTAAAGGGAATTCAAGATTTTGACGTACAGTCATACTATCATATAAAGCACTATTCTGAAACGAGAAGCCTACTTTTAATCGTAAGGCCATCAATTCTCTGGTACTTAAATGCTCTACGCTTTGCCCGAGTACATCTACATCTCCCGCGTCAGGAAGAAGTAAACCTGATATAACTTTGATCAATACAGATTTTCCAGTACCTGAGCGGCCCAGTACAACCAGGTTTTCCCCTTGATAAACCTCCAGGTCCACACCCCTCAGTACTTCAAGGTCACCAAAAGCTTTCTTTAAGCCTTTGATAGAAATAACCGCATTATTTCTGTCTATTGCTTTCTGTTCTTTTACCATATTAACGGAAAGCATTTACAATTTGAACAATAATAATCTCTTCCACAAAGATCAGGAACATGGCGGCAACTACTGCCGAATTCGCTGCTCTTCCAACACCTTCAGTACCTTTGGAAGAATTGTATCCGTGATAACAACCAACTACGCCAATCGTAAAACCAAATACCGTTGATTTAAAGGTAGTTGAAAATATATCTAAAAAGCTGATGGTATCAAATACTTGTGAGAAAAACATGGAGAAACTGGTTTGCTCATTGCTGTGGACACTTAAAAAAGCGCCCATTAAAGCTACACAAGCGGTATACATTACCAGTATAGGGATCATAAAGGTAGTTGCCAGTATCCTGCTAACTACCAGGTATTTAAAAGGATTGGTTGCCGATACTTCCATCGCATCAATCTGCTCTGTAACTTTCATTGATCCAAGCTCGGCACCCATATTAGAACCTACTTTACCGGCAGCAATTAATGCGGTAACTAAAGGAGCTAATGCACGGATAATCGCAATAGAGATCAGAGAGGGTAACCAGGATGTTGCACCGAAATTGGCAAGTGAAGGCCTGGATTGATTGGTAAATACAATCCCGGTAATGAAACCAGTAAGTGAGATCAGGGGCAGGGATTTATAACCCACTTCATAACATTGATGTATGATTTCTTTAAATTCGTAGGGCGGTACAAAAACTTCTTTAAAAAAGCGAAGTACAAACTGATAAGCGTGATATATACCGAAGAACATGCTGTCAAGTTTTTTAGAAATGACGTATTTGCGAGGCGTGATGTTCGGATTTTCTATGTTAGGATCCATTCTTTAGGTTTGTGCAGCCAAATATAATTTAAATCAGGGTTTTATTTTTTCTATTTATATGTAAGCAATAAAAGCGCAAAATTGTTTTGGTTTTATGCTGACTATAGCTGCATTTTGGTCAAATGTAATACATCAGTAATTATTCACAAGTTGGATTACATTAAAATGACAAAATAATGATGTGTTCGTTTAAACACCAGTATCTTGAAAACAGGCTTAAAAACAATTTTAAACCAGTGCATCATACAATACTTCTATTGGGTGTAATGCCTTTTTACTGGTGCCATCCTTGATCTGATGCCGGCAACTTGTTCCGGTCGCAGCAATAATTACATTTTCTGGTTGCTTTCTGACTTCAGGAAACAGAACCAATTCTCCGATTTGCATAGATATTTCGTAATGCTTCTTCTCATAACCAAATGAACCAGCCATACCGCAACAGCCAGAAGGAATAACTTCTACTTTATAATTTTCAGGAAAAGCCATTATTTGTTTAGAGGCGCCTACAGCTGCCCATGCTTTCTGCTGACAGTGCCCATGTAATTGGATCAACCTGTTTTCTTTAGTGAAACTGGACTGAGAAATGTTTCCATTTTCAATCTCCCTGGCAATGAACTCATCTATCAATAAACAATTTTTAGCAAGTTTTTCTGCCATCTCTAACTGCGGCAAATCTACCAGATCAACATACTCATCCCTGAATGTCAATATCGCAGAAGGTTCTATACCAATTAAAGGGGTGTCTTCAGTGATAATTTTGCTGAGCTGGAATACATTATGCTGTGCAATCTTTTTAGCTTTGCGTAGCAAACCTTTGGAAATCCAGGTTCTCCCACTTTCCAGATGCTCAGGGATAATTACTGTATAACCTAATTTCTCTAATAAAAGGACCGCTTTAATCCCTATTTCGGTATCCAGATAATTGGTGAATTCATCACAGAAAAAGTAAACAGATTTTTGTTTTAAAACATCAGGTTCAACACGCTTTTGATGTTGAGTAAACCATTTTCTTAAAGTTGTTTTATACAATAGCGGGAGGGAACGTTCCTGAGCAAAACCACAAGTCTTCTTAATAAAAGCATTCGTAGTTTTATTGCCGATACTCCAATTGTATAATCCCGGAGATAAAGAGGCGACCCGGTTAAGCTGATTAAAGCCAGCTACTATCCAGGTTTTCAATGGAACCCCATTCGCGTCATAATAACCCTGTAAAAATTCAGCTTTAAGTTTGGCCATATCCACATTCGAGGGACATTCTGATTTACAACCTTTACAGCTCAGGCACAAATCCATCACATCTTTAAGTTCCTGATGATCGAAACGATTGATTTTTGTGGAATGTGTGAGCATTTCGCGCAGCATATTGGCTCTTGCCCTGGTGGTGTCCTTCTCATTCCTTGTAGCCATGAAAGATGGACACATAGTGCCACCGGCTAAATGAGATTTCCGGCAATCACCTGAGCCATTACATTGTTCAGCATGCTGTAAAATATTCTGATTCTGATAACGGAATACGGTCTTGATTTCAGGTGTTTGCTGATTGGGTTCATACCGGAGCATGGTATCCATAGCAGGCGTGTCCGTAATCTTTCCGGGATTGAAGATGTTTTTGGGATCCCAGGTTGATTTAATGTCCTTTAGCATTTTATAGTTACGCGGGCCAATCATTTGCTCAATGAATTCACCGCGCAGCCTGCCATCACCATGTTCGCCACTGAGTGAACCATTGTATTGTTTAACAAGTTTAGCTATTTCTTCTGCAATTACCCTGAATAAGCGGTTACCTTCTACTGTTTTAAGATTCAGTATAGGCCGCAGGTGTATTTCTCCTGAACCAGCATGTGCATAATGAACGGAAAACAGGCCATGCTTTTTAAGGATTTCATTAAAATCGCGGATATAAGCCGGCAAATCTTTTACATCCACAGCTGTGTCTTCAATCACAGCTACTGCTTTTTCGTCGCCGGGAAGATTGCTTAATAAGCCAAGACCTGCTTTTCTTAAAGACCAGATTCTGGACATATCCGGGCCAAATACCAAAGGAAAATGATAGCCCAGCCCATTCGCCCTCATTTCTGCCTCAACTCTGGCTGCCTTTTCTGTAATTTCCTGTTTATTCTTTCCTGAATACTCTACGACAAGAATAGCAGCGGGGTCACCTGAAACAAAAAAACGATTTTTTGATTGCTCCATATTTTCTTTGGTACATTCAAGAATCAGATGATCTATCAGTTCACTTACCCTTGGCTTATACTTTAAAGCGATCAGATTAGCCAGCAATGCATCGTCAATACTATTGAAATGTATACACAATAATGCTGTTTCTTCTTTTAAAACAGGTTCCAGGTTAAGTTTGATCTCTGTAATGAATGCCAGTGTACCTTCGGAGCCAGCAATGAGCTTACAGAAATTGAAGTCTGCTGTTTCCGCTGTAAAAGGAGAGGTGTCCAGCAAAATATCAATCGCATAACCAGTATTTCGCCTCTCGATGCTTTTAGCTGGAAATTGCTCCCGGATACTCAGCTGATTTTCATAATTGCTGAGTAAGGACCTGATATTTCTGTACAGCTCATTTTCTAAAGAATCACCTTCACACTTTTTAATGAATTCTTCAAATTCAAGGGCTTTAAAATCTACCGCAGAACCATCAGAAAGCAAGGCTTTAATTTCCAGCGTATGCTCCCGGGTACTTCCATAAATCAGGCTGTTTGAACCACAGGAATTATTACCAACCATTCCGCCAATCATCGCCCTGTTAGCCGTTGAAGTTTCGGGCCCGAAATACAGGCCAAATGGTTTAAGATACTGGTTAAGCTCATCACGAACAACTCCGGGCTGTACTTTTACCCATCTTTCTTCTGCATTAATTTCCAGGATCCTGTTAAAATACCTGGAAACATCAACCACAATACCTTTACCTACAACTTGTCCTGCAAGTGAAGTGCCGGCAGTGCGGGGAATCAGCGAGACCCCATGTTTGGTGGCAAACAAGATCAGTTTTTCCAGGTCTGAAACAGACCTGGGTATCGCAACAGCGAGTGGCATTTCCCTATAAGCTGAAGCATCTGTAGCATATAAAATACGCGTCTGATTGTCAGTGAAAAAATCCCCGTCCAGTGAGCCGGACAGGGATTTCATTTGGTCATTGCTGATAGTCATATCAATCTAAAGATCGAATTTAATACCTTGTGCCAGTGGTAATTTATTCGCGTAATTGATTGTATTGGTTTGTCTGCGCATATATCCTTTCCAGGCATCAGATCCACTTTCTCTACCACCACCTGTTTCTTTTTCACCACCGAAAGCACCGCCAATTTCAGCACCAGAAGTACCGATATTCACATTTGCGATACCGCAGTCAGATCCATTAGTAGATAAGAATAGTTCAGCTTCTCTCAGGTTTAAAGTCATGATTGCAGATGAAAGCCCTTGCGGAACACCATTTTGAAGGGCAATTGCTTCTTCCAGAGTTTTATAACTCATGATATATAGAATAGGTGCAAAAGTTTCTTCCTGTACAATTTGATAATGATTTTTCACTTCTGCAATACAAGGTTTAACATAACAGCCTGAACCATAAGGGCCGCCCGCAAGAACGCCACCTTCTGCAATAAAGTTTGCACCCTGAGCCCTGCCTTTTTCAATAGCCTCTAAATAAACCTCTACAGCAGCTTTATCAATCAGCGGGCCAACATGATTGTTCTGATCTAACGGATCTCCAATACGAAGTTGTCCATAAGCTTTGACAAGCTTAGTTTTAAACTCTTCATAAATTTCCTCATGAATGATTAAACGCCTGGTCGAAGTACATCTTTGTCCTGCTGTTCCTACTGCGCCGAATGCAGCGCCAATAATAGCGATATCCAGATCCGCATCTTTGGAAACGATAATCGCATTGTTACCACCAAGTTCAAGAATCGTTCTTCCGAAACGACCTGCTACCGCAGATGAAACCAGACGGCCAACTCTGGTTGATCCTGTAAAAGAAACCAGCGGAATTCTTGGATCGTTATTAATCAGATCGCCAACAGGATTTCCTGTAATTAACGCGCTGATTCCTTCCGGCATGTCATTCGCTTTTAAAACTGACGCAATAATATGCTGACAGGCAACTGCACAAAGTGGCGTTTTAGAAGAAGGTTTCCAAACACAAACATTTCCGCAAACCAATGCTAATGCAGTATTCCAGCTCCATACAGCTACAGGGAAGTTAAATGCAGAGATTACACCAACAATACCCAGCGGATGCCATTGTTCGTACATTCTGTGATCTGGCCTTTCAGAGTGCATCGTCAAACCATACAGTTGTCTGGATAGTCCAACGGCGAAATCACAGATATCTATCATTTCCTGAACTTCCCCAAGGCCTTCCTGTAAGCTTTTTCCCATTTCATAAGAAACCAGGATACCCAGATTTTCTTTATTCAAACGAAGTGCTTCACCCAGTTGCCTCACTATTTCACCTCTTTTTGGTGCAGGCACATTACGCCAGAATAAAAATGCTTCAGCACTCGTACTGATTACTTTTTCATAATCTTCAGGACTTGTTGTGCTTACTTTTGCTATTTCTTTGCCATCTACAGGCGATGAAGAAGTGATAACTTTTGCGCCCGATTCCATCCATTGATGTCCGGTTGAAGTACCACTGTTATTTTCCGCAATGCCTAATTGGCTTAATACTTTTTTGATATCCATATCTTTAATAATATATCTTTTAATAATTTCAGGACTTTACTTGTCCGGTGTAAGTGCTTTCGAAAATCTTATCAGCATTGCTGGTTTCAAAACCTTCTCTCCGGTGTACTGGCTGAATCTCTTCAGGTTTAAGATGACTATAAGCAGGCAGCACTGAACGTTCCGCAAACTCTACATAACTGCCGGCAATCTGTGTTTTTGCACCATCAGCAAACTCGACTTCATGTAAGCCGGCCACGGTACTGCTTTGACTTAATAAGCCGTCAGCACTTGTTTTAATTTTTCCGCCAGCATCATTCAGTTTGATTCCCAGACCTTCTACAAACTGATTAAAATCAGGGAGAGACTGATAACCTTCAGGCAGTGCGTGGACACTGATTGTATAATGGTTCAGGTAATACCGATTATAAATTACCCAGGCAGCATACTCACTTTCCTGGAGCAATGCAGTATAATCTTTTAAATCTGGTAATTTCCATAATGGATGGTGTAAAAATGCAGCGATAGCTTCACCATCGTTCAGATCCAGCGCATCCACAGGATCTGATTTGATATCACCCGTATATTTTTTGATAATCTCCTGTGTATTTTGACTCAGCTGATCTACTTTAAGTTCGCTTAAAAAGATTCGCGGATATTCAGGAGCAGGAGGGGCGTACCAGTAGGCATCCAGTTTCTTCTCTTCAAAATAGTAATGATCTCTCTTTTGATAACCATGAAACAAAAAGATCTTTTCAAAAGATTTGATGCCAAGGTCCGGAACTCCAAGCGTTCTGAAAGCGATATGATCATTTACTATTTCATCCTGAGAATTGACCACACCATTTTTTAATAAAGCGGCTGTGATTTTATTGACCTCTGGCACGGCTTCGCGGTACCGGTCAAAAAGTTCAGTCAGAAAAATATCTAATGGACTGTTATGATTAAAATTCATGTTCTTTATTTAAAGAGACTACCGCATTTTGTATTTAAAAGGGCTTCGAACGAAATTTCTTCCTGTTTGATAAAGCCTTTTGAAGGTAATGACCCATTGGCAACCATTTCTACCACTGCAACAATACTTGCTGCTGTAGTCCAGGAAATAGCTCTCCAGGAATTACCATTTAACTCAATCGGGCCGTAAGATCTACAGAATTCATTGCGTTTCAATTCATTGTTTTTCCATCCTTCGGCATCTGCATAGATAATAACAACATCTTCATCGACCGGAGGTTTGGCATTTTTAAGAATATCTTCCAATCGTTGTTTATCTTCCTTCATATGTAATTCATTAATCAGGAAGTTCATCAGGTCACAATGTCCCGGATAACGAATAGTTTTATAATCAAGTCTGTCCAGTTTGCCGGCATAGGTTTCGCACATCGTACCCAAACCGCCAGAGGTATAAAACGCTTCATATAAAGCACCATTAATCTGGATAGCTTCTTTGCCCTGTAAAGAGGGGACCATTTTTCGCTGGCCATGGTGAATAGCTTCAGCATCGTTAATATATTCATTAACTACCCCAGCAGCAGACCAGTTAAATGCATAACCCATTGCGCCGTTCGGATACTTTGGTAGAGCGCCAACACGCATATCAATTGATCTTAGTTTTTCAAAATCATTTCCCAGATGGGCACCAATAATACCTATTAATCCTGGGGCCAAACCACATTGAGGAGCCATTACAGCCGTTGCTGTTTCACTTAGTTTTCTGATTTCATTAGTCGTAGGAACGTCCTCAGTTAAATCAAAATAGTGTTTTCCTAAGCTGTGTGCGATTCTTGCAATCGGACTGTTTAAGAAAAACGGCAGGGCAGAAACCACCGCATCAAACTGACCGATCATCTTTTCCATTAAAACCAGGTCAGATACATCGCCAGTGGCAATAGCGAATGGAAGCTCATAATCATAATGTGGAGCTTGTTTATCCATTCCGGTCACTTCGAACTGGTCACTTAGCAATGTGGCTACCAGCGTACCTACCTTGCCAAGGCCCAGGCTTAAAATTTTATTGATCATTATAAAGTTTATTTTGGTTTACAATCTCAAATATCATTAGTTTTACCATTAGTAATAATTCTGATTACTTAAACTATGATAAGTATCACTAATCAAATAGAACTGCGGCACCTTAATTATTTTAAGCTGCTGGCCGAAGAACTGCATTACCGGAAAGCTGCTGAAAAGTTATTTATATCCCAGTCGGCTTTGAGCCAGCAGATTAAGCAACTGGAACAATGCCTTGGTCATTCATTATTTGACCGGAATAACAAACGTGTGGTCTTAAATGAGGCCGGAAAACTCTTTTATAAAGATGCCGTTCAGGTCATTCAAAAAATGCAAATAGCTGTTAATAATGTACAGCTGCTGCAAAAAGGGAATACCGGGCAGCTTGGAATTAGCTTTGTAGCCTCAGCAATGCAGTCTATACTACCAGTTTTACTTAAACAGTTCAACAGTGATTGTCCGAATATTGAATTCCATTTAGAAGAGTTAACCAATAAAGAACAGTTGCTGGCCTTAGAAAAGGGAGATATTGATCTTGGCTTTATGCGTTCTAACCAGGTTGGACAAGAGATGATGATCAAAAGTGTATATAAAGAGACTTTTACACTAGTATTGCCAGCAGATCATCCCATGTCTGCTCAGGATTTCAAACATATAGGGGAGTTAAAAGATGAATATTTTATACTTTTTCCAAATGATCAGAGCCAGCTGTATTATCAGCAGATCATTAATTTATGCGCTGATCAGGGTTTTACACCAAAACTATCGCATCGCTCTATCCATGCGCCAACTATATTCAAACTCGTGGAGAATGGAATGGGACTTTCTATTATCCCGACTTCCTTAGCTACCCCGGGCAATCAAGGGGTTAAATTTATCGAATTGAAAAACATACCTCAGCAAACTGAGCTGTATGCGGTATGGAAAAAGATCAATGATAATCCTGCGTTGCCTTATTTATTAGAAATGCTTGTCTGATGCTATTATTATAGATAGTTTTGGGGATGTTGAAAATTTTTAAAGCAATCGCGTTTAGCTCCACATTCCTTTTACTATTTAATTTCAATTCTTCTGCACAGGATAAGCCTGCATTTTGGGATGATATACAAGCTATCAAACAATATGACAGAGTTTATGCACCTCCAAAAGACCCGATTTTATTTATTGGAAGTTCTTCAATCAGGTTATGGGTTGATTTTACCAGAACATTTAAAGATTACACCGTATTAAACAGAGGAATTGGTGGCGCAGTGACCAGTGACGTAGACCGTTATCTGGAAGATATTGTATTTCCTTACCATCCAAAACAACTGATCATTTATGTAGGTGAAAATGACCTGATTAAAGCAGCATCCGGAGAGGAAGTATTCCAGAGTTTTAAAAAGCTGTATACTGATATAAGAGTTAAATTACCCGTAGTCCCTATTGTTTATATAGCGATCAAAGCAAGTCCTTCCAGAGCACAATACTTATCAAAAGGGGTAAAAGCTAATCAATTGGTACAAGATTTTTTAAAAGGAGAGCAGAATACCGTATTTCTTGATATCTACAAGCCGATGTTTGATAAAAAAGGAGAAATGCAGCCTGAATTATTTAAAGAAGATATGCTGCATATGAATGCTTCCGGATATGAAATCTGGAATAAATTACTGAAACCTTACTTATTAAAAGATTAAGATACAAGATGATCCCTGCCCGTAATAAACCAGGGATCATCTTGTATTTAGCGATAATCAGGATCAATCATCGTGGTATGATCCTTAAATGCCAGATTTGCAATCTCATCCTTTCGCATAAATTTAACACCAGGTTGTTTAGCCGCGTAAGCTAGAAACTGATCTAAAACTTTGACTTGTGCAGGTGTTCCACTGATTCTATCATGCGTGCTAATTGACATTTGTCTGCGGTATTTTTCACCTTCCTCATACAATTGATCAAATTCCAGTCTTAACTGTTCACCAAATTGTTGTGAAGAAAAATAACGGCCTTCCAGCAATTGGATATCATTACAGCGCAGGGTGTAAGGAACAACGGCAAAATTCTTTCCTTTTACAGGGATTAAAAAAGGTTCATCCCGGCTTAAGTCATCAATATGATAAGTAAAACCGAGCTCCTGTAATATAGCCAGCGTATTTTTACTTCTTCGTAACCAGTTGCAATTGTAACCAACCGCTGTTTTTCCAGTGATCTCTTTAATAATTGCAACGCCATCCTGAATAAATTTCTTCTCTTGTTGGTAAGATAGATTATACTGTGGTGTCCAGTTTAAACCGTGCGCTGCTGCCTCATGGCCGCGTTTTACAATTTCACGCGCCAGATCAGGACTATGTTTTACCGCCTCACCGATCATATGGCTGGTCACTTTGATATTATATTTATCCCACAGCGCTAATAAACGGGGAATTCCCTGTTTATAACCATACTGAAACCATGTTTTAGCAGGTAAATCGGTATAACCTTTTTCCAGGTTTGGTGGAAAAGGGCTGTCAAAACCCGTTTCTGGTTCTCCGCCAGCTTCAAATTGCATGGAAATGGAAATAACAAGCCGGCTGCCATCAGCCCATTTTGACGGCTTTTGTAAATCTCCTACAGGAGCCTGAGGTTGTGATACCGGCTTATCAATTACTTTTGAAAATCCTGTAGCAGGTAACAGGAGGGAGCCTGCACCTAAAATTGCTGACTGGCGGATAAAATCTTTTCTTGTACTCATCTTATTTTCTGCTGATTAGTTGATCAATTGATATTTTATTAAAATCCAGGTAGCGATATAATACAGCAAAATATGCCCCATGGTAAGCGGGCAAGCACATAGGTTATATTGATATCTTTCATAAGTCAAATTTGAGAGGAAAACAGACCAGATTATAAGTAGAACACTGCTAAGTTTTTGTATCTTTCCGCTATGAAGCGCTATCGCCAGTTTTTGCCTGTAATTATTTCAGATTTTGAAATTACGAACTGGGAGCATCCTGTGCATAATCATAACCACTATGAGCTGATCTATATCAAAAAAGGAACGGGTCTTCATCATCTCAATAAGGGAATTATCAATTATAAACAGGGAGATCTGTTTTTGCTGGGGCCTGAAGATGAACACTACTTTGAAATCAAAGAGAGTACCCGTTTTGTTTTTCTGAAATTTACTGATTTCTATCTTCATGGAGAGGAGAAAGTAAAAGATCAGTGGGTTCAGGAAATGGAGTATCTGATCAAGAACAAGGAAATTGGTTTATCAGGGTTTGAACTGAAGACTATCGATCAGCTGGTAATAGACTCTATTTATGAAGTTATTATCAATCTGAAGCCCGATCTTCAGACCAATGAGCGTTTAATCTGGCTTCAGATCATGGCCCTTGCGACCATCCTCAGAAGAAACCTTCCTGAAATTACTTCCCAAGAAAGAAAGGGTAAAGAAATGGAATCGGTTTTCGCTTATATCCACGAACATATTTACACGCCTCACCGGCTTAAAGCACAGGTTATGGCCAGTCATTTTCATACGACTCCTGATTATATCGGCCCTTATTTTAAAAGAAATACAGGGATAACCATGCGTGATTATATCGGAAACTACCGCAGAACACTTATTCAAAAAAGAATGGCCAGCGGATACTACAGTCTGAAACAAATTGTACTCGAATTTGGACTAACCGATGAAAGTCATGTCAGTAAATTACTAAAAAATAAACAAAACCTATAATTCATTCCATCCTGTAGAACCAGTTGTTCGTCGGTGTGTTTCTGCCGTTGGTCAATTTCTTCTATCTGGCATTCCTTATTTGACTAATTTGGTCTTAAAGTCGATTGTTATAAAAAACAATAATCGTATTTAAAGCTCAGCCTTGATTGCATTCATGTGAAAAGAGGCTGGGTATTTGCTAATATCATTGTTTAACAAAATTGTCAAACATTAATATTAAAAACAGGTCACAATGCCAGTAAAAGATAAAGGAACAGAACAACTAATTAAAGATACCGCCAAGAAATTGTTTTTTGCGGATGGAAAGTTACATGCTACAACTCAGGACATCGCCGATGCCGCAGGTGTAAACAGAACTCTTGTTCATTATTACTTCAGATCCAGAAAACTATTATTTGAGCAGGTTACTGAGGAGGCTATGAATGAATTGCGTCAGATCATGTCGGATGCTTTTACAGGGAAACTGACATTTAAAGAAAAATTAAAAAAACTGATCAATGTTTTCATGGATCAGACCATAGCCTATCCTTACCGGGAATTGTTTCTGATTACCGAGACTAACCGTTATAACCAGGAACATGCAGACGAGGTTCATGACACACATACTAAGCCGTTTCTGGCAGAGATCAAAGAGGAAATGGACAAAGGAAATATCCAGGTAATGGATCCCCGTCATTATATGATGAACCTATTTGCGCTAATGGCTTATCCATTACTATCAGCTAATCTGAGTAAAAGCTTTATGAGAATAAGTGATCAGGAATATCATAAACTAATGAAACAAAGAAAGCAGCTCATTTTTGAGATGATCTATCCTATAAAATAAATCGTATTCAATATAAATTCACAATAGAAACCAATCAGCAAGAAAAAGTAAATATGAAAACATCAATACAGATTGGGCTCCTGTTCATTACAGGACTAACCCTAGCCTCATGTGGCAACGATAAAAACAAAGCGGCACAGGCCGCAGCCGCAGCTGGGCAGGTTAAGGAATATAAAGTCCTGAAACTGGAACCCAGATCTGCTACATTAAATACAGACTATCCTGCAAGTATCCAGGGGCAGCAGAATATCGAAATCAGGCCAAGAGTAGATGGCTACATCGACAAAATATTTGTGGATGAAGGTGCGATTGTTAAAATCGGCCAGCCGCTATTCAAAATCAGCGCGCCGCAGTACGAGCAGGATGTAAGAACAGCGAATGCCAGCATTGCAAATGCAATGGCACAACTAAACGCTGCTAAATTGGCTATCAATAAGGTAAAACCATTGGTAGAGAAAGATATTGTAAGTAAATACGAACTGGAATCAGCACAGTACACTTATGAATCTGCACAAGCAGCAGTAGCCACTGCGAAAGCAAGTCTGGCCAATGCCAAAACGAATTTAGGATTTACCACCGTAACCAGCCCTGTAAATGGAGTAGTTGGTTCTATTCCTTTTCGTTTAGGAAGTTTGGTAAGCAGCACAACCGCAGATCCTTTAACCACTGTTTCCAGCATAGGTAACGTATATGCTTATTTTGCGCTGAATGAAAAGCTATTGTTAGATTTCACAAAAGATGGCAGTGGTTCATTTGCCCAGAAGCTGGCTAAATTACCTAAAGTGTCTTTATTACTTTCTGATGGATCGCCTTATACTGAAGAAGGGCGTATAGAAACAGTAAACGGATTAATTAATACAGCTACAGGTTCAGCAAATATCAGGGCCCGTTTCCCTAACCCTAAAGGTATTATCCGCAGCGGGAGCAGTGCAACTGTAAGAATCCCTAATGCTGTAAAGGATGCAATTCTGGTTCCTCAAAGCGCAACTTTCGAATTACAGGATAAACGCTTTGTAGTTGTAGTAGGGCAAGATGGTAAAACTAAAAATGTTGCAGTAACGGTAATGCAAAATACCGCTGGTAATTTCTTCGTGGTTGAAACCGGTTTAAAAGCAGGTGATCAGATTGTATTAGAAGGCGTTGCAACTTTAAAAGATGGTACACAGATTAAAGCAAATGCCGAAAATCCAGAAACTGTTTACGCAGATTTAAAATAAGAACAGATGTTTAAGATATTTATACAGAGACCAGTTCTCTCGACAGTAATCTCAGTGATTATTGTTATTCTGGGTATACTCGGACTCACGTCCCTGCCTATAGCCCAGTACCCCGATATTGCACCGCCAACAGTTAACGTTGCTGCCAGTTATACTGGGGCAAGTGCTGATGTGGTTTTAAAAAGTGTGGTTATCCCCTTAGAAGAGCAGATTAATGGGGTGGAAAACATGACTTACATGACTTCTACTTCTGCGAACGATGGTACAGTAAGTATCAGTATCTATTTCAAAGTAGGTACAGATCCGGATTTAGCCGCAGTAAACGTTCAGAACAGAGTTTCAAGAGCAACCAGTTTATTACCTGCGGAGGTTACTCAGGCAGGGGTAACGGTGACGAAAAGTCAAAGCAGTAACTTATTGATTTTCTCTTTATACAGTGATAATAAGGCTTATGACCAGACATTCTTGCAAAACTATGCTAAAATTAACTTAGTACCACAGATACAACGTGTTACCGGGGTAGGTAATGCATCCGTTTTTGGTGCCAAAGATTATTCGATGCGTATCTGGCTAAAACCAGATCTGATGCAACAATACGGTTTAATTCCGGGCGATATTACCACAGCACTGGCAGAACAGAATATTGAAGCTGCTCCAGGAAAATTCGGAGAGAACAGTAATCAGTCATTCCAATATGTTATCCGTTATAAAGGCCGTTTAACACAAGTAAATGAATTCGAAAATATAGTCATTAAATCGGCAGGTAACGGACAGTTATTGCGCTTGAAAGATGTGGCTAAAGTAGAACTTGGTTCTTTAAGTTATGCTTCTACCATTGAAACAGATGGTAAAGAATCGGTAGCGATGGCTATTAGTCAGACGCCCGGATCTAATGCAAGGGACGTAATTAATCAATCGAAAAAGATCATTGATGAGGCTGCAAAAACATTCCCCAAAGGAATTAAATATGCAACACTTGTCGATGTCAATGAAAACCTGGATGCTTCTATTGATAAAGTAATCCATACCCTGGTTGAAGCATTTATCCTGGTATTTATCGTTGTATTTATCTTTCTTCAGGATTTCAGATCTACATTGGTGCCGGCAATTGCGGTTCCGGTAGCGATTGTAGGTACTTTCTTTTTCCTGAACCTGTTTGGTTTTACCATCAATTTGCTAACACTTTTTGCTTTGGTACTCGCCATTGGTATTGTGGTCGATGATGCGATCGTAGTCGTCGAGGCGGTCCATGCTAAACTGGATCATGGCTATAAATCTGCCAGAAAAGCTACGATTGATGCAATGGATGAAATATCCGGTGCAATTATCTCGATTACTTTAGTAATGGCAGCGGTATTTATTCCGGTAACTTTTATTACAGGTTCTACCGGGGTATTCTATAAGCAATTTGGTATTACACTGGCAGTTGCGATTATTTTATCGGCAATCAATGCATTGACTTTAAGCCCGGCATTATGTGCTTTGCTGCTTAAACCTCATAAAGATGACAAGCATAATCAAACGTTTTTACAACGTTTCTATACTGGATTCAACGTTGCATTTGACAGCCTGACTAACCGTTATAAACGTTCTGTACAATTCCTTTCAGTAAAAAAATGGATTGTTCTAGGTTCAATTTTAATTGCCGGTGCAGCTTTGTTTTACATGATGAAAACTACACCTTCTTCTTTTGTTCCGGCAGAAGATCAGGGAACTATCTTTGCCAACATCAGTTTGCCGCCTTCATCTTCCATGGAGCGTACAGCAGCAGTGACAGTTAAGGTAGATAGTATTGCAAACACGATACCCGAAGTACAGCATACATTACGTATTGTTGGACAGAATTTCACCGCTGGTGCTGGTAGTGCATACAGTATGGTAATTCTGAAGTTAAAAACATGGGATCAGCGTAAACGTACTGTAGATGATGTTGTTAAAGAGTTATTTGGTAAAACTGCCGGAATCAGAGAAGCAAGTATCTTCTTTATTTCTCCGCCAACTATCCAGGGTTTTGGACAAAGCGGAGGTTTTGAATTTCAATTACAAGATAAAGGCGGACATAGTACGGCTGATTTCTTTAAGATCAACAATGAGTTTCTGGCTAAGTTAAGTCAGCGTCCTGAAATTCAGTATGCGACCACTTCTTTCAATCCTAACTTCCCTCAGTACATGATGGATGTAAATCTGGAAAAGGCTAAAGATGCAGGCGTTAGCGTGAATACTATTCTGCAAACCATGCAAGGATATTATGGTGGTTTGTATGCTTCGAACTTTAATAAGTTTGGTAAGCAGTACAGGGTAATGGTTCAGGCAGCTGATCAGTTCCGTGCTAATCCTGAAGGGCTGAACAAGATCTTTGTCAGAAATAGTGCAGGCGGAATGGCCCCAATTACTGAGTTTATAAAAATGAACAGAGTATATGGCCCTGAATCTATTTCCAGATTTAACTTATTTAGTTCTATTGCAATTACTGGTGCACCGAATCCTGGTTTTAGTTCCGGAGATGCAATTAAGGCAATTCAGGAAGTAGCAGCCCAATCTTTGCCTCAGGGTTACGGATTTGATTTCTCGGGCCTTACCCGCGAAGAGCTGGCTTCAGGAAGTGAAACCGTGTTTATATTTATCCTGTGTCTTGTTTTCGTTTATTTCTTATTGAGTGCACAGTATGAGAGTTATATCCTTCCTTTTGCGGTGTTGTTATCTATTCCGTTTGGGTTGGCAGGAGCTTATCTGTTCTCCATTATCTTTAAACTGAACAGTAATATCTATTTGCAGATTTCCCTGATCATGCTGATCGGCCTGTTAGCAAAGAATGGTATTTTGATTGTAGAATTTGCGTTGGAGAGAAGACGAAAGGGGATGCCGATTGTACAATCTGCTGTGGAAGGTGCCGTTGCCCGTCTAAGACCTATTCTGATGACATCATTTGCGTTTATCTTCGGTTTAATGCCTCTGATGTTCTCTAGTGGTGCAGGTGCGGTTGGTAACAAATCTATCGGAACAGGTGCGGTAGGAGGAATGTTGATCGGAACAATTTTAGGGGTTTTCGTGATCCCGGTATTGTTCATCATCTTCCAGGGTTTACAGGAAAAAATCAGTGGCCCGGCTAAACCAAGTTACGATTATGATGAAGAGGAGGAAGAAGAAGCACAGGAAACTAAAAGGATAGAAGGTGCGGATGAGCATAAATTGCTTGAACCACCAACTGCTTAGTTGATTTTAAATTTTAGAACAGAATAAGATGACTCATAAATATAACAAACAGGTTTTTGCTTTACTGGTCGCCGCCACCTTTTTCAGCGCGTGCTCAGTAACGAAAACCTACGAAACACCCAAAGTGAAGACTGATGGATTGTATCGCGGACAAAATTTAACAGACTCTGCAACTATGGCGTCACAGCCATGGCAGACACTGTTTACAGATCAGAAGCTAAAAGTACTGATTCAAAAAGGTCTGGATCAGAATGTGAACCTGAAAAATGCAATCCAGAATATTTTACAGGCTCAGGCTTCTTTGCAGCAGGCAAAACTGGCTTTTCTGCCAACGCTGAGTGCAGATGCAAATGCCACAAGAAGTAAACAGTCATCTGCGGGTTTAAATTTTCCTCCCGGGATTAATATCAATACGCTGACTAATACTTATAAGTTATCCATGAGTACTTCGTGGGAAGCAGATATCTGGGGTAAATTGAGCAGTACTAAACGTGCGGCTTTAGCCAAGTACCTGGAAACAGATGCGGCTAAGAAAGCCGTCCAGACACAATTGATTGCTGATATTGCAAATAACTATTATGGATTATTAGCGCTGGATCAGCAGCTGGCTATTACGCAAAAAACACTGGAAAGCAGGATTGCAAATGTAGAAACGATGAAAGCACTGAAAGAAGGTGCCGTAGTTAATGGTGCAGCTGTAGTACAAAGTGAGGCGAGCCGTTATGCTACTGAAGTTTCTATACCAGATTTGAAAAGGAGTATCCGTGAAACAGAGAATGCAATCAGCATATTATTGGCTGAGAGTCCGGGATCTATTGACAGAAGCACTATGGACGCACAAGCTATTCCCTCAGATTTAGCGACTGGTGTTCCTGCGCAGTTATTGCAGAACCGTCCTGATGTTCAACAGGCTGAACTTGCTTTCAGAGGGGCTTTTGAGAACACGAACCTGGCCAAAACTTATTTCTATCCAAGTTTGACTTTAACAGCTTCAGCTGGTTTTTCAAACCTGACTCTGAAAGACTTTTTTGACCATTCTGTCTTCTACAATTTAGTAGGTGGGTTGACACAGCCAATTTTCAACCAGGGATTAAACAAAGCACGTTTAAAAACTGCGCAGTCCGCACAAATCCAGGCATTGAATAACTTCCAGCAAAGTTTACTGGTTGCGGGGCAGGAGGTTTCCAACGCACTTTATGCTTATCAGACTGCGGTAGAAAAACAAGATTCAAGAGCTAAACAAGTTGCTGCACTGGTTAAAGCAGTTGATTATACACAGGACTTATTACGCTTTAGCTCTGCTACAAACTATACTGATGTATTAACGTCAGAACAAAGTTTATTAGCAGCGCAATTGAGCGGTGTAAGTGATCACTTGCAAAAAATGCAGGCTGTGGTTAATCTTTACCGTGCTTTAGGTGGTGGCTGGAAATAGCGATTACCAATCGAGCCCTTGCAGGGACTCGTGATATTTCAGAGGATCAAAGCTGTAAAGGTAGGGTGATTTATGCGCCCCGCCTTTACGCAGGTCTTCTTGCTTGATCAGGATATCAAAACGCATAATACGGCGATAAAAATTACCTCTGTTTAATGGTTTCCCTAATATAGTTTCATAGAGCTTTTGCAGTTCCGGCAGTGTAAACTTCTCCGGAAGTAAATTCAGGCCAATTGGTTTATAACTTAGTTGTTGTCTTAATACAGTCAGTGCATTCATATAGATTAATTGATGATCCATCGCCAGTTCCGGCAAATCATCGATACTTCGCCATTCACAGGTTTCACTATATTCATCAGCAATCACATTTACCTCGGTGTAATCTACAAGCGCGTAAAACCCGGCAGAGATAAAACGTTGTTTGTACCACAGGTCATCTTCATAGCCCTCAAAAAATCCTTCAGAACGGTTTAAAGCACCAAATACCCCGAATTCTTGCAGGTAAACACGCTCTGCACCTGTCCGTTCAAGCAAAACACGTTGCGCGGCATCTTGTAAACTTTCATTTTTAAGAATATAACCACCTGGTAATAACCATTTTTGGGCAACATTCATTTTGAGTAATAAGACTTTAAGCTGGTTTTCATGAAACCCGAATACTACGCTGTCTACGGAGATATGGGGCAAACAATTTTCCCACATCCACTTACTTTTCTTTATTATGCCCTGATCTAATTTCATGATGGGGCAATATAAGAATCTGTTTAAAAAGATCTGGGGAAAATTGGTTAATCGTATTTATTTGAATTCTGCACTTTCCAGTATTTCTTGCATAATCTGCTCAGATTTCTCTTTTTCGCCTGCTATTAATTTATATTCAATTTCAATATTAAAAATTTTCCTGGTTTTGGGATTGTAAACTTTGGCCCTATTGTGGCCTAAAGTTTTAATGTGAAAACTAATATTTAAATAAGAATTACCTTTAATACTTTTAATTTCCGAATTATAATCATTCTCAGCTGTAGGTTTCAAATATCTTTCATAAGATTGCTGTTCTGATTGCAAATACTCATAAGATCTTTCTCCATTTACAACTGCAAAACGAAGAATGATGTTATCAATCTTGTAAATATCTTTTGTAAGCCTTTTAAAAGCTTCCCCAGTACCGAAAGCACTCATGCTTTCTTTAAATTTCTGGTCATCAAATGCATTAGCTCCCTTAGGTAGTATAATACTGATTTCGGGACTAAGAAAAATTCTATTTTGTTTGTTAATACTAAAGGATAATATAATTGTTAATAGGACTGTTGCAATTTTCATAAGTATAAATTTAGTATAAAAAACATGGGTAATATGCATGAACCAGGAAAGCAGCGCGCTTTTGAATTAGGAAACCCATTTTATGTTCGATATTATTACTACAAATCAGAACTTTCATCTTCTGGAGAATTTATAAAAAGCTATATTCGCGAAAAAAATTAATGCTTGAAATCGTATACCAGGATGATCATATCATTGCGATCAATAAACCACACGGACTACTTGTACATCGTTCCTCCATCGCAACCGATGCGAAAGAATTTGCCTTACAACTCTTAAGAGATCAAGTTAACAGACGCGTAAGTCCGGTACACCGGTTAGACAGAAAAACAGGCGGTTTATTATTATTTGCTTTTGAGAAAGATGTTGAAATTGCACTGCATCAGCAGTTTCAGAATGGAGAAATACAAAAGAAGTATCTTGCAATTGTCAGAGGATATGCTCCTGACAGTCAGGATATAGACTATCCCTTAGTGAAAGAAAACGGTGCAATTCAAGAAGCTTTTACTTCGTTTGTTACCCTAAAAAGAGCAGAACTGGATATTCCTTTGGGTCAACACCCTACTTCAAGATACTCTTTAGTAGAAGCAACCCCTACAACCGGGCGGATGCACCAGCTTCGCAAACACTTTGCACACATCTTTTACCCAATTATAGGTGACCGTAAGCATGGGTGTAACAAACAAAACAGGTTCTTCAAAGAGCAGTGGGAAATGACAACGATGCTATTACACGCTTCAGAACTCAGCTTCAAACACCCGGTTACTAAAGAAGATATTCATCTGAAAGCCAGTGTACACGAAGAATTTAAAAGAGTGATGGATCTGATGAGCTGGTAATGAAAATACTATTATCCATTCTTTTACTTTTAGCGGGAGCTGGCAGCTTGTCTGCACAGCAAAAGCCATCTGTCGTATCAGCAGCCAAATCGCTAACTAGCGTAGTTAAAATGGATACCCTCAACTGGGTCGATCAATCCAGAAAACGCTTTGTGCCAGTAGCGATTTATGAACCTGAAAAATCTATAGCTTCTCAAAGAAAATTAAATCAGGTCATTATTTTAAGCCATGGTTACGGCCAAAACCAATGGGGATCGTATAAAGCGTATAGTTACCTGGCCAATTTTCTGGCCTCAAAAGGTTATACTGTAGTAAGTATTCAACATGAGCTCTCCACAGATGATTTGCTTCCCACTACCGGTAAACCGATTGAAACACGCTGGTCGAACTGGGAGCGGGGAGTTCAGAATATTTTATTTGTAATCAGGGAATTGAAAAGAACCAGGCCCGATCTTGACTATAAACACCTTAACTTAATCGGACATTCCAACGGGGGAGATATGAGCATGCTTTTTGCGACACAACACCCTGAATTAGTGGATAAGGTGATCTCTCTTGATAACCGGAGAATGCCATTTCCAAGAGTTAGTAAACCCAGGATATACAGTCTGCGCTCTTCAGATCAGCCAGCTGATGAAGGTGTTTTACCTGCACCTGATGAACAGCAGCAATTCGGAATAGAGCTTGTGAAGTTAAAAAACACTATACACAATGAAATGGACGACAATGGGAAAGCCTGGCAGCAGGAAGAAATTAACCAGTTGGTTTTAGGCTTTTTGTTAAAAAAATGAGCTGGGTTCAAACCAGGAATTTCTTTCTCATTTCAAGAGTCGGCACTACACAACTGTTCATTTGCCCAAACCACGAATACCGGCGGTTGGCAAATAACGTATAACCATAATTCCGGATAGAACGTGGAATAAATTCTATCAGGAACAACAACCATGACCACCTGCTCTTTAAATGTTTGGCTATGTGAATAATCCCATCAGACTGGGTGAGCACCCTTCTGTTGTTGATCACCACTATACTATTCAGATCTTGCAGGTCTATGTGGTGAATTGCTGATAACTCTTTCGCGACATCACTTTGTAAAGAAGCAAAAACGAATCTGTTATGCTGATCGTGACTGATGACATAATTGATATAACTGTTACAGAAATTACAAATTCCATCAAACAGTATAATATCTTTTTTTCCGGCTAGGTTTAATAACATTGGCATTTCCTGATTAGTACAAATAAGCTTGAATCTGGTGATTGATGAAAAACAAAGCAGGGTAAGCAGCCATAAAAGCCCAGAAGAATGAATTTAAGCCCATTATAATAGCCGTAAACAAGTGGAACAGAAAACCCCAGATGATAAACACCAGTGCATAATTAAAAGGCAGAATCAAACATAACGGAAATAAGGTTTCCATGATCATCACATTCCAGCACAGAAATACATTCAGACCCGGATATTTTTTCATTAATAGTGCAGCCCATTGTGAACCATAAGTTTTAGTTGAAAACACATCCTTAATCGCTGTAGAAGCACGCCATTCTGCCGAAGCAAGTTTAGCAATACCAGCTACTGTATAAGAAAGACAAGTTTGCAAGCCTATAAACCAAAGACCTATTGTAGCTAAACGTGACCCCGAACCTAAAGGGAAATGACAAAGAAAAAGTGTGATAATAATCAGCATATTCATCTGATCTGACCCATCACTTCCATAAAAGGTAATCATAGAGCTTGCCAGCAAACTGCAACCTAGTAATCCAACTAAAATCCAGCCATAAGTACTCTCTAAAGGGAAAAATATCAATCCTATAATAATCACACATCTCAATGCAAAAATAACAGCCAGTCCTTTCTCATTAAATAATTTGAATAACGGGCTGAAAAATGAATTGTAATCTTTCTTTTCCCAACGTAACTGCATTACATTCCAGGATAGTAAACCTGTAGCAGAGAAGATCTGTATCTTTTTAATATACTCCATGGTGGAGATAAACAAGCCAATACTTAAAATGATTAAAATGAGCTGATTGGTTTCTATAATAGATATCATAATTGAAATTTATATTTGGTGAAATACAGACAATAAAATAACAGAAGGCGGGTTTTCTTTCAAATACCCGGAAGTTTCGGCAAGCATAAACTGTCTGTGGCCAGAGCCGGTTTGGCATTCACAATTACTTACCGCATGCAATACAATCAAATAAGGCATGGAGAACATAAGCAGATCATATCCATTAGCCCCTTTATAATGCGGAATACTTGCAATCAGGCTCTGAATTACATCTGATAATATCTTTTTATCCCTTTTATCAGGATTCCAGCACCATGACCATAAAGAACGTTCTTCGGTAATGTCCATCTCTTCCCATTCACTATTATTCTCTTCATCAATTTTATCTCTGTACAATAAATGATAGTCGCTTTTTCCAGGATTAGGCGCAAAAAACGTCCATAAGGGGATAAGGCCGAAAATATCAATCGTGTGCCTGATATAGTTAGAAAATTTAGTACTTCTGAACTGGCATAAAATTGTGAGCAAAAACCATATCGCAAGAAAACTTGCTACTATAGCTTCATAAATGATATTGATGTCTGTATGCGTAGCCATATTGAAGAGGGTTAAATTTTAAAGGCGGGTGCAATCAGGCCCGCCCTTAAAACAGTAATTAATTAAACTTTTTACGAAGTTCTATTAGTTGCTGAACATTGATACCAGCTTTAGCATGCTGCTCTAAAGATTTGGTTGCTTCGTCATGTGTTTCTCTACCTAAAACAGCAGTTGCTACTTCTACGATGTCAGTCACATAAGGAGTTGCTTTTACTACAACTTTAGTAGCCTGAGCTGTTACTCTTACTACTGCTGTAATAAATGCTTTTACATCTCCGATTTCTGCTTCTACTCCTTTGTGGTCACCTTGCATTTCTGCAATAAGGGCATCAAGTGCAGCTAATTCTGCATGTGTTAATTTTAACTTTGCCATAATTTAATTTGTTAAATAAAATAGTTTTTTAGGTGCATTCATTGAAGCTTCATTGCACAGCATAAAGGACGGGAGATCACAGGAAAATAGCCATAGTAGATCTACGCAAAGAAAATAATGAGTAATTCTACTTAGCCAAAAAGGTTAAATCAGCCCATTCTTTACAGCGAACAAAACAAGGCCGGCAGTATTGCGGACACCAATCTTATCAATAAGACGTTGTTTGATACCTTCTACAGAACGGGGACTTAAAAAGATTGCCGAACCAATTTCTATGGCTGTTTTCTCATCACAAATTAATTGCAGAACTTCCAGCTCACGTTCTGATAAGGCAACTTTATTTGTAAATGTGGGCTTGAAATTTCCCTTATGAATCAACTTTTTGAGCAATGCCTTATTCATCAGCTCATTAAAATAATAACCATGTAAATGTACCGCATAGATTGCCTCCCTGATATCAACAGGATTAGCATCTTTCAGTAAATAAGCATGTGCGCCAATTTCCATCAGATGAACTACAAAACTATCTTCATCATGTAAAGTGACCGCAATGATTCTGATATGCTCATATTTCTTTCGTATTTGTTTGGTAGCCTCCATACCATCCATTCCCGGCATCCTCAGATCCATCAAAATGACATCTACTTCATTTTGTGCCAATCCATCCAGCAGCTCAGCACCATTCCCCGCTTCCAGGACTACCTCCATGGTTTCATCCTGATTTAAACCTACTTTTAAGCCATCCCGGAATATTGCATAATCATCTGCTATTGCTATTTTTATTCTGCTCATATATTTATCTGGTTAGTTGGAACGTGAATATCAATCTGATAACCTGTTTCCCGTTGGGAGAATATCAGTTCTCCATTCAGAAATATGGCTCTGTTTTGTATGTTCTTAAGCCCCAGGCCATTTTTCTCAAACCGCAACTCTTCAAAGCGCTGCTGAGTCAGGCCCAGACCATTGTGTGAAATTTTCATGATTAGTTCCTGACTGGTATATTCAGAAATGATATGAATTTTAGTAGCATTCGCATGCGTAATAATATTATTAAGCAGTTCCTGAATAATACGATAAACGCTGATATCATTTTTCATAGGGTAGTGGTGTACATGATCAAGCTCAACTGTAACCACAATCAGGGACTCATGCGTAATTTTTAGAGCGAAATGACTAATTGCTTCATTTAGCCCAAACTCCTGCAAAATTGCGGAATGAAGACTGTGGGATATATTTCTCACCTTTTTAATGCCTTCGTCCAGTAATTCCCTGGCTTTATTATAAATACCCAGATTATATTCTCCCGCACCTAATTTGATACTGTGGAAATGTAATTTTGAAGAGGCCAGAATTGCACCGACTTCATCATGCAATTCTTCGGCTATACGATGCCTCTCGGCTTCTTCACTTTTGATTGCCGCTTCTATCAGTTGATTCTTCTGCCGTTCACTTAATGCCTGGAGAGAATTCTGATACTGTAATTTTTTACGTTGTGTAAATATAAAAATCAGCAAAAAGCTAATAAACAGCAATAGCATTGCCGCAATACCTACTACAAGAAAAAGTCTGATATCAATGTTTACCAGATGCATAAAAACCTTTAGCAATGAAGAGGTTAAAAAAGATATAAGAGATATTATGGACATTCCATAGATTGATCGCGAAATTTATCATGTGTATAGTAAGTTCATTGTACAAAAGAAAAATAAAGAAATTAACAGCCACATACAAACCAAGCCCGGTGGCAATCCAGAAGTCACTTGTGAATATGTTCACATTAACGTTTTCGTGAACCTTAAATAAAAAATAGCTCAGTGAGTAAAACAACAATAAAATTGCCTCAACTGATAATAACCGGCTGCTCAATCGCCAGTAATCAAAAAAGTTTTCATAAAAAATAAAGTTGACCAGTAGAAAAACGATAAAGGCAATTTGAATTGTCTTTTTTAATTTTACTATAACTTGTTGTTTAAGGCCAATAAAAAATGAACTGAATAAAAAGAACGTTACCACTGAGTGTAAATTATATAGCCAGTTGTTTGAACTAAAGCTTACAGGCAGTACGATTCTAAACTTCCAGACGATATCAATGATGATATTTATTCCCAGTGCAATCCATATATAAAAAACAACCGGTTGATGAATGGCCGGTTGTTTTTTATAGAGCAGGACGGCAATGGGAATGAACAACGCCCAGACTTCTGACCAATCCAGAATAACTTGTAGCATATGCAATAGCTGATGTAGCATTTTCCTGGTTTATGTAGCAGGAGGGGACGGATTAGTATCTTTAGGGGGAGGACCGGATAAGGCCGGTTTCTGTGCAGTACCAATTGCCGAAGCATCATTGTAATGCGCTTCTACACTATAATACACATTCCTGTCTGAATTTACATTTGGAATCAGAACTAAATAATCAGGCTTTTCAGGATTATCAATTAATTCCAGCATTTGAGTTAGTGAGAGTACATTATTGCTGAGTATTACAGGGCCGCAGATTTCCTGAGTTTTGTGTTCGTAATCTGATAAAGTATCATAATACGTACTGTATATACCATCAGGATGAGCAGCATTTACCATGTGCGCATAGGCAACTAGTTGCAGTGGTTTATCTGCATGATCAGTTGCTGGATAATAGTAAGAAAATACAAAGTTATCTATTCCATCAGAGCTGTCAATTAACTCTTCAATAGCGCTAACTTCGTACCTTAACCAATAAAATCTGAGCGTTTGTAGATCTTTCATTTTTCGAATATTTGGGGTTTGATGATCCAAATATATAGTAGAAAAATCTAGAACCTACAACGTAGAAATACGCATTTTTCAATTTAGGTATTTTTACGGTTTGATTATTTAAACCCGCCTCTATTCATATTTGAACGCCTTTATCGGATTAGCAAGGCAATAAAAGTTCATTGATAGTATCTTTAAATTTAAGGATTACTGTTTTAATCTCTTCCAGTGTTTTTTCGTCTGTAATCTTACCCTCACCATTAATTTTTGTTTTGGCGAAAGGGATCAGCAATTGCAGGTCCTCTATATTTTTTGCTTCTATAACCTTAAGTGTTTCCAATAAGGATGCATGTCCGTATTTTCCGTCAGTAGAAGCAGTGATCAGCACAGTAGGCTTATTGGAGAATTCGGCACTGGAAACCGTCCAGTCAATTGCATTTTTCAAAATTCCCGGAACGCCATGTGCATATTCCGGCGTACAAATCAATATACCATCAGCAGTCTGGAGCAGGGTTCTGAAATCAAGGACTTTTGCAGGTGTATTTTCAAAACTCTCCTCAGGATTAAATGCTGGCAAATCCAGCAGGTCTTCAAACATTGTGATTTCGAAGATATCATTTGATAGCTCCCCAATAGCTTTAATTAAAAGATAATTGGTAGAGTTTTTTCTTGTGCTGCCTGAAATGGCAACTATGTTTTTTAGGGATAAAGGTTTCATAAAGCAATAATACGCAATGAAACCATCAATAGACAATGGAACTTAAAATGCCCCATTGTCTGAAGCTATGTGCTAGCTGCATTCTTTTAAAAGTCCCTGCAATTGTTCTTTATCTGCCTTTGTAAGTGGCATTAAAGGTGATCTGAGGTAACCTGCCGGGATACCTTTAAGTTCAAGTCCTGCTTGTATAGCTCTTGGTAATCCTTTACTCACAATAAATTGCAATAAACCAACTTGTTTATAAAATATAGCTCTTGCCAGCTCATAATTGTTGTTTTGTACCGCATGATATAAATCCTTCGTTAATTCTGGAATTAAATTAGGGGCAGCAGTACACCAACCTGTAGCACCAGCAGCAAATGCAGCCAGTGCAAGAGGATTAGAGCCATTGAAAAAAGCAACCTCTTCTCCAAGCGCTCTGCGCAGATCATGCATCCTTTGCAAATCACCAGTGCTTTCTTTAATCATAGTGACATTGGGTATTTCCAGTAAACGCTTTAACAGCGCAGGCGACATATCGATACCACCTGTTGCCGGGTTATTGTAAGCCATGACCGGAATAGAAATTGCATTGGCAACTTTTTCATAATGTGTAAAAACTTCGTCGTCGGTTAGTTTCCAATAAGACATTGGAAGGATCATTACCGCAGTAGAACCTGCTTTTTCTGCGAAGCGCGCATGGTGGACTGTGCGTTCCGTAGTTAGATTAGACACCCCTGTAACAATAGGGACCCGGCCTGCTACCTGCTGAACAGTTGCCTCAGTGATAGCTTCTTTTTCCTGGTCGGTTAAATAGGGTAAAACCCCCGTACTGCCTAGCGGTGCAATTCCATTAGCCCCTGAAACTATTAATCTTTCTACCAGCACTTTAAACAAGCTGATATCAACTTTTTCCTGCGCATCAAACGGAGTAACTGGGTAGGCAATAATGCCTTTTATTTCATCTTTATTCATGTGTATGCTCATTAATAAGTTATTAAAGATCTCTTCCTTCTTCTTCACGTAATGCTACGCCCAGGTTTTGCAGTTGTGGGGCATTTTCACAAGCAAGATATTTTGCGGGTTCACTTTCGCTTAAATTCTGGTGACAGTGCCATGCCCAGCTCGGGATATAAACTGCATCACCAGCTTTCCACTCTACTTTGAGGCCTTCAACTTCTGTATATCCATGACCTTCCAATACAAAAAGTACAGTTTCATAAGTATGTCTGTGTTTGTTAGTCAACTGCCCCGGAAGTAAGCCACCAATAGTCATGCTCACGTTTTTAGCAGGCAGATCCACGAAGAAAACAGGATGTTTCCTTTCTGTTGAAAATTGGTTATGCTCACCAGCCTGTTCCACATTTCTGTGGATTAACTTATCCGGCATGATAAAAGTTGGCCTCGCAAAAGTCTGGTGAAAATCTTTGGATGTAAATGCTGATTTGTTTTCTTCTGTAGTTTCCATTTCTTTATTATTTAAGGTTATCAATTATTTATACGACAAAAATAGATTACATTGGACCCCATATAATCCTCCAGAATCTACATAAACACATGGTCCAGATCCTTCGTCCTTGGAAAACTATGCTGCCTGTCACTTTGGATAGTGGCGAAGCGGTATATCGTCAAATCGCAACAGGTATAATTGAAGAAATCAAAAAAGGCAGGTTAAAACCGGGGATGGCCTTACCGGGTACCAGGCAATTGGCAGCCGATCTGAAACTGAACCGGAAAACAGTAATTCTGGCTTATGATAGTTTAATTGCAGAAGGATGGCTCACTACTGCTTATAAGCAAGGGACATTCGTTTCGGATAAACTCCCTCAGAATATTAAGCTTTACCGGGATCATAAAGCAGCAATAGCGCATAAAGATATTCCATTCAAGTACCGGGAACAGCAGTATACGGCTTATCTAGATAAAGAGAAAAGCCTGGTTGTTTTTAATGATGGTTTACCTGATGTCCATTTAGCACCCATGAATGAACTAATGCGTGCTTATAAAAGAATATTTCAGCAAAATGCAAAGTGGCGGATGATGGGGTATGGAGATCCGCGGGGAACTGAACGCATAAGAATCGCAATTGCCAGTATGTTGATCCACGATCGGGGAATGAGCGTAGAAACGGGACAGCTTTGTATCACCAGGGGAAGTCAGATGGCCTTATACCTGGCCGCAAATGTTTTAGTAGAAAAAGGCGATTGTATCGTGGTAGAAGACCCTGGTTATGCGCCGGCATGGAAAGTTTTTGAGCGTGCAGGAGCGAGGTTGCTGCCGATAAAGGTTGATCAGCATGGTATTTGTGTGGAGGATTTGGAAATCCTTTGTGCAAAGACCTCAATTAAAGCGGTATATGTTACCCCACATCACCAGTTTCCAACAACGGTCAGTATGAAAATTGACAGGCGTTTAAAGCTGATTACACTTTCCAATCAACATGGCTTTGCAATTATTGAAGATGATTACGACCATGAATTCCATTTTAGTTCCAAAAGTTTATTTCCACTGGCCAGCCATCAAAATGCGGATAATGTGATTTACATTAGTTCACTGAGTAAAATTGTCGCGCCTGCTTTAAGGATTGGTTATATCAAAGGGCCGCAGAAATTCATAGAATCAGTAGCTGCTTTAAGAAAGATGATTGATGTACAGGGGGATAATGTGATGGAACATGCGGTTGCGGAGTTAATGGAGGAAGGCGCAGTTAAAAAGCATGCAAAAAAAGCTTATGCCGTTTATAAAGAACGGAGAGAATTGATGGAGAAAATGCTTCAGGAGTATTTTGGAGATTCTATTACTTTTAAAAAGCCGGAAGGCGGGTTGGCTTACTGGATTACTTTCAAAGAAAACAGAGATACAGGAGTTTTAGCAGCAAAGTTATTGGAAAAGGGCGTGTCTGTTATTCCAACTGAACCATTTTCTTTTGATGGCAGTAGCTTGAATGCATTGAGATTAGGTTATGCTTCTTTAACAAAAGACGAAATGGAGATGGGATTGAGGTTGATTGGAAAAATGGTTTAATATATATTAGCAACCGCAATACGCATAGCTTAAACCTAAAAACCTATATATGAAAATAAAAGATTTTGCTGTAGAAAGATACTTTGCCAGATATGAATTTACAGCTAAATATCTGTTATCAAGTTCTGACTGTGATGGTTACCCAATGGAATATGTGCTTAACCTGGCTACAGCAGAAGAAAAAGAAAGATGGAATGGCTTAAAGCTAGGTTATACAGAAACACGTGGGAGCCTGGAACTCCGTACCGCAATTCAGCAGCATTTCAAAACTATTGAACTGGATGAAATCGTCGTTTCTTCACCCGGTGAAGCAAATTTTGTCCTGATGAATGTTTTACTTTCCCAGGGAGATCATGTGATTTGTATGTCACCGATGTATCAGTCTTTATATGAGATCGCTAAATCTTTAGGCTGTGATGTTTCCTCGTGGAAAGCCAGCCAGGAGCATGACAATTGGTACTATGACCCTGAAGAACTTGAAAAACTGATCAGTCCTGCTACAAAAATGATCATTATCAATTTCCCGCATAATCCTACTGGTTTTATCCCGACTCTTGAAGATTATAAAAAGATAATAGCCATAGCTAAAAAACATAACATCGTTCTTTTTTCTGATGAAATGTACCGCTTTTTAAATCATACGCAGGACGAAGATTTACCCTCTGCCTGTGATTTGTATGAAAATGCAGTCAGCCTTTGGGGCACGGCAAAAACCTTTGGCCTAGCCGGTTTAAGATTGGGCTGGCTGACTTCAAAAAACAAAGACATCCTGCAAAAAGTAGAGAATTTTAAAGATTACCTGAGTATCTGTAACAGTGCAACCAGTGAAATACTAGCTACTATTGCACTCAACAACATGGATAAATTTGTGCAACCTAACTTATTGAAAATTAAAAGGAACCTTAAATTGTTTACTCAGTTTCATCAGGACAATGCAGACTTTTTTGATTTTCCCAAACCAGTTGGAGGTTCAACAGCTTTTATCAAGTTAAAAATCAAAGGAACATCCCTGGAATTTGCAGAGCAGCTGGTTAAAGAAACAGGGATTATGTTATTACCAGCTGAAACTTTTGAATACGGCGACAAACACGCAAGAATCGGATTCGGACGGGAAAACCTGCCAGAGATCCTGGAAATATTCGGAAAGTATATCAGGAAATAAAGCGAAGAAAGAGCATCAAATGTGAAGACTGCTAATTTAGCATACTAAATTAGTAGTCTTATACTTCGTATAAGTTAAATTTTAATATATTAGTGCGCTTAACCAATTGGAAGCCTGACCTTAATTGTTAAAATGACTGATAAAATTAAACCTCTCCATGAAGATTGGACAGTAGTTATCCTGGGATCTCTTGTAATTCTCTTTTCTCTTGTTTTTTATATTGTTCCTGTACCTGTCTATAAATGGAGCAGCCCTGCTGAACTTGGAACTGCTATTTTTAATACAGGCAACCTGACGACAATCTTCATTCAGTTTATTTTTGTACTGATAGTAGGTGCTATTGGCGCGCTGGTAACCGGTAAGCCAGTTAAAAACTTCTTAATCAGTTTTCCTGCGGTTTACCTGCTGACCATTTTTGCACTTGTCCTGGCAGGAAATTCATTTATCAAATCAATTAACCTGGAAGCTGTAATCTTTAGTCTGGCTATTGGCCTGATCATCGGTAATCTGTTTAAACTTCCGCAATGGTTCAAAGACACGCTATCTACAGAGCTTTTTGTTAAAATTGGGCTTGTATTACTGGGAACCACTGTTATTTTCTCAGATATCCTCAAAGCAGGCTCATTAGGGCTGATGCAGGCATTAATTGTAGTACTCTCTGTATGGTATTTTGCGTTCTGGCTTTGTAAAAAGCTGAAAGTAGATGATGAATTGACGATGATGATCTCCAGCGCAGTGTCTATTTGCGGCGTTTCTGCTGCAATTGCGACTTCAGGGGCTATTAAAGGTGATCCCAAAAAGTTGTCTTACGTGATTTCTATGGTACTGATCACTGCCATTCCAATGATGATTTTTATGCCCTATATCGCGGCTTATTTCTCTTTCCCACAACAAGTAACTGGTGCATGGCTGGGTGGCAGTATTGACACCACAGGAGCAGTTGTGGCGTCCGGAACTTTAGTAGGAGAGGAAGCATTAAAAATCAGTACCATCGTTAAATTTTCACAGAATGTGCTGCTCGGAATTGCAGCTTTTGCCATTAGTATTTACTGGTCTTATAATAAAACTGCCAAGGGCAGCGATGTAGTAGAAAAACCCACTTTAAAAGTAATTTGGGAGAGGTTTCCAAAGTTTGTACTGGCTTTTATAGGCGCTTCGGTAGTTTTCTCCTTCTTTTTATCGCCGGCTACAGCAGCTCCGGTAAAGGACAGCCTTAAGAACCTGCAAAATGCATGGTTCACGCTTGCTTTTACCAGTATCGGACTGGAGACTAACTTTAAAGATCTGTTTAAGAATGAGAATAAGAAGCCACTGTATGCATTTTTATTAGCACAGTTGTTTAACATCTTCATCACCTTAATTATTGCCTGGTTCCTTTTTAATGACGCAGCGCATATTTAAGTAAAAGACGTTAAGCTAAAAGTTGATGTCGCCGTTAAACTTCAATTCAATTTCAACTTTCCCGACCTCACGATTTTGTTTGATCGCCTTCACCTTCAGCGCGCTCAAATCTTTGATATAACTGTTAAATATGGTAAACTGGTTGTGTTTGCTGAGCTGATCAAAATCAAGTTCCGCAAACAGGAAATAAGGGGTTATCACAGTTGCAGAGGCTATAGGTCTGGCTTTATTCGTGCTGAATTGTAACTCCCGGTTATCATATTTACCGTATACCTCATATAAAGGAAACAACTCTTTATTCAGCTGATTATCTGAACCAATAACCCTTTGCTTTTGCAGGTAATGAACCAGTGGGGATGTATTCCCCTTGAAGGATAAAGTGATTTCCGGAACCTTGACCTCTTTCTGAACTACCTGTTCAACCTGCTCAAATTCATCATTGAAAGTATAACTGATTACTGATTGAGACTGATTTACTGAATTTCCAACTTCCATAGCTGCGTACCCTTTATAATATTTTAACAGCGAATCCTTTTCCAAAATATAATCTTTGAACCTGATGTCTTTAGTTAATAACCCGCTTAAATTACCATTGATCCACGCATTAACACTTAATCCTTTAGCTAAAGCAGCGGGACACTTCAAAGAATCCGTTACTCCAAAACCCTCCACAGGAAAGGTGCCGGTTAATAAAATATGGTGATCAGCTAAGCTTGCCTGTCCGGAGTAATTTTTGAAATCATAAACAATAGGGGCGCCTTCCTTTTTCAGCCTGACAATCCGATCAGCTGTATCTGCTAAAAAGCTTTTTCCTGCCAGCAATTCTCCCATGATATCATTTACATTTTCCTTTAGTAAAGAATAGCAGAACACTACGTTCCTGTCATCATATGCTATCTTTATACTTTGATCCTGATTATTTCCCCATACTGATCCCTGCGCATTTACTATAAAATGATTAATCCTGAATGCTTTTTTAAGATAAGTCTTTAGTTCTACAGTATCGGTTACCGGAAGAGAGCAGAAAAACGTCAGTGCTGATTTATTAGTCACCGTATAAATGAAGATATTAGCTGGTACACCAAACCCACGGGCATCGCTTTTTAAATTGCTCAAACCTCTCTTTTTCACGATATGATCTACATTGATTTTAAAAATCAGTGAAGCCTGCTGATGAATCCTGTTCTGATAAGAACTGTACTGTCTGTATTGAAGTAAGCCGTAAACAGCTAACAGCAACAGTAAAACTACACCTGTTGCTGTTATGAATATCTTTCTCATGTTTATTTTTCTACATCTTCCGCAATAGAGAATAAGTATTTTAAAGCATTTTGCTCCTTCGCCGGGATATCCATACTGATTTCACCAGAAAACACATTTCCTTTAATCTGGTTAGATTTCAGATAAATATCCCCTAAAGAATTCAGCAGTTTGTTGGTTCTGATCAATTGTACAGGATTGGTCAATTCATTTTCAGGAATCTTTCCGGCCAGCCTTTTAGAACTGAAATACGCAGAGAAGTTACTTTTCAGAATTGCATCCCTATGTTTAGCGGAAACCTTCGCCTGGTATCGATTACTAACGATCTGTTTAATCTCATCCACGTTTGTTCCGACAAAAATAATCCCCTCATGAATCGCGAAATAAACAGGCATAGGGGTTTTTGAAGTAAAAATCTCATAATAGCCTTGCTGATTTTTCACAACATTTTTCTTAACTCCATATGCAATCAGCTTATTTAATAACCTGGTATCTTCTGTAGAAACCATCAACAGGAAATCAGGAGAGGTTTCTTTTTTAGTTTTGGTGACTGTGTCTTTCTCAAAATTATCCTCATTGTACTCATAAGTTTTATAAGTAACCTCATTTTGCTTTAAGCCATTGAAAATGAAAAGCGCATCCCCCTTAATGACTTTACTAACTGCTTCCTCATCCAGTAACAGGGAGAATAAATCGGTCGCCATGTCTGCTTCATCCTTATAGATTGAACCGTACATCCTGTTCATTAACTTAGGGTATTCCTGCAAATAAGCCTTAGTATCCAATGCATAAGCCATATACCCTGTAAGCTTATCCTCATTCACATAGTTCAAAAACTTCTTGTTTACCTTTCTCTTATTGATTTTGATAAAGGCTTCTGCCATTTCGTTACTTAAGGTAATCGATGAACCAATTCTGATGGCATTCTTTTCCAGGTAAAGTTTCACATTTGCACTTCCATAACCGTTTAGAAAATTGATGCCTTTAAAAATTGCAGCTGGCATAAAATCCAGCATTGCTTTTTCAGTATTTGCAAGCCATGCTGTAACTTCTGCTTTTTCATCTATACTTTTAACAAAGTCTTTATTGCTTAAGATAGAACTGTGGTTATCCTTAGCGAAGAAACCAGATATCATCTTTTTTGTCCAGCTAACTACTTCTTTATTCTTTATAGCTGCAATCCGTTTATTCGCATTTACTGTAGCTGTGTCAATTTCAATATCCTGCCCGTAAGCAGAAACCGGAGCATTTTCATCAATAATAATATCCGAATTAGTCGTATCAATTATCGCATAACTTTCTTCCTTAAGAGGCTGTTCATCAATGCTGATCGCTTTCTTTATCTTTTTTCTTTTCGGATATTTCTTTGATATTTTATGTTTTGGAAGATTATGGCGCCCAGATTTATGTTTACGCAAAACAGCTTTCTTTTTCTTTACCGGTACTGTTTCTTCCAGGTAAGGTTCCGTAGCCGTTATGGCAGAGTCTGCATCTTTTGTATAATCAAGACCACGGTAAGCAGGTTCAGCCGCAGTCGTTGCAGAATCTGTTAAACTATAATCTTTGGTTACCGGTAAACCTAATCTTTTACTCACTTCTGGTCTGGAAAAATAAGCGTCTTTTCCGCTGCTCTTTACAAAAAGCAACATTTCATTATTCCATATCACCACTTCTGTAGAATCATGGTTATAAAAAGATCTTAACTGATCATTTCTAGTAAATTTCTTATCAGACTGCTTGAATAAATCATCTATCTGTCCGGAATTGTTGACAGGAGCGAGGACACAGTTATAACTTACACTATCATTACTCTGGTTGTAATAGTAAAAAACAGAAGCCAGGTTAATCCCAAAATCTGCAATAGTTTTAGTCTGGCCTTTCACAGATTCAGGCATTTTTTCAAGCATTTTTTTTCCCAGAAAAGTAGTATTGAACTCTTTTACGGACATCAGTTCGATCAGGTTGTCCCCCTTAAGGGTAACAACAGCTTTGGCATCTGCCGGAATTTTATGGGTCAGGTCCTGCGCATTTGCGCCCAGCGCAACTATAGAAAAAATAGCAGTAACCGCACATTTGGAAAGATGATTCATGAGAATGATATATTATAGAATGTTATTTAGACAGGATAATTTGATTAGAGATATTGGTTTTGCCGTTAATCAGGCCCAGAACACCTGTATTCAGCAAAATAGCTTTTTTAGATTTAGAGACTTTAGCCAGCGGATTAGTGGAACTCACAACCGGTTTTTCAAATCTGTAGATACTGGTATAAGTCGCTTCTTTAAAGACGTTTTTTACTTCTGGCTTTAGCTTATTATATTGTATAAATGCTTCTTTAGTATGGGTATAATTGCGCTGAAATGTTCCGGTTGCTATATTAAAAGTATATGAAGAGTTATTTACCGCATTAATTTTTAGCTTCTTAAGGACACTTTGATTGATATTATTAATATTAGAAACTTGTTCAAAAGCGAAACTTAAATTCACGATATAATTGTCGAAATCTACTTTCTTTTTGACGTTACTAATCCCTTTGGCCTTTTTTAAATAGGCAACTATTTCGTCCATTTCTCTCTGGATGGTCTGTTTAGTTGGTACTTTATATCCATTGATACTATCTAAAAGCATAATAGAGGCTACCTTAGTTCTGCTCGCACTCAAATTCACCGTTAGATTTACTGTTCCTGAGCCATCATTGGCCATGTTAATCTCTTCAATGATTTGAAAACAAGAAGAAAAGCAACATAGAGTTAAGAGTAATAGCAGATATCTGAGCGTTTTATTTTGCATTTAAAAGGTAGAATAATCGTTATATAATATTTTTTAAAGGTAGAGTTTTTTTCAAATCTTCTTTTGTATCTTCCACTTTCCATTTTTTATGCCAAAATCAACGCTCTGCTACTTAAAACCTTTATTATTTCTATTTTTCATCGCATTAACCAGCGAGACATTACAAGCACAGACCACAGTTCCGATCACTATAACCAACCAGGGACACGTGATGGTCAAAGCAAAAATCAATGGTGTTGAAGGCAATTTTGTGTTCGATACCGGCGCAGGCTTAACGCTGGTCACCAAAAAATTCGCCAGTAAAATCAAAGGATTAAACAAGCAGGATGGAGGTTATACAGCCTTCAGAGCGACGGGAGAAAAACTTGATGCCGATCTTTATGATGCCGCTTCTTTAACTATAGGAAGTTTTACTGAAACACATCCGGTGCTGACCATTTTTGATGTGGACTTTGGCCCGATAGACGGATTGATTTCTTTAATGAGCTTTAAAAAACAGGTAGTGACCCTGGATTATACCAATAAACAGTTGATTTTTGAAACGCCAAAAAGCTTTACTGAGCTGAAGGCCAGGGGTAAAACAGTTGCTTTACAACTGCAAATATCAAGAGATAAATCATTGGATATGTTCGCTTATTTTAATATCAATGATAAATTGAACCTGCAATTTTCTATAGATAGTGGTTCGGGAAATAACGTTTACCGCATCAACTCTAAATACATGCCTTTACTGGGAATCGATAGTACAGATACTGCTAAAGTGAAGGTGAATGCCAAACCAAGTGATTTTAATCCTGCTATATTAACCAAAATTTACACCACTAACCTGCCATCGATAGCACTTAAAGACCTTCCTTCGGCAAAACTTGAAAACCAGAAAGTTTCCTTTGTAGAAGGGCTGATTTATGACGGTATCGTTTCACTCAACTGGATCGGAAAAAAGATTACTATTGATGTCAATCATGCACAGCTGATTATCAATGAATAGTATTATTCCAATACAGGATTGCCGGTAATAGGTAATTTGGCAAATTTGATCACTTCTATACTTGGATAGCCAAAGTCTTCCACTACTTTACCTAAAATCAGGTAACAACCTGCTCCACGGAACGGGTAGGATGGGGTACTGCCTGAAAAGTGCGTGGTATCAAAGAAATTGCCCTCCGCATCCAGAAAAGTGCCAAACCACATCTTTTTATTGTTCTTGGTATGTACCGTCTTTTCACATACATAAAGTCCAACCATTTTAACGATCTGCCCTGCGTAGCTGATCAGGTCGCTGGTTTGGGGATGTCCGCGGTAATCAGTTTGCAATAAATCAAAAGGAGACAAGCTAAGCGGAAAACCCAATAGTTCAAGTTCGTGATACGCATCTTCCAATGTGGTATTCACTAATTCGGGCAATTGATAATGTTTATGCTCTGCTTCAAATAACTGTGCGTGATTCAAAACTTTCACTTTATTACCGAGTAAAGAATGTACATCCCAAAGTAATTCCTTTTTACTGCGTCCGGTAAAACGTAAAGCTCCTGTACGGATCAGGATAATTGCCTGATCCAGGCTAATCGCTGTACGTTTTACAAAATCGTCCAGGTTAAGATAATCACCATTTAAATGCCGTTCTTCAGGAATCTGTTCCATCAGCTTCAAGGTCAATCCCAGTATACCTATAAAGCCCAGATAAGCATCAATTCCATGTAAAGAGACTACCGGAGTACTTTTATTCACGCAAGGCAGATGCACCCGCGCACCCGCTTTACGTAATTCATGTACATATAACCAGCGGGGATAAAAACCACCGTAATTATTCAATACAGCCACCATAAACTCTATCGGATAATACGTTTTCAGAAATAAACTCTGGTAACTTTCTACTGCAAAACTCGCAGAATGTGCCTTGGAAAAGCTGTAACCTGCGAAGGAAGAAACTTGCCGCCATACTTCTTTAGTCGTTACTTCTTCGCGTCCGAGTTTTTTGGCGCCTGCAAAGAATTTATCAATTAACTTATCAAACTCCATACGCGAACGGTATTTCCCGCTCATTCCTCTGCGTAATATATCAGCATCACTACCATTCATCCCTGCATAATGAATACAGACTTTAATCACATCTTCCTGGTACACCATGACCCCATAAGTTTCCTGCATCTGTTCTTTCATCACCGGGTGCAGGTACTTCACCGTTTCTGGCTGATGGTAGTTCTGAATATAAGTCTTCATCATGCCGGATTGTGCCACACCGGGGCGGATAATGGAACTCGCAGCAACCAGTGTAAGGTAATTGTCGCATTTGAGTTTAGCCAGCAGCTGGCGCATTGCAGGTGATTCAACATAAAAACAACCAATTGTATTTCCGGATTGCAGCCTGACATTCAGTGCCGGGTCTTTCATAAAGTTCTTTACCTGGTGCACATCTATTTTTAAACCCAGATTCTGCTCCACCAGCCTTGCGGCTTCTTTAATGTGACCAATACCCCGCTGACTTAAAATATCATATTTATCATAACCGATCAATTCTGCTTCATACATATCCCATTGTACGGTAGCCATTCCTTTAGGTGGCAGGTCCAGCGCTGTATAATAAGTAATCGGCTCTTCAGAAATCAAAACCCCACCCGCATGAATACTGCGCTGGTTAGGCATACTGCTCATCAACCCGGAAACAGCCATGATCTTTTTAAAAGTGGGATTACTCTGGTTGGCCAGATCCTGCGTACGGTCTGTAAAGCTGTCAATTTCAGCTTTGGGCAATCCCATGACCTTCCCAATTTCCCGGATTACAGAACGGTCTTTGAAAGTAGACATCGTCCCTAATAAAGCGGTATGTTCCGCACCGTACTTCTCAAAAATATACTGCTGTACATTTTCCCGTTCATCCCACGAATAATCGATGTCAAAATCGGGAGGGGAAGTTCGCTGCGCATTGAGAAACCGGTCAAAGTAAAGGTCTAACTCCAAAGGGTCAACATCAGTGATCCTCATACAGTAAGCTACTGTACTGTTCGCTCCTGAACCACGCCCTACATGATAATAACCCTGGCTTACTGAATACTGAATAATATCCCAGGTGATCAGAAAATAAGCACAAAAATTCAGGTCATGAATAATTTTAAGCTCATATTTCACCTTCTCCAATGCCTTTTCATGGCCTTCTCCATAGCGTTCTGCCAATCCTTTCATAGCCAGTTCTTCCAGCAATTCTTTGTCTCTGGCCATGCTTCCGGTAAAGGTTTTCCGGTTCAGTTTAATCTTACCCTGCTCATAATCCATCACACAGCTATCCAGCAGCCGCTGCGTATTTTCCAGGATAAAAGGATATTTACTGTACCGGGTTTCCAATTCTCCCGGGGCAAGGAAAGTATCCGAAGGACTGCATTTATCAGCCGTGCTTGTTTTGGTTAAAAGTGTATTCAAATCAATACTACGCAGGTATTCATGTAAACGATAACCTATTTTATCCAGAAAAACGACAGGTTGTAAAACGACAAGTTTAGCCGCAAAGGCTGTGATATCTTTGCCGTAAAGCTGGTGCAGCTCATCAAAACGAATTCCCATGACCTCATTTTCTCTGAGTATTTTCCCATGTGTATAAGGATAAACGATGAAACAGTGCCTAAATACAGGTGGCTGATCGGGCAGTTCCTGCTGTTTCAGGTTATGAAAGGTCAGGAAATCATTCAATTCCTTCATGCCTTCTTTATTCCTGGCAATGCCGATGTAGAGTAATCTTTTGTTTTTGCGGAATTCTAATCCACCAATTGGTTTAATCCCATTTGCATTACATGCCCTCCAAAATTCCATGACCCCGGTAGAATTATTCAGATCGGTCAGTACCATCCGGGTAATTCCATTAGCCACGGCTGCTTCGATCAGCTTAGGGATTGCAATTGTGCCATAACGCAGGCTATAGTGGGAGTGGACGTTCAGATACATCAGCTTAAATTTTCAAGTCCAGTACAGAAGCCATTGTGATTGCTTTTCCACCAAAGCGCTGACGTATTTTATCCATCGCCTGGCATAAATTATATTGCTCCTGCGAGTTCTCATACAAATCAATCTGCTCAAAACCATTCACCAGGTTAGACAGGCGTACACCAACCAACCGGATCAGCATGCGTTTCTGATACAATTGTTTGAATAAATCTTTCGCTTTGCGGATCAGAACAGCGTCCATGGAAGTGTAAGAAATCGTTGCCTGTTTAGTTACATCCTCAAAATTGGAATAGCGGATGGTCACTGTGATACAAGCGGCGATTTTCTGCTTTTGCCGCAGTTCAAAACCCAGATCCATCACCATCGAGGTAATCAGGTTATTGATAGTTTCCACATCAATAGAATCGGCTTTAAAAGTACATTGTGTGCCTATACTTTTTTGTTCCTGGTAAGGGATAACCTCAGACTCATCAATCCCCTTTGCCTTTTGTAATAAAGACAACCCATTTTTACCGAGTAAGCTGACCATCTGGTCCGGGTGGATCTGTGACAGGGTAAAAATCTTTTTAATCCCCATATCACTGAGCTTCATAAAGGTTTTTTCACCTAATCCGGGAATTTTTCTGATTGATAACGGGTTCAGAAACGGCTGTACTTCCTCTTGTTTCACATCGCGTTCTCCATTCGGTTTACATTCATTGGTTGCCATTTTAGAAACCGTCTTATTGACTGATAAACCAAAGGAGATAGGCAACCCTGTTTCCCGGATCACGGTTTGGCGCAGTTCATGGGCATATTGACGTGTACCATGAAAACGGTCCATTCCCGTCATATCTATATAATGCTCATCGATACTTGCTTTTTCAATCAGCGGAACGCGGGATCTTAAGATTTCGGTAATTTCTTGTGAAGCCTGAGAATACGCATCCATATTCCCCCTGATAAAAACAGCATGTGGACAAAGCATTTTTGCCATACGGGAAGACATGGCAGAATGGACACCGAATTTACGGGCTTCATAACTACAGGAGGAAACCACACCACGATCAGAAGTCCCGCCGATAATAACCGGTATGCCAGCTAGTTTAGGATCTTTCCGGACTTCGACAGAGACGAAGAAAGAGTCCTGATCCATATGTATGATGTGTTTCTCTGCCATAAAACGGTTTATTTTTACACAAATGTATGTTAAAAATAGTCGTTATAACAAGTAATTTACTAAATATATTAGTAATTACATCTGGTGATAAAATAAAAAAGGAGGGTGAAACTTATCGTCTCCTCCTCCTTTTTAAATTTACGGATTCAGCTTAAACGCCCGAATCGGTACGGTTTTCAAGAACCGTTTGTATGCTTTGACTCACGTTAGACATGATGTTAATGCCTGCGGCTGTTTCAATAGATTTTACAGTAGTCAGGTATTGTTTCCAGTCTGCATTGACTGTACTCTGATCGTTTGGTGTATCTACAGCAATCACACGTGTTGAGGTAGTAATGCGTGAAAGATCGTTGTTGCCATTAGGAAGTACAACGATAACTTTCCAGACGCGGGAAGGTACATTTACTTTTCCACCATCAATAGTAGTCTGGTAACCATTTGAACCTGTACCACCAGATCCATAAGATCCCATAACTACATAAACTTCATTACCAGCAGTTACTAAAGAACGTACATAATTTTCAAGATTTGCCCACGTTTGCTGATTGTTTTTAGGCGCTTGTGGAATCATGTTGGTCATTAAAAACGTAGCTGAGTTTGCAGTGCTGTTTGAAGTCCGGTCACCTGAAGGACAATTGTGTCCGCGGTCAAATCCAGAACCAGAATAGCTTGTATTGCTTACACCATACCAGCCAGAAGGCAGGTTGATATCTGCTCTGAAGTTGTCAGAACGGGAAGCGCTGCCCAGATCAGCACTGCTGATATGCCATGATACCCAGTTAGGCGTACCTTTATCTCTGTTATAAGACTCTGTAAAATAAGTCTGATCCATCAGGTAATTTGCTGTTGAATTGATGCTTGGTTGTGCATTACTTGGGTTTCCCAGCAATAAGTTGTTATTGTCGGCGGTGTTACCCGGAGTACCCGGCGTACCTGGATCTGTGCCCGGATCGGTAGGAGGAGTGCCACCACCTGTACTAAAGCTGACATCATCGATGTTAATACGTGCAGTACCACCTGATACTTTACGGATTTCAAAAGTCAGGTTGCCTGTTTTAGTAATTGCAAAAGTTGCAGTAGCTAATTGGCTGGAAGAAGTAGTGATCGTAGCGCCCACTTGTGAATAAGTGCCGCCGTTATCACCTGATACCCATAATTGCCAGGTAGAAGCGTTATCAGTTCCGTATACAGCATGTTTAACGGATACTGAAGTTGGACTGCTGACATTAAAGTTCATCCCAAGAATACCGTTGTTACGGATACGTACAGATTTTGTTCCTGCTTTGATATCGGCACTTGTTGAACCAATCAATGCATCGTCAAGGCTCCATGAGCCGGTAGTTAAGGTAACATCTCCGGTAGCATAAGAACTTTTGCTCCCTGATTCAAAGTCTTCAGTGATGACTGTAGCGGTAGCTTGATTAGCAGCGCTCTGATTAGAAGGGTTTGGGTTAGATGGACTGAAGTCTTGCGTAGTGTTTTTCGAGCACGATGCAAATGCCAGTGACAAGCAGCTGGCGAAAAGTAGATTTCTGAATTTCATAGGTTGATTAATATTTAGGTAAAGAGACTCATGTAATATTAAAGTTATATTATTTGAGTGTTATCTAATTAAAAATATATCAATTGATATGAAAAATAAAAATTACTGATAGGAAACCGGTAATTCAGACAAAAGATTCTGCCCTAAAATCAAATAGCTGAAAAAGGTATTTTTACAGGAGTTTTGTAGGGGTACTGTAGGGGTTGTGGTATACATTAAACTAGTATTGAAGTAGCCTTCAACCTACAACACAACCCCTACAGTACCCAGCCAGAACTACCCGGAATTCAGTAAAAAACTTATGCTATTACTGATACTTTCTCTGCTTTATTACTTCCGGTTTCTTTCAGCAGCAAACTCACCACTATAGCGATCACGATTCCGGCAATCCAGAATAATCCGGCAGACTGGAAATGACTGGCTTTATCTGTTGCGCCAGTTAATGTTTTACCAAAGAAGTGGCTAAACAATGGGCTTACTAAGGTAGTTACACTAAAAGTGATGAAATTAATTGCCCCGGTAGCACTTCCTTTCACATGATCAGGATTAGATTCTTTGATAATTGAGTAGGGGATCATGGCAGCTCCGGAGGCTACACCTAACATAAACGTACTCACATACGCTGGTACCAGGTTTGGCAAGAACAATAATTGTAATAAACTTAAAATCATCAGTGACGCACCACCAATCAGCACAGGCTTACGCTGACCAATTTTGTCGGTCAGATAACCCAGCAGCGGACAACCAAATACCCAGCCCATAGGCACCATTGCACAGGCAATTGTGGCATCATGAAAGCTGAAAGCCCTGTCTTGCTGGAAAAAGGCTACACCCCAGGTCATGGCAAAAATAGTGGTTGGTGCAAATAAAAGACCTGAAATAATACCACAAAGCCAGGACTGCATGTTAGAGAATACGACTTTATAAGGACTTAAAAAACCTTTTGAATGCAGTTGTTTGGTCGATTTCTGTTCTTCTTTAGCTTTTGGGATAACCAGTAATAGTCCAAAAGCAACGAGGATTGTAAAAACCCCTGAGCCAATCCAGAAAAGTTTCTGGTCAACTCCTTTTTCAATCAAAGGGCCTACTACGAATTGTCCGGCAGACCCACCCAGCATCCCTATACATTGTGTAAAACCAATGGCTGTAGCTAATGACTTAGGGGAGAACCCTTTGGTAGCCAGGTAAACACAGCCGGGAAAAGCAAATGCACAGCCTGCTCCCTGTAATAAACGCCCGGTATTTCCTGCAAATTCGCTTGAAATCACAAAAAGTAAGGCGCCGATCCCCAGGATCACTGCACCGGCAAACAAAGAATATTTAGCGCCAAACCTGTCGAGTGCTATCCCCGCAATCAAACTGCAAGTTGAATAAGTATAATAATAGGTGCCTATAATAGACACCAGGCCAATGGTAGAAACATTAAACACTGCTGATAATTCAGGGATCATAACTGCCGGAGCAGCCCTGATCACATAATCCAGAAAGTAAAAAAGAAGGCCGAAAACCCAGGCAATAACGTAATATTTGGTAGCAGACGATTTGTTGATGTGATCCATGAGGAGTTTAATGTGTATTAACTTTAGTCAATTGGCAATAGTTATCGCCCCAGTCTGACAAGACCTGCATAACCGGGATCAGTGTTTGCCCCAGTCCGGTGAGTTGGTATTCTACTTTAGGTGGTGATTCTGCATAAACTTTTCTGGAAATGATGCCATCGCGTTCCAGTTCACGCAATTGTACAGTTAAGGTAGTTTGCGTAATATCCTGCATTTTCTTTCTCAGTTCTCCGAACCTTGCAGGACATTCCTGACGGATTGCATTTAATAAAAGTAATTTCCATTTCCCGCCAATCACCTTCCATGCGTTTGTCATTGAACAGTTATCTTCCGGCTGCCCGTAATTTTCTTGTTTTATAACCAGCTGAGGGTCATCATTAGTACTGTTTTCCATACTTAGTATTGTCCGGCAAACTACTTGTTTAACTTCAATGGAGCTTCCATCTTTGGGTGGTAAAGTTAACCATAATCGGGCGATCGCCCCTATAAAAACATATTAAAATAGCTATGAGCAAGCAAACTTCCAAATGGATAATACTCATTATCCTGTCCTCTTCAATCTTTTTATCCGTTATTGATATCTTCATAGTCAATGTTGCGATACCTGCTATCAAGAAAGGAATTCATGGTACAGACGGCGATATACAACTCGTGATTGCTTTATACCTGCTGGGTTATGCTGCATTTTTAATTACTGGTGGCAGGGCAGGAGATTACTATGGCAAAAAGAACGTTTTTATCGTGGCGATGCTATCGTTTACTTTTGCCTCGCTGTTATGTGGGATTTCTCAAACAGCTTTTCAACTGAATACGGCCCGTTTCTTCCAGGGAATCAGCGCTGCTTTTATGGTACCGCAGGGCATCACTTATATTCAGCTTCTTTTTCCTGCTCCGCAGGAACGTATAAAAGCAATGGGGATTTATGGAAGTATAGCGGGAGCAGCATCTGTGATTGGCCAGTTTCTGGGAGGCATATTACCGGATACCCATTTTTTTATCGCAGGCTGGCGCCTGATTTTCCTGATTAACCTTCCACTGGGTATTATCTCGGCCTTTCTGGCAGCAAAACTATTGAAAGATAACACGATCACAAAGACAGGTAAATTTGATTACTCTGGCGTACTGTTATTGACCATAGCATTGGTCAGTTTGATTTATCCATTGATACGCGGATCGGAACTAGGCTGGCCCTGGTGGAGTATAGTCCTGATCGTATTATCAATTGTGCTGCTGTTTATCTTTTTATATGATCAAAAGAGAAAGCTGCTGCAAAGAAAGGAACCTCTGATTAATGTCAGGTTGTTCGGTTATAAAGATTTTAATATAGGCCTTTGTGCAGTTTTGTTTTATTTTATGGCACAGGATTCCTATTTCCTGATCAATGCGATCCTGTTACAAACCGGATTTGGGATCAGCTCTTCGGAAACGGGTATCTTTTTTGTCTTTCAGGGAGCCGGATACGTACTTGCTTCGCTGGTAGCGATCCAGCTGATCCCGGTTTATGGAAAAAAAGTTTTGCAGGCCGGCGTCCTGATTATGGTGACTGCATTAATTCTCCATATCCTGTTTTTTAAATCAGCAGCCGTGAGCCGGATGATCTTTTTACCAATTTTATTCATTTATGGTACTGGTTGTGGTTCTGTATTACCTTCTTTACTGACCATGGCACTGAAAAGTATTCCGCCGAAATTTGCTGGTGCAGCCTCAGGTACTTTTTCGACCTTTCAGCAAACAGCAATTGCTTTGGGAATTGGCATTGTAGGGGGAGTCTTTTTTTATGTATTAGGAAAGGCCGGAACACTTCAGGCTTATTTATCCGCTTATCAAACGGCTACCATAATCAATGTGATCCTCTTATTATTTGTGAGCGTTTTTCTCTTCCTTTTACCGGAGAAAAACACCACTTTAAGGAATAATCGGGTAAAAAGATAAAACGTTTTAAAATATTCAGCAACAAAAAAGCCTGTCGTTTGTTAACCTTAACGATAGGCTTTTTTGTTTGCCAGAATCATAAATTTATAGTAGTTTGGCTCAACAAGCCGCCAATAGTTTTATTAACCTGGCTATGGCAGCTTCTTGCTAAACAATTAAAAATAACGGTGGGATAAGGAACTGGAAATCCCTTTGTGAATTATAAAATGGAGATCATTAAAAACATTTATAAGTTAGTAGGTATTGTCAGGCATATAGACCTGTTGAGGTTGGAAGAAGGCGCTAAACAATGTTTGACTCAATTTGATATTAGTTTTGAGATTATCACAGCCAGATCTTCCGCATTAAAAGTAAAAACCCGGCAATGGAAATGCACAAGCGGTCAACCTTTAGAAATCCCAAAGCTAATCTCCCTTACTCAGGATCTTTTTGACAGATTTATTACTGGCGTGCCCGTAACAGTTTATCCTATAGCTTATACACCTGCGGTAGCAGATGAAGTTGAACCCGACTGGATCAGTGATAAAATGCTGAATATGGGGGTTACACTAAAAGATATCCACCAGGATACCGGAGTTGACCGGTTAAATCTTTCTTCCTGGATCGATGGACTTCAGCCGATGAGCCAGGATGTTAAAGCCATGTTCTTTTATTATTTCGAAAGCATACAGCTACGAAAAAATCCATATTCAAGCCCTAACACGTTTAACGAACCTTGTTACAATTGATTTCAACCCTTTAAAAAACTGATAACCTTTTGCTCTGGCGCAGAAGAGATTTGGATGGTATGGTTAAATTGTTAAATTTGAGTTAACCAAATATATCCCGATGCCTAAACCTGCTACAGACCTCTCTTATCTGATCTGTGATATAGCTTTATATGATAGTGAAAATGCGTATGAAAAGCTTTTTAAAAGTCTTTTTCCTGCATTATATCGCTTCTGTTACTATTTGTTAAAGTCAAGAGAACTGGCTGAAGAGGTTGCAAATGATGTAATGATTACGCTTTGGAAAAACAGGAAGAAATTACCTGAAGTGCAAAATATTAAAGTTTATGCCTTTGTCATTGCACGTAATCTTTGCTTAAATTTTTTAAATAAACATTCCAAAAGAGAACTCATCTTTTTGGAAGACATTGATGTACAAATCGTACTGGACAGCCTGAACCCCGAACAGATCCTGATCAATGATGAGCTGAAAAAGAAGTTAGAACAGGCTACTGAAGCTTTACCTAATAAATGTAAACTCGTTTTTAAGCTGATCAAAGAGGATGGATTAAGTTATAAAGAAACAGCTGCGATTCTGAATATCTCTACAAAGACTGTTGACGCCCACCTGGTCACGGCTGTAAAAAAACTGACTGCCGTTCTTAAAGTCGAATTTAACCTGATGTAATCTTTATTTATTTTTTTTCATTCCGGACTAGGGAGTTTCCTGATATATATTGTCTTATCTACACTAACCAATATAAAACTCTTGCGGCGGTCTTTATGAAAAGAAGCAGAATTATAGAATTATTAGCTCGTAAAATGGCTGGTGAGGCGACCCCATATGAATTGGAGGAGCTGAATATGCTTATTGATAGCTATCCTGACTCTGTTTATTATGAAGAAGTCCTTAAACAAATCTGGCTCAACAATGAACAGGACGAAGCGGACCTTCCAGATGTAGACCGCATTTATCAATGTCACAGGTTACGGTTTTATGATGAGCTGACAACGCCTGTACCAGAAGAATCAGTTCCATTCTTTCGTCAATATAAAAACTTATCTATCGCAGTTCTTGCTTTATGCTTAATCTTCTTTGCCGGCTTATTTTATATCCACAGCAATGAACAGGATAATTTCAACACACAGCTGATTGCAGGAAAAGGGGTACGCAAAAAAGTGAAACTGCCGGATGGTACTTTAGTCTGGCTCAATTCTGACAGCAAATTAGCTTACCATTCAGATATTAATAATAAAAAGGTACGTATTGTACATTTAACCGGCGAAGCTTTTTTTGATGTCGCCCATCATGAGTCGCAACCGTTCATAGTGCGTACCAATAAAATTGCCATTAAAGTGTTAGGCACTGCATTTAATGTGAAGGCTTATCCTGTAGATCAGAAGTCTGTAGCTACACTATTACGGGGTTCTATTGAATTATCTGTCAATGAAAGGCCTCAGCAAAAGATCATTTTAAATCCTTCGGAAAAATTTGTACTGCAAGATGGTCAGCAGGGGGTAATGAAAATGGATTCTCAGGATATTACCTTAATGATTGAGCATATTATGCCTATCCATATTGGAGGTAATGAATATATAGAAGAAGTTTCCTGGAAAAATAATACGCTGGTCTTCCACAATGAATCATTCGTTGATTTAAAACCAAGACTTGAACGCTGGTTTAATATCAAAATTCATCTGGGTTCATCCAGAGCAAAATCTTATCGCTTTACCGGAGTCTTTAAAAATGAAAATATTAAAGAAGCCCTGACGGCTATGCAGTTAATCAAACCCTTCACCTTTAATCTTAGCGCACATGACGTGACCATCTACTAAAAAAAGGGAGTAAATGCGCCAACATTCCCTCCCTTTTCAACCTTCCAATCCGTAATGTAACAAACGGTTTATCAGATTTTTAACTTTGAAATTCACAAATCTATGAAAAAAAAAGGACTGTGCAATAAAGTTCTATGCGTCCACTTTTCCCAAAAAAAACTAATATTAATGCTAAACTGGATCTTTGTTTTGTCTTTTCTCTTTTGTTTTCAGGTATCTGCCAGCAGCTACTCTCAAAACAAAAAGATTGATTTAAACCTTCAGCGAATAAAACTAAAGGATGCTTTGGTTATTCTGGAGCGTAAAGGGAATTTTCGTTTGCTGTACAGCGAAGAAGATCTCCCGCTGGATAAAGATATTACCCTGATGCAAAAGGACATTCTGGTCTTTGATGCGCTGAATTTCCTTTTGAAAGGCACTGACTTGAAATTTCAAGCTATGGAAGATGATCTGATCGTCATCAGGCCTAAAAATGGAGCTGCTGCTGATATCGTGGTCAGGGGGGTAGTAACTGATGAAAAGGGTGGTGGTATTCCGGGAGTCAGCATTAAACTCAAAGAAACCACTGCCGCTGCAACTACTGATGCGTTGGGTAAATACAGCATTAAAGTTCCTGACAATGGCGTACTGATCTTTTCCTATCTGGGTTACAATACACAGGAAGTTCCGGTCAATAACCGCCCTGTAATCAATGTCAAACTACAGGAAAATAGCCAGGCATTGACAGAAATCGTTGTGGTTGGTTATGGTACGCAGAAAAAGGCAGTGGTATCTGGTGCAGTCACTTCGGTGAAAGGTTCGGAACTGGCCAAAGCGCCAAACGTCAACCTGTCTAACTCTTTAGCGGGGCGTTTACCTGGAGTAACAGCATTACAATCAAGCGGAGAACCGGGGGCTGATGGCTCTACCATCCGGATTCGCGGGGTAAATTCATTAGGAAATAATGATGCCCTGATCGTAATTGACGGAGTACCAAACCGCGCAGGTGGTTTAGAAAGGATCAATCCGAATGATGTAGAAAGTGTGTCTGTGTTAAAAGATGCTTCGGCAGCAATTTACGGATCGCGCGCAGCAAACGGGGTAATCCTGATTACGACTAAACAAGGTAAATCCGGTAAGCCTCAGCTTTCTTATGATTTTAGCTATGGTCTGCAACAACCAACCAGAACGCCTAAAATGGCCAATTCAACACAATATGCAGAGATCTTAAATGAGCTGAATATATTTGGTGCAGATTTGCCTGTTGACCAGTGGAGTGCGGCCTCACAGGCATTTAAAGCTACTGGTACTTATAAAAGAACTGATAATGGAAATGTATTATCGGCCGTTTACCGTCCCGATGAGATGCAGAAATTTCGTGATGGTTCTGATCCCTTGCGTTACCCGAATACCGACTGGTTCAAGACGACTTTAAAAAACTGGTCACCTCAGCAAAGACATAATTTGCAGTTAACTGGTGGTGCAGAAAACATTAAATACCTGGTGTCTTTAGGTTACCTGGATCAGGATGGTTATTATAAAAAATCTGCTACGGGTTATAAGCAATATGATTTAAGGATTAACCTGGAAGCCGCAGTAAGTAAATATGTGACTTTAACTTTAGGTCTTACCGGCAGGGAAGAAGCCCGTAATTATCCAACTGTTGGTGCTGGTGATATTTTCAGAATGCTGATGCGTGGTAAGCCTACTGAACAGGAAGTATGGCCAAATGGGTTACCGGGGCCGGATATTGAATTTGGTTACAATCCTTACGTGATTACAACAGACCAGACAGGTTATAACAGAGATCAGCGCGATTATTTTCAATCGACTGGTAAAATTGATATCAAAGTACCGGGTGTAGAAGGGCTGAAACTTACAGGTACAGCTTCTATTGACAAGTTTGCGGGCAGACAAAAAAGATGGCAGACACCGTGGACTTTATATTATTGGGACAAAAAATCTTTTGAAGCTGACGGAGTTACACCTTTGCTGACCGGATCTGTACGCTCTGAACGTACCGACGCCAGTTTAGGGGAAACAGCAGGCGCACAACTTGCCATTAATTTAATGGGGATGGCTACTTATGATAAGAAAATCGGAGACCATACTTTTAACCTGATGGCAGGGGTAACCAAAGAGACTGTTAACAATGATGGTTTTAGTGCAACACGCAGGTATTTCCTTTCTACAGCTTTACAACAATTAGTGGCAGGAAGTGATAGAGAGCAAACTGTTGGCAATCCTACAGACGGGCCTAATAATTTATATAACAGAGCACGCTTAAGTTATTTTGGCAGAGCTGCTTATAATTACAAAGAAAAGTATCTGGCAGAGTTTTTATGGAGAGTGGATGGGTCTTATATCTTTCCGGAGAATAAACGGTTCGGATTTTTTCCGGGAGTTTCGGCAGGATGGAGAGTATCGGAAGAGTCCTTCTTTAAAGACCATATTAAGTTTATCAATAACCTGAAAATCAGAGGTTCATATGGACAAATGGGCGCTGAAGCTTATTTTGGTGATGCTTTGGCTGAGTACCAGTATTTAAATACCATGGGCTTTGGAAATTACATTATTAACAATCAATACAGCCAGACTTTAACAGAAAACCGTGTACCTAATTTAGATTTCGGATGGGAAGTAGCCAACAATGCGAATCTGGGTTTGGATGCTTCGTTTTTAAATAATAAGCTGAGCTTTGAGTTCGATTATTTTTATAACAAAAGAACTAAAATCCTGATCAGCAGGGGAAGTTCTATTCCAGGCAGTTCTGGTATCACTGATAAGTTGCCTCCTGTAAATTTGGGAAAGGTAAACAACAAAGGATTTGAATTTAAATTAAGTTACAATGACCATGTTGGCGAACTGAACTATGGGGTAAGTGTAAACGGTGGATATTCTAAAAATAAGATCATTTTCTGGGATGAAACACCAGGGGCACCTTCATGGCAGCAATCTACAGGAATGCCAACGGGTACAGATTTAATTTATGAGTATATAGGGGTGTTTAAGGATGCTGCGGAAATTAAAGCTAATACGATTAATTACAGTGCGTTAACTAACAATCTGCTGCCGGGCGACATGAAGTTCAGAGATGTAAACGGAGATGGTAAAATTGATGGGAATGACCGGATCAGGTCTGACAAAACCAGCACACCAACTTTCACTGGTGGTTTTAACCTGACTTTACAATATAAGAACTTTGATTTTTCAGCTTTGATACAAGGTGCGAGTGGCGGGGTGCAGATTGTAGGTTTAACGGAATCGGGAGATATTGGAAACTTCCTGGACTGGTCTTATCAAAACCGCTGGACAATTGATAATCCAAGCAGTGAGTTCCCTCGCTTGTCGAACCGTGGTAAAACGTATTATACAGATTTTAACAATGCGGGCAGAAATACCTATTGGCTGCGCAGCAACAATTATGTCAGGCTGAAAAATGTAGAGATCGGGTACACGTTGCCATCTGTTTGGTGTAAAAAAGCCGGTATTAGTGCGGTAAGAGTTTATGTTAACGGCTTAAACCTGATTACAGTGGATAAAATTGGAATCTGGGACCCGGAATCAACAAATTCCAGTGCGCAGTATTATCCACAGGCAAGAGTGATCAATACAGGGATCAAAGCCACTTTTTAAGCTTATAATCTATAGATCTAAACAATATGAAATCGATATTCAAAAATACATATATACTACTGACTACTGCACTGCTGGCCTCCTTTGCGAGCGGATGCAAGAAAGATTTCCTGAGCGTTACGCCACCTACTCAGATACCTTCAGAACTGGTTTGGAAAGATCCGGCGCTGGCACAGGCCTTTGTAACCGAAATCTATAATGGTTTAGGAAATGGTGGGTTTCCAGAGCAAATGTTGTCTTCTGTGACTGATGAATCTTTATTTACCCATCCAAACAGAGGGATTGATCTGGTAAATGCCGGAATTATTAACCCTACAAATTTAGGCTGGGTCGACGATACCTGGGCTTATAATAAAATGTATAACCGGATCAGGTCCTGTAATATCACTATCGAAAAGTTATCCGGAGCAGATAATGGGATTACTGATAAAAATGTAAAGGACCAGTTATTGGGTGAAGCACACTTTTTAAGAGCTTATTTTTATCATCAGCTGACCCGTTTTTACGGCAGTGTACCATTGATTACTAAAGTTTATGCACTGGATGAGGATTATTCAGCGAAAAGGGCAACCTATGAAGAGTGTGTGAATTTTATGGTCAAAGATTGCGATGATGCGATTAAGGAGTTAACAGGAAAGTCTACGCAAAAGGGAAGAACTTCTGCTTTAGCTGCAATGGCTTTAAAGTCAAGGGTGCTCTTATATGCGGCAAGTGATTTACACGATTCACCGACTGCCAGATCAAAATCTAAAGGAGTTATTTCGGGCTATGCCAATCCGGAATTTCTTGGGTATCTGACAGGAGATCGTATGCAACGCTGGAAAGCAGCACAGGATGCAGCTAAAGCTGTAATAGATGCAGGCAGTGGTTATAAGCTGTCCCTGAGCGAGAAAGCATCTGTTAAGGATGGGATCAGCAATTATAAAAGTATTGCGATGGGCGGAGAGAGTAAAGCGCCGGGTATAGATCCTTCGGCGAGTTCAGAGCTGATATTTGCCCGGTATTTTATTGACCGGAGTGATAACCGTTATGCGCGTGCGAATGGCCCGAATGGCTATCATAACTGGGCTGGTAATACACCCATTGGTTTAATGGTAGATGATTACGAAATGACAGACGGGACTAAGTTCAGCTGGGCAAATACAGCGCAGAAGAGTGCGCCTTATCAAAATCGTGATCCACGTTTTTATGCTACTATACTGTATGATGGCGCTGGATGGAAGCCAAGGGATAAGGTTTCTGGAAATGTCGATCCTGCGAACCAGATTCAGACTGGTGAGTATGATTTGAAAGAGGGCAGTAATGTGATCAATTTCAAAGGTTTGGATACCCGCGGAAGTTCTATTGAAAACTGGAATGGAAGCTGGACAGGTTATTATATGCAGAAATTTACAGATCCGGACCCATCTATTGTAGATGCTTCGATGCCTCAATTTGTGCCGTGGCCATTTTTCAGGTACACAGAAGCAGTGTTGAATTATGTGGAGGCGAGCATTGAGTTAGGACAAACTGACCAGGCAATCGTTTGGTTGAACAGGATCAGGTTCAGATCTGGTATGCCAGCTGTCAGCTCAACTTCACCAAGTGAGTTAAGGGAGATTTACCGCCACGAACGCAGAATTGAAATGGCTTACGAAGAGCAGCGTTATCATGATGCACGCCGCTGGATGATTGCCGAAGAAACATTGGGCAGGCAGCCTACTTATATCAAAGTTTCGGGCAAGTTTAAATCCGGACAAACGATGTCTGCGCCTTATCATTATGACACTTCAGTTTACGATTATACTTACACGCCAACCATTGAAACTGCTCAGGAGAGTCGTTTATGGGCAGAAAAAGTATATTTCAGACCATTTGAGCGTGATGAAGTTTTTAAAAATAAAGAGTTAAAACAGAACCCCGGCTATTAAATTATGAGCGTTAAAGTATTATTTACAGTCCCATTGCTGCTGAGTGCATTTCTTTCATTTGCACAAGAGAAATCTTATACACAGCAAATTGAAGGCACCAAACTAAGTTTCACCATGCAGGCTATCCCCGCGGGAGAATTCCTGATGGGGAGTAAAAAGGGAAAAGCAGACGAACTGCCTGTACACCGGGTAAAACTGGATGCTTTCTGGATGGCTGCTTTTGAGCTGACCTGGGATTTATATGAGCCTTTTTTGTATAAGGATTATGAAACTTCGCATAGTACAGGGCCTGTACCTGCAAATGTAGATGCGGTAACCAGGCCTACCAAACCTTATCTGGATATGACTTTTGGAATGGGAAAGGAGAATCATCCCGCGCTGGCGATGACGCATTACAATGCGATACAGTATTGTAAATGGTTATATGCGAGAACGGGAGTATTTTACCGCTTACCTACAGAGGCTGAATGGGAGTATGCTTGCAGAGCAGGGAGTACTACTGAATATACTTTCGGGGAAACTGCTGCCGGATTGAGTGATTATGGCTGGTTTAAGGAAAATAGCGGCGGCAAAACTCATCCTGTAGGGCAAAAAAAACCGAATCCATGGGGCTTGTTTGATTTGTATGGGAATGTAGCTGAATGGACATATGATCAGTATGCGGCCGATTTTTATGCGGCGCAGCAAAATGGAGTTGCGGTTAATCCTGTAGCTGCTCCTTCAAAATTATATGCCCATGTGATTCGCGGAGGTTCTTATGAGGATACCCCGTCAGATTTACGTTCAGCAGCAAGACTGGCTTCAGATCCGGTCTGGAAACAGCTTGATCCGCAGATCCCAAAAAGCAACTGGTGGTTTCCTGAAGCTCCATTTATTGGAATGCGTTTAGTCAGACCTGTAAAGACACCTTCTAAAGCTGAAATCATAGCTTATTATGATCAACCTGTGATTGCCGATTATTAAAACACAATAAACAACCAAATAGAACCTAAAAAGATTTTACTATGAACAATGAAGAATTGCGTGAAAAACGCCGTGAATTTTTAAAGTCTTCGGCACTGATTGCCGGAGGTGTATTGTTAAATCAATTCGCTTTTGCAGGCGGACACACTTCAACTGATGATACGATTAAGATTGCCTTGATCGGTTGTGGAGATCGTGGAACTGGTGCAGCTTTCCAGGCTTTGAGCACGGTTCAGAATGTGAAGCTGGTGGCTATGGCCGATGCTTTCCAGGATAGAATAGACAATAGTTATAAAGTCCTTTTTGATAAATTTAAAGATAAAGTTGATGTGCCTAAGGAACGTCGTTTTATTGGTTTTGATGCTTATAAGCAGGCTATTGCCCTGGCAGATGTCGTTTTATTGGTGACGCCCCCGGGATTCAGGCCTGGCCATTTTGAAGAAGCGGTTAAACAGGGGAAACATGTTTTTATGGAAAAACCTGTAGCAGTTGATTCACCAGGAATCCGTAGGGTACTGGCAGCAGCAGAGATTGCCAAACAGAAAAAACTAAATGTAGTAGTCGGTTTACAGCGCAGATACCAGGCCAATTACAGAGAAACGATGAAAAGGATACAGGATGGGGCGATAGGTGAAATTTATAGCGGACAGGTGTATTGGAATAGTGGCGGGGTTTGGGTTAAAAAGCGTGAGGCTCAGCAAACTGAAATGGAGTATCAGATGCGGAACTGGTATTATTTCAACTGGCTTTGCGGAGATCATATTGTAGAGCAGCATGTGCATAATATTGATATTGCCAACTGGGTAAAGGGTGCTTATCCTGTTTCTGTACAGGGAACCGGCAGCCGTGCCTGGAGAACGGGAAAAGATTATGGTGAAATCTATGATAACCATGCAGTAGAATTAACATATGCGGACGGAGCTGTGATTTACAGTCAGTGCCGCCACTTTGAAGGAACTGAAAACCGGGTGGATGAAACTTTCCAGGGAACGAAGGGCCGCACGTATTTATCAGCTGGAAATCATGGGGTGTTATGGGATCATAAAGGGAAAGAAATATTCAGTCATCCAACTAAAGGAAATAAAAATCCTTATCAGACAGAACATGATGAGTTATTTGCTGCAATTGCTAAAGGTGAGTTTAAGTTCAGTGATGCGGAACGCGGAGCGAAAAGCTGTTTTACTTCAATTATAGGCAGGTACGCAACTTATTCTGGGCAGACGATCAAGTGGGATGATGCTTTGAAAGCAGATAATAGTCTGTTCCCGGCAGAACTGAACTGGAATTCTAATCCTCGGCTGATGCCTGATGGGAATGGATTATATCCAATTCCAACGCCTGGAAAAACTAAGGTAATTTAATTATAAGCGGTGGTTTTTATCCATAAAACTATGGTGATTGTTGTATTGCTGTTGCTTTCCTTCTTTGTACAAAAGAAGGGACAACAGCAATATACTTTACGTGGTTACGCCCAGGGAACTGACTATTCCATTAAGTATTTTGCTGAATCACCTTTAGTAAGTGGAGCTGAAGTGGATAGCATTTTGTTAAAGATAGATTCATCCATGTCTCTATATCAACCCTATTCTTTGATTACTAAATTTAATAACGCTACTAAAGCTTTAAGTATAGATACTCATTTTTTACGCGTGATCAATAAATCATTTGAGATTTATAAGGCTACTGATGGCAGGTTTGATATTACTGTAGCCCCGCTGGTCCAGGCATGGGGTTTTGGGCCAAAACCGATTACCGTATTTCCGGATAGTACCAGGATTAAGGAATTACTGAAAAATGTGGGGATGAACCTGCTCAGTATTCAAGGGAATGAGCTCTTTAAAAAGCAGCCGGGTGTACAGATTGATCTGAATGGAATTGCACAGGGATATAGTGTAGATGTGGTCGCGGATTATCTGCTGCATAAGGGTATCCGATGTTTTGTGGTAGAAATAGGCGGGGAGATCAGGATGAAAGGGCCAAAACCTGACGGAACGGCCATGCGGGTTGGTATCGAAGGGCCAGCTTTAAATGAGCAGTCAGAACCTCAGCTCAGGCATGTAATTAGTTTTAAGGAAGGTGCAGTGACAACTTCTGGAAATTACCGGAAGTATTTACAGGCTGGTGGAAAAAGGATCTCTCATTTGATTAATCCGAAAACAGGTTATCCGCTGGATAATCAATTGATCAGTGTGACTATTTTTGCAAAAGATGCTTTAACTGCCGATGGGTATGATAATGCAGTGATGGCCATGTCTGTAGAACAGGCGCTGGCCTTTGTAGGTGCAAAGAAAAACATGGAAGCTTATATTATTTATCACCGCAAAGATGGGAGCGTTACAGACACGCTGACTGCCGGATTTAAGAAAATGATTGTAAATTAACATGATATATTAATCAATTTTAATATGAACAGAATAGAATTTTTAAGAAATAGTGCAATAGCAACCGGTGCAATGATTGCAGGCTCTTCCGTAAATGCGGTAGCCAGCTCTTCAGAAAAAATGCAGGCGTTGGCTGGCAAAACATTTAACCTCGATTACGCGCCTCATGAAGGTATGTTTGCCCAGCATGCTGGTAAAAGTTTTCTGGATCAGATCCAGTTTATGTACGACCAGGGGTTCAGGTCAATTGAAGACAATGGCTTTTTAAACAGACCTGTAGCAGAGCAAACAAAAATCGGTGATTTACTGGCTAAACTTGGCATGCGGATGGGTGTATTCGTGGTAGATGGCGGTGATAACTGGAAAACATCACTGACTACTGGTAAAAAAGAATTCAAGGCTAAGTTTGCAGAGACTTGCCACCGTTCTGTAGAAGCTGCAAAACGGTGCAATGCCAAATGGGTAACTGTAGTACCTGGGTTTTATGAACGCAAACTTCCTTATGGAATCCAGATGGCAAATGTGATCGATGCGATGCGCGCAGGTGCTGAGATTTTTGAGCCGCATGGCCTGATCATGGTATTGGAAACTTTAAGTGACACACCAGAACTATTTCTACAGCAAACACATGAGACTTATAGTCTTTGTAAAGCAGTTAATAGTCCGTCCTGCAAAATCCTCTTTGATATTTATCATATGCAACGGACTGAAGGGAACCTGATAAACAATATAGACCGCTGCTGGGAAGAAATTGCCTACTTGCAGATTGGTGATAATCCAGGAAGAAATGAACCGGGGACTGGTGAAATTAATTACAAAAATCTATTCAAACATTTGTATCAAAAGGGATATAAAGGTGTAATGGGAATGGAGCATGGCAACGCTATCAAAGGCAAAGAAGGGGAGTTGCGCGTTATTCAGGCTTATAGAGAAGCAGATAGCTTCCTGTAGGAAATGTTCAGGTTTTAAAGTAAGTTTGGCACATGGATTTTTTACACACGATTCTGGGCCCGGATATTAAAGCTGGATTACTGATTATTTTAAACCTGATTGTTATAGAAAGCTTGCTCTCAGTAGATAATGCTGCGGTATTAGCCACCATGGTTATGGACTTGCCCAGGGATCAGCGTAAAAGAGCCTTGAAATATGGGATTATCGGTGCTTATGTATTTCGTGGAATTTGTTTATTCCTTGCGGCCTGGTTAGTCAAAATATGGTGGCTAAAACCTTTGGGAGGTCTGTATCTTTTATATCTTGCTTTTGATTTTTTCAGAAAGAAAAGCGTGAAAAACAATCCGCATCAAGAAGAACAAATTGATAAATCAAAAAGCTGGTTTTATAAAAACACAGTTGGCCTGGTTGGAACATTCTGGGCAACCGTGGCTCTGGTTGAAGTTATGGATTTAGCCTTTTCTATTGATAACGTGTTTGCGGCTGTCGCTTTCACAGATCATATTTACCTGATTTATATCGGCGTATTTATTGGGATTTTAGCGATGCGCTTTGTCGCGCAGGCATTCGTCAGACTAATGGAGAAATTCACTTTTCTGGAAACGGCTGCTTTTACGGTAATTGGTGTGCTGGGCATTAAACTGACCTCATCGCTTTTGACACATTTCTTCCCTGAATCACAAATCACTTATTTACTGGAGAGTGAGAAAACAGATCTTTTCGTTTCTATCTTCACCGTTGCTATTTTTGTTTTACCAATTGCGTCCTCTTTGTTATTTAACTTCCCTAAAAAGAGTAAAACACACGAGGAAATTGAAAAAGAAGAGTGATCAGCTTTTAATCAGGATTAACAGGGCTACAAACAAGCTCAAATCAAAAGTGAAAGTACATACCCAGATAAATCCTCTGGATAATCCCATATTACGGTAGTAGTAAAATTCCTTCTTTTTATAATTACTTAAGTAATAGCCTACTATCCCAAGTGTAATCACCTTGAACCAGATAATCACTGGCTGGAATTCTACACCCATCAGTTGGTAAGCTGCCATACCAATTAAAAAGAGGGTCAAAGTGGCGGCCATTAAGCCGAGATAAGAAGTCAGCAAAAGCCTTAAAATTTTGAGAGTTTTCATACTGGAGCAGGTTAGATGCTTAAATATATATAATTAAATAACTATCCTGACATTTTTAGTAGTAATATTAATGCGATTTCCTGATTTTTTTTCTGGGCGACGGGACATGATATTCTTCCTCCGGATAAATATTCCATTCATTGAGCGCTTGTTGCAAGCTTCCAAGCGTAGATTCTTCCATATTAACCAGGGCAGTTTCAGGCCACAGGCTATTATCCAGTATCTGTACATGGTGGTTTTCCAGAATTGAGCATACTTTTTCCAGGTTTGGCTCTTCAATCCCCTGATATTTTATAATGAAATTCATTTTCGAGGCATAACATTTAAATAAATTTAATCAATATTTTGATTAAATACTGTACTGAAATTTTTATGTGGTAATTGGCCAGCCACGTATTTGACACCCTTTTCAAGTATTTATACGTAAACAAAACCGTAATTTACACCTATTGATGGGATCTTTGAGAACTGATACTTTAGTATCATGCATAAATACACCTATATCGCGGACGTTAATGAAACAAAATTGACATTAACGATTAATACTGCAACAGCAGTTGTGCCACTTTACCAGGTCTTTACCAATGGTAAATTAGTGGGATGCTTACTGAAAGAAAAAATGGAAGAAGATTTATTTTGGAGCGGAACAACACTGCTAACCCAAATACTGGCCGCAGAGATTGGTGACTTCATCAAAAGAACTGACGAATTGTTTATTAAAGAGGGATCATTATTGAATTGAAAATGATCCCTCTTTAATTATTTTGTCGCTGCCGGTGGCTGTAACATACCTTTGCCTTCATATAGATTTCCGAATCCCAGGGCTTTGATATTAATAGAAAGGTATTTTACCATTTCATCTGCCCTGGTTTGATTTCTCGGTAAATTAAGCAGGTCAGGATTGCCAGCCAGTATTCTTGCTGCCATACCTGTTGCTGCCGGACAGGCCATGCTGGTTCCATCCATCACAGCATAAAGGTTATTGGGATAAGTAGAGATAATCCCGACTCCGGGTGCAGTCAAATCAGTTTCCGGACCAATATTAGAAAAATCAGCTATAAAATTAGCTTTATCTGTACCATAAGGCTCCTGCACTGATCCACTCTCAACGCTATCGGGAGGAAAAGTATTCAGTCTGCCCATAGCTGAGACCGCAATAGAAAGACTATCATTGGCAGGAAAACTTACCGGGCTTCTGTTATCATTGCCATTTGCAGCAAAACAAACAATTCCGGCATTATAGGCTTCTTTGATATAACTCGTAATTCCTTCATCGGCCTGAGATTCTCCAAGACTCATATTGATCAGGTCACATTGATCAGTTATGGCTTGATTGATCGCTTTCATGATGTCAAAATTCGACGCACCGCTACCTTTCGGGAAAACGCGGTAACTCATGATTTCCACGCCGGCAGCCACACCATTCAATGCACCATAGGCACCAATTATTCCACCCACATGTGTACCATGACCTTCTCCGTTATCCTGGTAATCAGTTTCTTTTTCACCTCTGACCAGGTTTTTTCCGTCTGTAACTTTCAGATCACGGTGAGGTCCAACGCCAGTATCAATAATGCCAACACGGACTTTTTGTGTAAGCTTAGGCAAATTAGCGGTATCATAAAAGTATCTTAAGCTGTCTTTAAAATCAAGCTTGATGGGTACAAGCTGAATGTCCAGCGTAGCGTCCAGCTGCACATCTTTTTTAAAATACCCCCAGTAGCTATGGTCTGCGTAGATATAAATACGCTCCGCAATACTTTTATCGAGATTTAAAGAAATAGTTCCCTGTGCATTCGTAATGCCGGAAGCTCCTTTACTCGCTGTGAAATCAGTAAAAAGCACTACTGTAGCATTTGAAATACCTTTGCCTTCAGGATCTTTAATGGTAACGGTTACCGCTGTTTTTGTTTCAGCCTGTTCAACCTGGATCAGTATTTTTTTTGGAGAACAAACCGCAGGTTCATAAAATTTCTCTTCAATAATCCTTAATCCAGGATAGGAGAAGCGAAAATTAGCGAGCTCATCTGCATTAATCCGGATAAGTTTTGCACCTTGTTTTTCAATAGAATCCAAAACGACAACAGGAATGTCATCACTTGATTTTTGGTGCATATTTCTGCTGGCCAGACTAACCGTAGAAGAATGTTCAACAGAATTACTAAGCATAGTGAGGAACCTGGCTACATTAGGGCTGTCTTGTTCGGTAATATTGGTACGGAAGACGGGGAGCAGAATGTAGTTTTTCGAAGCAAAATTGTTCTTTTTCATAAGGACGAGGATTTAAAATTAGGTGAGGGAGGAATATTTACCACCAGGTGGTATTGAAGCGTCTTTTCGTTTTGATGGTTTGCCTGAAACCAATCGTGGCAGCAGTTGGGGGATCAGCTTTTGAGCCCAGCACCTGGTTGGTACCGGTTGCGGTAGCATAAATCAGAAAACCATTTAGCAAAGCAATAAAATACCTGGAAATCTCATTTCCGGCAGATTGTGTCAATAGCGCCGCCGCAAAAGAGATCAGGATAGAAACGAGCAGGGCAAGCCACTTCGGATTAAAATCAAAAACTTTCTGGATCGTACTGCAAATAATATAAACCGCACCAGTAGCACCTGCTAAAGTACTCAGACTAGCTGTAGTGAAAAAATCTCCGGGAATACCTGCGGAATGTAGCTCTTGCATGGCTTAAAGGATTAGATAAAACATTAGGTTTCTATTTCGCGAAATCTCTGGACATAATTGAACTGAATGAATATTTAGCAACAATACCAAAAGAGAGCCGCTCGTGGAACTGGTCTGTACTATGAAGGCTGTTAAAGACATCGTTTGACTGCAAGTAAAGACCGCCTGCAAATTTACCTTCACTTTTATAGAAATTGATTGCAGTACCCGCCTGAAAGACCTTATTAATCTCTTTCTCCTGTAAAGGCAAAATAATCCGGGTATACAATGTATTCCAAACCAGGCGATAATCACTGCTGACACGACCATAATATAGCGCGTCAGTTTTAATATTTACCCTGTTATAAGCCATATAACCACCCTGGTAAGCATTGATCTTACTTTCGGTAGATAATTCAGAATTATTTACTATGGTGGTGTTTTTCAGCGTATAACTGGTCAGCGTTAAAGAATCAAGATTATTGTAACGTTCATAGCCTAATGCAATACCAAATACCCAGCGTGGCGCATATTCATAATTTAAACCAATATCCACAAAACCTCCCCGGAAATTCACTTTTTCGAACCGTTTGGGCAGGGAAGGGGCATCTTCTGGCTGGTATAGCCTGAAGTTATCTGCATTCAGACCCGCATTGATATAAGTGGTCAGAGATTGGGTATGCCTGGTGCTGCGATTCTCTTCGATTTGCCGGTTCAATAGCTTAATGGCATTGATGGCTGTCTCATTTTTATCAGGGTTTGCGTCTTCAATTTCTCTAATCCTTTTTAATAATTCGAGTACGGTAGTCTGATAGCTCTTTCTTAAACCAATGAAAATACCAACTTTAGACTGTGGGGTCAGTTTACCGCCATTAAAGAGATCAGCTATTCCTTCTCTGTTATTTCCACTGGCAGACAAGCCCCAGATAATTTGTGAAGGCTTTTCTATAGCAAGCTTTCTGAAATTATTCCATGAAGCAGCTAAAGCTGCTTCATTCAGGTTAAATGAAACATTTGAATTTTTAGTGATGATAGCAGATTCTCCTCTTGCATCTTCGGCAATAATTTGCGCACCAGCCCCGCCTGAAAGGACTACACATAACAGTAATAGCAGATAAAGCGTTTTCATAACGTTATTTTATAAGTTGATTATAATCCAGGTTCCCTTTTGCATCTGTATACACTTTGATTGTATTTGCGGCCAGCGGTACACCATCAACCTGAATGTCTAAAGTCCAGAAATCACCAGACAGGCCGCCTGCATATAGGGTAACCTGTAAGCCATCTTCTTCCAGCAGACATAAATACTTTTGAGAGCCTTTGGTCGTGAAATTATCGGGGTTGCTATCCTGGTCGTGGGCCAGGTCAATATTGGTATAGCCAATATGGAAACCATTTTCAAGGAAAGTTACATTGGAAGACTTTTTCAGACTGTAAGTTACAGCAACAATTTTCCCCGATTTGCCCTTGGCAGCATGAGAAAGCTTGAAAAATTTCATAGAGTAAGTTGTTAGTAGTCAGTATCAAGATAAGGATTTATAAATATCAATTACACTAATTAGAAATAATTTTCTCCACCAAATTGACAGGTTATACACATGTTTTTATGGCTAAAAAGAACATCTGATGAAAAATCATATTAGCAAGGCTAAAAGTTTTCTTAAAATCAAGCACATAAGAGAATTTACGGCTAATTAAAGGAAGTAAAAGAAAATATATCCTTAAAAATTTTAATAAATACAATCATTACTATAAATATTGTAATTAATATTATTATAAATTGAGTTTAAAGCTGCTTATTCTTATAGTATTCAATCGTTAAAGGTTAATTATCAACTAAAAAATAAATATAAATTAAACCTGTAGTTATACCACATAGATGCACGCATCAGACTGTAGCGCAGGCTTATAAACAATTGTTAAAAAAATCAAAAAAAATTAAAACATTTCACTAATCATTGGGTTTTTAGGGTATTCAAGCAAGAATAGCCTGATAATTTTTAACAGTTTAAAACAAATATCTTATGAAAAAATTTACTTTATGCCTGCTAACTGCAATCTTAGGAGTTGGCTTGTCTGCAAATGCACAAATCCAAAAAGGTAACGTAATGGTTGGTGGTAATCTGGCTAATCTGGGCTTAGATCTGAATGGTTCTAAAAACTTTAGTTTAGACATTACACCGAAGGCAGCATGGTTTATTCAGGATAATGTAGCCTTGGGAGGTTACGTGAATTTAGGATTAAAAACCGTTAAGGATGGCCCGACTACAACAAACTACGGTTTTGGTGGTTTAGGCCGTTACTATGCTGGTTCAGACACCGAAGTACTTAAACACGGTCGTTTCTTTGGAGAGGCTACAGTTGGTTTTGGTGGTACAAACACAAGTAAAGGTGGTAGTAACACGAACGGTTTAGCATTCAGTTTCGGCCCTGGTTTTGCTTATTTCATTACACCTAACATTGGTTTAGAAACCTTGTTAAAATATAATGCAACAGCAGGATTTGGAAATACAGGCTACCAGAATAACCTTGGTTTGTCTTTTGGCTTCCAGATTTATCTGCCAGGTCAGCGTTCAATCAACAAAGTTAAAGGTGACGTAAAATAGTTTAAACCCTATGATAAGAAGCCCTGTTGTGAAAACAACGGGGCTTTTTGTTTATAATTTTTGCAGACACCAGGTAGTCATGCAGCGCAGGTTCTGAACATTTGTAGTTTTAACAGGCTCATACAGATATCCACTGAGCTCTTTCGTATAGTTCAGTAAAGTTTGTTCATTTACCAGAAAACGCTCTGTTCCGTCCGGTAACAAGTACCGGCCGTTGCCTAAAGGAGAAATCAGCTCTTCTATTCCGATGTCAGAAGCAAGTCTGGCAAAAAAGAAACCTCCTGGTTTAATAACCTTCCACATCGCCAGCAGCATCTCTTTAAAGTGCATTTCATTTTTGGCAAAATGCAGCACTGCACTGCAAATCAGCAGGTCGAAATATTCTTCACCAAAAGGCATATCCTCGGCACTGGAAACCCTGAAATTAATTAATGGATGTGTTGGTGAAAGGCTCTCAGCTAAGGCTTTAACTGTATTAATAGCGGCAGGGTTGGGGTCTATTCCGTATACTTCAAAGCCGTTATTCAAGAAGTAGACCAGGTTACGACCGCCGCCACAACCCACATCTATTACTTTTTGACAATGGCTATAATGGCCTTTCAATAACTGGTCAAAGAGATAAATATCTATGTTACCATAAAGCTGTTGCAGAGAAGATGGTGTCATTGCTGTATATTATTTTTTTGAAATATACACCAATTTACAGATTTAAACCAATACCCGCAGCTAAACCAGCTCCGTGCCTTGTAGCGCTGTTAAATTGAGATTGAACAGCTTTACCGTCTGCTAAAAACAGCTCATCGGTACCTTTACCGGTATTGGAGTAGCTATAATTACCTCTTGCAAAAACAGATAAAACAGAGGTGAAGTGAAAGTTTATCTGCAAAAGGCCATCTGTTCCATAACCGTTAGCGGTATGCCGGAAACTTACGGGATGTTCGAATGAGTCAATCAGATTCCAATCGGCAGTTGCTTTATATTTAAGCTGTTTATAATTCACCATTCCATGCAGTGAAAGCTGGTTACTAAGCCGGAAATCGGCTTCTATACCGATGATCGGACCTGTCCAGTTAGCCTGGTAAGTACTGTTTAAAGTTTTGATAGCAGGATCAGTTTCTTCGTTGAAGTCTTTGAGGTGTAAATGTTGTGCGTCTTTCAGATAACCTGCAAATGGGCTGAGTTTAAGAAAAGGGTTAATTTTAAATTCATAACCACCAGCTACTGCATAAGTGCGGGTAAGGCCTTCGTTGCTATTTAAATTGGCCTGGTAAACAGGATTAGTCCTGTTATCAGAACCATAGTCTGTATCAGAGACTTGTCCGGTTTTAATAAAACTACGTTGATAACTTATTTTCAAAAAAATAGGAGACCAGATATTCAAACGAATATCCAGTCCCATACCCGGGCCTTTTATATCTTTCCATTTGACCTCTGATAATACATTGGGGTTTTGTCCCATGCTGTTGCCAGCGATCGACCAGTTAAAATCTTGTGTGCTATAAGTACCATAAATATTGAGTTCTATGTTGTTTTTTTCGTAACTGCGTTTTGAATGGATAGCAGTGGATTGCGACCTGGCAGATAGTGCAATAGCGAACAGAAAAAGAAACAAGTAAAATCTCATGGTATTTATAGCTAAGCTGAGGGCCCTTTTCAAAAATTATGAACCTACAATTTTGTAAACCTTCACGTAATCTACATACATTTTTGCAGGTAATCTGCTCTCATCAATGGTTTGTCCCGGAAGGTTACCACCAACAGCCATGTTTAACAGTAAGAAAAACGGACGGTGAAACTCGTCAGTACCATTGATACTATTGGCAATGTTTCCTACATGAAACTGTACGTTATCTACATACCAGGTAATCGCAGTAGGAGTCCAGTCTACACGGTAAACATGATAGTCCTGAGGATTGGTGTTTGTATGGCCGCCATAAAAAGCATAAGCCTGGTCAAACCAGTGCATCGTACCCAATACTTCTGAAGAGGTATTTACATTCTCCATAATATCGATTTCTCCGCATTTTGGCCATCCTACGCTACCAATATTCGCACCAAGCATCCAGAACGCAGGCCATTGTCCTTGTCCCTGAGGTAATTTGATTCTAGCCTCAAATCTGCCATAAGTGTATTCCTTTTTACCTCTGGTAATCATTCTTGCAGAGGTATAAGGTGCTCCGCCAACACTCTGTTTTTTTGCAGTGATAATCAGATTACCTCCACTTACAGTCGCATTATCTGGCTGGTAGTATTGCTTTTCATTATTTCCCCAGCCGCCAGCGCCAGTTTCAAAACTCCAGTTTGCCTGGTTTACTGCATTTCCATCAAATTCATCAGACCATAGCAGCTGATAAGTTACTGCACGAGGGTCAGTATTGGTGGAAGAATTCTCTGAGGATGCATTCACATCCTTTTTACAAGAGCTCAAAAGTTGTGCGCCAGCTATCAGGCACAGCATTAAATTAATTGTTTTCATAGGTGATAGGATTAGATTTGGTTATTAGGATTTGATTAATTCAAACTAAAGGCTTCCCATCCTGAGATAGTTGGCCTGGTACAGGTCATTTCATTTACACCATTTTCTGAAGAAAGGTAAAAACCGTTATTGCCACGAAAAGAAATTTTACCATCAGCATTGACTACCCAGTCGAATTTTTCCCATTCACTGATCGTAGCTCTGCTGCAAGTCACTGAAGCGGCACCGTTTTCAGAAGAAACATATTTGTTCATAGACATCAGCGCAATTTTGCCGCCACCTGCATCTACAATTGTGAATTTTTCCCAGTCCCCTGGAGTTGCCCGGTTACACCACATCGCTTTAACGCCGTTTTCGCCGCTCACAAACTGGTTGTTGAAACCTCTTAAACTTACAATTTGTCCGATAGGTGCTGTACCTGGATTTCCTGTTGCAGAGCCAGACCATTTAAAGGTAGCTACTGCACCGGCAGGAAGGGTATAAGTAAAAGATTGCGCTCCCCATTTAACTTTAAAGGTATTGCTTGATGATCCGCTGTTAGAAGCAATCAGTACTTTAGTACCATCGGCATTTTTAAAGGCTACGTTCTGGATGCTGCCTGCTATATTTGAAGCGATCCTTACTGCTCCAGGTCTCACAAATTTAGAAGCATGTGCAATAATGTAATAAGATACATTTCTGGTTACATTGCTTCCGTTAACTGTTAAAGCACCTTCACAAGTACTGCATCCGCCTTGCGTGTGCGGGCCATAATTTTGATCAGCAGCAAGATTCCATTCCAGCACATTACGGCTCCAATTTCTTGTAGCGCCAATAATCAGCGTATTCACGTGCCATTGTAAGTCACCGGCAAAGTTGCTTGGCCCGCCAACCCATTGCTCTGTGAAATAAATATTTTTATTAGGATAAGCATTATGCACGTCAGTCAGGGCACTGATATTTCCACTGTACAAGTGAAAAGCAGAACCATCCACGTAAGCATTTGCCGCAGCGTCGTTTAGTACAGCCAACGGATAATCAGTACGGTCTGTATTGTGATCATAAGCAATAATTTTAGTATTGATCTGATTTGATCTGAATTGTGGCCCAAGGTTGTTTTTGATGAAATTAGCCTGGTCAGTGGCCTGCATCACCATACTTGGATTGTTATAAGGGTTTAAAGGCTCGTTTTGCGGAGTGATCGCATCAATCGTAATGCCCTGATCGCGCATCGCTTTAATGTATTTAACCAGGTATCTTGCGTAAGCATCATAATATTCTGGTTTTAAACTACCATTCACATAAGCTCCGTTTGTTTTCATCCAGACAGGCGCTGTCCATGGTGAGCCCAGGATTTTAATATTCGGATTGATAGCCAGAATACTTTTTAATACAGGAATCAGATCTGTCATTTCCCGGCTGATGCTAAAGTTATTCAGGTTATTATCTGTTTGACCTGCGGGAAGGTCGTTGTACGTAAAAGGTTGAGCACTTAAATCAGATGCGCCAATAGAGATCCGTAAATAGCTGATACCTATATTGGATCCGGTTGTTGCAAATAATTCCTGAAGTAAGGTGTTTTTCTGTCCTGCGCCAAGTCCGTTAATTAAAGAGGCACTTGCTCCGGTTAAGGTATAACCAAACCCGTCAATTCCCTGGTAGGAAGTGGCTTCGTCAACGTTAATGGTCGATGGATTGGTCCCGGCATCTGGTGCGAAGGTTACGTTGGCCTGTGTTTGCAATAATTTGCTTTTGTCTGAGGTCGTTATCCATACGCTTACAGATTCATTAGCACGTGCAATTGTTGGTGCTGCCGCTGCTCCAGCGGATGAGAGATCCTTTTTACAGGAAAATAAGACGGCACAGCATAGGAGTGCACAGCCTAATAAAGACATGTTTTTGTTCATAGGGTAAATTATAATATTTGGTTATTGGTTTAGGGAACGGCCGTAAATGTGACTCAACTGAGAGAGAAAAGGGGATGCTCGGATAAAATGTAGTTACAATATAATGCATTATTTAACAACATTTTGCTAATTAATTTAATATTTCACAAAAAGGGTTTATAAACTGTATTTATTGTTAAATATAATTTCTTTCTTTTGATGGAAACAAGGTTTTAAACACTTGCTGTAATTGCGTTAATTTTACACTATGAAAAATAATTAAACCTTTTAGTAAAAATATATTATCCGTTAAATCATTATTTATTTAGCATAAAAAGCCTATTATATTTTAATATTTAACTTCAAATTCTCTTACAGAATAAAATTTGCTTAGAAACAAGTTTATTACACAAGCTTTGCAACAATTGAAATATGCTTGCGTCTTATGATCAAATTACCAACCTAAAAACCAATGACCAGGAACTACACAACCTTATTATTTTTATTCTGCCTCTCTATTTTTTTTACTTTACCTGCTGCCGCACAATCTCCAACAGGAACTATTAAAGGCTCGGTCATTGATTCTGCCACGAACAAACCGATCGACTTTATGACGATTGCCCTTAAAAGGGATAATGCTGTGATTAAAACCATGGTGGTTAATGCCTCAGGGAACTTTAGCTTTGAGAAGATCGCTCCGGGTAAGTACATTGTAACCGCAATTGCTATTGGCTATAATGCCAAAAACGTTTCAGTAACCCTCACCAACGGAGCTGCCGACTTAGGAAGCATCCTGATGGTTTCCCAATCCAATAATTTAAAGGAAGTTTCCGTTACCGCAGACCGCCCTTTGATTAAACAGGAAATTGACCGGATTAGCTATGATATCCAGGCAGATCCTGAAAGTAAAGGACTTACTGTGCTTGATATGATGCGTAAAGTACCATTGTTATCACTTGATGCCGATGATAATATCAAATTAAAAGGAAGTGGTAATTATAAGATACTGATTAATGGCAAGCCTTCTACCATGGTAGCCAGAAGCCCTAAGGATGTATTACGTAGTATGCCAGCTTCTTCTATTCTTAGAATAGAGGTAATTACTACGCCGCCTGCCAAATATGATAGTGAAGGCTTATCGGGTATTATCAATATCATTACTTCAAAGAAAATTGACAACGGCTATAATGGAAGTTTAAATTTACGTTATCAGGGGCCGGTTGGCGGACCTGGAATGGGAGGTTTCGTCACTGTTAAACAAGGTAAGTTTGGAATGACAGCTTATGGAGGAACTGGTTTTTACAGTTCACCACGAACAGAATCTTCTACGAACAGAACGACAACGGGAGATTTACCGACTACATTAATCAGTAATGGTACACGCAGATTTGATAACAATTACCGCTATGGTGGTGTAGAGTTAAGTTATGAAATTGACACTTTAAATTTGATCACTATGGAATTGAATCCTTATGGAGGTTATAATAAATCTTATACCAGCCAATTATTCAGTTTGACGGATGGCCATAACAATATTGGCTACAACCAGCAAGGTACAAACAGATACGGATGGAATGGTTTTGATGCGACACTGAATTATCAATTAGGTTTTAAAGGCCATAAAGATCGTCTGCTGACTTTTTCTTATAAAAACGGCAATTCGGGAAATCCGCTGGAAAACCACCTGATTTTTCTGGACAGAGCTAATTTTACTGATCCGGACTTCAACCAGAAAAACAATAGCCGAACCAAGGAGCAAACGTTGCAACTGGACTATATACATCCTTTAAAAAGTATTACTGTTGAAGGTGGGGTTAAAGGAATATTGAGAACAAACAAAAGTAATTTCGAATACGAAAGCCTGAACAGCGCTACGGGGGAATTTGAGACCGATCCTGCACGTACGAATAAGTTCAACAATGATCAGGACGTTATTGGTGCTTATAATTCTTATGCTTATAACCTGAAAGACTGGGGCTTTAAAGCCGGAATACGTGCTGAAGGTACCTTTGTAAAGGCAGACTTTATTAGCGCGGGGTCTAATGTGAATACGAATTATTTCAATCTGATCCCTACTTTATCAGTTAACCGCAAGTTTAAAGATCAGAGCAGTTTGAATTTCGGCTACACGCAAAGAATAGAAAGACCGGGTATTGATAATTTAAACCCTTTTGTAGACCGTTCTAATCCTAATTTCTGGACTACAGGTAACCCTGATCTGAAAGCTGTACTGAGTAATAATTTTGAACTGACTTACAGTAAGTTTAAAAAAGGATCAATAAACGTAGGGTTAAGTTACAGATTTGCAAATAATACGATTCAGAACGTTGCAGTTTACAATGAGGAGGATAAAATTACCAGATCTACGTTTTTTAATATAGGTAAAGATAAAGCATTGAGTACTAATCTGAATATTAACTACCCGATTACTCCGAAATGGAATGTTGCGATGAATGGAAACATTGGCTATATCTGGATCCAGGGTGCTATTGACGGACAGCTGACTAAAAATGATGGATTAACAGGACGTGCTTATATCAATACAGGTTACAAATTTGAGCATGGATGGAAAGCAAATGCAAGCGCGACATTTGAAGCACCAGAGATCCAGTTACAGGGGCAAACCAGTGCATTTTTCTTCTCTTCTTTTAGCGGAAGTAAAGAAATCATCAAAGATAAGCTCACACTCTCTGCTGGTATCAATAACGTCTTTTCAAAATTCAGATACTACACCAATACTACACAGGGAGCTAATTTTACACAAAACTACCGTTCCCAAAATTATAACCGGGCTTTTAACGTGAGTTTGAACTGGCGTTTCGGAAAATTAAAGGATGCAATTAAAAAGAACCAGCGTGGCATTGATAACAGTGATGTAAAGAAAAGCAGTACTTCGGGAAGTTAATTGCTATAAATTTAAATCAATTCACTGGCTTGACTGTTGTTCTGTAAAAGACAATCTATAAATTGCCCGTGCTCAATAAAGGTTCATTATGGCCTGAAAAGAGGCAGGATTGTACGGAATATTAGAATGACAAACAAGAAAGAACAAACATTTACAGGCTTCGTTAAAGTACGCGGAGCACGCGAACATAATCTTAAAAATATAGATCTGGAAATCCCCCGTGATGCATTAGTTGTATTCACGGGTGTTTCTGGTTCCGGCAAGTCTTCCTTAGCTTTCGGCACCTTGTATGCTGAGGCACAACGCCGTTATCTGGAATCGGTATCTCCTTATGCCAGAAGACTATTTAATCAGATGGCTATTCCTGAAGTGGATGAAATAGAAGGCCTGCCTCCAGCTATTGCTTTACAACAGCAACGCGGGTCTGGAACTACACGTTCTTCTGTGGGCAGTGTAACTACTTTATCCAATTTACTGAGAATGTTGTATTCCAGAGCCGGAGATTATCCGGACGGACAGTCTATTATCTATGCCGAGGCATTTTCTCCCAATACGCCCGAAGGAGCGTGTCCGGAATGCCATGGTTTAGGCAGAGTCTATGAAGTTACGGAGAAATCCATGGTCCCTGATGATTCGCTGACGATCCGGGAGCGTGCTATTGCAGCATGGCCTGCTGCTTGGTTAGGTCAGAATTTCAGAGATATCCTGACCACATTGGGTTATAATGTAGATGTGCCCTGGCGTGATCTTCCAAAAAAAGAACGGGATTGGATCCTGTTTACGGAAGAAAAACCGGTAGTACCTGTTTATGCCGGATTTAATCCGGCACAGGTGAAAGAGGCACTTCAAAATAAACTGGAGCCCAGTTATATGGGGACTTTCACTGGTGCTAAAAAATATGTGCTCCATACTTTTGCTAATACGCAGAGCCAGCTGATGAAAAAGAGAGTGTCAAAGTATATGCTGAGTGGCGAATGTCCGTTATGTCACGGTAAGCGTTTACGCCAGGAATCTCTCTCCGTGAAATTCGCGGGTCTGGATATTGCGGAAATGTCCAGGGTTACGCTTTCCCGCTTGAATGAGATTTTTAGCCCCTATGCGGAAGAAAAAGCCACACGTTTAACTAAAGCTGAAAAGGAGCATCCTGAAAAAGGTATGGTCAGACAGCGGATTGCTCAGGATCTGGTTGCCCGTATCGGCGTTATGCTGGATCTGGGCCTTGGATATCTGAATTTGGAAAGAAGTACGCCTACACTTTCACCAGGAGAGTTGCAACGTTTAAGATTAGCGACACAGGTACGCTCTAATCTTTTCGGTGTTGTTTATGTATTAGATGAACCTTCCGCGGGATTACATCCCGCAGATACTGAAGCGTTGCTTAGAGCGCTGGATAGATTAAAGGATTCAGGAAATTCACTTTTTGTTGTGGAACATGAAGTTGATGTGATCCGGCATGCCGACTGGATAGTAGATGTAGGGCCTTTTGCGGGTGAAAAAGGAGGGCATGTTTTGTATAGCGGACCACCTGAAGGCCTTCGTGAAGTTGAAGATTCTCAGACCAGAAATTATATTTTTGGAGAAGAGCGTATCATCCCGCGAACAACCAGAACACCTAAAACATGGCTTCGTTTAGAAAATGTTACCCGTAACAATCTCAATAATTTAGCTGTTTCTTTTCCGCTGGGTGTATTTACGAGTGTAACGGGAATTTCAGGTTCAGGGAAAAGCAGTTTAGTAAGCCAGGCCTTAGTTGAACTGGTGGCTGGTGGGCTGGGACAGCAGGCAGACCTCAATGCAGAAGAAGAAACAGAGACACTGGAGACCACTAAAGTGCTCACGATAGACGGAAAGATAACGGAAGGAATGGAAGCGATCAAACGCCTGGTCCGTGTAGATCAGAAACCTATAGGCAGAACCCCAAGGTCAAACCTGGCTACCTATACCGGGTTATTTGACCAGGTCAGAAAGCTTTTTGCAGCAACCGAAATGGCAAAAAGCCGCCGTTATGATGCAGGACGTTTTTCATTCAATGTAGTGAAAGGCCGATGTCCGCATTGCGAGGGAGAAGGGTTTGTAATGGTTGAATTGTTATTTTTACCTAGTGTATATGCACCTTGCCCAACTTGCAAGGGAACAAGATATAATCCCAAAACACTGGAAATAAAATATAAAGAAAAGAATATTGCTGATGTACTGGGGATGACTGTAGACGCTGCCTGTGAGTTTTTTAGTGCAGACCCGCAGGTATTCCGTGCATTAGACGTGGTGAGGCAGGTTGGTTTAGGCTATTTGAGATTAGGGCAGCCGGCAACGGAGCTTTCTGGCGGTGAAGCACAGCGAATTAAACTCGCTACCGAACTCCAGCGTGTTCAGCATGGCAATACCCTCTATATTCTGGATGAACCAACTACCGGGCTGCATCCATCCGACGTAGAAAAATTAATGGTACAGCTGGATAAACTTGTGGAACAAGGAAACACGGTTGTTGTGGTGGAGCATGATATGCATGTTATCGCAGCAAGCGATTGGGTAATTGATATTGGCCCTGAAGCAGGCGAAAAAGGAGGGATGGTTGTCGCTTCCGGCCCTCCGGCATTGGTTGCGAAGTCGAAAAATAGCCGTACTGCACCTTATTTGAATAAATTTTATAATCCTGAACACACATGGAAAAGCCCGAGGCCACTATAAGAATGAGATTACCGCTCCCAATGGGTAAAGCGTTGTTTGCAGGGGTATTGTTATTTATCGGATTTGTGGCTACCTTGATTTTATCTTTTGAATATCAAAATCAGCTGGAAGAGTTCATTGGAATAAACCTTGCTCAAATATCAATTGTTACAATAATGATAGTAATGGTTATTCCGTGGGTAATTATTGCCTGGGTGCTGCTCAGAAGATTTGCACATTATGGCCTTTTAAGCTTATACAATGATTATTTAACGATTACCAGTATAGAAAGTAGAAAACTCATTAAGAAATACCCTGCAAATGTAATTGCTTTTGTAAAAATACAGCACCTGTCTTATAGTTTTACTTTTAAGGATGATTATAGTTTCAATAGTATTAACATGTCTGTAGATCGGAATTGTGAAAATCAGCTGCTGGAATTCAATCCTGTTTTTCACGCTTTCATCCAGCGAAATCAAATACCTATACAAGAAGGAGTAGTGCTGTAATTTTAAGAATGCATTAAATCAATTTAAATGGAAACTAACGATATGATACCGGCAGATTTGCAAAAACTGTTTGATCAAAAAGAAACGGCTTATAAAAATTTTCAGTCATTTTCGGCTTCCTCTAAAAGGATCATCCTGGAATGGATACTGAAAGCAAAAAAGACGGAAACAAGAGAAAAAAGAATAGTACATACCGTTGAGCTTGCAGAAAGAAACATAAAAGCTAATCATTAATCACTGATAAACACCTGATTTTAAACATGGCCGGATATTTGATTCCTTTATCAACGAGTGGATTTTTTAATCGAGCTGCTCACTGCCTATCTTATGTTTAAATGTTTTGTTTTCCTCTCTCTGCTTAGTATTTCCTTATTTAGCGCTAATCACATATTTGCTCAGACCCATGAAATTAACAGGCTTGAATCGGGTCTTCCGTTAGTCAAAGACAGTCTGAAATATGTAGATGTACTAAACCGGATAGCGATGTTATCTCATATGGATTATCGTGACTCCTGTAAGTTTTATGCACGGAAAGCTAAAGCGATTGCTATCAGGCTTAATTATAGTAAGGGGATAGCGGACGCTTCGAACTGCGAAGCTATAGCTAATGTTTCAGTCAACAATTACCTCTCCGCAAAATATTTCAATGAGGCGCTCAGGATTTATAAATCAATTAATGATCAGGAAAATGTATGCCAGGTGCTCATGAATATTGGTTTACTGATGGATGTAGATAAAGATGAAAAAGCAGCCTTAAGGTATATTTACCAGGCTTATGACAAGAGTAAATCACTGAAACACGATTCGATCCGTTCACTGATCATCAGCAATATTATGTCTGTAGATCAGAATCTTAGCCAGAAAAAACTGGCTCAGTTACTTCAGGAGGGCCGGGCAATAGCCGAAAAATACAAAGACGAAAGATTACTCTTGTTTTATGAAGGGGCACGGGGAATGCAGCTTTATAATGCTGGAGAAAAACAAAAAGGAATAGCTATACAGACTAAAATACTGCACAAAGCAGATAGTTTAGGACTTCAAAATACAAAGGTAGAAGCCTATATTGGTTTAGGTGATACTTTTCTTGACTCTGAGAATGCGGAGATCGGTCTTGATTATTATAAAAAAGGATTAGATACTTCCAGAAAATATGGCTATCCGGAACTTTATTTGTTATTCGCAGAACGGCTGTATAATTTTTACAAATCGCATAACCAGAAGGACAGCGCTTACTATTATATGTCGCTTTTACTTGATAAACGTGACATCATTAGTAAAGTGACCAATAAGTCCGGATATAACTACATGAACTTTGCATTGAACGAGAATGAGAATAAACAACTCAAACTGAAAGAAAATTCAAGTCTTAAGATAATTGCTCTGCTGGGTTGCTTGTTTGCCTTAAGTGTGGCTTTGTTGTTTTTGATTTACCGCTCCTTAAGGATTAAAAGACAATATGGAGAAGTACAGCATGAATTACATGAAACCGCATTAAAGCAAAATACAGAACTTCAGCAAACCAACCATTTTAATACGATGCTGATTTCTGTCATTGCCCACGACATCAGACAACCTTTCAGCACGATCGTTATGCTTTCCAGCGTCTTCAATACTGATGTTGATTTGTTAACTGAACAGGAGAAACTGGAGATCATGGCAGAATTGAGTGAAACTTCACAAAAAAGCCTTTCTTTTATGGACGGGTTGCTGGAATGGATTAAATCTCAGAAAAGTGGCTTCAAATATCAGCCTTCAAGGCTTTTGCTTAACGAGTTGATTGCTGAAGCAAATTCTTTCTTTAAAATAGCCCAGGCTAAAAAGAATATCCAGCTGGTTATGGATATTCCAGTGCAAACTGCAGTACTTGCTCATCAGCATATGTTACTTTTTATCATTCGGAATGTGCTGAACAATGCGACCAGATATTCTCCGGCAGAAGGAATTATTCACATCTCCAGTTATTCAAAAGATCAGCAGATCGTAATTGCCATCAAGGATCAGGGGCCGGGAATGAGTCAGGATAAGGTAGACCAGCTTTTCAAATCAAATGCAAGTGACTGGGAAAATACAAACGATCAGGGAGCTGGCCTTGCGCTAAGTATTTCTTATGAAATGGCGTTGATGATGGGTATAAAAATATATGCTACAAGTAAAATAGGAGATGGAACTACTTTTTATATCTCCAGAATACAAAAAGATTTAGCGTAAACTCCTGACTTGAAGATGAATATTATCAAAAATAGGCTTTCAGCCTATTTTTGATTTTTTAATACCATATCAATAGTAATCGCTGCTGATAAAATAGCAACTTTATGTTTGCTTTGCGTATAATTGGGATCAATATGTACGTTATATTTATCAGCCTTCGTGAAAATCTCCCGCATTGCACCAGCCCATTTTTTACTGATCGTACCTATTTCAGCTTCATTGTTGTCTTTGATCTGGAATGACCAGGCTTTCCAATCTCCTTTAATCTCAGCGATTAATTGACCTGAAGTATCTAAAATTCTGAAAGTTGGCTTAAATAATTTAAACTTCTGCTGAATAGAAGCCAGTTCATTTCCATCGGGATCACTGACTACAATTTTTGACATGAAAAATTTCCAGCCTCTGGAAATAGTAGCCTGTAATTCATCATCATTGTTTACAATTTCCAGCTTAAATGGTAAAGCAGGTTTACCGATTAAAAGTGTCAGGACTTTTTGTCCAAATGATAAGGTCTGTTTGACCGCACCAATATTTTCACCAGTTTCATTGAATATATTATAAACGTTCGCGAACTTGAAAAAATGTACTTTTTCATCAATAAAATAATCGTGACCGTTAAAGAAATCTGTCTTACTCATAAATTTGCTTTAATAATGATCGGCTAATTTGTATCAAATAATTGGAAATTTATAATTAATGATAATAATTATCACGCGAATTGTAACTAATCCGGTAATTAGTTATCTTAATTACAAAATATAAAAGCACACAGTATGAACTTTTTATGCAATATAATATGGATTATTTTTGGTGGAATATTTATTTTCTTTGAATATATAATAGGAGGGCTGCTTCTTTGTCTTACCATCATAGGAATCCCGTTCGGACTTCAATGTTTTAAATTTGCCATAGTCGGACTGGCACCGTTTGGCGTTAAGATCACGGATACTTCATCAAACACGGGCTGCCTGTCAACTGTTATGAATATTATCTGGTTCTTTTGCGGTGGTGTGTGGATTGCACTGACACACTTATTTTTTGGAATACTTTTATGCATCACTATTGTAGGTATCCCATTCGGAAGACAACATTTCAAATTGATGAACCTGGCATTTTCACCATTCGGAAAATCTATCAGTTAACGACAAAATTATTCTGCCTGATTGCAAAGTAGTTAGTGTTTTTCTTCAAAAAAAATGCATTTCAGATTTGCGACTTCTGATTTTTTCTCCTATCCTTGCGACCCTTAACAGGAATGCATCCATAGCTCAGCTGGATAGAGCAACGGTTTTCTAAACCGTAGGTCATAGGTTCGAATCCTATTGGGTGTACGCAAAAGCTCTTAACTTAATTGTCAGGAGCTTTTTTGTTTTGGCTTTTGGCGTTAAATATAATTGCATTCAATTATATTCCTATTTCTGTCGGATTAACCATTCTGATAACTTGTCGATGTTGCTTTCCCCAATCTATTAAATTTTCCACAATAGGGTATAAAGACTTGCAATAATCCGTCAGCATATATTCTACAGTTTTCGGAAAATCAGGATCTTCAATTCTTATGACCAATTTGTTGAGTTCCATCAATTGCAAATCCCTGGAGAGCATAGTAAATGTTATACCCGGTATATTTCGTGCGATGTCACGATAACGACGTAAACCATTGTATAAAGCTATGATAATAGGCATACGCCATTTGCCACTTAATACATAAAGTGCATCCTGGGCATACTTGATTTCTTCCTGGTTTTTAATCGTACAGATATACGGTTTCTCTTTATTTTCTTCATCTACCATGTGCTATGGTCTGTTATAGCATTTCCAAAAATTAAAAATGCAGCTTTTACCTTTACTAAAAGTAACCATAAAAATAGGAACAAGAATCTTAACAATAAAAAAATGACGCAGATTAGTACAGTAAAATTTAAAGAGAATGAATATCAAATGTTACATTTCAACATCAAGGACGGTGTAGCAAATATAACCTTAGACAATGCCCCCGTAAATGCATTGAGTGGCAAGCTGATAATAGAATTAAAACAGGTACTCAATAATTTATCTACTGATAAGAACGTTAAAGTGATCATATTCGACAGTATAAATCCTGATTTTTTCATCGCTCATGTAGATATTAATATTTTGGAAGAACAGGCTATACTAGAAGAATTAGGCAAAGCTGCACCACAAGGGCTAAACATCTTCCAGGCAGTTGGCGAAATGCTCAGAGAACAACCTCAAATAACAATTGTAAAATTGAAAGGTATAGCACGTGGTGGTGGCGCCGAATTTGTTGCAGCTGCTGATATGAGTTTTGCCTCTTTGGAAAAAGGAAAATTGTCTCAATGTGAAGCGCTGATGGGTATTATTCCCGGAGGTGGGGCTACACAATACCTTTCTTCGAAAATGACCCGTGGCCGTGCTTTAGAAGTTATTTTAGGTGCCGATTTATTCGACGCTACTACTGCCGAACGTTATGGCTGGATTAATCGTGCCATACCGGATGCGGAAATAGACACATTTGTAGATCGCCTGGCTCAAAATATTGCAAACTTACCTGACGGTGTAATAGAAACAACAAAAAAAGTATTGTCACCGATCAGAAACGTACAAGGTTTTCAATTGGAAAATGATGGTTGGGCTGCGTTGGTGTTTAATCCGGAAACAGCACGAATCATGAAAGGAGCCATTCAAAATGGGGCACAGACAGTAGAGGGTGAATTAAAGCTCGAAGGGATTCTTAGAGCTTTGAATAAATAATCCTTACAGATATTTATATACAGACCAGACGTGATATTCCAAAATGGAACTTCAAGTCTGGTCATTGTTTTAATTGTTATTTCACTACAGTTGCCTCCATTTCAACTGTTAAGGTTGCAAAAAGACCTTTCACTTCAATTAAGGTAGTCGCCTGTTTAATACCGTGCTTAGTAATCCACTCCTGGTACAGGTCAATGCAGTTGCTGAAAAATTCTGTTGTCGAGGTGGTAAAAATATTCAATCTCACGATACCCCCGCATTCATAACCCGATTCTGTGATTAATTGCTCCAGATTTTCAGTGGTTTGGATAAATTGTTCTCTCATGCTACCATTGCTTGGTATCCCATTAGCATCTATGGCCACCTGTCCGGAACAATAAAGCGTACCTTCAGGTTGTTTGATTTCTACTGCTTGTACAGAGTTAGTTCTTTCGCCCCATTTCCAGGGATCAATTGTTCGCTTTTCCATTTAATTTTTTATGTAATGATGATTTATATTTTAATTACACAAAAATCAGCGTCGCAGTTGACAACCTTATGTCAGGGGTACAAAACGATTAATAATATTTATCAAAATATTCTTGCAGGGTCATTTTATGGGGGCTAAATTTTTCGTCGAGTATTTCCAGCCTTTTAATTCTATCTAACCGGAAGTATCTAAAGTCATTGCGTAACCGGCACCAGGCAACTAATAACCAATTCTCTGTGGTACTGAGTAAAGCAAAAGGCTCTATCAATCTTTCACTATCCTGATTAGCTTCGTTGAGATATCCGATTTTTACCACCGAATAATTTGTAAGGGCAAATTGCAGATCAGAAAGATTATTGCTGTTTTTTTCACTGTTAATATTTTGATTAAATCGGGTACGTTCTGCAAGCAGATTGGCTTTGTCTTTTACTTTATGTCCTAATACTGCTTTAATCTTTTCAATAGCTTCAACATAATCTTTAACAAATGAGGCATCTTTATTCTTTAATACTAACTGTTCGGCAAGAATTAATGCGTTGGCCTGTTTTTCGGTAAACATGACCGGTGGAACTCTATAGCCCTCCATCAAAGTATAACCTTTACCGTCTTCTGTCAAAACGGGTACGCCTGACTGCTCCAATGCCTTGATATCCCTGTAAATAGTCCTGATACTTACAGCAAACTTTTTAGCCAGCTCTGGTGCGGTCATTATTCGTTTTGTTTGAAGCTGGGTCAAAATTGCGGTCAGTCGGGAAAGGCGATTAGTGTCGTTGTTGTTCATTATTTAATGATCGTCAAAATTGCCACATTGCTTTAGTGCTCAATCAAAACAATTGGCCTGATGCAAATTCGCTTTTGAACATGATACCAAATGTAAGCATAAAAGCTAAAAAGGCTTTTGCTGAGCATTTCTTTTGCGGATAGCTTCATCGGTTTTCAGTACAAGCATCTCTAATCCAAATTTTATAGCATTGGCTTGAACTTCTTCAATAAAAGGACGAAAATTAGTATTGTAATCCTGAAATGCCAATTCAAAATTCCCGTTGTGTTTCTGCATAGCATCAGCTAATGCGCCAGCTCCATCAATTGCCAACGATCCACCCATCCCAGCAGCTGGCGAAGCACAATAGCCTGCATCACCTACCAATGCCACTCTTCCTTTAGTCCACGAGAGCATTTTTATCTGACATAATTTATCGAAGTAAAAAGTTTCTGTATGCTTTACTTCTTCCAGTAATTCTGCGATTCTCCAGCCTTGCCCGGCAAATTGTTCTAAAATGATTTTTCTTTGTTGCGCTTCATCACGATAATCGTAAGGAATTTCTTTTTCTGAAGAGAAGCAGAGCACAATATCAGTTTTATTGTTGTAGGCATTAAGCATAACTGCTTTATAGGGCACATTGTACATTTGTCCTGTATTTTGTCTGATCAACAGTTTATTTACGATTGTTATAGAAAAATACTGTCCAAGAGAATGTAAGTATTCATCTTCATGACCAAACCAAATCCGCCTTACAGCGGAATGTAAACCGTCACAGCCAATGACCAGGTCAAATTCATGTTGCGGCCCGTTTTTAAGCGTAACTTGTAGACCATCTTTTGTTTCTTTTAGTGCTGTAATACTATTATTGAAAATAAATTCTACCTCATTTTTTACGGCATCAAATAGAATATCCAGTAAGATATCCCGCTCAATTTCAAATTCATCGTCAGTGAGTTCTTCAACCTCTTGTTTCATAGGTATTGAACCTTCAGTAATATCATTGGAGTTTTTAAATTCCATAACCTCCATGTTCAATCTGTTAGCTTTAATTGGCTCAAAAATCCCCATACGCTTAACAATGTCTACTGTATTTTCGCGAATATTCACAGGCGTACCTCCTTTGCGAAGTTCATTTGCAATTTCAACTACAGTAACTTTGTAACCTGATTTGTTCATCCAATATGCGGTGGAGAGTCCGGCAAAACTTGCACCCGAAATGAGTACCTTTTTTTCTTTTAATGTTTCCATTTTTTATACGGGTTTATTTGTCGACGTAAAGAAAAGCCGTATAACAGGAATAAAAAATGCCTATACAAAGTAAGTATTGGACTAATCGAAGTTTTTGTTACGGAAGGTCAATGCAGTCATCCCTGTAACATTGGCAAACAGCCTTGAAAAATAGGGGTAATCATCATAACCCAATTCTATAGCAATTTCATTTACAGATTTATCAGAATGATAAAGCAAACGTTTTGCCTCTAAAATTATACGTTGATGTATATGATGTGAAACGGAATAACCTGTTGTCTTTTTGACACATTCGTTTAGGTAAGGTGTAGATAGGTGTAGTTTTTGGGCATATTGAGCCGGGCGTTTAAGCGTAGTATAATTACCTTCCAATAAGCCCCTGAAGTCTTTGGTAACAATTTCAAACCGTGAAAATTTGTCTGTCGGTTTAGTTTGTGCTAAATATTGTGAGAGCACCAGCGCGACCAGTGCGTTACAACTATCTTTTAATAATGAATGATATAGTTTGTCGCTTTTCCGTTTAGAAAATTGAACAGCCATTGATACTGCTTCTGAAATAAGGAAAAACGTTTCTTCATTCAGCACTAATGGTTTTACGGGTGTAATGGCTTCCAGTACTTCCAGATATTCAGGATTCAGGCTTTCATTGTCCATTGCCCAGCTGCTAACGGTCACATTTTCTAATGCGATGATACGATGTACCTGATCGGGGTGAAGGTAGATGAAAGACGACTGGTTAATTTCGTACTTTTGAAAATCAATTTCCAGGTGAACTGTTCCCTCTTCAAGTAAGAAAAAGGAATGCCTGTCTTCCCGATGTGATTGATTTGCAATTTCAAGCTCTTTTGAAGTTGCGTTATCTAAAGTGGGCAAACTTTTAAAAGACACCTTTTCAATAGCAATGCCTGCGTCAAAATTATCAGTCATCGTATTTACAGGGATGGATTTACTTTGTTTGCGCATCGCTCTCGATTGAAAATGAAAGGTATTAAATTATTTTTTCAATGCTATACAATATTTAGTTCATTCTGACGCTTTAGTATATGAGAGCGTTAATTTAGATAAGCGGAAATGGTCTTCGATCATTTCCGCTTTCTTTTTGTATTATGCTATAACCGCATATATAGGTAAGCTAAACCAAAAAGTACTACCTGCCCCAAATTCACTTTCTACCCCGATTTTTCCCTGATGTCTTGCTATAATTTCGGCACATAGATAAAGGCCAATACCAAAACCCGAAATAATATCATCATTGACAACCCTGTAAAAGCGATCGAACAGTTTATCCTTATCTTGTGGCTTAATTCCTCTTCCCTGATCTTTAACTTCAACTAATAACTCGCCATTTTTAATTTTATTACTAACCAGAACCTGACTTCCTTCGGGTGAATATTTTACGGCATTACTCACAAAGTTATGGATGACCTGACCTACTTTATCCCGGTCAGCATTTAAAATTACTGATTCAGCTTCAGTGAAAATCACCTGATGACTGAATATGGTAGAACGTGCTTCTTCATCTGCCTCCTTAAAAAGAGAGGTGATATCAAAATTCTTTTTCTCTATATGAATTTTACCAGAATCTAAACGGGAAACGTTCAAAAAGCCGTTGATCATTGTAATCATTTTTTTAATCTGGCTATTTGCTTTATCATGCATCAGTATTGAAGTACTTTCCTGTGCTTTTTTAGCTCTTTGCTCTAAAATCTGCAAATAGCCTTTCAGAGAGGTCAGCGGCGTTTTAAGTTCATGACTTACCATCGAAATAAAATCATTTTTACGCTGCTCATCTTGCTTTTGCTCGGTAATATCTATGATCGCTCCGGAAAAGTAGATTTCCCCATCTGCTGTATATTGATTGAGTTTTCCAACTGCTCTTACCCAGCGTAACTGCTGATCATGAAATCCAGTTAATGAATATTCTATAAAATAATCTTCTCCCTTAACAAATGCAGCTTCGACAGCTGCGAGTACGCGTTCCCGGTGCTCTTCTGAAATCTGTACTACAGCAGCATCATAAGGCATTTCTTCCTCAGGATAATAGCCAAAGATCTCTTTTAAGCGGGGAGAGGCTACCATGACACGGGTAGTCTGATTGATTACAAAAGTGCCAATTTTAGCCGCTTCTACAGAAAAGCGAAGCATATCTTCTGCTTTTTGCACTTCTTTTTTTGAATCTACCTGCCGGGTTACATCAGTTGCTACAATCAGAATTCCGGTAATAACTTCCTTATCATCCTTAATGGCCTGATAAGTTATATTAAAATATCCCTCCACAAGCTGACCATTCCGATTTACAATAGCCTTGGTTTCATTAAAAACATGGGTTATTCCAGTGGTATATACATCATCAAGCAGCTTTAAAAAAGGTTGTCCTTCTAATTCCGGTATAGCATCAGCAAAACGCTTTTGAACTATATCTGCCGGTTTACTGATGATACCAAGCATGGTATCATTTACGGATTCAATAATCATTTCTCTGCCGTTACAAACCATAATACCCGCAGTTGCCTGCTGTAATATTCCACGGAACCTGGATTCACTTCTATTCAGGTGCCCATTTACTTCTATCAGATAATCCTGAGAACTAATCAGATCTTCGTTTGAAGCTGTTAGTTCTTCATTGATTACCGCCAATTCTTCATTCATTTCTGTTTCCCGCAACCGGCTCGCTATCTTTTCACTGACATCAGTGCCTACAACGATTACCCCGGTTACATTGCCCAATTCATCTTTGAGCGCTTTATAAGTAACATCAAAATATTTCTCTTTCACTATGCCCTGGTCGAGTACAGGTGCTTTAACTCCCAATCCTATATGATCTTTCCCTGATTCCAAAACATTCCTGATTACTTTAAGGTAGGGGTGAGCAATCAGTTCCGGTCTTGCGGTTAATATAGGCTTTCCAATAATTTCAGCAGTCCTGCCCAGCATATTAAGCATAAAAGCATTAGCCTGTTCAATAATCAATTCAGGCCCGCTATAAATAGAAATCGCTACCGGAGCCTGTTCAATAAGTTCACGAAAACGATGCTCACTCTTTTTCAGGTTCCCGTTCAGCAGCTGCAAATGTTCTCTGGATTCATTCAGTTCTTCGTTGATTACGGTGAGTTCTTCATTGATACTTTGCATCTCTTCACGATGTTGCATCAATTCGTCATTAATCATTTGTTGTTTACCAATTTCTTCTAGTGCCGACAACCTCAATTCCAGCTGATCCATAACAGCTGAAGCAAGTCCTTTTAAGATTATTTCTTCCTGTTTAGAAAATGTACGGGGTTGTTGATCAATGATACATAAGGTTCCAATCAAAAAGCCATCATGTGTAATCAGTGGTGCGCCTGCATAAAATCTTAAGCCAAAGTCTCCTGCAACATTCGGATTTGCAATCAGACATGGTTCTTTTAAAGCATCTTCAAATATTGTTGGCTCCGGATTCAAAACAGCCAGTGCACAAAGGCTCTTGCCCCGGTTTGCCTCTTTAGCTTTCCCCATGCCTGCATTAGCCTTGAAGAACACCCTTTCAGCATCAACCAATGATATCAAAGAAATTGGAACATTAAATATTTGTGTACATAAACGTGCAATATTGTCAAAGGAAGCCTCAGAAGGGCTATCCATAATCCTGTATCGTTTAAGTGCTAAGAGCCTTTCGGAATCATTATCCGGAATAATATCCATTCCGAAAGTATTTTCAATCATTTGATTCTTTTAAAGAGGTTAAGAAAGTTTGTAAATATAAGTTATTCACAGAATAATACCTGCTACATGTTATTTACCGGTATAGATTCCTGAATCAAATCCGGACTTGAACAGTTTAAAATCTTTTTTCACCTTTTGTGCATATTTAAAGGCATAGTCAATTAGTTCTTTCTGCCAATTTGTACGGGTACCGAATTCAATAAGCTCATCAGCAATAGCAGATCCTTTTCTACCTGAACTTCTGATATGAGCAGATGCAGTTAATGCAGCCATATCATCAATTACCTGAAAAATATCTCTATACTGATCCTGAATCAGCCTGAACTTGATTTTATCTTCAGAAGGCTGCATTTCTTTGACCACAAAAGAATCACCCTTGAATACAGTGTGACTTAACAGTGAACAAGGCATATGCTGAGAAAGTTCCTGTGCAAACACCACACGTTCTGATTCAGTTTGCCAATCAGGTTGCGATGCTTTAATATAAGGAGTTAGTGCACTTGGTTGTGATTGTTTCATATCTACAATCAGGTATTTCCCTTTTTTAAGGACGTTTTCTAATAAAAACATATAGCGTTTAGTACCCACACTACCAGTGCCGGCAAGACGAAAGACCACATCCCGGACTTTATAATTATAAGGGCTCTTGCTGTGGTTATTGATCCAGTCTGTTAAATGTTCAACTAACTCTTTTCTAAGCTCTTTATCTACCTCAAAATGTCTTTCATCTGCCAGGGATAGTACCAGTCTCCGTTTTCTGACTTCAGTACGTTTATCTAACAGACGGCTCTGTTTACGCTTGGATACCGCCATCAGAAAAGTACATATAATACCTTTGGCAATTCTTGGTTCAATAGCAAGCGCTTTCCCCCTGGCTAAAACAGCAGCATAATTTTTCAAAAAGACATTTGCCATATTCATTGCTTTAAGATCTTCCAGTTCTAAAAAATCAAAGCAAAGGAAAATGCTGGTCAGCATTCTGACCAATTCAAACGCTACCGGTGCAAGGAGTGCTTCATCAAAATCATTCAGATCAAAATAAACCTGTCCGTCATCGGCTTTATAACTTCCAAAGTTCTCTACGTGAAGATCCCCGCATATCCAGCTCAAAGGAGAACTGGGCATTGATTTCCAAAGTGATAAATCCTGATAAAAGATTTCACAGGTTCCTCTAAAAAACCGGAAGGCACTTTCAGTCATTGCCTGGTATTTGAGTTGTACCATATCAGCAAGCATGCCTTTATTGGAGGCAATAATTCGTTCGGATAAATTCATATCTGGGGCAGTGTAGTATTAGATTTCATATTGAGCGACTAGATTGGCGCTATAACCTATAATAAGACAAATGGTTTTAATTTTGGAGTGTTTTATCACATTTTATTATTAAACATCAAATTATCTCCAGGTGCAGGTATATGATATTATATTTGTTTTTTATTCCATTATGTCAGTTTCAAAAGCTTCAATTTCTGATTTATCAGCGCTATTAAACTTAGTCAATACTACTTATCGTGGTGAAACTTCTACCAAAGGATGGACATCTGAAATTCTTCTATTAGCGGGTGATATCCGGATTGATGAAGAAATATTAACTGATTACCTTATAAATCCGGCCGTTTCAGTATTAAAGTATATGAATTCCGAAAATCAGCTAATTGGCTGCGTTTACCTGGAACAGAAAGAAGAAAATCTTTACTTAGGTATGCTCGCAGTTAATCCCGGATCTCAGGATGGTGGTATCGGAAGATTGTTATTGCAAAGTGCTGAAGAACATGCCAGACAACTTATCTGCAATAAGATCAATATAACTGTTATTGAAGACAGAACAGAACTTATTGCCTGGTACCAAAGAAGGGGATATGTAATCACAGGTAAAAAGTTCCCTTTTCCTGTTGAATATCATAAATATGGCAAACCGTTAAAAGAAATTATTCTGATTGAAATGGAAAATAATCTCAAATAATAGAACATGAACAGCACTCTTTATTTCGCGTAATATTATATTTGCCATTTAATTGAGCCTCGCTATTAGAGCGATCAGCATATGGCTGATTTTGACAAACGCAACATGACTACTATACAAGACTTACAATCCCTTTATAATCAAGGTGAATTATCAAAATGCCTGGAATCTTTGAATCCTTTTTTACTGGTAAATCCAGATAGCATTGAAGCGCTGCTGCTTAAAGCTAAATGCGAATATCAGCTAGCCAGTCAAAGTTTTAATACTGAGCGAAATGATATATCATTATATACAACTGCTTATCATAGTTTTGAATATGTTTTAAAAATTCAGCCAACACACGAGGAAGCAATGTTATATGCTGCTTACATCAATATTTTTGTGACGCAGGATAATTTACCAGAAGCACAGGTTTACTGTGATATCCTCGTTCTTTCAGAAAATGAAGATACCAGGTTAAAAGCAATCGGTTATCGCCGCCAGGTTAATTTTATGCTGGGCAATATGGAACTGGTTCTGGAAGATATAGAACTGATGATCAGTCATTATAAAGCATTATTTCCTGAGAACAGAAGTATTCTGGATAAGGAATTAAGCTTATTGTATCTGGAAAAAACTAACATTTATCTATGGCATAAAGAAGATGCTTTGAAGGTGTTCCAAACTTTCAGGGAGGGTAAAGCATATCCACATCAAAATTATCTGACTCATAATGCTGTTGCACTGCTTGCTTTAGATTACCAGCGATTGGAACTGGCTGGAGAAGCTGCTTTTATGGCTTTTACTTATAGCGATGATCAGCCGAATCAAGAGTTGATTGACTTGTATCACAGAATCAATGGCCTGAGTGACAAAAGCAAGTTAAATAAGCTTTTAGTGCATAGTTTAATACTTGCTCTGAGAAGATTTTCAAAGCAGCTAAAGGCAGATGAGGTAGAAATATTAAGTCTTTCTCTTAGTTATATGAAGATTTACCCTGACTGGGATGTGCCTTATCATTTTGCAGGTACATTTTTGTTTGATGAGCAAAAATATAAAGAGGCTTTACCTTATCTGAAGAAAAGTTTAGAATTAGGGGGCATGGCACGTGGGCTTCGACGCTATATTGACGCCCATTTTCGTGTTACAGGACAACTACCAAATATCGGGTCTCTGCCTGCTGATTCTCCTGAGGCCTATTATGCTGCTGGCTGTGATTTTTATTATGAATCTATTCCAAAAATCTGGACTGAAGAACTTGCTGAAGAATTACAAGAACTTAAAATCAAGTTTTATGAGGTTTCTTATCAAGGTTTTTATGAATATTTTTATACGAATGCCGGTGAAAGTTTAGCTAACGAAACCCACACATTTGCGATGTGCTGTAATAACTATGGCATAGCACTTACTGAAATTGGAAATTTTGAAAAGGCAACTGAGGTACATTCTATTGGGTATTCCCTTTCTCCATTTTGGGAGCAACTGAATAGTTGGGGAACAGCACTTAAAGGATTGGAGAAATATGAAGAGGCGATAAAAATATTCGAAGCAGCTTCAGCTTATAACGGTGATTACCTGTCATTTTCGGATTATTTAAGGATAAAGGCAGAGATATTAGATATGACTTATAAACTGGGGCTTGATGAAGATACTTATGAAATTCTAGATGCGATAACTAAAGAATATGATTCTTTTCTGGAACTTAACATAAATGAACTTACAGAAGATCATTTATTTGAACTAAGCGAACAATATATTATTATCCAGAATGTCCGACACGATTTACTGAGTAAAGGGAGTCCGGAAGACGCAATTAAAGCCTGGCAAAATGAGCTGGTTAAAAACCCTGATGATAATTCTGCATGGTTTATGCTGATGCAGGAATATTATATAATTAAGGATTATAATCAATGTATTGCTTGTGCGGATAACTATCAATCGGTAAAAAAAGATGCAATCCAGGATACATCACGGTGTAAAATCCATTATATGCGCGGATTATCTTATATGAACCTGGGTAATTATGAGAAAGCAATTGTAGATTTAAATGCTTTAATTGCACCGTTAAAAATAGTTTATCCTGACAATGAATATGAATTGAGCAGGGCCTATATTCATTTGGCTGATTGTTATTTTACGTTAAAGAAGTGGGATAATTGTAATGAGGTTGCTTTTGAGGCGATCCAATGTTATATCAGAAATAACTGGGGCTGGGATGATGAACTATTGAAAGTTAAATTACAATATGCAGATGCTTTATATACCACAGGATCTAAAGGTGAAGCTCTGGAAAATATAAAGAATATTCTAGAGGCATACCCTGCAAACGCAGATGCTCTTCAAAGAAAAAAGAACTGGAAAACAGGATTGTTCTCTTTTTTAAAGTTTTAAATAACTGATTCTTTTAGCCAGTCCTATTGATCAGATTTTAACTGCTGGACTGGCTATACAATTTATTTCTTTGTATGTGACTGATTACAAAGTTTCTTTATAAATTGGGAGAAAATTGGATTTAGGATCGGTTAACGAACCCTATTAAAGTCATGAAAGAAAGTGAAATAAAAACAATCTGGGCGGTACCCAAATACTTACCTTATGTTCAACCAGAGTTAACAAACGAGATTTTATCTGATGCTGAAAAACAACTAGGGTACAAGCTTCCTAAAGCTTACATTGAATTACTAAAGATTCAAAACGGTGGGTATACACGTTTTACATTGAGCGGAGATACCGGACAGCTCTTTGGAATAGGCCCTCAATTTCCTTCGATAATAGCTAACAGTCTTGCAGACTATACAGGTACAGTGAGTTATGAACTCCATGGACTTATCCCATTTGATGGCGACGGACATTGGTACATTTGTTTTGATTATAGAAGCGGTAGCGCTGATCCTGAAATTACTTTTATTGATCTGGAATGTGACGAGGAAGAAGTCATTGCTGACAGTTTTAATGCGTATCTTGGTTTACTTGAAATAGATGTAAACAATGTGTATGTAATTGATACAGAATCAGTAATAGAGGAAACTTTAAAAGAGATTTCAAAGATTACAAATATTGAATTTGAGAAACCTGATTTCTATAATTATGGATATGCAGATTACAAAGGTGGGTATAAAGATGGCCTTATCTGGGTAAGCCCTAATCAGGTACCTGATAGTTTTATTCGGGAAGAAGATGAAAATTATGAACAATTAAAACCTGCTGTTGTGACTACTTCTTTAAGATACCCTGAACTATCAGAAAGTTGTTTATTGATCAGTTTTTCTGATAATAATATCAGAAAAGAGTTTATTAAAGTATTAACAGATAGTTCGATTAAGCTACAGGAGTTAGAGGATTTATTGGATTTTGATTAACAATTTTGATTAACAATTTTGATTTATAGGGATACTATTCTCATAGCGTACATGAAAGAGGATTGATACCTATCAGGAAAGTCTTTCAATTTTCTTCTGGAATTTTTCGGTGTATTTATTCCAGGTGGATTCTTGTTGTTTGTTATCATATAGTTTTTTGGCATAATGATATACTTCTTCACGGAAATGAAAACCCCAGATTTGTTCTATGTAGTCAATGCCTGAGTCCAATGCTTTTAAAAGTACTGTGATTTTAGAAACCTTAGCAATTTCACAGTATTTGTCCAGCCATAATCCACGTCCCAGTTTCACGTAGTCTACTAATAATTCTTCTGTGATGAACCGTTCAGGCACATTATCCATTTCCGAGTCATTATAATGGATGACCTCTTTGATTAGTGATTTATCCAGATAGGCTGTTGGGATAGACGATATGTTTGTTTCATGTTTGGCTGCCAGATAGCAAAGATCTTTAGTAATCAAATGTTCTGGAATATATTTAAGATTGATACCTTTCTTTTCTATTTCCTGCTCGCAAATGCTTTGGGTCAGGAAGGTATCCGAAAAATAAGAGAAGCAAAAGGCCCCGTATTTTTCATATACTCTTTTAAAGAAGTATTCTGTTTTAATGGCTTCTGGAATACGTTTTAAGTTGCCCCAGTATTTAACCGCTTTTAATAACCAGTAGGCTTCATCTTTAATTGGTAATTGGGCTGCTTTGTTGAAGACGTACTCGCCTTCATTCAGATCGAATATCAATTCTTCAAAGGCAGGGGTAGGGTTGTCTAAGAGCTTCGTTAAATTGGGAGAGCATAACCAGTCTTCACCAGTTTCTTCATCTTCATAACAGGCATTTTCTGACGGGTATTCACCAGTTTTATCATTGTAATAAAATAAATCAGCTTTATAATTATTCAGATGGGTATAGTGATCGTTGATAATCAGTACGGGAGAGGTAACGGTTGAATCACATTTGAGATATCCGTGGTTGTAATGACTGATAAAAACTTCTTCGGTGGTTATATTTCCTTTGATATACGTAGTAGATCCGCCAGCGACAAAACTTTGACAGGTCACCTGACCAGATACATATAAAAATGCACCATAGTCGCCTTCTTCATTAAGGATAGATCCTTTTACGGACAGATTTCCAAAAATGAGTATTCCTTCTACAAGTTCATCAGATTTTTGAGCTTGTAAACCAGGAAACTGTTTAATCCAGTTTTGATCATTGCTCTTCCAGCCCAGATCAATATCCAGTCTTAAATGTTCTGGAAAATCCACATCACCATTACTGACAACGAAAATAGCTTCTTCTTCAAATTCTTCACCTTGACAGGGAAAAATGTTTCCCCAGGATTTAGTGAAGTGATCAATGGTCAGGAGTTCTTTGAATGTTGTAAAATAGAAGTTATTCATTATCTAAAAGCACTTATAGTTTTATATCGCCGATTCTTTAATTGTATTGTCCAGCCATAGTTCATACCAACTCAAAAAGGAGATTTTCCCTGTATTTTCAAGTTCTACAGATGGATATATACCGCCATCATTGACACGATCATCTGTCCATATATTACCTTTTTCTTCACCATTGACAATCAGGCTGATTGTAATTCCACATCCATAATCTGAAATATTTAATCTGCCATAATCATTCTGAGGTAGGTTAATAAGTGCCGATTTTTTCGTCAGCAGTTGTTCTTCTAATTCTTCATTTCCGTCTTCATAAGCTTGCTCTATTTTTTCATCCAGTGCGGCAAGCTCTTTTTCAACGTTCCAGCTATCGGTATAGGGAAATGGCTTTGAAAGCTCAAAATAACTATGCTGAGCTTTCTCTGAATTATCAAAATACATAATCCGGCTGTCTATTAAAGTATTTAAGCCATGAAATGGGCCTGCTCCACCATCTCCAAGTGTGGTTAAGAAAGCAATGTATTCTTTCGGCAGGCTTACCTGATACTCATCCTCAAATTGTTTGATACGATCAAGTGTAAGCGGTGGATTTAATACGTATTTATGGTTCTCGGCACCAAACTGTTTAAATTCGGAATCAAATTCTTTTAACTGAATCAGTTTGCCTTTAATTCTTTCTATTTGTTCGTCCATTCAAACGTATCTATGATGGTTTTCTGATAGCAACTATTTCTTCAACTAGTTTAGGATAGCGCTTATGATATCCTGCACCACTTTCAGTTTCTCTGTTCATTTCTTCGAAATCATCATAATGAACTACATCAGGATATAATTCAGAAACAGCATCACTGATTTCAGATTCATCCTCATTATCGTGATTGATACTGTAAGCTTCGTCAGCTACATACAATAATCCTTCTGCCCAGTCACCACCAATGCTAAAGTCAAAATCTGGGGATAAAAATGTATTAAGATCTGTTTTTAATCCTTCGAAGAACTCTTTCCCTTTTAACAACAACCAGCATCTGAAGTAAATAAATCCATCGCCAGAAATAGAATCATCAAAGGTAATTACACCATTTTCATTTTTAAAATCGTTATCCAGGATAACATATAGCTCTGCAATTTCTGCGGTATAGAGTTCATGAAGTTTTTCCTGCAAACACTTCTCAAATAAGATTAGTCGCTGTTTTCCGCTTTTAGAGAGTAGTTCTGTCAGATTTTCTATATGTTCGTCAGGGTCATAATCTTCCCAGTTTGAGTTTCTGTATTTATTTGATTTCCGAATAGATTCCCAAAAAAACAGATCTGCTACTTCACCTTCTGAAAGCTCTTCCTTAACTGGAATATCAGCGTTATCATTCAACTCCACATAACCTGATTTGGTTTTCTGTGCGATTAGTTTAGCCGTTTCTGCCTCACATTCTGCCTCTGTGGTAAATTCTTTGAGTAACTCACGACCTTTTGTGCCTACTTTACCAAATGTTATAGCTTGAGTCTTATTTTCTGTAGTTATATTCCAAAATTTATTAGAGTTATTGTCCTGGTTTACAAATCTTCTGGTCATAGCTTGTTAAATTGGTTCTGTTATAATTTACTGGTTAAAAAAGATTATTTCTTCTTTTTAAATTCTTTCCATTGTTCAAATCTTTCATCGATCCTTGCTTTAAGCAAATCATAGTTGCTCCATGAATTTTCAATTCGATACAAAGTATCCTGGTCAAGCAGGTTGTTAACGACTCTGATATTGAGTAGTCGTGCATAATCACCTAAATAATCCTTATGGACTTTTGCAAATTTTGTTCCGTCTTCATAGTAGGCTCTGGCAAATTCATTTCCAGTTTTATTCAAGTCATTGCTGGTTAATTTACCGTCACAATTGCTCATCAGATATTCACTCCCAGTAAATGTTCTGTTTTTCACATTTTGGATATCATCCTCAAAATTACAAACTTGTTCTTCTGATAATAAATCATTTTCGATGAACCACGTAAGGAATATGCCGATGTGTGTGGCACCATTTATTTGCGGAAGGTCAGGAGGGAAGTCACCACCATAATGCCAGGAGGCATCGTCGTATTTCTTCATAAATCTATATTCATTGCTTTATATGATATTGCTAATATATCAAATTTAATATATTTCGATAAAGAGAATTGCAATGCGTATTGAAAAATGAAAAGTTGATTTAACATTTAGAGGTTATAATCTTTATGATAGCTGTGGCATTTGCGTAAACCATAAAATGCCCGCCACCCTTAATTATAATATCAGGTTTTGTTGTAAATCTAAAAGGTAAAATGTTATCTGCTGTTCCATGAATATGGGTCAGATTCACTGGCCGCTCTGTGTTTCTCCATTCGAGGATACAGGTCAGTGCCCATTTCATGAAGTATGGATCACTAGCTGTAACGAGTTGTTTGAGCAAAGTGATTTCTTCCGGTGTTTTAGCCCCAAGTAGTTTAAGGCCTATACCGTTACCCTTTTTCAAAAGACTAACTGGCACTAACTTCTGTAATCTTAATTTTCCGGCTGCACGGTAGTACCAGGGCAGCCCTTTAAATGAAGTGGTACTTGAAATCAGAAAAGTATGTACAGGATTCAGTTCTTTAGCAATTTCCGTGGCCAGCATACCGCCAAAGGATAAACCGACTAGATAAAATGGTACAGATGTATCTATTGACAGGGCAAGTCTGGCTGCATAATCAGCCAAAGATTCATTGGGATGAGGGGAAATCCACTCAAGATGTATTAATTCAAAATCAGGTGGAAAGATGAGCTTTCTGAAAGCACGTCTGTCTGCTCCTAAACCACTGATAAAATATACAGTTTTATTCTTCATTTTGAACTTTCTAAATCAGTGATAGGAACTTATACAAAGTTACGCTTTATTATAAATTTAATTCAAAATTAAGCTTAAAAGGCTTCTGCAATGAAATTAATAACTATTTTGCGCCAAATGAGAAAGTGTGTGGTGATAGCATTGTTGCTATATATAAGCTGTGGGGTTAGTGCACAGGTAAAGAAGCAGGCTGTTTATCTTGGGTTTGAATTAATGAATCCTGAGTTTGGCAGCTATTTTCCCTTGCAATTATTCAACCTCAAAGGGGTGAAAAACATGAAGATCAACAGTAATGAAAATGAACTGTTTAAAGATCTTCGGATTGAATTTAACAGCAAAGGTCAATTGATTAAGGCAGTAGGAAAAAAAGATTCTCTGGTGATCACTTATAGAGACAATGCACCAATCAAATTCACAACTAAAAATCAAGCGCTCGAATTTCGCTATTCAGGAGATACGGTTATCGTAATGGATCATCAAATAATTGCCTTGTATAATTTACGTGGCTCTGTTTTCCTGAATACAAAAATATATGCACTTGAAGAAGGTAACCAGACAAAGACAAGTTTGGTATTAAAAAGTTCGAGGATAGTTGAATTTAAAGGTGATAGTTTGCAATTAATAGCTGATCAAAATAATAAACCACGCTATATTACGAGTTCAAAGAATCAGATTCTGCCTTTTACCAGAACGTATAATATGGGAGATCAGGAGCAGAGCTATCTTGTTCAGGATGCTTATGCTAATGATTCGCAGGGAAATTTGATTGTAGACAAGACACTGAGCCTTGAAGACAGACTTCGTTTTCTATTTACAATGAAAAATGGAAGACCTGTAAGCATTTCCACGACCAGACATTTTTTGTCAGAAGATGGACAGACGGTACGTAAATCTACGCTGAGCCCGGGAGTTCCGGTGATTAGCTATGAATATTTCAATTAGTACAATAATAGCATGAAAAAGTATATAATAATAGTATTGATGCTATTGATAAACTGTGGGGTTATCGCTCAGGAAAAGAAGGCAAAAGAAATAAAAAATGCAGCTAAAGCGGCTATGTATCTGGCTTTTGATCAGGCTACCAGAGATCGTTATGTTTTTCCTATTCAATTTTTCAAGCTCCATAAAATAAAAAAGGTTATAGCCAGTAATACAGCTGATCCTGACAATGACTTTATTCTGGAGTTTGATAAAAACGGACGATGGATTGGCCTGGGTAATAAAGGCGATAATCTAAGATTAAAGTATAAGAATAATATGCCAGATGAATTTACAAACAGAACAGGCAAAATGGTTGACTTTAAATATTCAACAGATACACTAATAGTTAAGATAGAGTCAAGGGCATGGCAGTATACTCTTAATGGCAGTATGTTTTTAAGGATAAAATGTTATATTCAGGATAAAGCTGATTCTTCAGGAAAACTGACAATCAGTACGAATCAGGTCACTATTAGAAAAAAAGCTGGCACTCCGGAAGTTATTTCAGAACCGGCCAATTTGATAGAACAGGACTATCTTCCAAGAGAGATCACCACATACAGTAACACCAACTGGGATTTACCACTGTCGATTGATAGTGATGATCTTGCGTACAAAGGAAGAACTGATATCGGCAACGTGAGCAGAGAAAGGTATTACAAAGACAAAGAGGGGAATTTTGTTGAAGATAGAACTGAATCAGGTTATACCACACACCATGTTTTTAAGATGAAGGATGGAAAACCGCTAAGCCTTACCACGAGTTACAAGGGAAGACAATTGAAAGGGACTCCTGAACCAAAACCTGAAATCACTACTTATAAGTACACCTATTTTCAATAAAAGTTATCAATAAGGATTAAGTCCTTATTGATAACTAAAAAGATTACATCCATTTTGAGGCAAAGCGATAAAACTCGTGTCTGAGTTCATTGAATAGCCTTTCTTCTGTCAGATAGTCTTCATGTAAATTGTGATTGTCTGAAATTGTGATTTTCTCTACTGAACCATCAAATTCGCTGATCTGATCTTTGATGTTGTTGTTATTCTCGTGGATACTGCTCTTCAGCTCATCAATTGCATGCTTGTGGATGATAAATTCATTCTGAAAATGCTCAACCTGCTCTGCTACCTCTTTGTTGGTATTGTCAGCAAGGATCTCTTCCAGTCTTTCTTGCAGGATTCCAAGTTCCTGAGCATAAAAGTCAAGGCCCCTCAAGGAGTCGCTATGTAAATTCGTAATATGTTTAATACTTAGCTGTTTCATAGTACTAATATATCTATAATTATAATGAGGGTTTGTTAACTCAAAATAATCTTTCACATGCTGATTTATGGCTGACACTCAACATTTAAGCAAGTCATCCCGGATTTCCAACAAACACAGCTACTGCTGCTTTAAAAATGAAACCGCCCAGGATTCCCTTTAAAAATTTACCCGTTAAACTTCCCATAATAAATAAATGTTTTCCACCTATGTAAGCTATTCGCGTTAAAGATTATCCTGATGCGTAAAAAATGTCCGCAATTGTCCGCAGCTGTCTGCAATTGTCCGCATTTGTCCGTGGGTTAGTCCAAGGGAAAATTATAATTTCATTAATCTTCAACTGGTTATGGTTTGGTTCTGCCTGAGTGTTGGTCGGGGTGACACCAGGTTGAAAACAGGCTGTAAGCATGGCAAGTCCAATTGATTTCAACTAGTTGTTTTGACTTGGACTTGCCATGGACTCACGTTACTTTAGCATTGCTCTTACCCTAACGACTACTCAGGCAGTACCCGGCCGGTATAGATTTATTATTTAGCTATTTTGAATTTATTTACTACCAGCCCGGCCTTGTTTTGGCTGAGTCATTCCCATGCAAATTGAAAGCTTTCAGCGCAAATCCACAGGCATAAGCGCATCCGTGATCTGTTTAGCACGTCAAAAATTTATGCTTAAAAAAGAGACTGCTCCACAAGTTGATGACTTGATCCCTTAAAGAGAGGAAGAAACGAAAAACCCGGCGATATACTGCCGGGCTTTTACTATTTGGGTGTGTTGTTGCATTCTATTGGGTGTGTCGTTGCATTAAAAGCATTCTAAGTAGCTGTTTACTGTATTCTACACTTATGACTGTAAAACCCGCTATTGGTTTAATCGGATATTAAAATAAATTATTGAAAGATTAAATCATTTGTTCCTCGTAAAATAGAATATATCGGCAAAAAGGATATACGCATGAATAACAAGTGTTTAAACACATTTGTGTTTACACAATTTAACCACAAGATGAACAAAAGTAACATAAATTTAATTTGTTTTCTTATTAAAGGTTAATTACATTTGAGTATGGATATATTTAACAGAGAAAAATACGACCTTGTATTTAGTAGCGGTTTAGAAGCCAACAATGCGGTAAAAGACGGAGAGTCCCGCACAGTAATGAATAAATACATTGCATTTTGTGAAAAATTAATAACGGAGAATCCCGACACTAAAGTGGACGATCTTTGCGATTCTGCAATAACCGGATTCCGCTATTTGAAGAAATATGGAGAAATCCCCGTAGTAAATACACTATAATTCACAAATCATCATTGGTTTTTCATTTATATTTTGATCTTTGGCAGCAAATCAAAAATAATGAATAAAGCAATTTTTTTAGACCGTGATGGGGTCCTTAATCATGAGCGGAATGATTACATCTGCCGGGTAGAAGATTTTGAAGTACTGGAATATCAGATTCCTCCTTTAAAAAAATTCTTTGACGAAGGCTATCTTTTGGTAATTATTACCAACCAGGGAGGAATTGCCCTGCAACGTTATACGGAAGATACATTGGCTGAGATGCACGAAATACTGTTCAATAAGTTTGAAGAACACGGTGCCGAGATTATTCATGCTTACTACTGCCCGCATCACCCGACTGTAAATGGTGAATGTGAATGCCGCAAGCCTAAATCCGGAATGCTGCTTGAAGCCATTGCAGAATATAATATTGATCCTGCATTGTCAGTAATGATTGGTGATAAACCAAGAGATGTAGAAGCTGCAAATGGAGCAGGAGTGAAGGGTATCCTGATCGCACCTGATGAGCAGATTGATTATGATAAAGTAAAAGCAGTTCTGGAAGGGGAATAGTTTTTAGATCTTCTATAAAAGGCAAAAAGGCCGTTTCATAAATGAAACGGCCTTTTTGCTTTCTAACCTTATATATTAAGCGATAACTTAAGCCTTAGCTTCAGCTGCTTTTTTGTGATCAGCAAGGAATGTAGCTAATCCGCTATCAGTTAATGGGTGTTTTAACAGACCTAAAATAGCTGATAATGGGCCAGTCATTACGTCTGCACCTAATTTAGCACAGTTGATGATGTGTAATGGTCCACGGATAGAAGCTGCAAGAATTTCAGTTTCATAACCGTAGTTGTCAAAAATTAAACGAATGTCTTCGATTAATTGTAAACCGTCTGTACCTATGTCATCTAAACGACCCAGGAAAGGAGATACATAAGTAGCACCTGCTTTGGCAGCTAATAAAGCTTGTCCTGACGAGAAAATCAATGTACAGTTCGTTCTGATTCCTTTTGACGAGAAATATTTGATGGCTTTAACACCGTCTTTAATCATCGGAACTTTAACTACGATCTTTGGATCAAGTTTAGCTAAAGCTTCGCCTTCTTTAATAATATTTTCAAAATCTGTAGAGATAACTTCAGCACTCACATCTCCGTCAACGATCGCACAAATTGCTTTGTAATGATCGATAACATTCTGATCGCCTGAAATACCTTCTTTAGCCATAAGGCTCGGATTGGTCGTTACACCATCTAATACACCAAGATCTTGTGCTTCTTTGATTTGCTCAAGATTAGCTGTGTCAATGAAAAATTTCATGATTTATATGATTTAAGGAAAAATAAACTATGGATAAATTTAGCGTATGCTCTGGACGGAAGATTGTGCAATGAAAGCATAGTCAATCTGCTAAAAAATAAAAAATGGGCAAGCAACCTTTATCGCACCGCTACAACCTTCTACCCTTGCTTCGTTCCCGCCCTGGGGGAGTTCAAAGGGAGCTGATCGTAAAGGACTTGCCCACTGCAAATGTAGCAAAAGAGTTCAGTCTACAAAAGCGAAATCAAGAAATAATTGATGTTTTTTATTGAAAAATTGATAATAGATTGAATTTTAAGGGTTTGTATTTGAATAAAAATTTAATTTATATCTATATTTAGTGAAATAACCTTAAAAATTGGGCTGGCAACCTAAATTTCCGCTCTTTTTTATCCCGACAAACGAAATAAAAAGAGAGATTTTGTCTGAAAACTTCTGATTACGACTTAGATTTAGAGAGCTAATGCAAAATAATTCTAAATAATACGTTTACGAAGTTGACAATAATTACATACATTTATTATCAACTTCATAAACTAACCAGCGTCAAATTATGCTGTTATTTATTTTTCGCAAAAAAAATGTCAAAATGGCAATTATTCCGGTAAATTATTATCTTAGTGTTTCGAATACATTAAGATATGGAACAAATAGAAGAAAATCAGGGCTTATACAATTCAAGCTTTGAGCATGATGCTTGCGGTATTGGTTTTGTTGCCCACGTAAAAGGAAGGAAGTCACAACAAATAATTTCAGATGCTATTACAATCTTAGAGAATCTTGACCATCGGGGGGCTTGTGGGGCTGAAATTAACACTGGTGATGGTGCCGGGATTATGATACAGGTTCCACATGAGTTTTTATATGACGAGTGCCTTAAAATTGGGTTTAGCCTGAATCAATCTGGTGACTATGGTGTTGGGATGTTATTTCTCCCAAAGGATGTGAGAGCGCGCGAAGAATGCCGGGAAGTGATTTACCGCGCTGCTGAAAAATTAAACCTGGAAGTATTAGGGTTTAGAAAAGTAAATACCAATACAGAAGGTATTGGAGATATGGCTTTATCTGTAGAGCCTGAAATGGAGCAAGTATTTGTAGCGAGACCTGACCAGATCGCTGCCGGTGCTGACTTTGAACGTAAACTATATGTATTCAAAAATTACCTGACTAAAACTATTCTGAATACAGTTAAAGGAATTAAAGCAGATTTTTATATCGCTTCTTTTTCTTCTCGTACTATAGTTTACAAGGGTCAGCTGACTTCCATGCAGGTACGCACTTATTTTACAGAGTTAAGCGATAAAAGAGTTGTTTCTGCGTTTGGATTAGTCCATTCAAGATTTGCAACAAATACTTTTCCCTCGTGGAGACTGGCACAGCCTTTCCGTTACATTGCCCACAATGGCGAAATCAACACCTTACAAGGCAATTTAAACTGGTTCCGTGCCAGCGTAAAATCTTTTGCCTCCAGTTACTTTACTGCCGAAGAATTAAACATTCTGTTACCGGTAATTGATGAAACGCAATCTGATTCTGGCTGTCTGGATAATATTATAGAGTTATTACTGCATGCGGGCCGTTCTCTGCCACATGTATTGATGATGCTGATACCTGAGGCATGGGATGGCAATGATGACATGGATGAGCTTAAACAAGCTTTCTATAAGTTCCACGCGACTTTAATGGAGCCTTGGGACGGACCTGCGGCTATTGCTTTTACGGACGGTAATTTAATTGGTGCAACTTTAGACAGAAACGGATTAAGGCCTTCGAGATATGCGATCACTAAAGATGACCGCGTAATTATGGCTTCTGAGTCTGGCGTATTAGCTTTAGATCAAAGTCAGATTATTGAAAAAGGAAGGTTGACACCAGGAAAAATGTTCGTGGTAGATATGGAGCAGGGCAGAATTATCAGTGATGATGAAATCAAAACTGAAGTTTGCAGCCGTCGTCCTTATGCGGACTGGTTAAATCAATACCAGATCCGTCTGGAAGAGTTGTCTGATCCAAGAGTGGTGTTTACAGGCTTATCTCAGGAATCTATATTTAAATATCACCAGGTATTTGGCTATAGCAGGGAAGATATAGATCTGATCTTAAAACCAATGGCTATTGAGGCGAAAGAACCAATAGGATCTATGGGGACTGATATTCCTCTGGCTGTTTTATCACAGAAACCTCAACATCTGTCTTCTTATTTTAAACAGCTTTTTGCACAGGTGACAAATCCGCCAATTGACCCGATCAGGGAAAAGGTAGTGATGAGTCTTGCCGGGTTTATGGGTAACAACGGTAATTTACTAGAAGAACATGCCATGCAATGTCATTGTGTGGGTATTAAACATCCGATATTAACTAACCTGGAGTTAGAGAAAGTAAGAAGTATTGATACCGGTGTATTCCAGTCTAAAACATTACAAACTTATTTCAGAGCTGATGGTAAACCGGGATCTCTGGCTAAAGGTTTAGAGCGTTTATGTCGTTATGCGGTTGATGCAGTTGAAGATGGTTTCCAGGTGATTGTGTTATCTGATCGTGCATTGGATTCAGAACATGCTGCAATTCCTTCTCTGATGGCCGTATCTGCGGTGCATCACCATTTAATTCGTAAGGGTCATCGTGGAGCTGTAGGAATTGTTGTTGAGGCTGGGGATGTATGGGAGGTTCACCATTTTGCCTGCTTAATTGGCTTTGGTGCTACTGCTGTCAATCCTTATCTGGCTTTAGAGACTATTTCAGACTTTGACAAGGAGAGTGGTCTTAAACCAGAAAAATTAATTCAGAATTATATATATGCTGTAAACAGTGGTTTATTGAAGATCTTCTCAAAAATGGGAATCTCAACATTACAATCATACCATGGTGCACAGATATTTGAAATATTAGGTATCCACAAAAGCGTAGTAGATAGTTATTTCAGCGGCGCAGTATCAAGAATCGGCGGATTAGGATTGGATGATATCGCCAAAGAGGCTTTAATTAAACACGGCCGTGTATTTGGTAAATCTACGCGTCCCGATATGTTGCTGCCTACTGGTGGAAATTATAAATGGAGAAGAAAAGGTGAACAGCATTTGTTTAATCCACAAACGATCCATTTGTTACAGAATGCAACCCGTAAAAATGATTATAATGTTTATAAGCAATATAGTAAGCTGGTTAATGAGCAAACTAAACAGGCTTACACAATCCGCGGTTTATTCGAATTCAATTACAACCGTGCACCTGTTTCATTGACGGAGGTTGAACCTGTTGAAGCTATATTAAAACGTTTTGCTACAGGAGCGATGTCTTTCGGGTCTATTTCCCATGAAGCACACTCTACTTTAGCGATTGCAATGAACCGTATTGGCGGAAAAAGTAATACTGGTGAAGGTGGTGAAGATGAATTAAGATATGAAATCCTGCCAAATGGGGACTCTATGCGTTCTGCGATTAAACAGATTGCTTCGGCAAGGTTTGGGGTAACGAGTAATTATCTGACTAACGCAGATGAGTTACAGATTAAAATGGCCCAGGGAGCGAAACCTGGTGAAGGTGGACAGTTACCTGGACATAAGGTAGATGACTGGATTGCAAAAGTCCGTCACGCAACACCGGGTGTAGGCTTGATTTCTCCGCCTCCACACCATGATATCTACTCTATTGAGGATTTAGCACAATTAATTTTTGACCTTAAGAATGCCAACAGAGCAGCAAGGATCAATGTTAAATTGGTCTCTAAAGCTGGTGTAGGTACAATTGCAGCTGGTGTAGCGAAAGCACATGCTGATGTGATCCTGGTTTCTGGTTTTGATGGTGGAACAGGGGCATCGCCGCTTACTTCTATACAACATGCTGGTTTACCATGGGAATTGGGACTTGCTGAGGCGCATCAGACTTTGGTTAAAAACCGTTTACGCAGCAGGGTCGTTTTACAAACTGACGGTCAGTTAAAAACGGGTAAGGATATTGCGATAGCGGCTTTATTAGGTGCTGAAGAATGGGGGGTAGCTACAGCTGCTTTAGTAACTTCAGGTTGTATCATGATGAGAAAGTGTCATTTAAATACTTGTCCGGTTGGAGTGGCAACACAAGATCCTGATTTGAGAAAGTTGTTTACTGGTGATCCTGATCATGTGGTTAATCTTTTTCACTTCCTGGCTGAAGAACTTCGGGAAACAATGGCTGAATTAGGTTTCAGAACTGTTGAAGAAATGGTTGGCCAGGCAGATGCTTTGAGTTTACGTGCAATTGATGATGCAGACTGGAAATTGAAAAATCTTGATCTTTCTGCAATTTTATATAAAGCACCTGATAATGGTTTGAGTTTATTCAATACTGAATCACAGGATCATGGAATCAGCAATGTGCTGGATCATGAACTGATTGCGGCTTCGCAGCCTGCTTTATTGAATAAAGAACCTATTTTCAAAGAATTTGAGGTTAAAAATACAGACCGTGCGTTGGGTACTATGTTATCAAACGAAGTGTCTAAAATCTATAAAGGAGTAGGCTTACCTCCTGATACGATCAACTTCAAATTCCATGGTTCTGCGGGACAAAGTTTTGGCGCTTTTGCGGCAAGAGGAATCTCACTTGAATTAGAAGGTGAAGGAAATGACTATGTAGGTAAGGGATTATCCGGAGCACGTTTATCAATCTATCCGTTCCGCGAGGTAACCTATGTACCGGAACAGAATATCATTATTGGTAATGTGGCCTTATATGGTGCTACTTCGGGTGAATTGTTTGTAAGAGGGCTGGCAGGTGAGCGTTTTGCAGTTAGAAACTCTGGTGCTACAGCTGTAGTGGAAGGTTTAGGAGATCATGGTTGTGAGTATATGACGGGTGGTGAAGTACTTGTTCTGGGAAATACAGGCAGCAATTTTGCAGCTGGTATGAGCGGAGGAGTAGCTTGGATTTATGATGTGAATGGCGATTTCCCTAATAAATGCAATAAGGAAATGGTAGATCTTGATCCTTTAAATGAGGAAGATGAATTACGGATCAACAGTTTACTAAAAAAACATATCCAGTTGACAAAAAGTAAATTAGCTGAATTCATATTAAGTGATTGGACAACACAGTCTGCACATTTTGTTAAAGTATTCCCTAAAGAATACAAAGCGGTTTTATTAAAAAGAAGTAATAAAGTTAAGACATCATAATTATGGGAAAAGTAACCGGATTTTTAGAGTATGAGAGAACTGCTCCTGTAAAGCAAGATGCAAAAGAGCGTTTAAAACATTATAATGAATTTGTTGTCGCGTTTGAGCAGGATCAGGTCAAACAAGAAGCTGCACGTTGTATGGATTGTGGGGTACCATTTTGTCAGTCGGGTTGTCCGCTGGGAAATGTAATACCTGAGTTTAACGAAGCGGTATATAAAGCGGAGTGGGAGGTGGCAGCCAATATTTTACTGAGCACCAATAACTTTCCCGAGTTTACAGGTAGGATTTGCCCTGCGCCTTGTGAGTCTGCTTGTGTATTGGGAATCAACAAATCTCCTGTTTCTATTGAAGACATAGAAAAACATATTATTGAAATTGCCTTCAATAAGGGATATATTAAAGCAGAACCACCATTGATCCGTAGCGGTAAAAAAGTAGCGGTAATTGGTTCTGGCCCTGCTGGGTTAGCGGCGGCTGCCCAACTAAATAAAGCTGGGCATGAAGTGGTAGTTTATGAGCGTGACGATACACCAGGCGGATTACTAAACTATGGTATTCCTGATTTTAAATTGCAGAAAGATGTAGTGGCCAGAAGGATCAGCCTGATGGAAAAAGAAGGAATTGAGTTCAAGTGTAATGCTAATGTTGGTGTTAATGTTGAACTGAATACCTTATTGCGAGAGTATCAGTCAATTGTTCTGGCTGGCGGTTCTACGATTCCACGTGATTTAAACGTAACTGGAAGAGCAGCTAAAGGGGTACATTATGCAATGGATTTCTTAAAACAGCAAAATAAAAGAGTTCGTAATTTCAGTATTGATGAGGAACAAATCCTGGCTACCGGAAAAGATGTTATCGTAATTGGTGGAGGTGATACAGGATCTGATTGTATCGGAACTTCAAACCGTCAGGGGGCAAAGTCTGTAACTCAGTTTGAGATTATGCCTATGCCTGCTCAAAGCCGTACCGAGAATATGCCATGGCCTTCTTATCCAATGTTATTGAAAGTAACCAGTTCTCATGAGGAAGGTTGCAGCAGAGCATGGGGTGTAAATACAAAGGCTTTTATTGCGGATGAAAATGGCGCACTTAAGGCTTTGCAGGTTGTGGATGTGGAATGGGAAATTGATGCAGTTGGACGTCCTGTGAATTTTAAAGAAATTGAAGGCACGGTACGTGAATTACCTTGTCAGCTGGTATTGCTTGCCATGGGATTCTTATATCCTCAGAAAGAGGGACTTCTGGAGAAATTAGGAGTTGAATTGGATAACAGAGGAAATGTAAAAGCCGAAGAAGGTAAATATCAAACTAATATCGCCAAGATTTTTGCAGCAGGAGATATGAGAAGAGGACAATCATTAGTAGTTTGGGCAATATCCGAAGGTAGAGAAGCGGCGAGAAAAGTCGATGAATATCTGATGGGATCCAGCAGACTACCTACTAAGGATGGTATTCCTTACGCATAAGAATTTAAAATCAACCTTAACCAAAGAAAAAAACTAAGGACAAAACAATAATAACTATTACTAACCAAAAAGAAGAGCCGTTCCATATCTATGGGCGGCTTTTTAATTTCAATTAATTTAATAGGACAATAATTAATTATTATTTCTATATTAGTGCATAAATTATGTATTTATCCTCTATTTAATCACATGAAAAGAAATAATGTATTCATTTTGTTGCTGATGTTAACGGCAATAACTTTCTTCACTTCTTGTAAAAAGAGTATAGATTATAAAAATGATTATGACCGGAGCCACGACTCCTGGATGAGCTTCAGGAAATCATCCAATAATTCTTATAGTTATAAAGTCAGCTCAGGATCATGGACTGGCACGAGCAATGAAACTGTGATTACCGTGAAAGATGGTAAAGTCACTAATCGCACTTATGTATATAAAATACCAACTAAAACACCAGGTGAGGGTATTATAAAGGAAGAATGGCAAGAAGATCAGGCTACACTGAATACGCATTCTGCTGGTGCACCTACTTTAACTTTAGATGATGTTTATCAAAAAGCCAAAACTGAATGGTTATTAAAAAGAAAGGATGCCGAAACCTACTTTGAAGCAAATAACAATGGAATGATCTCTACCTGCGGATATACGATGAATGATTGTCAGGATGATTGTTTTAACGGAATTAAGATTGCATCAATCATAAAACTATAAGATAATGAGGGGTTTTCAATTTCAAAACCCCTCATTATCTTATTTACAATCTTAACTTAGCATAGAAATCCCACAACACTATTCCCGCAGAAATTACGATGTTAAAAGAATGTTTAGTACCAAACTGCGGTATTTCAATACATTTATCAATTTGCCCCATTACATCATCACTCACCCCATTAACCTCATTACCAAAGATCAGAGCGTATTTTTTTGCTTGATCTGGTTTAAAAGTATTCAGCATAATGCTGTCTACGGCTTGTTCAATAGCTATAATTTCATATCCATCTGCGCGTAAATCTTTAATTGCATCCAGCGTTTCTTCGTAATGTACCCAAGCTACAGATTGTGTTGCGCCAATGGCAGTTTTCTCAATTTCACGATGCGGAGGCTGTGCAGTGATACCACAAAGAATCATTTTCTCTATAGCAAAACCATCTGCTGTTCTGAAAGCAGACCCCACATTATTCATGCTGCGCACGTTATCCAGTATCACAACTACCGGTAGTTTATCCTGTTCTTTAAATTCCTCTATACCTACACGGTTTAATTCAGCTGTCTTTAATTTCTGCATGGCGCAAAAATAGAATTAAATTGTGGTAGCTCCATTACCAATTTCACTGATATATACATCTGGTGCATAACCAACGTGTTCTGTATAGTAAGCGGTCAGTTTTTCTCTGAAATCTGCCTCTGCATCTTTTTTTAGCAGCGCTATTGCACAACCGCCAAAACCAGCACCTGTCATTCTTGCGCCTGTAACTTCAGGATAAGTTGCACAGAATTCCACAACGGTATCCAGTTCTTTACCAGTAACTTCATATAAATCCTTCAATGATTGATGTGAAGCATACATCAAACGGCCAAATTCATCCAGATCACCATTATTTAATGCTTTTGCTGCAAGATTTACCCGGTCATTTTCTTTGATAACATGGGTAGCCCGTTTTAAGATAGTTTCATCTTTAATCAAATGGCTGTGTAAGGCAAATTTATCAGCAGTTAATTCACATAGATTTTTCAGCGTGATTTCCTGATTTAAGGCTTTAAGTGCAGCCTGACATTCGGCTACTCGTTCATTATATTTTGATTCTGCGAGCTCACGTGGTTTATTTGTATTAATGATGGTTAAGACGTGATCTCCAAGGTTGCAGTCTACAATCTTATATTTCAAAGTGTCACAATTCAATACAATTGCTTTATCTTTTTCTCCGAAAGCAACGGCAAACTGATCCATAATACCACTGTTTACGCCAATAAACTCATTTTCTACCTTCTGAGCAAGTTTCACTAATGCTAAACGGTCATAATCCAGACCGAGATAAGCGGTGATTGCATAAGCCGTGACAACTTCTATGGAAGCGGAAGATGATAGTCCTGATCCCACAGGAATATTGCCAGCATATAAAAGATCAAAACCTACCGGGATTTGGAAATTTTTTAGAATTTCATTAAAAACTCCTAACGGATAGTTATACCACGCAGTACCTTCTTTTTCATAAGCAGGCTTTAAAGGGATCACTGCTTCTTCAGGAAAATTTACACTTTTAAAACGGATAACCTGATCGTTATTTGGCGCAAGACAAAGCCATGTACCCAGCGTAATTGCACAGGGCAGTACTAAACCTCCATTATAATCAATATGTTCACCGATCAGATTTACGCGGCCGGGAGTAAAATAAGTAGCGGCCGGTTGCTGGCCGTAGGTATCAAAGAATTTACTGGATAGTTCAGATTTCATTACTGTTTTGTGGTTTGGTTGATCAATGGAACAACAGCTACTGGTCAAAAAACAAATTTAAACTGATTAAATGTTCATTCGGGTTTAAGATTTGCTTGTATTATTTGTAGTATTGTTATTGTAAATATCGACTAATATACGTTTTATGAAAGAAAATAAAATTAGCACCGGGCGATTTATTGATGATAAAGAAATCTTTGCGGTAGAGCTAACTAACAGTCTTGGCAGCAAGGTGAAAATATATAACTATGGAGCTATTGTAAGTGAATTTATTGTAAAGAATGCAATAGGAGAGAAACAGGATATCGTATTAGGTTTTGATGATATTGATGGCTATCTGAATGAAGATTATCTGGCCAATGACTACCCTTATCTGGGGGTCATCGTCGGACGTTATTCTAATCGGATTAAAGACGGAAAATATAGTATTGATGGGGTAACCTATGAAATGGCTCAAAGTCTTCATGGTGGTTTAACTGGTTTCGATAAAAAGGTCTGGGATATTTTGCCTACGGTTGACCCGAGTTTAACATTACAATATGTAAGCCCTGATGGGGAGGAAAGTTTTCCAGGTAATTTAACAGTTCAGCTTACATTTAAGTTATCCGACGCAGACGAATTAATTCTTGATTATAAAGCATTTACTGATGCACCCACAGCACTTAACCTGACACATCATACTTATTTCAACCTAAATAAAGATGGTGAAAATATAGCTGGCCATTATTTAAGAATTCCTGCGAGTAATTATTTAGCACAAGATAAAGATTATGTAGTGACTGGTGCATTGGTTCCTGTAGCGGGTACGAGTCATGATTTTCTGGGTGGTAAAACTATCGGACAGGATTGGGATGTTGAAGAAGGGTATGATCAGAGCTTTGTACTGGATAAACCTTACGGCGAATTAGGATTGGCTTCGGAAACTACAGAAGCATCTTCAGGATTAAAACTTGAAGTTTATACGACAGAGCCTATTGCTCATTTTTATACTGCTAAGTATCTGAATACAGCCACTGGTAAAGGTGGAAAAGCTTATGGCCCGTATAGTGCTTTTTGTATAGAGACACAGCACTATCCGAATAGTGTGAATGTTCCGGAATTCCCAACTACAATTTTGCGTCCTGGACAGACTTATGCACAAACCACAATTTTCAAAGTAAGTCATAAATAAATAAACGGACATGGATCGGTTAAAAATCATTAGTGCTACAGTTAGACCGGGTAGGAAAGGGCCTTTAGTGGCAGAATGGATTGCTGAAATAGCAAGAAAATCGGGTACTTTTGAGGTCGAGTTGATAGATTTAGGCCTTCTGGATCTGCCTTTAATGGATGAAATCAATCATCCTGCGATGCAGAAATACGAACATGAGCACACCAAAAAATGGAGTGCTAAAATTGAACAGGCTGATGCTTTCATATTTGTAACTGGCGAATATGATTTTGGATATCCTTCGCCTTTGAGAAATGCGTTGGAATATCTGTATAAAGAATGGAATTACAAAGCTGCCGGAATAGTAAGCTACGGTGGTATTTCTGCCGGAACAAGAGCTGCCAATGCGCTGAAGAATGATCTGAGCACTTTTAAAATAGTACCTTTGTACGAAGCAGTGAATTTTTCTTTCTTCACAGAGCTGATTAATGAGGACGATATTTTCGTGCCTCATGAACGTTCTGAGAAAGCAGCACAAGTGATGCTGAAAGAATTAGTACGCTGGACAAAAGGGTTGAAATTAATCAAGGCTGACCTATAAAAGGTTAACCTTATAAATGAAAATACAATGAAAGTAGATATCTGGTCGGATGTGAATTGTCCGTTTTGTTATATAGGAAAGAGAAAGTTTGAGTTGGCACTGGAACAGTTTGAACATAAGGATAAGGTTGAGGTAGAATGGCACAGTTTTGAGCTGGACCCAAATGCAGAAACCAAACCAGAATTGAATGCTTATGATTATCTGGCAGAGAAAAAAGGACAGACCAGAGAATGGTCTGTACAAATGCATGAACAGGTTATTGGTGCAGCTGCTGAAGTGGGTTTAAAGTTTGATTTTGATCAGGTTGTAATCGCGAATTCTTTTAATGCACACAGGCTGATTCAATTGGCTAAAACAAAAGGGCTTGACAATGAAATTGAAGAGCAATTATTTATTGCACACTTCACAGAAGGAAAAAACATTGATGATTCTACCGTTTTAATTGAAACAGGTAAGGCTGCTGGATTAGATCAGGCTGACATCGAAGCTTTGCTTTCTGATCATACTTTTACAGAAGAAGTCCGTGCAGACGAACAGATTGCACAGCAAATTGGCATCAGCGGGGTTCCTTTCTTTATTATCAATCAAAAATTAGCAGTTTCTGGTGCACAGCCTCCTGCTACTTTTTTAGGGGCATTGGAACAAGCCTGGACTACCAGCTTATCAGAGGGACAGCAATCCTAGATAATGGACAGCCTTTTGAAAAAACATATAATGGTATTGCAGCTTGTTGTTTTTGCTGCAATACCATTTAAATTAGCTGCACAGGGCGGTTTATCTCCTGATAATCCTATACAGAAAATTGATAACCGGATCATGATTGATCTTTCTGAACATAGGACACCAGAAAAAACTAACGTGTTCATGTTTTTATCTAAGTATAATAATCTGGTTAATGTAGCGGTTCCCGTAGGCATATTTGCCGCTGGTGTAATTGACAATGATAAAGGAACCCGCCAGAATGCAATGTATATTGCCAGTAGTTCTGCTGTTAATTTACTGCTGACACTGGTTATTAAAAAAATTGTAAAACGTCCAAGACCATTTTTGGGACAAGTTAAAATCAATGCGGTCTATTATCCGGGACAAACATCTTTTCCTTCTGGTCATACTTCCTCTGCTTTTACAACAGCAACTGCTTTAACACAGGTTTATCATAAATGGTATGTGATCGCACCTGCTTATTTATGGGCATCTTCTATTGGATATTCCAGAATGTATTTAGGTGTACATTATCCTTCTGATGTAGCTACTGGTGCATTGGTTGGTACAGGCACTGCACTCTCTATGGGATTTTTAAGACCCGGCCATTAAACCATGTTTTCGAAAAATCACCAGTTACACTTACTATAAGTTAAGCTTATCTTCTGAATAAATAAATTAAATCTTCTGACCGGTTAAATAGAAGAGTTCTAAACAATGTAATCACGTATTGCCTATATTCGCTGCAATTTTAATCGAATATGAAGAAAATGATACCTATGTTGGTTACATTATGTCTGTCTGCGGGTTACGCAGCAGCACAAAGTGATACTACAAAAAATCTAAACGAAGTGATGGTCAGAGAGAACCGCCTTAAACTTCCGTTCTCTAAACAAAACCGTAATATCTGGATAATTGATAACCAGCAAATTAAGAATCTGCCTTCAAGGTCGATTAGTGAATTACTGAGTTATGTAACAGGAGTCGACGTTCGTCAGCGCGGGCCTGGTGGGGTACAGGCAGACATCAGTATTGACGGTGGAACCTTTGACCAGACGCTTGTTTTAATCAATGGGGTTAAGGTTTCAGATCCTCAGACGGGTCATAACATGATGAATTTACCAATTTCTGTAGATGACATTGACCATATTGAGGTATTAAGAGGCTCTGCATCACGCATATATGGCACAAATGCTTTAACAGGAGCAATTAACATTGTAACTAAAGCTGTAACCAGAACCAGTGTTTCTGCAAATGTATTTACCGGGAGCAGTTTTAAAAAGGATGAAGTTAGTGGAGACACTTATGCAAATTACGGGGTGCGCGCTACCGGAACATTGGCGTTAAAAGAATCCAGTCACTTGTTTTCTGCCGGGCAGGAAGCTGGAAATGGGTACCGTTATAATACTGCTTTCAATAACCAGAAGTTCTTTTACGAAGGTAAAGTCAACGTAGGAAAAACAGATCAGCTGGAAATTACCGGTGGTTATATCCATAATAAATTTGGTGCAAACGGTTATTATTCATCTCCGGGTGATAAAGAAGCCGAAGAAACAGTAAAAACAGCGATTGCAGCTGTAGCTTACAAAACGCAGCTAACTTCTTTTTGGAGTTTGATGCCAAGATTGAGCTATAGAAATAATGTTGATGATTATTTATATATCAAACAAACTCCAGATAAGTTTCATAATCACCACGTTACCCAGGTATTGAGTGCTGAGCTGAACAATAGTTTTCAAACCGGAATTGGTGAATTTGGTTTAGGGCTTGAAACCAGAAAAGAAAAAATCAACAGTACAAACCTGGGCAAAAGAAACAGAGATAATGCTGGCATATACGGAGAATATAAATTTGACCTGGTGAAGAATTTGCTGGTAAACGTAGGGAGTTACGTGAATTATAACTCTGATTATGGGTGGCAGGCTTTCCCTGGCATTGATGCGGGATATAATTTTTATGGAAACTGGAAAGTTTTTGTGAATGTTGGAACAGGGCAACGTTTACCAACTTTTACTGATCTTTATTATAAAGGGCCAACCAATATTGGTAATGACCAGTTACAACCAGAAAAATCCCGCTATGCTGAGGGAGGGATTAAATACAACTCAACGCATTTTGTATTAAATGCAAGTCTCTTTAAACGCAGAATTACTAATTTTATTGACTGGGTAAAGGATAAAACAACCGATCCTTGGCAACCTAAGAATTTTAGTGAATTGAATACCATGGGCTATACATTAAGTGCAGATTATAATACCGGCGCGCTGGAGAACTCTGCTTTTAATAGCTTAAGGTTTGGTCTGGCTTATACGTATCTTGATCCTAAGGTTAAAACAACCTTACCGGAAGCTAATATCTCCCGTTATGCTGTAGAATCTTTAAAAAATCAACTGACCGCTACTGTAAATGCAGAATTTTTGAAAGTAATGGCACTAACCGTAACTGCAAGATATTGCGAACGGATTAGTTATAAAGATTATACTGTGATGGATGCAAGATTAACTTATAAATTAAAGCGCAGCAGTATTTATGCAGATGCTTCGAACATCTTCGATGTGAACTTCATACAGGCCGGAGCAGTTCCAATGCCTGGTGTATGGGCAACATTGGGTTATAAAATTGCTTTATAGCATTTTTATTTATTTCTTATTCTATGGTAAGATGCAGCAGGATTATTGGAAGTAAATTTGTATAACAAACCAAAAGAATAAGAATATGGCACAAACAGTTTTGCATACTGCAACCTCAAGAGGTGGAGCAGATCACGGATGGTTAAAAAGTTATCACACTTTTAGCTTTGCTAGTTACTACAATCCTGAAAGAGTAAATTTTGGTGCATTAAGAGTTTTAAATGATGATGCAGTAGATGGAGGAAGGGGTTTTGGAGAACATCCACATGATAATATGGAAATTATTTCTATTCCTTTATCTGGGTCATTAGAACATAAAGATAGCATGGGTAATATAGGGACTATTGAACCAGGAGAGATCCAGGTTATGAGTGCCGGAACCGGAATTTATCATACAGAATATAACAAAAATAAAGATCAGACAGTTAAATTTTTGCAGATATGGGTATTCCCGAATAAAAGGAACGTTGAACCAAGGTATGATCAGGTAAAAATTGATACTCCTGAAAAACCAAATACTTTGGTACAGATCTTATCGCCAAAGCCAGATGATGCAGGTGTATGGATTCATCAGGATGCCTGGTTCAATTTAGGAAAGCTGGAAAAAGGAAGTCAGGTAGACTATTCGTTGCAGAAAAAAGGAAATGGTGCCTATATCTTTGTTTTAGAAGGTGATATTGAGATCAATGGTCAGGCATTATCTAACAGAGATGGTTTTGGGATCTGGGACACAGATAATTTCATTATACAGGCATCAGCGGATGCGGAATTTTTAATTATGGATGTTCCAATGGAATTCTAATTATGGAAAACAGGACAGAGATTTTAGTAATTGGCACGCATGAAGACATTTTACAGACTATACTCAGGTTGTTAAATGCAGAGAGTTTATGGCATGCTGAAGGTGTTTCCAACTGTGAAGAAGCTATTGCGAAATGTAAATCTCATGCTTACCAGGTAATATTGCTTGGCGGTGGATTAACTGAACTGGAAGAAATGAAGTTGAAAACGGAAATCAGATTAATACATCCCGCAATACATATTATTCCACATTATGGTGGTGGGAGCGGGTTACTTTATGCGGAAATTCATGGCGCACTAAATACTGCGAAATAAAACCTGATTCTATAAACATAAAAAAACCGGCTATCTGCCGGTTTTTTTATGTTTATTATTCTAACCAGAATAAATTAAGCGTTTTCTATATCGCTTTTTACAGCATTCGCTTTATCCTTAATTTCTTCTTTAGCATCCTTGATATCATCTTTAGCATCGTTGAATTTAGATTTTACAGTTTCAACTGCTCTATCTTTTAAATCAACAAGCTCATCGGCTCCGTTTTGCAATTTTTCACCGTAAGTCTGATATTTATTTTTTGCAGTGTCGGCTATTTGATCCGCACCATCTTTTAGCTTTTCTTTATAAGTCTGCAATTTATCCTTTGCATTATCTGCAAGATCTTTAGTCTTATCTGCTAACAGGTTCCTGGTTTCTGATCCGCTGCTTGGTGCAAATAATACACCTAAGGCCGCTCCAACTGCTAATCCAGCTAATAAAGCTACAACAACAGGAGTTTTATCAGTTTGCTTGCCTAAGTGGTCATTAATTAATTTTTTGTAATCCATGGTAATTAGTTTTTTATGATTAAACTGTATTAATTTCAAGTTGGTAAACAGATTTGTTGTAATTATGCTTACAGATTATACTGTTCAAAAACCAGTCCATTTTAGATTTTTGAGAAAAATAAATAATATAAAAGCTTTTAACCTACCGGCCGCATCAGACAGTTTAAAAAAAAAGGCCCCCCGACTAATCAGAAGGCCGTTAGTATAAATGGTGAATCTGTTAGCTTTCAGAAGTAACAGGCTTTCTAACTGTTTCAATGGACAGTACACCGTCTCCTTCAATCAGAAAGCAAACCAAACCGGCCAGGACCAGGCATGAAAGCCAGAATTCTGAATAAGGTCTGAATATTTGCTGCTGTGGGAAATTAACATAGAAAACTGCAACCATTAATATTGGGATAATTAACAGGCAGAACAGGCGTGTATGTGTCCCTAAAGCAATGAGCAGACCGCCAATAATATGAAGTGCTATAATTAAGTGTGCAATTAAACTGATGGACACCGCTGTCCCCAAACCCGAATCTTCCATCAGGACGGTAAACGCATGTAAATTGAGTGCAAATGCAACTCCTTTCCAGATCAGTGTTATGCCTAAAACTATTCTCAGATAGTCCAGCCATTTCGGATGGTGGTGATCCCCCCAGTCCTGAATTTTTGATAGTAGGTTCATCATGATGTTATATTTTGGTTACATCAATGTACGAAATAATCTCCTGCATATCAAGCTATATAAGGTTAATTATATTGTTATTATAACCATTGGATTAATATGCCCGATAACAAATTAAATTAAATAAATTTGCACACTTATAAATTATACATGATCGAGCCAACATTATATTACGAAACCATCAACAGGAATGCAGTCCTGATCAAAGCGAAAAAACCATTTTATGACTGGATCAACTATGTAGACCCTGAATTCCCTGTAATTGATAATGATGAAGGGACTGTATATCTGATCAAGGAACAAAAAACAAAGGCAAAAATTGAAAGCTGGTTAAAGAAAAACTTTGATCAATTGTTTAAAAATGAGCTTAGAGACTACCATACAGATGAGAATGACTGGCCTCAGAAACGTACTTATAAAGTTTTCCAGGAATGGTTCACCATTGAAATATCGTCAATGATCGTTGATCTTCAAGATACTGATATTGTAAAAAGTTAAGCTATTCTGTGATCCTTTCTTTAATTCGTTTAACAATCGTTATTATTGAAATATGAACTCCAAAGAACACCTTAATCCAGAACAGCAGCGCCTCAGCAGCCATTACAATCAAGAAAACAACTGGCTTAAGTGGGGGCCTTATGTATCTGATCGTCAATGGGGCACAGTGAGAGAAGATTATAGCTATAATGGAGAGGTCTGGGACTATACAACCCATGATACTGCCAGAAGTAAAGCTTATCGGTGGGGTGAGGAAGGGATAGGGGGTTTTAGTGACGACCAGCAAAACTTATGTATTGGCCTTGCACTTTGGAATGGTAAAGATGCCATTCTTAAGGAACGCCTTTTTGGCCTGACCAATGCCGAGGGAAATCATGGAGAAGATGTAAAAGAGTTATACTATCATCTGGATAGCAGTCCTACACACAGCTACATGAAAATGCTGTATAAATATCCTTTTCAAGCCTTTCCTTATGAATTACTTTTGAGTGAAAATGCAAAGAGGAGCAAAACAGAACCGGAATTTGAATTGATTGACACTGGTTTGTTCGATCATGATGAATACGGAGATATTTTTATTGAATATGCTAAAAATAAAGAAGAGGACCTGCTGATTAAATATACTGTATTTAACAGATCTGCCGCTCCGGTAACTTTAGATATCATCCCTCAGCTATGGTTCCGGAATACCTGGTTTGATGGAGAACATGGGGTTAAACCTGAAATTTTGAATCAGGGTAATCACACCTTACTATTAAGATCAGACCATATTGGGGATTATCATTGTTATGCAGATGGGAATTCGAAATTTCTGTTTACAGATAATGAAACCAATAACCAACGTTTATATCAGGCTGATAATGTGAGTCGTTATGTCAAAGACGGAATCAATGAATATATAGTTAATGGAAATAAAAATGCTGTTAATCCTGATAATCTAGGAACAAAAGCAGGCATCTGGTATCATTTAACCATTCCAGCGGGTGAAAGCAGTACCGTCAGAATCAGGCTAAGCAAAGATAAAGTGTCACAGCCCTTTAATGATTTTGATGAAATATTTTCATTGCGCCTTCAGGAAACAGACGCCTTTTATGCAGCTAAACAAGCTGAGACCACCGATACAGATGAAAAATCAATGCAGCGTCAGGCATGGGCCGGGATGTTCTGGAACAAGCAATTTTACAGTTTTGATGTCAATAGATGGCTGAATGGGGACGCAGGACAACCAGCACCTCCTAAACAAAGAAGAACTGGCAGAAATTCACACTGGAAACATTTTGTAGCTAACGATATCCTTTCTATGCCTGATAAATGGGAATATCCATGGTTTGCAGCATGGGATCTTGCTTTTCATTGCATCAGCTTTGCACCTTTAGACCCTGATTTTGCCAAAGAACAATTAAGATTAATGGTTAGTGCCAATTATATGCACCCAAGCGGACAATTGCCTGCTTACGAATGGGATTTTGGCGATGTAAACCCTCCGGTTCATGCGATGGCCACCTGGCATGTATATCTGGCAGATAAAGCTCTTAAGGGTGAAGGAGATATTAATTTTCTGGTAGAAATTTTCAATAAACTACTGCTCAACTTCACCTGGTGGGTAAATCAGAAAGATAGCGAAGGAAACAATATTTTTGAGGGTGGCTTTCTTGGCCTCGATAATATCGGGGTATTTAACCGGAGTCAGCCAGTACCAGGGGGCGGTTTTCTGGAACAGGCAGATGGTACCAGCTGGATGGCCATGTATGCATTAAATATGCTGCAAATCAGTATGGAGCTTTCGCTGCATTTTGACGTATTTGAAAGTATGGCTATCAAATTTTCTGAACACTTTTTATATATCGCAGGTTCAATTTCCAATATGGGAGAGGATGCTATCGGACTGTGGGATGAAGAGGATGGTTTTTATTATGATATGCTCAGAAGACCAGACGGATCTGCTGACCGATTGCGCCTGAGAAGTTTAGTTGGCCTGATCCCAATGTTTGCCCAGATTGTATTTGATGAGAGTAAATGGGGTAAGCTGCCGAAATTAAAAGAGCGCCTGGAGTGGTTTATGCTTCAAAGACCTGACTTGGTTCAACTGGTAAGTCACTGGACAGATACCAAAGGAAATAATCAGCATTTACTTTCCCTGTTAAGAGGACACCGGATGAAATTATTACTGAAACGCATGCTCGATCCGAATGAATTTCTTTCAGATTATGGTATTCGTTCTGTTTCCAAAGCCTACTGTGCCTATCCTTTTAATTACCAGCTGGATGGCATGGATTATACTGTAAAATATATTCCTGCTGAAAGCGATTCAGGAATGTTTGGCGGGAATAGTAATTGGAGAGGCCCCATGTGGATGCCTGTCAATTATCTGATCATTGAATCTCTTAAAAATTTCCAGGAGTATTACACCGATGATTTTAAAGTGGAATGTCCAACTGGTTCCGGCGAATTTCTAAGTCTTAAAGAAATCGCAGCTTTATTAAGTAAAAGGTTAAAGTGTATTTTCCTGAAAAATGAGGACGGTGAACGACCCGTATCGGGTGGGAACCCTAAGTTTAACCATGACCCTCATTTTAAAGATTATATATTATTCCATGAGTATTTCAATGGCGATAATGGTAAAGGGCTTGGCGCTAGTCATCAGACTGGCTGGACAGGCTTGATTGCTCTTCTTTAGTTTTTTATTTATAACCTTTACGCTCAATAAACTATGGCTGTTGCCTATAAAAGAATCGTTGTTAAAATCGGTTCAAATGTCCTCACGCAACCTGATGGACTGCCTGATCATGCCCGCATTGAACACCTTGTTGCTCAAATCGTCAGCCTTAAAAAGGCTGGTATTGCAGTAGTTGTCATTTCTTCTGGTGCTGTTGCCGCTGGCAGAAGTATGATCAGGATATCTGAAAAACAAGATGCTGTTGCAGCAAGACAACTCTTAGCATCTATCGGACAAATTAAACTGATTAATACTTACCTGTCCCTGTTTGAGAAACAGCAGATGCTTTGTTCGCAGGTACTGGTCACCAAAGAGGATTTTCGTGACCGCAAGCATTATTTAAATATTAAAAATTGTTTGTCCATTTTATTGAAACATCAGGTTATTCCTGTGATCAATGAAAATGATGTTGTATCTGTTACGGAACTAATGTTTACAGATAACGATGAACTGGCAGGGCTGGTGGCTTCTATGCTGGAAGCAGATGCTTTGATTATCCTTTCTAATGTAGATGGTATTTACAATGGCGATCCAAAAGCTCCGGCTTCCAGTGTGATCAGAGAAATCAGAAAGGATGATCATATTGGTTCATTCATCAATACGACAAAATCTGGCTTAGGCAGAGGTGGGATGGTCACTAAATTGGGAATGGCACAAAAAGTTGCAAAACTGGGTATCCCGGTTTATATTGCCAATGGCACCCGAAACAATATTCTAACTGATTTAATAGCTCAAAAAGCAGAACATACCTATTTTGTACCGGAAAAGAATACCTCAGGGAAGAAAAAATGGATTGCACATTCTGAGCATTCTGCCACAGGAAGTGTTCAACTGAATAAAGGAGCTGAAGAAGCGCTGATTTCTGGTCAGGCACGCAGCTTATTACCAGTTGGTATCACGGCAATACTCTCTCCATTTCAAAAGGGAGATATTATCAGGCTGCTTGATGAAGACGGAAACCTGATAGGTTTGGGAATAGCGGATTACGGTTCAGATAAAGCAAAAGAAAGAATAGGACAAAAGGGACATAAATCTTTAGTTCATTATAATTATTTTTATGCTGTAAGCTAATACAGCATTCCAATATGACAACATATTGGCTCTAAATGAAAAGAAAATGGAATATCAGTTATATTTTGAAAACGCTTTAAACGCGAGCCGTACCTTATGCCGTTTAGATCAGCTGGCAGTTAATGAAATTCTGAAAGATCTCGCTAATCATGTGAAACTGTTTGCAGAAGATATATTATTTGCGAATGATCTGGATTTAAAACGGATGTCTGCTGAAGACCCTAAATATGACCGGTTAAAATTAACCAGAGAACGGCTGAATGATATCACACAGGAAATATTAAATGTAGCTCAACTGGAAAGTCCGCTTGCTGAAGTCATGGAGGCGAATACACTTCCAAATGGTTTACATTTATCCAAGATCAGGGTTCCCCTGGGCGTGATAGGAGTTATTTATGAAGCAAGACCTAATGTGACTTTAGATGTTTTTTCACTCTGCTTCAAAACAGGAAATGTAGCCGTATTAAAAGGAGGAAGTGATGCTGAATTTTCTAACCAGGCACTAATTAAAATCATTCATCAGGTTCTGCTTAAGCATAGCGTAGATATTCATGTCGCTGTATTATTACCTTCAGAAAGAGAAGCAACTGCGGCACTTTTAAATGCAACAGGTTTTGTGGATGTTTTGATCCCAAGGGGCAGTCAGGCATTAATAAATTATGTACGTGAACACAGCAATGTCCCTGTAATTGAGACAGGAGCGGGGATAGTCCATACTTATTTTGATTTATCGGGCGATAAAGAAAAAGGCAAGGCAATTATTTTTAATGCTAAAACCAGGAGAGTAAGTGTTTGTAATGCGCTGGACTGCCTGTTAATTCATACAGAACGTTTAGATGATCTTTATACTTTAATAGCACCACTGGCAGCAAAATCTGTTCAAATTTATGCAGATCCTGAAGCCTTTGAAGCTCTGGAAGACCTGTATCCTGAGAGTTTATTATATCACTCCAGTCCTGAAGATTTTGGAACGGAGTTTCTGGATTACAAAATGGCTATTAAAACAGTAGCAAGTCTGGAAGATGCTTTATCGCACATCGCCCTTTATAGTTCTAAACATAGTGAAGCTATAATTGCGGAGGATGAAAATCAACTGCTTACATTTTTGAATGTAGTAGATGCTGCTGCTGTTTACGCGAATGCCTCAACTGCCTTTACTGACGGCGGACAGTTTGGCCTTGGCGCTGAAATTGGGATCAGTACTCAAAAACTTCATGCAAGAGGACCAATGGGACTTAAAGAATTAACAAGTTACAAATGGGTAGTCAGAGGTAATGGGCAGATTCGTTAATTTAAACACATATTTTCATTAAAAAGACCTGATTCTGACAATTCTAACTTAAAATCAGAACAGAATCAGGATCAATTTTATGTTTTATCAGATACTGGTAAAAATATTACTTATTAAATTGAAATTTAGGACTCTTTTCCCGGTCATTATATTAATTTTGTGGCCGATATAAAGAGAATAAATTATCTATCCTTTCATGACCAGTAAAAGTACTAATTCAGATAAAGCAGTTGATGTCGTGTTAATTGGCGCCGGTATTATGAGCGCAACACTTGGTGTACTACTCAAAGAACTCTCACCGGATTTAACTATACAAATTTTTGAACGGCTTGATGTCGCGGCAGCAGAAAGTTCTGATGCCTGGAATAACGCAGGAACGGGGCATTCGGCCTTTTGTGAATTAAATTACACCCCTCAATTAGCAGATGGTACAGTAGAAACAGATAAGGCTGTAGCGATTGCTGAATCCTTTGAAGTATCGAAACAATTCTGGTCATTTCTGGTACAGAATAAACTGGTTAACTCTCCTGAGACTTTTATTAAAAGTATTCCACACATGAGTTTTGTGTGGGGAGCAGATAATGTTGCCTTTTTGAATAAACGATTTAACAATTTACAGGAGTGTGAATTGTTCAAAGAGATGACTTATTCTGAAAATCCTGAACAACTGGCGCAATGGATGCCTCTGGTAATGGAAGGAAGGAATCCTGAGGAAAAAGTAGCAGCAACAAGGATGATGCTGGGTACAGATGTAAATTTTGGTGCTTTAACCAGGATGATGCTGACTACTTTGCAAAGCAAGCCTAATGTGGCCATGGATTTCAATCAGGAAGTACGTAAACTGAAACAAAAAGATGGTTTATGGGAAGTTAAAGTTAAGGATGAAGAAACTGGCAAAAGAAAAACAGTAAAAGCTAAATTTGTTTTTATTGGTGCTGGTGGTGGTTCTCTTCCTTTATTAGAAAAATCTGATATTCCTGAAGGAAAAGGTTTTGGTGGTTTCCCGGTTAGCGGGCAATGGTTAAAATGTGTGAATCCAGCTGTAATTGAACATCATCATGCTAAAGTATATGGCAAGGCATCAGTTGGTGCTCCGCCAATGTCTGTTCCTCACCTGGATACCAGGATGATTGATGGCAAAAAGGCTTTACTTTTTGGTCCCTATGCAGGATTCTCTACACGTTTTTTAAAAAACGGGTCCTTACTGGATCTTCCGCTGTCTATTAAAGCAAATAATATCCGTCCGATGATCGCAGCAGGTCTTGATAACCTGCCATTGACAAAATATCTTATAGATCAGGTCAGACAATCCCCTGAAGATCGCATGGAGGCACTGAGAGAATATCTTCCGGCTGCTGAAATGAAAGACTGGGAGTTAGAAACCGCAGGTCAGCGTGTACAAGTTATCAAAAAAGATGAAAAACACGGTGGTATCCTTGAATTTGGTACTGAAGTGGTTGCTGCCGGAGACGGCTCTATTGCCGCTTTATTAGGTGCTTCACCGGGTGCTTCAACCGCAGTATCTATTATGATCAGCTTAATGAAACGTTGTTTTAAAGAAGAGATGGAAAGTGAAGAATGGAAGACTAAGCTAAAACAAATGATTCCTTCTTATGGCAAGACTTTAAGCGATGATCCACAGCTTTGCAGGAATATTCGTGCACAGACTACACACGCACTTAATCTTCAGCTTACTGATTAATCAGGCTGATGTTTCCATCTTTTATGACTCCATAACCAGTAAGCAGGCTCGTCTTCAATTAGTTTTTCTAACAGGTGGGTATGCTTCTGGGTTATTTCATTGATTGGCGTTCCAGCAGGGTCAGGGCATATAGGCATACATTCTACCTCATAATATCCTCTTTTCACTTTGGTAAGCTGAATATAAAATACTGGTCTGTTTGTTTTTATAGCTATTTTCTCCATTCCCTGTTGAACTGAAGTCTGCTGATTCAGAAAGGTAGTCCAGTAATGAGATTCACTTTTTGGGGGCGCCTGGTCGTTGCCAAATAAAAACATAGTTGGCCTTCCTTTAGTTTCTGTTAACACCCTTAAAGTTTGACGCATGGGTACAACTTTATTTCCAAACCTGGTTCTTATTCTTTGAAAAAAATCATCAAAGACCTTGTTGGAAAGAGGTTTATAAATGGCATAAGTATCGCATTTCAAAACAAGTCCGATAGACAACGCTCCCCATTCCCAATTACCATAATGACCAGAACAGGCCAGAACACTTTCGCCACGTTCAAAATAGGCATTAATGAGTTCAATATTCTTGAATTTAAAACGTCTGCGCAATTGACCTTCAGAGATGGTTGCCATTTTAATAATTTCAAAAATAAGCCCTGAAAGATATTTGTAGAATTCCTTTTCTATAGCCAGAAGTTCTTTTTCGTCCTTTTCAGGGAAAGTATTTTTAAGATTTAATCTGACTACAGCTTTGCGATATCCTAAAACATAGTAAATCAGTAAATATACAAAATCAGAAATTGCATATAGCACTGGTAATGGCAATAATGAAAGCAGATAAATAAAAAATATTGCTAGGTAAGAAGCGGCCTTTTTTAACATTAATATTGATTAAGGTACAAACTTAATTTTTTTTCCTCCTTCTTAGGTTACATTTTTTCAGAAATTCAGTGGTTTACCCGTTTAAGATGAGTTCAGATGACCGGATCTTAAACCGGCTCCCGATTTTATTCTCCAGAGCCGGTTTATTCACTTAAAAATTGAATCCGGTATCAGTAATGATATTATCGAGGACCAGATAACTTTCAAGCGCCTGTACATTTTTGATGTTGGCTATGTTTCTTTGTATGCCTGAAAAGGAAGTATTATCGGTAGTCACAATCTTCAGCTTAATATTATACTCACCAGTAATTGTACAGCACTCACAGACTTCTTTGATCCGGGAAACCTCTTCTTTAAATGTATTAATGATTTCATCAGAACAGTGACTCAGCTTGAGATGAATAAAAGCCAGAACCTCCTGGTTTAATTTCCTGCGGCTCAGTACCGCTACTGAAGTTACAATATAACCTCTTGTCTTTAATCTCTTTATACGATCACAAATAGTAGTAGTTGATATATTTATAATTCCAGCAATTTGTTTGTGCGGACGTGAATTATCCTCCTGTAAAAGTTTAAGAATAGAAATATCTATCGTGTCAAGCTTCTTCTCCATAATTATGTTTTTGTAATTCGTGAATATAACGCATTAATGTTTATTTAATTAAATAGATTAACCTTAGATAAACTTTTTATTCTACGGTTTACTAGCAATAAAATAGAGTTTAAATGAATTATTTTCGGTTTACATCCTTATAATCGTTATTTTATCGGATTAATAGCATCAACTTTCTTTATTCGATTCTTATCTACAACTTTACTCAATAACCTAAATATATGAGAGAATTAAAGATCAATTGTGCTATCATGGGCAGAGACATGGAATCACTAAACAGATATCTTCTGGAAGTGGGCAGAATAGCATTGCTCACGATTGAAGAAGAAATCCAGCTCACAATCAAAATCAGGCATGGGGATCAGGTTGCGCTGGACCGTTTAGTAAAGACGAACCTGAGATTTGTAATTTCAGTAGCAAAAAAGTATCAGCATCGTGGGTTAAGCCTGGGTGACTTAATTAATGAGGGCAATCTGGGCTTGATTAAAGCCGCCTCTCGTTTTGATGACACAAAAGGGTTCAGGTTTATTTCCTTTGCGGTATGGTGGATCAGACAAGCTATTATGCTGGCTATTTCACAACAAACACGTGTTATTCGTTTACCACTGAATATGATCAATTCCATTACTAAAATAAATGGCACCATAGCTTGTCTGGAACAGCGATTGGAACGGCTGCCGACTACAGACGAAATTGCAGGGGAAATGGATATTAAAACTCAGCAGGTAGCCGGTTATTTAAGTAAGGTACGCAGATGTATGTCTTTGGATGAAACGATGAAACCAGATTTTAGTAATACATTATTAGAAGTAACTCCAGCTCATCAGCCATATCCTGATCATTTGCTGATTGTTGATTCTGACAGGATAGAGGCTACACAACTTTTAAAGATCTTAACCAAAAGAGAAGAAAAAGTATTGAGTTTGTTTTTTGGCTTAAAAGGAATGCAACCTTTATCACTTGATGATATCGCTTTGATTTTCAAATTAAGCAGAGAACGCATCAGGCAATTAAAAGACTGTGGAATAAAAAAGCTGAGATTAAAGCTCCGCAAGGAAAAAGCCGCTAAGAGAAATGGAAATTTATAAATCAAAAGAGAAAACTTATGCCATATTTATACTTAGCAGAAAGCTATAATGAACTTGATTTGCTGACCAGACTGGTCTATAAAATAGAAAATACCGAAAGGCCATTAAAAGAATTGAGTGAAGCGCATTATCTTTCGGCCGAATTACAGCGTATTAAATGTTCAGCTTCAAGGGATATCCTGATTTTTGGAAGTCATGCAGACAAATACCTGAACTTTCACCTTTGCCAGGTTTATGCCTTACATATCCGGATCATAGATATGTTAAAGTATCTGGATGATAAAATGTATTTATGTGAACGGGAAGCGTATGTCTATAAACATTGCAAAATCTTTCACCTGGAAATGGGTAACCTTGCGGTATTTTATGAAAGGCTTGGTAAAATGATGATCAGAGCTGAAAACAGGTAACTCAGTCATTAATGAAATAATTGAGTTACCCGTACACTGTGCTTGCTTGCTGACATGTCAGATTAAACAAATGCCGGAACTGATGAGTTTGGGTCATTTCCCTGAATTTGATTTCTCCGTATTTGCGAAGGGTCAGTTGGTCTTGCTGGATATGTATCTTTAATACCCTTTACAGCTTCATACATCAGGAAACCTCCCAAAAAGGTTTCTTGTAAACCTATTACCGGATGCTTATAAAAACATCTGATACCCCTTTGAAAAATATAAGCGCCGGCTATAATTGATACCAGCCGTTTAGCTGTACCCAGATTTTCTGCATTATTGGTAGTCAAAATCTTCTTAGCGGCTAAAATGGTTAAGTTATGAGTGATTTTGTTTAACATGTGTTCTCTATTATTTCTACTATATGAATTCAACATCCGTGCCACCTTTTTGTTTTGTAATCCTGGAAAATCTTAAACTTTTCGATTGGGATCACGTTATTATTTAATCAAATAAGAATTTAAAGATTCAATTATGAAATTAGCTAATCAGAACAATAGTGACTTACTTTATGATAGGGCGATTACGTGGCTTGTAGAAAAAGGACCTAACATTCTTATAGGAATAGCAGCCTTATCAGTTGGATTATGGCTCATTAAAATTTTCTCCCGATGGATCAAAAAAAGATTTTATAATAAGGATGTTGATCCTTCTTTAAAACCTTTTTTCATCAGCCTTTCTGTCACAGCACTGCGCGTTTTACTTGTGTTCACAGTAATGCAGTTTATCGGCATACAGATGACAGTATTTGCAGCATTAATTGGTGCTTTAGGAGTTGCAGCAGGTCTGGCTTTATCAGGCACATTACAGAACTTTGCAAGCGGAGTACTTATCCTGATGCTTAAGCCGTTCAGGGTCGGAGACAATATTATTGCACAAGGTCAGGAAGGAACTGTAACTGATATTGAGATTTTTTATACCACAGTTACCACTTTTGATAACAGAGCAGTAGTTATACCCAATGGAAAACTATCAAACGAAGTTATTATCAACATCAGCACTAAAGGAAGCCGGAGGCTCGATATTGAAGTTAAGTTTAGTTATGGTATAGATTATGATCAGCTGTTTAAGCTGGTTACACAAACCATCAATGATTCATCAGACTTACTAAAAGATCCTGCCCATCGGATAGGAATTTCACTACTGGAAGAAACAGGATATAAAGTAATGATCAGTGTCTGGTTAAAATCACATGGGTTCAATGATGCTAAACTCCTTTTTCAGGAAAAACTGATGGAAGCATTAAAAAAAGGGGGTATCCCGCTTCCGGGTATTACCCCCAAATAACTGATCCGGTCCGTTTTAATGAAAAGATATGACTGCGCTATCTTTGTCCAGTTCGACCTTATGTTTGATATTTTTTCTTCCAAAATAAAGAATAGCTAAAGCAAGAATTGAAGTTGAAGCCATAATAGATACCATCGGTACTGATGAATGTGCATCAAACAAACTTACAACAACCGAAGCTAATGTACCCAGCCCCATCTGAATTGCTCCCATTAAAGCTGATGCACTGCCTGCATTTTTAGTAAATGGGGCTAATGTAAGGGCAGACGCATTTGGACTGGCAAAACCAAGACAGCTTAAGAATATAAATAGTAAAATGATTGTTTCTGTCAGGCCAAACCAACCATTGACGCTACCAATCAAAAATACAATACCAGTAATCGCCTGGCAGGTCAATGCTCCAAATATAAGCTGCTCACTGCTGTATTTTCTAAGCATCAGTGTATTGACCTGGCTGGCACCAATTAAACCGATTGATAAGAAAGCGAATATCCAGCCATAAGTTTTCTCACTTACAGCAAAAATCTTCATAAATAACAGGGGAGAGCCCGATATATAAGCGAAGAGCCCTCCGAATGCTACAGCTCCTGTAAAGGCATAAGTATAGAACTGTGGCTCTTTTAAAACAGCAAGGAACCCCATTATAATAGGTTTCGGCTTTAAAGAAATTGTGGTATCAGGCTTATAAGTTCCAGGAAGTCCAAAAACACTTGCAATAAGGTTTAGCAGCCCTAATAACATTAACACCAGGAATACAGCGTGCCAGCCATAAGTAGAAGTTATATAACCACCAACGGTTGGCGCAATCATCGGAGAAACTCCTACAACCAACCATAATAAGGCAAACACTTTGGCATTCTCATGGACAGGAAATAAGTCTCTGACCATAGCAATTGAGGCTACAGCGGCAGCACAACTACCCAGCGCCTGTACACACCTGAGTACGATTAATGCATCAATACTTGTAGTATAGGCACAACCTAAAGAAGCAAGGATATAAATAACCAATCCGATAAACAACGGTTTCTTTCTGCCAAAACGATCTAACAATGGCCCGTAAAGTAACTGTCCGAGGGAAATTCCTATGAAAAACCCAGATAATGATAAGGAAACACGTGCAATTGAAGTATTTAAATCTTTAGCAATTGCAGGAAAACCCGGCAAATACATATCGATAGAAAATGGGCCCAATGCAGTTAGTGAACCTAATAGAAGAATAAGGAAGAAGTGCTTTTTTTTTGTCATTGAAGGTGATTGCGAAGAGAATTTCGCGATTGATATTATTCAGCACCCATCTGATTGAACAGGTGCTGAATTCGTAATTAATTAGAAGCTGTAATTCTTTCTAAGACAAGCTTAATAGCCTTATCTACAACTGAATTCGGATCTTTACTAAACTGATAATTTACCCTGCTCGCTAAGATAGCGTTAACAGAAAGTGCCTTATGTCCAAGAACTTTCGCCAATGCATAAATACCGGCAGTTTCCATTTCAAGATTTGTAATTCTATAGTTTTCATACTTAAAAGTATTCAGTTTCTGAATAAAATCAGGCACTGCATTCTGAGCTCTTACCTGACGACCCTGAGGCGCATAAAAGCCAGGCGCTGTTACTGTAATTCCCTGTTCCATTCCTTTTCCTATCGTATTCAGCAATACTGGATCTGCCGAAGTCAGGTAGGGGTTTACAGCATGTAAATCCTGGAAATGTGTTTTTACATGTTCAAAAAGACCTTTTTCTTCATCTGGTACTCCATGAACATAATAATGCATTAAAGCATCCAGACCAAGTCCGAAAGTAGAAGCAAGGATAGTTCCCATAGGCAGGTCAGGCTGTACAGCTCCCGAAGTCCCAACTCTGATAATAGCTAATGAAGTTAACTTTTCTTTCACCTCACGGGTTTTGAAATCTACATTGACCAGTGCATCCAGCTCATTGAAAACGATATCTATGTTGTCAGTACCGATTCCTGTAGAAATTACAGTAATACGTTTCGTACCGATATAACCTGTGTGCGTTAAAAACTCTCTTTTTCCTTTTTTAAGCTCAATACGGTCAAAATGTTTAGTTATTTCTGAGATCCTGTCAGGATCGCCTACAGTAATTACTGTATCCGCGACATCTTCAGGAAGTATATTTAAATGGTAAATGCTTCCATCCGGATTGATGACTAAGTCTGCTTCTGATAATTTTTGCATGGTAATTGGGTTAATGATATTCTAAATTAAGGTTTTAAACAGTGCCAAGGTATTTTATTTCAACACCTGACTGTTTTTCGACTCTTTGTAAAACTTTATTCAATTGGGATTTTCTAACTTCAAATCTGATGGTACATTCATTATCAAACTGTTGATTAAGAACAGTCAGCTGTTCTTCCTTCACCAAACGCATCACATCGTTCATGACCAGGTAATCAAACTTAATCTCATAAATATCGTTAACCGTCTTATCAACAATCACAGCCATGTTAACTGCCTCTACAGCAGCAGATTTATAAGCGTTGATTAAACCAGGAACTCCAAGTAATGTACCTCCAAAATAGCGAACTACAATGATCAGTATATTGGTCAGACCAGCTGATAACAAGGCATTTAAAATAGGTCTGCCAGCTGTACCAGAGGGTTCACCATCATCATTTACACGATAAACACTTTTATCAGGCGTAAGGCGGTAAGCATAACAGAAATGGTTGGCCTTTGTATGTTCAGCTCTTAATTTCATCAAATGTGCTTTAACATCATTTTCTGAAAGCAGCGGATAGGCAAAAGCGATAAATTTACTCCCTTTATCTTTAAAGGTTCCTTCTGCGGGATGATCTATCGTCTTATAGGTATCATCAAACAGCATATTTTTGCGATAATGTAATCAGTAAAATGGCCGCAAGAGCCATGGCTATACCGACATAATTCAACTTACTGACTTTCTCTTTAAACAAGACTATACCAATTATACTCCCTAGAATAATTACCCCCATATTCATTGCAGCAAATACCGTAGAAGGATTGTCGGCCATTGCCCGGTGAGCTTTCATATAAAACAGGATATTTCCAAAATTGAAGCATCCCAATACAATACCACAAAAGAAATTGATCAATTCAACTTTTTTCTTTCTGACTAAAACAACATATCCTAAAATAACTGCCGCGATTATAAACGAGATACAAAAAATAACCATTAATGTACTGGTATAAGGAATAGACTTATCCAATGCCAGTTTTTTAAACATGACATCAATCAGCCCGAATCCAATAAAGACCAGAATGGGATAAACATAAGAGTTTGTTTCCGTCTTCACAGTCGACTTACGGGAAAGCGTGAGTACAATAGCTAAAAAACCGACTAAAAGTCCGGCAACCTTTAATCCTCCAAAGTTTTCTCCGAAAAGATATAACGAAGCCAGAATAGGGATAAATAAAGACAAACGCTGTGCGATATCTGATTTCACTATTCCTATGTTTCTGACAGATGCCCCAAGGATAAGAAATAAGACAGGTAATAATACACCAATTGCAATAGCAAGTGTAGTCGGCACCGCTACAAGCTGAACCAATTCTGGCCTGAAGAAAATATAACTTAGAATTATGGCCGCCAGGTAATTCCACATTACCGCTTGCAGCACATGAATATTATAGCGTTTTGCCAGTTTTAGCAAGACTGCTACGGTTACACTACAGCTGATACTGAGTAATATGTATATCATTTATTATTGTAATTTTTATATATAGTTAACTGATCTTTATCTACTTGCGTAACTGATATAATGTTTCCATTGATCACAGGGGAATGTATTCCAGTATCCCAGCTTGAAGAGGAATTAAAGACTCTGGCCTCATCCCATAATCCAGAAGAGATAAACTGGTTCAGAATATTCGCACCACCTTCAATAATAATAGATTGTATATCCATCAAATACAATTGATAAGCGATCTTCTGCGGAAGATAATATTGCATATCTTCCATTTCAATAAAATGGATATTCCCCTCTACACTCGTTTTCTGTTCGTTGAATATAATGGTTTTAGCATCTGTATTATATAATTGACTATCTGCTGGTATTTCAAGTTTACGATCAATAGCAATCCTGATTGGGTTTTTCCCCGGCCATTCCCTTGCACTAAGGGCAGGATTGTCTGCAATTGCAGTCTGTTTACCAACTAAAATGGCATCTTCCTCCGTTCTCCATTTATGAACCAGCTTTTTTGAAAGCGGGCCACTGATCCACTGCTGCACAGAATTCTTAGGTGCAAAGTATCCATTCGCTGTTCTGGCCCATTTCAAGATAATATAAGGCCTCTGCTGAGCAATTCTTGTAAAAAAACGACGATTCACTTCAAAACACTCTGCTTCAAGCACCCCGGAAACTACTTCAATGCCTGCATTTTTTAATCTTTCAATCCCCTTGCCATCTACGTCAGGAAAAGGATCACGATTACCAATCACTACCTTTTTTAGTTGATGGCGAATCAGTAAATCAGCACATGGAGGTGTTTTCCCAAAATGAGCACAAGGTTCAAGACTTACATAAGCAACCGCATTTTTTAATAATTCTGCCGCCTGTTCACCATACCGGTCTGTAACAGAACGGATAGCATTCACTTCAGCATGAGCCTGACCATATTTCTGATGATAACCTTCTCCTATAATCTTTCCTCCGCTGACAATTACGCAACCTACTAATGGATTTGGGCTTACCTGACCGTTCCCCATTTCTGCTAACTCCAGACAGCGTTTCATGTACAATTCATCGCTCATATGGACAAAAATAGCTTCAATTTATGAGCTATTGAAATATTTCGACCACAGAGATGCAACATTTATTAATACTTTTGCATTTAATGAATGTTAAGCAATTAGAACAATACTTTATCAAAGAACTATCCGCACTGTATGATGGGGAAGAAGCAAAGCAATTGTTTTGCCTGGCAGCCGGACAAATATCTGAATGGAACAGGAGTCAATTACTAATCAATGCAACGACGCAATTAAGCGCGGAACAATCTTCAGCTTATAACTATATCCTGCTGGAACTGAAAAAGGGAAGGCCGATGCAGCACATCTTTGCAGAAGCATGGTTCTACGGGCTTAAATTTAAAGTCACTGAAGCTGTCCTGATTCCAAGACCCGAAACAGAAGAATTAATAGAGTGGATTCTGGATACAGTAAAAACACAACCCGTTTCCAGCATATTGGACATTGGTACCGGCAGCGGATGTATTGCGATTACTTTAAAAAAGAACCTTGAACAAGTAGAAGTAACCGCACTTGATGTTTCTGCTGAGGCATTAAAAGTGGCCGCGGAAAATGCAATAACTAATACAGCTGCTGTTAATTTCATTCATTCAGACATCCTGACTTATAGCAGTCCGTCCAAATACGACCTGATTGTAAGTAATCCACCATATATTACTGAAAACGAAAAAAAAGAAATGCATCAGAATGTTTTGGATTACGAACCACATCTGGCTTTATTTGTGAGCAATGAAAATCCTTTATTATTTTACAAAGGCATCGCAGATTTCGCACTGATCAATCTGCATCCAAAAGGGAAATTATTTTTTGAAATTAACGAGTATCTAGGTAAGGAAACAGTAGAGATGCTTTCTGCTAAAGGATTCACTGACATTATCTTAAAACAAGACATGCAAGGTAAAGACCGCATGATTTTATGCAATTTATAAATTACGTTCTAGGGTGAAACTGTGTGATTATACCTCTTAAATAATCTTTGTCCAAATGCGTATACACCTCTGTGGTAGTAATACTTGAATGGCCTAACATTTCTTGTACAGCCCTCAGATCTGCACCACCTTCAATCAAATGAGTTGCAAAAGAATGTCTGAAGGTATGCGGACTGATCGTCTTTTGTAAACCTATGGCAACTGCCAATGCTTTAATCATAGTGAATACAGAAATCCTGGATAACCTTGAACCCATTCTATTCAGGAATATATAGTCCTCATTTCCCTTTTTAATGGCCAAATGTACCCTAACCTGGCTTAGATAAATATCAATATACTTCAGCGCAACTGCTCCAATAGGGACAATCCTTTCCTTATTTCCTTTACCAGTTACTTTAATATATTCCTGCGTAGGGTTCAGGTCTGAAATACGAAGGGTTATCAGTTCAGTTACCCTTAGTCCACAACCATACAAGACTTCCAAAATTGCTTTGTTTCTCATCCCTTCTGGTTTAGAAGCATCTATAGCCTCAACCAAAGCATTAATTTCTATCACATTCAATATATCAGGAAGCTTTCTGCTTAATTTAGGAGAGTCCAGTTGCTGAGCAGGATCAATATCAATTAATTGTTCCAGCATCAGATAATTGAAGAAAGACTTTAATCCAGAGATGACCCTGGCCTGCGTATTAGCCAGCATACCAAGCTCACTCAACCATTTAACAAAATCATGTAATACGCTATCAGTTATACTTTTAACAGAAAAATCCTTACCAATAACTTCATAATACTGAAACAGCTTGGCAACATCATTCAGGTAGGCATCGACAGAGTTTTCAGAAAGTCCGCGTTCCAGTTTTAAGTAGGCCCTGAATGCATTATAGTAAGGATAATTAATCACTCGAATTTTTATTTATTAGTTTTTAAGTCTAAGTTTGAAAGGATGAAGATACAGATTATTAACGGACCTAATTTAAATCTGCTGGGCATACGCGAACCAGGAGTGTACGGAAACAAAAGTTTCGAAGGATACTTTACAGAATTAAAAGACAAATACAAATATATAGAACTCGAATATTTCCAAAGTAACGTAGAAGGGGAGCTGATCAACAAATTACATGAAGTTGGCTTTTCATTCGATGGTATTATTTTAAACGGCGGAGGATATACACATACTTCAGTAGCCATTGCGGACGCAATTTCGGGCATCAATACACCAGTCGTAGAAGTACATGTCTCTAATATTTATGCCAGAGAAGAATTCCGTCACGTTTCTCTGACCGGAAAAAACTGCAAAGGCGTATTAACCGGTTTCGGATTAGACGGCTATCGTCTGGCTATCGAAAGTCTTTTAGCTGGCTAAACTTTCTGATTCCCTTTATAAAAAAACTCCAGACCACACTGGAATGATAAACGCCGGTGTGTTTGGAGTAGGCTAATTGCGTTTTAGCTCTTTTAGCGCCCGTCTTTCTAAGGTTGGCTAAGAACTGAAAATGTGCCTTATTCACAGCAAATGCGAATTTGGTTTCTCCCTTAATCAGAAACTGTATCCAGGCTACAAAGTCAATAGTCATCCTGAGGGTTATACTCCATACCGCTTCCAGCGCAGGAAGGTTCTTTTGCATAATCATCAGGTTATTTCTAAAGTTCAAAAACACTTTATAAGGACTATTTGTCGCTAAAGTGCCTCCACCAACATGGTAAACCTCCGCATCAGGACAATAAATAATATGATATCCGAGGTTCTTTAAACGCCAGCAAAGGTCAATTTCTTCCATATGCGCAAAAAGATCAGGATCTAAACCTCCCGTTTCTTCCCATTGTGCTCTTTTAATAAAAAAGGCTGCACCACTTGCCCAGAAGATCTCTTTAGAATCGTTATATTGCCCTAAATCATCTTCTACCTGATCAAAAATCCTTCCCCTGCAAAAAGGAAAAACATTAATATCCAGAAAACCACCCGCAGCACCAGCATATTCAAATTGAGTTTTATTCTTCTGCCATTTAATTTTAGGCTGAGCAGCCGCGATACGAGAATCCGCTTCCATTGCCTTAATGACAGGTTCAATCCAGTTTTCAGGAACCTCTACATCAGAATTCAGTAAAACATAATAATCGGCACTTACCTGTTTAAGAATCCGGTTATAGCCCTCTGCAAATCCATAATTATGATCATTCACAATAATCTGTATCTCAGGAAAATTGGCTCTTACATAATCCACAGATCCATCTGTGGATGCATTGTCACCTACAACTAACTGAAGATTCGTATACCTGGTTTTAACTACTCCGGGTAAAAAATCAGACAATAATTGTTTTCCATTCCAATTGAGGATCACAACAGCTACACTCGGCTCTGACATTAGCTTAATTTCTCGTTTACGTTCATAAAAAAATGGAGATCAAATAGGAAAAAAGCCTTTTTTATCATTATTTTGCCTGATTGAAAATGCAAACATAAATTAACCAATGCACAATCCAGCTATATTTCCTCTTTTTTATCTTCCTCCTGTAAGTTATTTCTCTGCTTTAAACGCTCATAATTACGAATTCATTTTAGAAAAGGAAGAACATTTTCCTAAACAAACTTACCGTAACAGAACCAGAATTTATTCACCAAATGGTGCTTTAGACTTGTTTCTGCCAGTAATTAAAGGTTCAAAATACCATACAAAGGTCAAAGATGTAAAAATAAGTTATGATTTTAAATGGCAGCGCCTGCACTGGTTAAGCTTAGAAAGCTGTTACCGGAATTCTGCCTACTTCGAATATTATGAAGATGAACTCGCAGTTTTCTATAACAAGAAATTTGAGTTCCTTTTTGACTATAATCTGGAAATATTAGAGTGGATCTTCAAACAACTAAAAAAACCGGCAGATTTTAATTTCACTACAGAATACGTTAAAGAAATAGCTCCTGAAAATGATTACAGGCTTAAACTTCATTTCAAAGAACCTGAATTGATTACCCCTGCAAAACCTTATTTCCAAGTATTCGAAGATAGAATGGGATTTATGCCAAACATGAGTATCGTTGATTTGTTATTCAATCAAGGTCCTCAGACCAAAAACTATCTTTAAAATATGGGCATTGATAAAAAAGGCAAATCACGTAAAAAGAAAAAACGTTTAAAAATACCTCTGGCGGGCTCCAGTCCGGGAGTAGTATATATTGATGAAAATTCACTAAAACCAGTAATTACACTTCATAAGATCAATGCAACAACTTATGAAACGAAAGAGCTTCCCAATATCAATCAGATTGCTCAGTTGCTGGCAGATAAGAATTTCACTTTCTGGATAGAAATAAAGGGATTCGGATCTCCGGAATTATTCGAAACCTTAAACAGTGAACTTCATGTCAACCGGTTGATCCTTGAAGATATTACAAGATCCTATCAAAGACCAAAACTAGAAGAATACGATGATTATGTTTTCGCGGTCAGCAGAATGCTTTTGCTCGATGAAGAAAAGAATCTGGAAAACGAGCAATTATCATTTATCCTGACAGATAATGCCTTGATTACTCTTCAGGAAAACTATTCTGACTGTTTTAGCCCGGTTATCCAAAGGTTAAAAGCAGGCAAGGGGAATATCAGGATTTCGGGGAGCAGCTACATTATGTATGCACTCATGGATATTGTTGTAGATAAGTATTTTGAAATCCTTAGTTTCTGGAGCGAAGAGCTTGACCTGATAGAAGATCGCCTGTTTGATAAACCGGATAAGAGTTTTATGTTCGACGTTCAGCTGATCAAAAGAAACTTAATTAATATACGCAGAGTTGCATGGCCAGAAAGAGACAAACTAAATGATATGCTTCGCAGTGATAGTCATCTGATCACTGAGCAAACCAAACCCTATATTCGTGATGCTTATGATCATTGTATACAAGTTATTGATATAGTGGAGTCTCTGAAAGAGATTTCGGCCAGTAATATTGATATGTATCTATCAATTATCAGTAACCGGATGAATGAAATCATGAAAGTACTCACGATCATTTCTTCCATATTTATCCCACTTACTTTTATTGCCGGAGTCTACGGAATGAATTTTGCCAAAGAAGATCCGGTAACTCATAAATTTATGCCTTACAATATGCCCGAGCTGTACGCTTCGCACGGATATTTGTATACGATGTTGATTATGGTAGTTATTGCAGTGCTTCAGGTTATCTATTTTTGGCGAAAAGGATGGTTTAAGTAAATGTCAGCGGTCATAAAAGAGAAAATATAATTACCTTAGCCTGGCATGCAATCCTATGAACTAGACAAATCTGATGTTACCAGAATAAAATCCGCCCTCAATGGCAGCGATAATCAATTAGCTGTAATTCTGGATGAATATCACGCGTCCGAAATTGCCATCTTATTTGAAAGCCTGACACAAGAGGACAGACAGCGTATTATCAACCTTCTTCCCGTTGAAACTGCATCAGAGATTTTTGCCGAGATGCATGAGGAAGCGCACCCTGAAGAATTACTTTTCCAGCTTCATCCGGATAAGCGTACAGAGATTGTAGAAGAACTCGATTACGATGATGCGACAGATATTATTTCGCAACTAGAAGAACACGAGCAAAAAGAGATCCTTGAAGACCTGAGTGAAGATGACGCCTCTCATATCAGAAACCTGCTGAGTTACGATGAAGATACAGCAGGAGGGCTGATGAACACGGAGTTTATCCGGATTCAGCTTCACCTGAAGAAAAAGGATGCTATTGACGAGATCATCAGACAAAGTGAGGAAATTGAAGAATTCTATACCATTTTTGTGGTAGATGAAAACAACGTATTCCAGGGAATTGTCTCCTTAAAAGATATTATCAAAGCTAAAGGCAATGTAGAAATCACTTCACTTGTGAAGTCTGATGTGGCCTGGGTAAGTCCGGATACAGATCAGGAAGAAGTAGCAAGACTGATTTCTCAATATAATATTACCAGTATTCCTGTTCTGGACAACCAGATGAAACTATTGGGGAGAGTAACTTTCGATGACGTTATTGACGTTTTAGAAGATGAAAACACAGAAGACATTCTGAAAATATCCGGAGTATCAGAAGATGAAGAATTAAGTGGTAACTGGGTAGAGGCCGTAAAATCAAGACTACCCTGGTTAATTATCAATTTAGGAACTGCTTTTCTGGCTTCGGCAGTGGTCAGGCACTTCGAACCAACCATTGCTAAAATTGCAGTGCTTTCTGCTTACATGACTATTATTGCAGGAATGGGGGGTAATGCAGCAACTCAGGCACTGGCTGTAACTGTCAGGAGGATTTCCTTATACGATTTGACTGATAATCAAGCTTACCGGACCGTCTTAAAAGAATTTACTGTAGGTCTGATCAACGGTGCCGTAACCGGATTAATTGTTTTCATCTTTGCTCTTGTATTTGATGCAAATCCATTATTAGGGCTTGTTATTTTTCTGGCAATGACAGGCAACCTGGTTATTGCAGGTGTAACAGGAGCGGGGATACCACTTATGCTGAAAAGAGTAGGTATCGACCCTGCAATTGCTTCATCTATCATCATCACCACTTTTACCGACGTATTTGGCTTTTTACTTTTACTCGGAATGGCCAGTAAATTATTGCTTTAAGTTGGTAAAAGCTGCTTTAGTACAAAGCAGCTTATTCGTCGTCCATATTAATCTGTGAAGGAGAATAGTCAAAAAGACCCAAAATAGTATTTGCTTCGTCAATAAAGCGTTCGATCTTTTTAGTATTTCTGAAATTAATCAAAATCAATTGCCTGGTCTTTCCCTGACCAGGAAGATCAAGAATAGCCTTTACTTCTGTACCGGTATAGATAAAGTTCATAGACTTACGAACAATCAAAAACTGGATAAAATCATCAAATGAATAAGTCTTTCGAATAGCACCACCTAAAGTTGAATAGATAATCTGGCGGTTACCCTGATCAAAACTTACAGAAGTGAAAAACGCATTTACGAAAACCGCACCCAATACTAAAGGAAGATAAGTAACCATTAATCTTTTATAAGTTTCCCTGTCATTCATAAAATCCGGATAAGCCAGGATAACAAAAGTCAGCGCAATTAGTAATATTCCTAGAATAAGACCACCTGTTTTGTTAAAAAGCACCTTATAAATTCCATTTTCTTCTTTAAAGAACTGAAAATCAAAAACGGGTGATTTAACATGCAGGGGACGATTAGAGAACACAAGCTCATTGATCCTCGGTAAAACTTCTTCCTCATAAGCGATCAGGTTTTTATTCGTTAATTTGGAATAACCACAAGAAATAAGAATTCCTTTCCCATGTCTGTTTTCCTTGGAAAACACCTTATAACTTATAGCCCCCATCGTATCATAGGGAGTAATTGTCGCAATCTGATCAAAAGGAATACTATTGGTTGTTATTCCGAATACCCTGGTATATAATTGCCTGCTATCCCCATCAAAGATAGCTTTTCGCTCGCCGCTCCCGTATAAAACAAGTGCAAGCAATACAATCAGGCCTTCAAATATCAACAGCGTAGAAACGTTGGTTAAAGTATCGGTCAGGAATAAAGTAATATTCAGCACAGTAAATGCAATCAGATAAATTATACTGATTCTGCGCGCCATTCTCGCCGGGTAAATAGTCAGGGTATCAGCTTCGTTAATCCAGTAGGTTTTCGCCATTTTGTTTATATTAGTTTAGATTGCAGGACTCACAAAGGTAAGTAACCTGGTAATATTTTTTACCGTCCTCATAACGGGTAGTTCCACTGGAGATTATCTTTTCTCCTCTTAAAAAAGTCTTTTGATCAACGCCGGTCAGCTTTTGATACTTTGTCTTTGTTGGAACTAAGTAACTGATAGTTTCTGTGGTCATTGCCGGAGTATAGTAAATAAACAAGTACTCCTGCGCAATTTTATGATGATACAAATATAAAAATCCACCTGCTTTTCTCGGGCCACCATAAACCTCTTTAAAGCCATTTTTCTTTAAGATCTGCGGATGTGAAACAGCAGCATCTTTCCAAAACGAGAACATACTGCTGCCTTGAAATGTTTGTGCTGCACAATACGTGCTAAAAAAAAGCGGGAGCGCAATAAGGATTAAGTATTTCTTCATTTTATAATATAATTTATCTCATAAAAAAGCCGCTGCCTTTGATAAAGCAGCGGCTCTATATTTATTTAAGCACTATATAGCGGTAACTCTTGTTTCAATATTACCTCTTGTAGCTTTTGAATAAGGGCATGCCTTATGTGCTTTGTCAGCCAGTTTCTGAGTTTCCTCATGACTGAGCCCAGGAATATGTACATCCAGTTCTGCCGACAACACATAAGCATTTCCATCCTGATTAAACGAAACCTGTACATTTACAGTAGCATCAGCTACCTCTACACCTTCATTTTTTGCTACCGCATGTAATGCACCCAGATAACAAGGGCCCCATGCCGCAGCAAATAATTGTTCAGGATTTGTTGCTCCTCCCTGACCACCCATTTCTTTAGGTGTTCTTACTTCAAATTCTATTGTTCCGTCACTTGATTTTATATGGCCATCACGACCTCCTTTAGCTAGTACCGCAGCTGTATATAACTTTTCCATGTTTTCTTGTTTATGCTATTACAACAAAAATCTATGCCTTAAGTTTTATATTTTAATCCTTTCAGTTAATTTAAAGATATCATAAGCTACCTTCTGGATCATCTCATACTGCTCAATAACCATCATTTCATTCGGGTCAATCCCTTTCTTATCATCCTGTATACTTTTGATTAAAGGCACGTTACTAGGCTCTTCATTATTTTTAATCAGGTACTCCACAGAAAGATTCAACAGGTAAAGTGTATTGTTTACCGTTGGTTTTAAATCCTCAGGATGGGTTAATATAAAAGAGTGCTCCTTAAAATAAAGCGAAAGTGTCGCTGTATAAGAAGACAGCAAATGATTTAGTGCTGTAAACTGATGCATCTCGGGCATTAACCGCTGTTTGCTCTTAGGCTCAGAAAACATCTTTTGAAAAATAGAAGATAGATTCGCAGACGTGACATAAACCTCTTTGCGTGAAAGTCTGTAATTGGTCAGGTTGTGTTCGGTTTCCGTATACAAAAGTGTAACCTGATCAAAATAGGCCATATTTGCCCTTAAAGTACTCAGCATAGCTTCCTTTAAATTCTTATTCTCCCAATTAGGGAATAGCGTATAACTCCCTAATAAAGCGATTGCTGAACCAATTAAAGTATCAAAAATCCTTTCCCTGGCTACAGACAAACTACCCATTCCTAAAAAGTCGAACAAGACCAGGATATAAGGCGTCATAAACAACACACTCACAATATAATTCTTCCTTTGAAAGCTGTAGGTCCCGATCATACAAAACAACAGGATAAAAAACAGTGTATGCTTATCATGGATATAAATCAGGATTCCCATCCCGATAAGCGCACCGACAACCGTTCCTATTAAACGCTCGTAATTTCGCTGCTTGGTCAGACTAAAAGCTGGTTTGGAAATAACCAGTACAGTTAGTAAAATCCAGTAACTATGGGAGGAATCCAGCATTTTGGCAACCAGATACCCGATCAGCATGGCAATTGATACGCGCATGGCATGTCTGAAAGTAGAAGAACTAAAGGTAAGGTTATCAAAAAACAGCTTGGCATCAAACTTCTGTCTTGTAATAAAACGCTCTGTATCTACCGCACTGCTATTCTTTAAATTCTTTTTCTCTTTCTTATTGAAGTATCCATTGATAGTTTTAACCCTTGCAGCTATATTTTCAATATTTACTTCTATATTTTTCAGTGCAATCAGACCCAGTGTATTATACTTGCCGTCTGTATTATCTTTTTCAAGTGCATTGATTTCATCTTTCAGCCGTTTCACATCTTCCGTTAATACCGCAGGCGGACGGGGAGTACCACCAGTTTTAAGTGCAAATGCAATCTCATCCAGCTCCCAGGCAATCCGGTTGATAATTCGTTCATAGCGGGAAAGTATTCCAGCCTTATCAAACTGATCATGGAGTTGTTTATAATTATAATACGTGGACATCACCTGTTCATACAGATCCACCATATCTACAAAAACCAATAACAAGAAACGGCCTTCCGGCGTTGACTCCCTCACAATTTCACGCGTCTTAAAAAGTACCTCTCTTACCGCATCCTGCTTTTCATGAACAGCCACCTGAAGCTGGATCAGCTCTGCATAATTGTCATCATAATTAGTACTTTCATGATAAAACTTAGCCTTCGCTCTTAAGAATTCACTGACCTCATGAATAGAATCACTCAGCGTTTGCTGCACCAGGCGATAAGGCCTGAGTCGGTAAAAGAAATAACTTAAAACGGTATACCATAAACTACCCGAAAAAACCAGTCCAGAATAGATCAGTACATCTTTCCATGGCCTTACGTCATCAATACTCAAAACCATGATCAGCAAAGATGCCGTACCCACTAAAGCCGCTCTTGTACCGTAAAGGAAAAACATAGAGAACAGAAAACTACAAGCCACCAGCAGCACTGCAATAAAATACTGGTTTTTATTCGTTAAACCGACAATCACTGACAACACCGTGATCAGTACCGTAGTCACTAACATCGCATTTCTTCGGTGAACAATCGGCCCGGGGGTGTCAACAACGCTTACACATAGCGCACCTAACGATAAAGTCATTCCATATTTAAGCAGACCAAACTGAGCCAAAATCAAAGAGGGCAGAAGCACCCCGAAGGTGATCCGCAGCCCATCTGCAAAATAGGTGCTCAGTAAAAAATCATGTATACTTCTGACGGGACGGTTAAACATTTCTGGAGGTTAATATTTGAATGGAGCAATAATCTGACCGAAACAACCTGATTTAATAAATGTAAATCAGGAATGGTGCTTTTTAAGTGCAGCAGAGCAAATAAACAGGCCGATAAGCGTTAGAAAAGCAGCCATTAAAAATGGTGCACCAGGAAAATAAATTGAATGTTTTGGATTGGTGAAATAAGCAAAAAGGTTATTCATCATTAGCGGGCCGAAGATTGCCGCAACACTCATCAAACTCGCCGTAAACCCCTGTATCTCACCTTGTGCATTTGCTTCGACATTGTTGGAAATAATCCCTTGCATCGCCGGACCATAAATACCCGCCAGCCCATAAGGGAGCATGAAAGCGAACATCATCCAGCCCTGTGTCGCGAATGCAAAAAGAACAAATCCGACTATGTATAAAACCAATCCATAAAAAACAGCTTTTTCCTGTCCGATTTTAGGAATAATTATCCGGATCAATCCACCCTGTACTACACCCACTACAATTCCGACAAAACCCAGAGAATATCCTACCCAGGCTTCATTCCAGTGAAACTTTTCCATGGTATAATAGGTCCACGTAGACTGAACTGCATGTGCTGCCAGGTATAAAAGAAATAAAGCAGCCAAAAGACCTATCAATTTAGGATATTTTACAACCCGCAACAAAGACCCGACAGGATTTGCCCTTTTCCAGTCAAAACTTCTTCTGTTTTCTTTGGCTAAGGATTCTGGTAAAATAAAATAACCATAAAGCCAGTTGACTAATGCCAGCACAGCTGAAATAATAAAAGGGATTCTAAGCCCAAACTGACTGAATATACCACCAATAACAGGCCCTACAATAAAACCTATACCAAACGCAGCTCCAATCATTCCAAAGTTCTGTGCCCTTTTTTCCGGCGTACTTACATCAGCAATATAGGCCATAGCTGTAGTAAAGCTTGCCCCGGTAACTCCTGCCAACGCCCTCCCTACAAATAACCATCCAATAGTTGGTGCAAAAGCCAGGAAAATATAATCAATACCCAAACCGAACAGCGAAGCTAAAAGTATAGGTCTGCGTCCAAATTTATCGCTTAAACCACCTAAAACAGGGGCACTGATAAATTGCATAACAGAGTATGACATAGTCAGATAACCACCGTAAAGCGCAGCAACACTTATTCCGCCACCAGTAAGTTCTTCAATTAATTTGGGCAGGACAGGGATGATAATTCCAAATCCCGTAAAGTCAATCAATAATGTAATAAAAATAAATCCAATTGCGGATTTCTTTGGAGAGGCCATATGATAAATTAAACCGTAAAATTAGATTAATTTTTGCCAATTGCATATTGAATACCACCTAATAAATGTTGAAGATAATTCTGGTCAGCATAAGATTCCTCAGTATGACCTAATTCTGTATACCAGGATCTGCCGCCATCATATTTATGATACCAGGCCATTGGATGTACCTCACCATTGATACCTCCTGTATAAGACTTTTCATCTATTGTAATTAACACTTTGATATCTTTACTCACGTCTTTGAAATTGTACCACTCATCTTTCCTGGTCCAGACTGCTGGCAGGTGTTTCGTTGAGATATGCGACCGGTCTGTTACATGCAGTACCGCTTGCTGCTGCGCAGGATGACTTACAAAATAAGCACCAACCAATTTACCATACCATGGCCATCCGTATTCCGTATCTGTAGCTGCATGTACGCCGGCAAATCCGCCGCCACCTTGTATATACTTCTCGAAATCCGCTTGCTGATCATCATTCAACACATCACCTGTAGTTTGAAAGAAAACTACAGCCGCATATTTTTTTAACGAATCTGTATTAAAATAAGCTGCATTTTCAGTAGTATCCACCACAAAACCGTTTTCCTTACCTAATTTAATAATCGCTGTTTTTCCAGTAGCAATAGCACTATGTCTGAACCCGGCTGTTTTAGAAAACACAAGAATACGGGGTTTAGCTGACTGCCCATAAGCAGTTACGATCAAAAATGGCAGTAAAATAAAGCTGAATAACAGGGTTAGATTTTTCATATTGAAATATACTTATAAATCATAATAACATAAGAATTAATATTAACCTTTAAGAAGATGCCACGACTTGGTTTTAGTAAATGTCCTCAGTCCCTGATGAGACAAAGTTGCGCCAATCCCCGAATGTCTTCTTCCGCTCCAGGGAAGGCCTGCACTTACCCGGTCACAACAATTCCAATAGCCAGTTCCAGAATCTACCTGAGAAAGTATTTCCTTTGCCCGTTCCAGGCTACCCGTATAAACGGACGCCGTTAGGCCGTATACAGAGTCTTTCATCAGCCGGAGCGCCTCAGCATCATCTTTCACCTTCATAATGCCTATAATCGGCCCAAAACTCTCTTCCTGCATAACTTTCATATCATTAGATACTCCGGTCAGCACAGTAGGCTCAAAATTATACCCTTTACCAACAGTTCTTTTTCCACCACTCAATAAGACTGCGCCATTAGCTAAAGCATTCTGAACCTGCTCATTCAAAACATCAATTTGTTCTTTACGCGTTAATGCAGCAATATAAACACCTTCTTCAGTTGGAAGACCTATCTTCCATGACCTAACCTCTTTAACAAAAGCAGAAACGTATTCATCATACACAGCCTCATGAACATATATCCTTTCCACTGCACAGCAGCTCTGTCCATTATTATAAAATGCGCCATCCGCAGTTCCGGCAGCTACCGCTTCAATATCCTTCACATCATCAGCCACATATAAAGGATCTTTACCACCCAGTTCAAGTTGACAAGGAACCATTTTGGCTGCCACCCGCTGATAAATATGCTGCCCCGTGCGGTAAGAACCTGTAAAATAATATCCAGCAAAATCCATATCCAGCAAAAGTTCGCCAGTTTCCCCAGCACCTAAAGCGACCTGAAAAACCCCGTCAGGTACTCCAGCCTTTTTAAGCAGCTTTTCGATTTCCAAACCAGTTAATGACGCATATTCAGAAGGCTTATACAGTACCGCATTTCCAGCCAGCAATGCAGGTATAAAAACATTCACACCAACCAGGTAGGGGTAATTCCAGGCAGAAATATTACAGATTACCCCAAGCGGATCATAAGAGATAAATTCCTTCAGGTCAATTGTATTAACAACCTGTTCATCAGACAGATATTTAACAGCATGATTATACATCCATTGAATTCTTGCCCTTGCACCATTAATCTCATTGCGGGCTTGCTGTAAAGGTTTTCCAACCTCCGAAGTCAGTATACCAGCAAGCCTTTCTTTTTCCACTTCCAGTAAATCATCAAATTGCTGAATCACTTTGATCCGTTCAGATAAACCTATTTTAGCCCATTCCTTTTGTGCTTTTATTAATATTTCAAGTTTTGTATGCAACAAAGACTCAGTATCTTCCTGAAGTGTTGCAATGATCTCTTCTGTAGCAGGATTTATTACGTTCATTTTTCCATTTTTTTTACCTCTTCCAAAAACCGGTCTTTGAGCTTCTGAGAGAGTGGATTTATTTCCTTTTCCTTCATTCTTTCCGGATGCCATTGCACCGCAAGCATAAAAGACTTATCTGTTTTGTCTTTAAATTCCAGACCCTCAATCAGTTGATCCGGGCTGTCAGCATAACAATTTGCTATTAAATTCTTACTTAAGCTATATCCGTTAACTCCTTGATGATGTGCACTATTAACTATTCCATTTTCTGATCCAATTATAGCGTATAACATAGAGTTATGACCTATATTGACATAATGCACCTTATCTTCAGTCTCTTTTTTATGAATCAAATTTGCTGAACCAATGTCTTCCAGAACTTTTCCACCTTCCAGGATATTGATGTATTGCATCCCTCTGCAAATCCCCAAAACAGGTATCTTCAAAGCCTGTGAATAATCATAGATCAGCTTTTCAAACTCATCTCTTTCCGGCAGGAAAATATCAGGTTGCCCGGGATATTCCAGAGCACCTCCATAAAAAGAAGGAGTGACGTCAATCCCTCCGGTCAACAGAAAACCAGCACACAATTCAATATCCTTTACATTGTTTTTTTCGAAGGACAATTCAATCAGCTCTAAATTATCACCCAGATCAGCAGGTGTAAACCAATTCCAGTAATTTTGAAAATTAGTCTCCGTATAACTTATTCCAATCTTCTTTTTCATTAAAGTGCCTTTAAATACAACTGCTTAAAATCCTCCCGGCTTACCGGCTTTGGATTATTAGGGTGTGCAAAATCGGCTAACGCCAGATCTGCCAGCGTTTCAATATGTTCAGATTTCACCCCAATTTCACTTAACCGCTGAGGGATATGAACCTTTGAATTCAACTCAGCCAAATAGTTCACTACCGCTGCACCGGTTTCTTCTTTCAATTCCAGAGTTCTTGCAATACGCCTGAAACGATCTTCAAAACCAGCAATATTAAACTCCATCCCATAAGGGAGATTAACTGCATTTGCTAAGCCATGATGCGTGTCCAGCAAAGAAGAAAGCGGATGTGCCAGAGAATGTACCACACCTAAACCTTTTTGAAAAGCAATAGCGCCCATCATAGAAGCCATCAGCATTTTGCTTCTGCTTTCTAAATCCGGATGATTGGTTGCTTTTTCAAGCGAATCTTTGATCAGGTATATGCCTTCCAGTGCAATCCCATCACATAAAGGGTGTGGATTCTTCGCTAAAAAAGCCTCCAGATTATGTGTAAGCGCATCCATACCCGTTGCCGCAGTTATAAAAGGAGGTAGATCCATCGTCAATACCGGGTCAGCAAATACGATCTTTGCCATAAGTTTCGGAGAGAACAGGATTTTCTTCTGGTGGGTCACATCATCCGCAATAATTGCACTCCGGCCAACCTCACTTCCTGTACCCGCAGTAGTTGGAACAGCAATAAAATGAGGCACATCATTTGTTACATAAATATCACCACCAATAAGATCATCATATTTAAACAGATCTTCCCGGTGATTTACCCTTAAAACAATAGAGCGGGCCACATCCAAAGCTGCACCTCCGCCAATTCCAATAATACTGTCCCGCAAAGTGTTATCCCACACCTCAGTTCCCTTATAAACATCACTCTTTACCGGATTTTTATGGATTTCGCTAAACACCTCAACAGAGAGCTGATTGGCCTGTAAATCACTTACAATTCCCTTAAAAAAAGGTAAACTGGCAATAGTCGGATCAGTCACAATCATCGGGCGCTTTAACCCATTCTGCTGTAAATAGGCAGGTAATTCTTTAACCGCACCTGCACCAAAGCGAATGATCGTAGGAAAGTTATACTGATAAACCTTATCAAATGTCATAGCTATAATCGTTTAAATAATTTCAAAGTATCTTTTGAGTTCCCAATCGGTTACTACATTTGCATATTGTTTCCATTCCCATTCCCTGGTTAAAGAAAAATGCTCCACAAAATCAGCTCCGAACAACTCTTTTGCAACTGCCGAATGCTTCATCAGCTGCGTAGCTTCATGAAGATTGTGTGGTAAAACACCATAGGCAATTTCCTGGTAGCCATTGCCCGCAGTGGCTGGCTGTGTTAATTTCAACTGATGCTTAATTCCATATAATCCGGCAGCAAGGCAAGCTGATAAAGCCAGGTAAGGATTAGTATCCGAGCCAACAACCCTTGTTTCCAGTCTTGCAGCCTTTTTACTTCCCGGTAAAGCTCTTAAAGCAACCGTTCTGTTATCAATCCCCCAGGTCAAAGTAGTCGGTGCCCATGCGCCCTCCACAAGTCGTTTATAACTGTTCACTGTAGGGGCAATCAGCGGTAAAATATGTGGAAGACAATACAACTGTCCGGCGATATAACTTTTCATCAGTTCACTCATTTTATCCGGATCTGTTTCTTCATAAAACAGGTTTTTCTTCGACTCCTTATCCCATAAACTCTGATGCACATGACCACTGCATCCGGGCAGGTCTTCACTGAACTTCGCCATAAAAGTGGCCATAATCCCATGCCGGTAAGCAATCTCTTTCACTGCCGTTTTAAACAGCACAGCCTGATCTGCTGCCTGCAAAACCGGTGCGTATTTTATAGCTGCCTCATACACCCCAGGCCCGGTCTCCGTATGTAAACCTTCAATCGGAATCCCAAACCTGCAAAGCAAATCAAACAAATCGGTCATGTAATCATTTTTCAGGGAACTCCGTAAAATAGAATACCCGAACATACCGAGAGTTAAAGGCGTAAGCTGATGGTAACCTTTCTGAGCCGCACTTTCAGGTGTTTCGGAAAAATTGAACCATTCAAATTCCTGCGAGAAATAAGGAAGAAAGCCCTGTTGTTCAGTATCCGCAAGTACTTTACGCAATAACTGCCGCGGACAAGTATAAGCAGGAACATCACTTTCATCCACAAAGTCTCCCAGAAAAAATGGCACCTCATTTTCCCATGGAATTTTACGGAACGTACTTAAATCAAGTTTGACCAAGGCATCCGGATAGCCCGTATGCCAGCCCGTAAACTTGACATTATCATAAGCCACATCGCCCATATCCCAGCCAAAGGTGACATCACAGAATCCAATCCGGCCTTCAACAATAGTGGCAAATTTTTCAGCGGCAATATACTTGCCCCTTAAAACGCCGTCTATATCGGCAACAGCTACTTTTACTTTTCCCGAAGGATGTTGTTTTACATACGCTAATATTTCTTGAACTGTCATGGAGCAGAGGATTTAAACGTTCGGTATAACAAAAAGGTAATGGCCAATATGGAAAAGTAAATCAGCCCTAACTTAAAACTAAAGATCAGCATCGCTATGATGGAAACCACAGCTATAACCAGCGAAATTATCGGAAACAAAGGATAAAAAGGGACGCGAAAAGGACGATCCAGCTCAGGCTCATTCTTCCTTAAAAGCAGGATTGAAACCATAGATATAATATATAAAGTCAAAGCACCGAAAACAGAAATTACGATGATCTCTGAGGTTTTACCTGATAATAGTGCAAAGATCCCGATCACCATATTCCCAAACAAGGCATTTGCAGGTGTCTGAAAACGCGGAGAGATCTTACCTAAAAAAGAAGGAATGTTATGTACACGTCCCATTTCATAAGTAGAACGTCCGGCAGCGAGAATCAGCCCGTGAAAGGAAGCAACCAAGCCAAATAAGCCTACTGTAATTAACAAATGATACATCAGATGATTACTTCCGGTTATTTTGGCCAGCGCCAGTGGAAGAGGGGAATCTGAAGTTTCACCACTTATCCCGTTTTTATAAACTATTGCTTCCCATCCGGCGATACCTGTAGCTGCAATAAATACCAGCACACACAATACAACCAACGTAAATATCGCCCATCCAAAGCCCTTGCTAATATCTCTTTGAGGGTTTTTGGTTTCTTCCGCTACATTCGCCAGCCCTTCAATCCCTAAAAAGAACCAGATTGCAAAAGGGATGGCTGCAAAAACACCGTTCCAACCATTAGGGAAAGAATTGTGCGTCAGATTTACCGCTTCAAACTTCGGCAGTGCCAAGCCCGAAAACAGCAATAATTCGCCAACAGCCAGCACAGTCACTATGACTTCAAACGAAGCAGCAGCTTTAATCCCGTATATATTTAAACCGGTAAATATAAAATAGATCACAATCGCACTTGTTAAAACAGGAACCTGTGGAAAGAAGGCGTTAAAATAGGCGCCAATAGCGAAAGCAATTGCAGGAGGGGCGAGTATAAACTCAACAATCTGTGCAATTCCGGCAATAAAGCCAATATTTTTGCCCATTGCTCTATTGGCATAGTCAAATACGCCGCCAGCCTTAGGTATTGCACAAGCAAGTTCGGTATAACTGAACGTGAAAGTGACATACATCATAGCCACTCCAATAGTCGCAATAGCCATTCCGCCAGTACCGCCTTTTTCAAGGCCTAAATTCCAGCCGAAATACATGCCTGAAATTACATAACCAACACCAAGCCCCCAAAGCATAAATGGAGTCAGTGTTTTTCTTAAGCCCTTATTTTCTGTCATTTATGCTTCAATTACGCCCGTTACTAAATATAGGATATTTATTTAAAAATGTATCTGCCTGAGAAAATTCAACTCACTTTCTTTAAAGGAAAAACAAATCACATCATATTTGATAAAAGCCCGGTTCTAAGACTCTTGGATAACCAGGATCTGATTAAAAGACTTAGTAATTTTCATTTCACAGGAGGCAGATTACCGAAATTTCTCAATCAGGATATTTTAAAAAGTATAAAGTGTTAAAAATACACGACAACAGACATCAAAAAACTGCTCCCATTATTCACAGACGCATATAATATTAGTTTAAAGCCTTGTTTTATCGTATTAGCAAGATTTTCGTTCACCACGTGAATAGGTATGTTTCGTCAAATAAATTATGATCTTAAATTATAATTACGAAAGTTTATACACTAATTATTTAAATCAGTTGAACGAATATAAAACACAAATACAGTTCCGTCATATTGTTTTCAGCAGCAGAATTGGCACACAGCTTATTTTTTCTTTTAATGACCAAAGTTATCTTAATGTTAAATTAATAATTTCATAAACCCTGTATAAACACGTTAATAGCAAATAAAAAAAACCAAATACAATCAAAAAATGGCAGACAACATTAAATTCATTAAGGGTGAAGGTATTCGCCTTTACACCCCAGAAAACGAAGAGTACATTGATGCTGTTTCCGGGACTTTTAATCTCTCTTTGGGATATAGTCATCCGGAATTAGTAGATGCCTTAAAAAAACAAGTAGAAGACCTGATCCACGTATCTTCATCTTTTACTGGTGAACTGGCACAAGAAGTACTGGACAGCATTCTTGATGAAGCTCCGGAACATATTACCGATGGCTGGATGCGTGACATCATTGGCTCTACAGCAAATGAAGGCGCAGTAAAGATTGCGAATAAATTCAATGGTAAAAGTGAGGTATTGAGTGTATCACTATCACACCATGGGCAAACACTTTTCACAACTAATATCTCCGGAAATGCTTTCAGGAGAAAATCCTTCCCCAATACAATAACAACCAACAACGCTGTTATTCCGGCTCCATATTGTTACCGTTGTCCTTTTTCGGCAAAAGGCCCGGATTGCGGATACCTTTGTGCAGAAGCAATTCATGATTACGCGCAGTACGGAAGTTCAGGAGGTGTATCCTGCATGATTATAGAGCCAATTCTGGGCAATGGCGGGAATATCATCCCACCAGACGGCTACTTTAAAAAAGTCAGAGAAATATGCGATGAACTGGACATTACCCTGATTGCCGATGAAGTACAAACAGGGATAGGAAGAACAGGTCATATGTTTGCCAGCGAACATTATGACATTAAACCGGATATTATTACGCTTGCTAAAGGTTTAGGTGGTATTGGTATCCCGGCAGCAGCTATTCTTTATAAAAAAGAATATGCAGTACTCGAAAAATTTGAACATTCCTATACTTCAGGAGGGAACTTGCTCTCTCTCACCGCTTCACAGAAAACAATGGAAGTAGTTTCCAGACCAGGTTTCCTGGAGAATGTACAGGTATCAGGAAAAATACTAGGCGATTTCTTATATAAATTAAAAGAAAACTACCCTGTTATTGGCGATGTACGTGGTATCGGTTATATGTGGGGGCTGGAAATCGTGGATAAAGACGGTGCACCCGACGTTGATCTGGCCAATAAAATCGTTGACGTAGCCTTGTCAGATCACAAAATGATTCTTAGAGGATCCCGTTACGGATTTGGAAATGTGGTTAAAGTGCGTCCGGCATTAACCGCCACACAAGATGATATCGAAGAAATTTACTTCCGCTTAAACAAAATATTCAGTCAATTATAAAATGAAAGCAATCGTATACAACGGAGCCTGGGATATCCAGCTCAAAGAAAGAGAAGAACCCGTAATCACAGCTGCCGATGAAGTCATCGTCGAAATCAAAGCTACAGGTATTTGCGGAACAGACCTGAGTATTATTTCTGGTGAATACAATGCAAGTCCGCGGGTAATTATCGGCCACGAATCCGCAGGGATTATTGTAGCTAAGGGTGACGGTGTCGAAACCTGTAGCATAGGACAACGTGTTATCATTGATCCGACCTTTTATTGCGGCTACTGCGAGAACTGCCGTAAAGGCCTTCGCAATCACTGCCTGCTGAAATCAAGTACAGAAGCAGGCGTTTCTATTGATGGTACTTTTACCAAATACTTTAAAACCACCAAACAGTTTATTTATCCACTGAACGATAACATTCCTTTTGAGCAGGGCGCAATGTCCGAACCGCTTAGTTGTGTACTTACCGCAGTAAAAAAACTGGCAGTAACCCCATATATGCGTACTGCAATTCTGGGTGGCGGGCCAATTGGTTTGCTGTTTTATATGGCATTAACCCAGCACGGTATACAAGAAGGTGTAGTTTACGAAGCTTCCCGTGACCGGATTAAACTCATCGAAGAAAACAACGTCCTGTCTAAAAACTGGAAAATAGAGCCTTCATTTATCCCACAAAAGAATCAATATGACCTGATCATTGATACTACAGGCTCACTATTGGAAAAATCAATGCAATCGATCGCAGATGGCGGTAAAATCTGTATGATGGGCTTACGCAACAACCAGCAGACCATTAATGCAAGAGAAATTGCCGACCGCAGTATCTCAATTATTGGTTCTATTGATTCTATGGACACTTTTAGACATGCCGTAGACCTGATCAATAAAGGTAATTTAGGATTGGAAAAAATCATTACCAACGAATATGGTCTGGACGATTTCAAATCAGCGATCAAAGATCTGGGTTGCGACGTAGGCACCAAAGTAAGAAGTAATAATATTTCGAGTCTTAAATCTGTAATCAGAATTTAACCACATTAAAAACTAACCATGAGATACATCATATTTGATATAGACGGAACATTGACAGATACCACGCAGGTAGATGATCACTGTTTTACACAAGCCTTAGAAGAAACTTTCGGTTTCCATGGCTTTGAAACAGATTACGGACATTATGAGAATACAACAGATTCTGGCATTATCCATCAGCTGTTTATGGAACGCGACCAGCGTACCTATACCGAAGCAGAAAGAGATCTCTTTATCAGGAATTTCTTAGTTTTACTGAAAAATGCACACACAGAACGTAATGAATGTATGAAAGAAATACCTAAAGCAGGTAAAATACTTCAGGCACTTTGCGCGCAGGAAGGGGTCAGTGTTGGTCTGGCTACCGGTGGCTGGAGAGAGTCAGCCTTATTTAAATTGAGCTGTGCAGGAATTAGTACTGCTGGTTGTGCAGCTGCCTCATTTGCACAGGACGCAAGAGCAAGACGTGACATTATAGGCAATACTATTCTGCAAATGAATACTCTGCACCGGATAGATATGCCTTTGTCAGAAATCATCTATGTAGGTGATGGGAAATGGGATTACCAGGCGACACAACAATTAGGTATACAATTTATTGGAATCGATAACAAAAAGTTAGAAGATCTTGCAGATATTGTAAAGATTGCAGATTACGACGAATTACAACTGCACCTGGTATAAAAACAAAAATTAACACCAAACAGGGCATTGGATAAAAATCCAATGCCCTTCTTAAAACATAAATATGCCTTTATCTATTGATAAAAAACGTTCTCATCGTATTGCAACCAGTATCTTCTTTTTTATAGCCGGGCTTACTTATTCCAGCTGGGCATGCCGTATCCATGATATTAAATCTTTCTATACTTTGAGTGATGGAGAACTGGGAAGCGTGTTGTTTGCTTTACCAGTAGGCTTAATGATCAGCTTACCAATATCCGGGTGGATGGTTACCAAATTTACAAGCCGTAAAGTATTGATTGCCGCAGGCCTGCTATTTCCTTTCGTGTTATGTATCATTGGATTGACTTCCCATATCTGGCAATTGGTTATTGTTTTATTTCTCTTTGGATTTTTAAACAATGTTTTTGAGATCGCAATGAACACACAGGCTGTAGGAATAGAAGAGTTATATAAAAGGTCAATTATGGCCTCCTTTCACGGATTATGGAGCTTGGCAGGCTTTACTGGTGTCGCTATCGGAACCCTGGCTATTGCTCTTAAATGGCCTTTCTGGATACATTTTTCATTGGTTGGTATACTTTGCTGGATCCTGGTTTTTTATTCCTGGCGTTATCTGTTACCGGAAGACGGCGCTTCAGAATCACAACCCTTATTCGCAAAGCCTGATAGTAATATTTTGAAGCTGGGCCTTATTGCTTTTGCGAGCCTGATTACAGAAGGTACTATGTTCGATTGGAGCGGTGTATACTTTAAAACAGTAGTTACAGTTCCCGAAGCACTAACCACAATGGGATCAATCGCATTTATGGCTACAATGGCAGGCGGACGTTTTGCAGCAGATAAGTTTGTAACCCGGTTCGGGATCAGCAAAATCCTGCAATTCAGCGGAATTATCAGTACAACCGGGCTATTACTGGCAGTTATGTTTCCAAATATTTATACGGCTACTTTAGGCTTTTTAATGGTAGGAATTGGTGTATCATCTGTAGTCCCCCTGGTATTGGCATTAGCTGGAAAGTCTAAGACTATGGCTCCGGGGATGGCAATCGCAGCAGTATCTACAGTTGGGTTTTTAGGCTTTTTGATCGGCCCGCCGATGATTGGCTTTATTGCGCAGGCAACCAATCTTCGCTGGTCATTCTTATTAATTGCCATACTTGGATTTGGAACTACATTATTAGCTTCTCAGATTAAAAAAATGATTTAAAAACTAATATACAACACACTGTAAGTCAGCCAATAAATACACAAAAACCGGCTTTTAAGAGCTTTAAAAGGAATCTTCAATGAATTCATACTGAATATGAAAGGGGAGAGCTATGACCCTTATTTCAGCCTCAAATTTAACATTTACGGTATTAAATTAATGGTTTTACCCACCAAAATAATTGGGACTTAAACGTTGTAAATTTTCATTTAATTACATTAAATTTAAGTAAGTGTAAACCAAATAATAAATTAACGTATGATGAGAAGATTTACAAAACCAGTATTCTTGCTTTTAATGCTCTGTATCACAGCAATCTGTGTTCAGGCACAAAGCGTCGTAATCAGCGGATCAGTAACTGATAAGCTCAGCAAAGAACCTGTCCCTGGCGCAGGAATTACCGTTAAAGGAAAAACAGTCGGTACCACCACCAATCAAAGTGGAAAGTATGCATTCAGTACCAAACAAAAAGCACCTTTTATTCTTATTATTTCATTTCTTGGCTATACCACCGTTGAAAAGTTGATTACCGGAAATACAACCGATCTGAATATAGAACTGGAACAGGAAGGTATTCTCGGACAAGAAGTTGTTATTTCAGCTTCCAGAACTCCGGAAAGGATATTAGAATCTCCAGTGTCTATAGAAAGAATGGGAAGTAGTGCAATCAAAGAACAAGCCGCTCCGTCTTTTTATGACGCACTGAATAATATGAAAGGAGTTGAAGTGAGTACCCAGAGTTTAACTTTCAAATCTATCAACACCAGAGGCTTTAATTCGAACGGAAATACCAGGTTCAATCAATTTGTCGATGGAATGGATAATCAGGCTCCGGGGCTTAATTTTGCGGTAGGTAATATTGTCGGGATTAATGACCTGGATGTGGACAATGTAGAATTGCTGCCTGGTGCATCATCAGCGCTTTATGGTGCAGGCGGGATTAATGGTACGATGCTGATGACTTCCAAAAGCCCGTTTGATTATCAGGGCCCAAGTTTTCAGTTTAAGACAGGGATTAACCATGTCAACGATAACAATACCGGCGTACAGCCTTATAATCAGCTGGACGTCCGTCTTGCAAAAGCCTGGAATAATAAATTCGCTGTTAAAGGAACCTTCTCTTTTCTTCAGGCACAAGACTGGCAGGCAGATAATTTCTCCAACTTTGACCGCGCCGCAAGAACCGGAAAAGATGGCAACAGAACTTCAGACCCGAATTATGATGGGATCAATGTATATGGTGATGAGGTAAGCCAGAACATGCGTAATGTGGCACAATCTGTACTCAATGCCGGGACTTCTGGCTTTGTTCAGGGTGCGCTTGGTTTGCCAGCTCCTCCAACTGCCGCACAAATTGATGCATTTAAGTCAAATCCAGCCGGATTAAATGCGTTAAATGGCTTTCTAAGAACAAATGCAACCATGAGACCATTTTACGCAGGGCTGAATACACCAGGTTTGTTACCCGATCAAAACGTATCCCGGACGGGTTATGAGGAGAGTTCACTGGTAGATTACAAGACACAATCACTTAAAATCTCCGGTTCGGCGAATTACCGTTTCAGTAAGACTGTAGAGGCTATTGCGCAGGTTTACTGGGGCAGTGGTACCTCTGTTTATACAGGATCGGATCGTTATTCTTTGCGGAATTTTAGTATCGGACAGTACAAATTGGAGTTAAAAGGACAGGATTTTTTTGTCAGGGGTTATACCACACAGGAACGTTCTGGTGATTCTTATATCGCTTCAATCCTGGGAAGTTACATCAATGAAACTTCTAAAAAATCAACAGATTGGTTTCCGCAGTATGTAGGAAATTATATTGGTGCGAAGTCCCAGGGCGCTACAGATGCAGTAGCCTATGCGGCGGCAAGAGCAGCAGCAGATCAGGGCAGGTTTGTTCCGGGTTCCAGAGAATTTGCACTGGCTAAGGAACAAATATTGAATACAACCATTTCAGGTACTGATTTTAAGAAAGGGATTTACGGAGCAAAGTTCAATGATAAAACTAATTTATATCATTACGAAGGCATGTATAACTTCAGTAATCTGTTTAATAACGTTGTTGAATTTCAACTGGGCGCATCTTATCGTTTATATCAGTTAAGATCCAACGGAACGATTTTTAATGATCTGGTGGATGAAATTAATATCAAAGAATACGGCAGCTTTGCACAATTGGGCAAGAAGTTTTTTGAGGATAAACTTAAACTGACAGTTTCAGGCCGTTATGATAAAAGCAGCAACTTTGATGGCCGGTTTACACCAAGAGTGACCGGTGTCTATACCGTCGCAAAAAATAACAATATCCGGGTTTCTTACCAGACCGGATACCGAAATCCGACTACGCAGAATCAGTACATTGATTTATCAGTGGGTGGCGGCTCTCAGAGGCTGATTGGCGGTATTCCTGAAATTCTGAATAAATATAGCTTGTTTACCAATCAGGCATTTACAGATGTTAGTTATAGAGCTTTTCTGGCTGCTGCTGCCGCTGGAAAAGCTGATCCGGCTTTATTAAAAGGGTATAGTTTCGATGCGAAAGGGGTGAGGCCTGAAAGTGTTCAGGCTTTTGAGGTGGGTTATAAAGGTTTATTAGGGTCTAAATTCCTGATCGATGCTTACGCTTATTACAATATTTATAAGGATTTTATTACTGCGGTCGATGTTTATCAGAGAAATACTGACGGATCTGGTTTTACAAAATTCGGTGTTCCGGTAAATGCGACAGGCAAAGTAACTTCTTATGGTGCAGCACTGGGAATTGACTATTTACTGGGCAATTATAACCTGAGCGGCAATATATCTTATAATAACATTGGAGATATTCCTGATAATTACATCAATGATTTCAACACGCCAAAAATCCGCTATAACCTGGGTATAGCAAAAAAAGAAATCATTAAAAATGTTGGTTTTAATGTAAATTATCGCTGGCAGGGCAAATTTTATTGGAATTCTTCCTTTGCTTCCGGCAATGTTCCTGCATTCGGTTCACTTGATGCACAGGTTAATCTTAAAATCCCTTCAGTGAATTCTATGATTAAAATTGGCGGTTCCAATGTGCTGAATAAATACAATTTCACTTCTTACGGGAATCCGGCAGTTGGCGCGATTTATTATGTGGCTTATGCATTTAATCCTTAACAAGACCTTTTATATCGTGTGGAATGAATATTCCACACGATATAAAATTATAAATTATAAAACTCCTGATTTTAGCACTTAACTACCAGTAAATGTGTACATTATTCCTTTTTATATTATTGTTATATAATTAACATTATGTTAAGTACGTTTTTATCATACGCCCCTGACCACCAAAATCAGCTTCAAATTCTGAGCTAGAACTCATTTTCTAATTTTTTATAATCTTATAAGTTTTCACCACACCATCCGAACCTGTCACGGTCAACACGTAAAAAGGATCCTGATAATCTTTCATATTTAATTCCAGATTTTTACTGTTTACATGCGTCACTGTCTGAACGATCTGACCAGTTCTTAGCGAAGTTAGTTTTGCAGAAGAAATTACAGTTTCACTATTTAACTTCAGCCAGTCTATAACAGGATTTGGAAAAGGAAGAAATTCTTTTGGCGTTTCAGGAATAATTTTCCGTTCAGGAATATTTGAAGCCTGGCTCGAACCACCCAGATCAAAACGATAAATTGCAGCATCTGCGGCTCCTAAATTTGCAGTTAATGTGCCTGATGCCGATGAATTATTCCCGCTGTACAACTCTTTAACTGAATAATTCTGCGAAGGATTTAATCCGATACGGTTCATATCAATAGTATAGGATTTAGCCGATGAACCGTAATTTAAAACGGCCAGATAAAAATATCCCCCTATCTGCCTGGTAAATAACTCACTTGCCCCCTGCCCGGTATTTCCTTCTACGGGCCTGAATGCAACTCCGTTTCTTGCGATATCCAGTACATCCTGGTTCTGAAATAAAGTCTGCGCTCTGCCGCTCCATTGGCCGGTGGTAGAAAAATCATCCCCGGCAATTAATGTTCCGTTGACCACACCAGAAGTTACCCTGGCTTTATTCGTACCTAAAGACTCATTTTTAAGCACTAAATGATCACCATCAATGTAATTATAGATATAAGTTTGCCACCAGCCATAGTTTGTGCTGTTCAGCGTATATTGAGTTTCTCCGATAGCAGAATACGCATCACAGGCAATCCTTCTGGTATGTGCATACCGGCCAGTAGCCAGATTTGGCGAAATAGCTGCATAAACCAGCATTTTACCCTCCAGCTGATCAGTCAGATATTCCATTCCTTTGCGAAAAGCCTGCATCCCGGTATGTACAGATGGATCATAATAACTATCCGCTTCAATCGCTGCATGACCAATAAAGTCAATCTTTATCATTTCAAAGCCAGCTGTTTTAAAGCGGCCAATCATATAACCAATGCGCTGTTTAGTGGCAGGATGTGTTGGATCGATAGCCCGGCAACCATCCAGATCATGGTAAGCACCATTTTGTTTAGTCCAGATCTCTGTATAATTAACTGAGCTTCCCTCTACAGTTCTGCTAGTTTTACTCCAATCTACAAACGGAGCCCAGTATATTCCAGGTTTCAGGCCTTTACTTTTACAATAATCAGCAAATTCTTTTAATTGACTATCATTCAGATTATCCCAATAAGAATCAAGATCTATATAAGCCGTATTTCCATTACGGTACCCTTTTAAACTGGTATTCACAAAATCAACTACTCCTTTCGCATTTGTTAAAGAAAGATTGCTTTGAATTGCTCCCCAGCTATTCCATCCAAAAGGCGTTGGCTGTGTCCAGCTAAATATATAACGCGATTCAGCTATACTGTTAGACTTACCATATTCTTCCATCCCTTCACGCCAGTCGTTAAAATAACCAACCAGCATTTTGGGAGATTTTGCGGTTGAGGTTCCTACCCCTACCCATCCATGCCCTCTTTTATCCCTGGTAGTTTGTTCTTCCACAAAACCGCCAAATATTTCCAGTGCATTAAGGTTTGTACCCGTACCATTGATTTTAATCCCGGTTTTCCAGTCACTGTGCTCTATTGAACCGAATACAAGGCCATTACGACTGTTATTGTCATAAATTGCACTGACTTCAGCGCTGGTGGTATTTACAGCACTGCTTAAGGATTTAGCATCATATCTTATAAAAGTATCATTATCAAAAGGAACATATAAAGCTTTAAGATCTCCACTAAAAGGGAGTTTTGAATTAGTTGAAACCAAAGGCGACATATAATAACTGTTAGCACCGGCACCATTCAGGATGACCTCAGTATAAAAATAATTTCTTGAATTATAGACATAAAAAACTTGCTGCATTGGGATTAACCCATTTCCAGACATACTGATAGTATGCTTTGTTCCCGCACCAAATCCATCATTAATGGCAACAGCAGCGTAAGTACGGGTGGTATAACCGGTACTCGAATTTGTCGCATTTGCCTTCGCACTCGCATAAGCATCTATAATCGTTTTAGTATTATTAAAATAAACGTCGTACTTACCAGTCGATAGATTATAAGCGATCCGGTTACCTGTGCCGAAATTGATAGTCTTTACCGCTGCATCTAAAGGAGAAATTTCCAATTTATCGACATTAGGTGCCCAGCCCGAACTGTTGTCCAGTCTGATCCTATTATTTCCCTGATTGAGTGTCACAATTGTGGTTACAGCAGCTACAGTACTCCACTCCCCAGAAGGAAAACAAGGTAATTCTACGCTTGTACTATTATTAACTTTCAGAAATAAAGACCGGGGATCATTAGTCGCATAATAAATAGTAAGATTATAGGTGCCCGCTGTATTGACATTAACGGTATTGACCTGGCTTCCATTAGTTGTTCCACCAAGGTTACCAACCATTTTTGCTCCCGAACAGGTGGTGCAATTCTGAATATTCGCACCGTTAGCTAATACGCCAAATTCGGCTTCATAAGTGGTCTGCTGAGCAAGAACAGACTTCATCGGAGAGATAAATAAAATACATGCCAAGGCGGCAATATGGAATAAGCTTCGCATAAAATAGAGGTTAATTATATTTGGTTTAGTGATGTTACCCCTAAATTAACCAGAACCACTGAGCTAAGATTATGCTTTTTTGGCCTTATATTAAGTTATACTCTGAAAAATAGATTATTAAAGTTAAATGGATTAATCATCTTTAGTAAGATCAACATAATATATTATGCATTAGCACTTAAATTATCGTATTATTATATATAAATTTGACGATTATTAAACTCCTTTTCCTTCTAATTTATATTTAAAATTAATCTCCAAAAAAGACTATTAGCATGGCAAAAGGCAGTATCATTAAAATTTCAGGTGGTCATATGACTGAGACGGCAAAATTAGATTACACTTTGTATGCTGACAAAATTCAATCCAGTGCTGCAAGAAAAATAGTTGAACATTCTAATGACGGAATAATTTACGGAGAGCCACTAGCTCCACCGGTAAAAGAGGCCACTGACTTTGATATTAAGATTGAGATCTTAAAGAAGGAAAAGACCTTTTTGCCTCTTGGCATCGTCGATTACAAGGGGAAATTAGAAAACAAATTATTATACTTTAAGGTGACTATAACTGGAAAAGGCGTTCAACAATGGCAATTAAGCATTAAAAAAGAGGATAAAGTAATTTACACAGGATATTCGGCCACTTTTGAACTTAAAACTGTAGAAATAAAGGCAGGATCAAAAAGTAAGAATGAAGATAAAACGCAATCTATTGCAGAAAAAATAAACCCGAGGTTTTGGCCAGCCGGTGAATATGAAATCATATGGGATGGGTTTGATAATGAAGGTATTTACAATAGTAAATTATTGACAGATGAGGGTAGTTTTACAGCTATTATTAAAGGTCAAGCTAATTATAGAGCTAAGTACGCAGTTACAGAACCGTTCTCTTTTAATTATGCAGAAGTAAAATGGGTAGATTTAACGATAAACAAATTAAATAAACAAATTGATGTTACCCTCCGTGTAAAACTAGAAGATGGTGGTTCAAAGGGTATAGATCCAATAAAGATGGGTGGAATGGCGGATCCCAATAGGACAATAAATCCATGGGATTATATACCCGCTGAAAGTATAGCAAAAGAAAAAAAAGAACCTTACAAAATTCCGGTACGTAGCTTTGAAGAATTAAAAAAATTGACGTTGTATGGTTTGGCCGAATATTGGAGCAGAAACCAAAACAAAAAGAAGTATACAGAGACAGATGAAAATATAAAAATTAATAACGAACCTTATAACGTTTTTGTTAATGCTATAGATACAAAGAAAAATGCCTTAAATAGTGTTGATTTGGTTTTTAATACAAATGGCGATTGGGATAGAAGTGGCAATCCCGGTATATTAGCAAAATTATCTTATAATGTTGGGTATATAAAGTATTCTAACGGTTGGGGTTATCAAGAAGCCGCAAATGAAGATATTGATTTTTCTTTTACTGCTGCTCATGAAATAGGTCATCCAATATTACAAGCATATAGAGGATATGGATACTCCTGGCAACATAAAGGAAGTTCTTATTTATTTCCTCAGGACACTAAACCCACCCCAGATGAAAGTACAATTGTAAAAGCTTGGAAAGATGCTACACATATGGATCAATATCCTTATATATCCGGAGAATATTATCCCGAAAGTGGAGAATTAGATCTAATGAAATATTATAAGCAAAAAATAAACAAGACTACAGGAAGGGCGGAGCCCGTACTTTTAAAGTATCAAAGATCAGTAGCAGCTCAAGAAGATGTTATTGGATTGCTATGGTTAACTAAATTAGAGATAAAATGAAAAACAAGATCCTTATATATTTATCAGGTATAATTGCTATACTAGCCTTATGCTTTGGTGCCTTCTACTATAATTTCTTCGGTGGTTCAGACCCCCGGATAAAAGAAGCTGAAAATAAAAATAGTATGAAGACCTTTTCAGTAATCAACAATACTGATTCGCATTTATTTCTTGTCTCTTGTTTTCAATATTCCAAAATAGAAATTGAAAACTACAAGAAAAAAGGAATAAGTATTTCAAATTTGCCTGAATTTCAATGCAAAGACACCTTAGAATTGAAGGGCAAGAATGATTTAGGTTATAACCAGTTAAATCAACAATTACCATTAGCCAAATTTGATGCCGTAAGACTACCCGCCAGTTTTCTACTTACAATTTTAGACACTAACAAAGTGGTTCTAAAAAAATATAACAGGGCAGTTTTAGAAAAAATGCCTTTTGATACCTCAGGAAAATCAAAAGAATGGTATTTCAATATAGAAATTCAAAATAATAAAATACAACTTGTAAATGCAAAATAAACGCAAAAAGCATCAGAAAATCAAACCCTTGCGAATCCTCTTCTGATGCATTTTATATTTTCAGACCTCTACCCTTCTAAAACTCTTCTAACTGGGCTTTCAATTCCTGAGCCCTGTCAAATCTGTTTTTACGCGTATAAATATCAATTAATAAATTAATAGTCGGCTTATCCTTTCTATTCACATGATGCGCTTGTGATAAAATGATCTCAGCACGGTTAAGATTAGAAGTAAATGCCAGGATATCCTTTTTAGGAGTAGCCAATGCATCATTGCTCAAATTAAGATAAACCAGACCTAACTGATATAATGCGTCAAAATAATTGCGGTCTATCTCCAAAGCCTTGTTGTAAGCTAATTCGGCAGTCCCCATATTTGTATTTTTCTGATGCAGATAACCAAACAAATAATATAACAACTTACTTCTGGTCTCTACCTTTAAAGTATTTTCAATTACCTGTCTGGCTTCAGTATACTTTTCAGTATCCAGCAACAAGTTGATATAATCATTATTTAATAAATCATTATAAGGATTGTAAATCAATCCCTCCTGTAGTGTTTTTAAAGCCAGGTCATTATCCAGCTTACGCTTATAAATATCAGCCATACGCTGAAATACTACAGCATTCATGATTCCATTCTCTTTAGCACGTTTGTAATAAGCTAAAGCTTCGTCCTCATTTTTAACACCCTCCGCACTTAAAGCAGCATTTACAGCCAAAATTGTATCCTTAGGAAAGAAATCACTTACCTCTTTCAAATATTTATAGGCAGCGCTAAAATCCTTCGCCTGGTAAGCAGACTTTCCTTTTTGCTGTTTCTTGATATTTACGTTATAGCTTGATGCTTTGATCAAACCTGAGTTATCTTCAAACTTATCAAACCTTTTAGCAGAATCTATCGCATTAATAGCCAGATCAAAATATTTATCAGAATTATCCTGACTTGGATCAATAATAGCAATATAAGAACTCAGGTAAGACTTTAGCGCCCAGGTTTCAGGCCATTTCTTTGTTTCTCTATCCTTTTCAGCAGCCTCTGCCGCTTTAATACCTTCTGCCAAGATCGACAATTGTGTCTTTTGATCCTGTTTGTTTGCAATTGCTGCCTGAAGCTTTCCTACACTATTTCTCGCAATATAGAGTTGGGTCTTTTGGGAAAACGCTGAAGTGGAACTCACCATTAAAATAGTAACTGCAAATAAATATCGTTTCTTCATCATATGCTTCATTAGGCTTAGCTACAAATTTATACAAAAAAAAAGAGGGATAAAATTTATCCCTCTTTTAATATCACATTTGTGATCAATAATTATTTTTTTGGTGCAGCAGCTGGCGTACCATTTTGCGCATCCAGTAATTTTTTAGTCGCCTCATAGTTTACTTTGTCATCTTTAAAAGCATAAATAACTTTTAAGTTTTCTAAAGCAGAAACCATTTTAGGATCTAATTCATAAGCTTTTTTGTAGTAAGGTAATGCCTGATCAATAAAACCTTTCATCTTAGCAGTTACATCATCAAATTCCTTTTTCTTTTTAGGGTCGATTTTGTTTCTTTTTCCTTGTAAATCTAAAGCTTGTTTGTAGTAAGTATCGCCCATAGCATATTGGTATGAAGCATTTTTACCGTCTTTAGCAATTAATTTAGCTAATGATTCCTGAGCTTTTGCAACATTACCCTGTTTGATATAAAGGTCAGTCTGCATACCAGAGAAATAAGAATTCTCAGGATATTTAGCTAATGCAGCTTCTAATAAAGCAGTACCAGCAACTGTATCTTTCACCTGGCTGAATTCAGTAGAAATGATTTCACTGTATAAAGATTCTGAATCTTTAGATCCTAAATCAATTGCTTTTTTGAAGTTTTTAACCATTTCAGGATAATCATTAATCTGTTTAGCAGTAACACCTGCGTTTACAAAGGTTGAAGTATCCTGAGGATTTTTAACCGTTAATTCATTGAAAAACTGAAGTGCCGACTTGAAATCTTTTTTATTGTAAGCAAAAATCGCTCTGTTTCTTAAAGCATTAGACAAAGTTTGTTCCGCTTCTTTAATGTTTTCTTTCTCACCACCTTTTGTATCTAATTCTTTAGCTTTTGCAATAGCCTCTTCAGCGATCTTATCCTTAGCAACTGCATTTGCAATATTTAAAGAATCTACAAATGAGATTCTTGATGCAAATAATGCTCTGTAAGACCACGCCTCAGGCATATCTTTAGACTTTTCGTTTGCAATAGCATTGTCAGTAGTCTTTAATCCATCTTCAAGAGATTTTAAGGTCTCATCTAAAGTCTTAGCGCTAGGTAAACTTGCTAATGCCCAGGTATTTTTAGCTTTGGAAACTTCACTCTTCTGAGCGTTTGCATAGGTGGCAGCACCTATTAAAAGCATACTTAAAACTACTTTTTTCATATTGTAAATTGGTTTTAATGAACATAAACCCTGGAGCTTAAAAGGATAAGAGATATCCGTTACTACTACAGGGTTTATTGGGTCTGTTTTTAATTTAATTTATACTTAGTTTTCTTCTGTTTCTTCAGTATCATCTGCTTCACCTTCTTCATCCTCTTCTTCAGTTTCAGCTTCCTCAGTACCAGCTTCTTCAGGCAATACATCAGCAGGATCTACAAACAACAGCTCTCCGTTAACTTCTTCTTCAGGATCATCCTCATGCTCGATTTTCGCAACAGATGCAATAGAGTCATTACCTTTTAAATTAATCAGACGAACACCTTGTGTTGCTCTTCCGATAACCCTAAGCTGACTTAATACAATTCTGATAACGATACCCGATTTATTGATAATCATTAAATCATCAGCATCAGTAACCGCTTTAATAGCGATCAGATCACCTGTTTTCTCCGTAATAGTAATTGTTTTTACACCTTTACCACCACGGTTAGTAACGCGGTAATCTTCTACATTAGTACGTTTACCGTAACCTTTTTCAGAAACTACCATTACCGTTGCTGATGGATCATCAACAGCAATCATGCCAACAACTTCATCAGCAGCATGACCTAAAGTAACACCTCTTACTCCGGTAGCTGTTCTGCCCATCGGTCTTACTGTCGCCTCATTGAACCTGATAGCACGTCCAGACCGCAATGCCATGATGATTTCGCTTGATCCGCTTGTTAAACTAGCTTCCAGTAACTGATCACCTTCATTGATATTAATTGCATTGATACCATTTACCCTTGGTCTTGAATAAGCTTCCAGAGAAGTTTTCTTAATCGTTCCCTTTTTGGTACACATGATAATATAATTGTTCTCCAGATAGTCCTGATCTTTCAGATTCTTAACCTTAATATAGGCCTTGATTTTCTCTTCCTTAGGAATATTGATAATGTTCTGGATCGCTCTTCCTTTACTTAGTCTTGAACCTTCAGGAATTTCGTATACCCTTAACCAGAAACAACGTCCTGTTTCAGTAAAGAATAACATATAGTTGTGGTTAGAAGCAATCAGTAAATGCTCAATGAAATCTTCATTTCTTGAATCACTTCCTTTAGAACCTTTACCACCCCTTGCCTGTGTACGGTATTCAGTTGCAGGTGTACGTTTGATATAACCTTCATGAGAGATTGTGATCACGACTTCTTCATCTTCGATAAAGTCTTCCATGCTCATATCTTCGGCTGAGTGAACGATAGTAGTTCTACGTTCATCACCGTATTTATCCATCATTTCAGCAAGCTCATCCTTGATAATCTGCATTCTAAGACTTTCATCAGCTAAGATAGATTGCAAGTATTCAATCGTTTTCATCAACTCATTAAACTCTTCTTTGATCTTGTCTCTTTCCAGTCCTGTTAAACGGCGTAAAGTCATATCCAGAATCGCTCTCGCCTGAATATCACTTAAACCAAACTGCTCCATTAAGCCTGTTCTTGCTTCTTCAGGAGTATTTGACGCTCTGATTAACTTAATTACTTCATCTAAATGATCTAAAGCAATTAATAAACCTTCCAGAATGTGTGCACGTTTCTGCGCTTCATCCAGTTCAAACTTAGTACGGCGTACAATTACATCATGTCTGTGATCTACAAAGTGTCTGATCAGATCTTTCAGATTCAGCATCTGAGGTCTGCCATTCACTAAAGCGATATTATTTACACTGAATGAAGTTTGTAATGCAGTTTGTTTGAAAAGGTTGTTCAATACAATCGAAGCATTCGCATCACGTTTAATTTCATAAACGATACGGATACCATCCTTGTTTGATTCATCCTTAATATTAGAAATACCTTCCAGTTTTTTCTCTCCGACTAATTCAGCAGTACGCTCAATCATCATTGCTTTGTTAACCTGGTAAGGAATTTCAGTAACGATAATCGTTTCGCGGTCTTTAACAGTTTCGATCTCAGCTTTAGCGCGCATTACAATACGTCCTCTACCAGTTTCAAAAGCATCTGAAACGCCATTATATCCGTAAATTATTGCTCCGGTAGGAAAATCCGGGCCTTTTACGAATTTCATTAACTCAGGAATAGTAATCTCTGTATTTTCGATGTAGGCGATAGTCGCATTGATTACCTCTGTAATATTGTGAGGAGGCATATTTGTTGCCATACCTACTGCAATACCCGAAGAACCATTAATTAAAAGGTTAGGAACTTTTGCCGGAAGCACTGTTGGCTCTTTTAAAGAGTCATCAAAGTTTAACTGAAAGTCTACAGTATCTTTATTGATATCTGCAAGCATATCTTCAGCGATTTTCTGGAATCTCGCTTCCGTATAACGCATTGCTGCCGGAGAGTCACCATCAATCGAACCGTAGTTACCCTGACCTTCTACCAGTAAATAACGTAAGCTCCATGGCTGTGCCATACGAACCATAGTCATATATACTGATGAATCACCATGCGGGTGATACTTACCCAGTACTTCTCCTACAATACGGGCTGATTTCTTGTAAGGCCTGTTATTCGCCAAACCAAGATCAAGCATCCCGTAAAGTACACGACGGTGTACAGGTTTTAACCCATCGCGTACATCAGGTAACGCCCTTGATACAATAACAGACATCGAATAATCGATGTAGGCAGACTTCATCTGCTCGTCAATATCAATTTTTATAATTTTGTCGTTTTCCTGATTTTCTAAATCTTCTGCCATAAAATATTGATGTTCGTTAAAAACGATTTAAATAAGGTAATGTTATAACCTTGCGAATTTAAGAAAATATTGCCGTTTAAGCGCATTGTGGAAAAAAATTAAGCCCAGTCTATACCTTTTATTAACTTGGTCAGAGTTGCAGCCTCTGGGCTGTTTTCTGTAGTCTGGTGATTATATATCCACTTTGCCATTGGTGGTAAGCTCATTAAGATAGATTCTATCCTTCCGTTTGTCTCCAAACCGAACTTTGTACCTGAATCATAAACTAAATTAAATTCTGCATAACGGCTTCTTCTTACGTATTGCCATTCCTGCTGCTCCGCTGTAAATTCAGTATTTCTGTTCCGCTCAATCAGCTCAGTATAAGCCGGAACGAACGAATTACCAACCGCAAGGGAGAAATTAAACAATTGATCCCAGTCCAGCCCGGTATTTTCAGGTTTCAGCCTGTCATAGAATATTCCGCCTACACCACGCATTTCATTGCGGTGTTTAATGAAGAAATAATCATCTGCCTGTTTTTTGAATTTCGGATAAAACGAAGCATCAAACTCATCGCAGGTTTGTTTTAGCAACTGATGAAAAAAGCGGACATCCTCATCAATTACATAATGTGGTGTTAAATCTATCCCGCCACCAAACCATCTGGTTTGCTCATCCATTTCAAAATAACGGATATTCATATGTATAATAGGTACAAATGGATTCGAAGGATGAATAACGATAGATACTCCGGTAGCGAAAAATTCATCATTTTCTACCTTGAATGCCTTTTTGACTGCTTCCGGTAATTTACCATATACAGCAGAGAAATTAACTCCACCTTTTTCAATTACATTTCCATTCTGAAAAATGCGTGTGCGGCCACCGCCTCCACCCTCTCTGGTCCAGATTTCTTCTTCGAACTGCACTCCGCCATCGGCTGAAGCCAAAGCCTGGCAAATTTCATCCTGGATCTTTTGGTACGCTTCTACAACTTTATCTTTTAACATCGTTCCGTGAATATATATAGGGGAACAAAGTTAGATTTTTATATAACATTTGTTATATAAAAAAGGCTTTGCTATTCAACCAGCAAAGCCTCAAAAAAAAATCAACTACCTATTATTAAACTATTTTTTTGGCATTAACACTGCGTCAATAACATGCGTCACCCCGTTGCTTGAAACTGCATCAGTAATAGTAATTTTTGCATCATTCACATACCATTGACCATCTTTTTTACTGAATTTAATTTTTTGTCCCTGAACAGTAGTCAGTTCTAAACCATCTTTTAAATCAGCAGCTTTATAATTTCCTGCAACTACGTGATAAGTTAAAACACCAGCCAGGTCTTTTTTCATTTCTGGTTTAAGCAACTTAGCTACTGTACCAGCTGGTAATTTATCAAAAGCTTCATTAGTAGGTGCAAAAACAGTAAAAGGGCCTTTTCCACTTAACGTTTCAGCTAATCCAGCAGCTTTAACAGCAGCAACCAATGTAGTATGGTCTTTAGATTCAACAGCATTTTCTACAATATTTTTTGTAGGTACCATTAAAGCTCCACCCACCATAACGCCTTCCTGAGTGCTCATTTTAGAAGTATCAGCCATACTTGACATTTTACTGCTGGTATCTGCCATTTTAGACGTAGCTGTATCCGTAGCAGTCTCATGTTTTGATGAATTGCAAGCTGAAGCTAAAGAAAGAAATGCAACAGCCATTGCAACCGTAAAAATTTGCTTTTTCATAAAGTTTAATTTTGTTATATCAGTTTTGTAAAATGATATACGGGATCAAAAGCCAGCCGGTTTTTTTAAAGCAGAATATTCTCTGAGAACTGTAAAATTTATCACATTAATTTTTACAGTTTCTACAAGATGCCAATAATCTTTCTGATATTTAAAGCTCATGATAGTATCAGAAAGAACACTTAAATGGGGACTGCGTTTTTATCCCCCACTACTTTTCCAGCGTATTTGGGTTAAAAAATTCCATAAAGGGTTCAGGGGAGCTGATGTTAAAATCTATAAAAGCCTTTTCAATAAAAACTATAATGGTTCCATATTTGGCGGAACTATTTATGCCGCAACAGATCCATTTTATGCTTTATTATTCGATCAGCTTTTACAGCGCCAGGGATTTAAAATCAGAGTATGGCTCAAAAGCGCAAGTATACAATATCTGAAACCAGGGAGATCAGCCTTATATTTTACGATTCTGATTACCGATGAAATGCTGAATGATGCCATTGAAGCGTTGAATACCAGTGGAAAATTTGTTAAAGCATATCCCATGGAAATTAAAAACAGAGATGGCGAGGTTTGTGCCACAGTGATGAATGAGGTATATGTCAGAAACCTGCACAGTGGCGAGAATGGCCCGGTAGCTTATTAAATAGAAATGTCCGTTAAAACCTCTAAAAATGAATATCAGGAAACTTATTTTGCAAGGAGAAGGAACTACACTGGATTTTAAAAAGACAATTAACAACTATGAAAAGATTGCAAAAAGCCTCGTAGCCTTTGCAAATAATAAAGGAGGACAACTATTGATAGGCGTGGCCGATGACGGCACGATCAAAGGCGTTAAATCTGAAGAAGAAGAAAAGTACATGATTACCAAATCCGCGCATCAATTCTGCAAACCAGCGATTGAACCGGAATTTGAAGAAATATACGTTGATAGTAAACTGGTACTGGTCGCTAAAATTCCGCAAAGTGATACCAAACCCCATTACGCGCTCGACGAAAACAAAAAATGGTGGGTCTATTTCCGGGTCAATGATAAAAGTATCCTGGCCAGTAAGATCATCGTTGATGTTTTGAAAAAAGAAAACACCCATAGCGGGCAGCTGATCACTTATACAGAACAGGAACAAAAGTTATTAAAATATCTTGATCAGGAAGGGCGGATTACCTTAAAACAATTTAGTAAACTCACTAAAATCTCTAATCAGAAAGCGCAGAAAATACTCGTCAGTTTCATACTTGCTGACCTGATTCAGCCCCATTCTTCCGAAAAAGAAGAATATTTTACCATGACAACACTTAAATAGCCGTACCTTTGCCGGTTCAATTCAATTGTTATGTTCAGTTCCTTTTACGCAAAATACAAGCCTTATTATTCAGATAACCTTAGATTAGCTATGCCTATTGTGGTTTCTCAGTTGGGTCAAACCCTTGTGCACCTTGTCGATAGTGTGATTGTTGGTCATTTTGCAGGAACGGTCCAATTAGCAGCAGTTTCGCTGGTGAATAGTTTGTTTATGATCATCCTCGTGTTGGGAATGGGTATTTCCTATGGATTAACTCCCCTTATCGCACAGGAAAACGGGCGTAAGAATTATAAAGAATGCGGAAGATTATTATCAAATAGCTTATTAATTAATATCATGATAGGTATCTTCCTGTATCTTTTGACACACTTTGGAACCTTATTGATCATTGATAACCTCGGACAATCCCCGGAAGTTGTTGCCTATGCAAAACCTTACCTTGGATACCTTAGTTTTTCTATCATTCCATTGATGATTTTTAATACTTTCAAGCAATTTGCAGAAGGACTGGGTTTTACCAAACAGGCTATGTTTATCTCTATCTGGGGAAATATTATCAATGTTATCCTTGGGATAATCCTGGTTAAAGGAATGTTCGGCATTGCGCCTATGGGCGTTAAAGGTGTAGGGATCTCTACCCTGGTCGACAGGATCTTAATGGCTACTGTGATGTGCATTTATGTCTTTAACTCTAAGAACTTCAAAATATACCTGCAAAACTTTAAACTGACGCTGATTGATAAAATAAGAAGTATTAAAATCTTAAAAATCGGTGCACCCGTTGCTTTGCAATACTCTTTTGAGATTAGTGCATTCAGTGGTGCTGCGATCCTGATTGGTACCATTGGCGCTGTAGAACAGGCAGCTCATCAGGTGGCCATTAACCTGGCTTCTGTAACTTATATGCTGGCCAGCGGAATTGCCTCAGCAGCCACCATTAAAACAGGTAACAACCTGGGTAAAAGCAACTTCCTTGACCTCAGAAGATCAGCCATAGCAAGTTACCATGTCGTTGCTGTCTTTATGAGCATTACCGCTGTAGCTTTTGTTTGTGCGAACCATATTTTACCTTATATCTATACGGAAGATACCGCTGTAATTCATATCGCAGCTCAACTATTGATTATTGCTGGTTTCTTCCAGTTATTTGATGGGACACAAGTAGTTGGACTCGGAGTTCTAAGAGGTCTGGGGGATGTAAATATCCCAACGGTCATCACTTTTGTTGCTTACTGGATTATTGGTATCCCATTAGGTTATTTTTTAGGTATTACTTTAAAAATGGGCGTAAACGGAATCTGGTACGGTCTGACTTTTGGACTGCTTACCGCTTCTGTCATGCTGTTTTTCAGATTCCAGAAAAGGACAAGAATGCTGATCCCTGTTACTGCATAAAAAATACGCGGGATCGTTTTAAAACATTTTGTCCTTTTGTTTTGTACAGTAAAGGTTAAAGTCTTTTTAACATTCTTATTTTCTTGCGTATTTTACACCTATGGCTAATCAAAAAGCATCCATTTATAGTGCGCTGGCAGCGAACCTGCTCATTGCCATTACCAAATTTATAGCAGGCGCATTCAGCAATAGTGCCTCTATGATTTCAGAAGGAATTCATTCCCTCGTTGATACCGTTAACCAGCTTTTACTGCTTTTCGGATTAAAAAGAAGTAAAAAACCGGCAGATGCACTGCGCCCTTTCGGTTATGGAAAAGAGCTCTATTTCTATTCATTTATTGTTTCTATCCTGATTTTCGGTTTAGGTGGAGGAATCTCTATTTATCAGGGTATTATCCATATCTCAAATCCCGAACCGCTTGGAGATCCAACCTGGAATTACGTAGTACTGGCTTTATGTGTTGTTTTTGAAGGTACATCTTTAGTGATTGCCGCTAAAGCTTTCAACAAAGTGAGAGGTCAGGAAACCTGGTGGAATGCGATTGTAAAAAGTAAAGATCCTTCCAGCTTCTTAATACTTTTTGAAGACGGTGCTGCTGTTTTGGGATTATTCACCGTCATGATTTGTATGGTACTCAACCACTGGCTTAATTTACCAAAACTGGATGGCGTAGCCTCTTTACTGGTCGGGCTGCTATTGGTTGGAGTTTCCTTAATACTGGCCAGAGAAAGTCGTAGCTTATTAATGGGCGAAGGGATCTCTGCGATGTCCAGGCAGAAAATCGTGGAAATCACTGAAAGAGTTCCGGGAATTTCCAAAGTTCTAACCGTTGTGTCTACTTATCAATCACCGGATGAAGTGTTATTAATGCTGATCGCAACTTTCAAAGAAGATTTGAATACCCATCAGATCAATGAAGCTATTGACATTATCCAGGCTGCGATCAGAAAAGAATTCCCGCTCATCCGTTATATTATTATCCAACCAGAAGAATTTACCAGGCAATTTAAATTTTAAGAATTTGATGTTTACTCCTGAAATAGCTGTACAATCCGGCACGGTTTTGCAGGGGTACTGGCGTAGTACTGGTATACCACAACCCCTACAGTACCCCTACAAAACATAGCCAGAAACCCTATTTTTAGTATTTACTACCTGACGCCCGGAATTTATTTATATTTATTGCATATTATGAAAAGAAAAATCAGTCCCCTCCCCTTTATACTTTTTGCCATTTTTATCTTTCTGTTAAACTGGTACGTACTTTCGGGGTTATTAATTATAAGCACATCGGCTTTGACTACACCAGTCTTCTGCCTGTTTATCATAGTCGCTATTGGTTCCCTCTTTCTCGCAATCAGAAGAATGAATGCACATGGCATGGACATGTTTTTCAAGGTATCCAGCCACTTGCTGCTTACGCTTTTTGCTGCCGAAGTAGTGGTCTCAGTTTTCCTGCTTATCGGTGATGTACCGCGGATTTTTACAGGCGCAGGAAGAAATCTTTACTGGGTAGAACTATCCTTTCTGATGTTCCTGCTAACTATTGTACTTTTTATTTACGGAATGATCTTTGGCAAATACAATTACAAAGTCATCAATCATGTACTTTATTTCGATGACCTGCCAGATAAATTTGACGGTTTCAAACTCGCACAAATCTCTGACGTCCACGCTGGAAGTTTCAATAATCCAGCTGCTGTACAGCGCGGAATCAGCCTGATCAATGCACAAAAAGCTGATCTGTTTGTTTTCACAGGAGATCTGGTCAACAATAAAGCAGAAGAAATAAAGCCCTGGATCAGCTATTTTTCACAGATCAAAGCACCATATGGTCAATTCTCTATTTTAGGAAATCACGATTATGGTGATTATATCAAATGGGAAAATGAGCTTGAAAAAGCTAAAAACCTGCAACAATTAAAAGCCTATCACCAGGATCTGGGCTTTAAATTACTACTGGATACGCATGTTGAAATTAAAAAAGACGATCAGCATATTATCCTCGCAGGAGTAGAAAACTGGGGACTTGGCTTTGGCGAAAGAGGCGATTTGCCAAAAGCACTTGCCGGCACAAATAACAGCGAATTTAAAATCTTATTGTCCCATGATCCAAGTCACTGGGAAGAACAGGTTAAGGTTTTTGGTAATAAAGTACAATTAACACTTGCTGGTCATACCCATGGAATGCAGTTCGGCTTGGAAGCATTTGGTATTAAATGGAGCCCTGTTAAATATCGCTATGCACATTGGGCAGGTATCAAATCAGAAAACGGCAGAGTATTGAATATTAACCGCGGTTTTGGTTTCCTTGGTTTTTCAGGGAGGATTGGCATCTGGCCGGAAATCACAGTGATCGAACTAAAGAAAACCGTTTAAAACAAAAACCCGCTTATCTCTCGATAAGCGGGTTTTTTATGTCTCTTATTTCGCGTCCTGCGCGTAGATATAAATCTTACTGTTTCTTACCGGCTGACCTTTAATAGCCAGGTATTCACCTTTATTATCTCTCAGCATTTTGATTACAAACGGATCATCTCCTTTAGCTCCAAGATCAAAAGCGATCTTAAGCCTGTCAATATGTGTATCTGCATTCACTTTCCATTTTCTATCCTGATACATAAAGTGTGCAAAAATTACGCGGGTATCACCTTTAGTTTTGCCATCTAATCTTACAAAGATTGGATTCTCTTTTTTTAAAGGTTCAACAGCTTTTACATAGAATTCATTAAAATCTGCAAATATTTGTTTTGCGTTATCGTTAGTCATATTATTATTCTTTCGTGTTGTATATGTTAATGTATTATTATTAATTAGTAAGGTAAACAAGCCGCTAAGACTGCTCTTTTACATTACCGGTACGTTTTAGAACTCCCCAGCCTTCCAGCTCCCCTTTCAACGCCTTACGTACCGATCTGAATAAGACCAGGTACATCAATTGTCTCCAGTAAAAACGTTGCGGGATGATATAAATCAGTTTCTTATAAGACTCTTTCTCCATTCTGAAGGCGATTCCTGCAAAGAACAAATCTACCAGAATAAATACACAATAGAAGAAAAATACCTGTCCAAAACCATTATCAAGGCTTAATAAGCTACCCATTCCTTCTAAGGTAAGTGAATTTACGGAAGATAAAGAAAACAGCCCTGTTATAATAGAAAGCACCATAAAGAAATCTGCCAGCGGAGAAAACAGCGGAAGTATAATTTGATAGATCAGGATATTCGGCATCCCCACCATTCCAAAATACCCATATTTCTTATTCAGGATAGTTTTCCTGTTTTTCCAGAAACTCTGCATTACCCCAAAACTCCATCTCAGCCTTTGTTTCAATAACATGTTCACAGTTTCAGGAGCTTCCGTATAAGCAATCGCCGTATCACAATTTCTTACCGTATAACCAGCTCTTAAAATACGCATCGTTAAATCACAATCTTCCGCAAGTGTATCGGTTGTAAAACCACCAACTTCCAGGATAACCTGTTTTCTGAACGCGCCAATTGCCCCCGGCACCACAGTAATAGTATTTAAAATATCAAACGCCCTTCTGTCCATATTCTGAGCAGTAATGTACTCAATAGACTGCCAGTTTGTAATCAGGTTAATCTTGTTACCAACCTTTACCGTACCCGCTACAGCAGCAATTTCCTCGTCATAAAAATAACGCATCAATTCATGGATTGCATCAGTTTTCAGTTGTGTATCTGCATCAATACAAATCACAAAATCAGCCTCAGCAAGTGCAATACCAAAGTTCAAAGCAGACGCTTTACCCCCATTTGGTTTAGTATATATTTTGATATTCGGCAGCTGGCTGAAATGTTCCTTAACCAATTCTACAGTACGGTCAGAAGAACCATCATCCACAAAAATGAACTCTGCATTGGTATAAGTCGTTTTCAGCAAACTGTTTAAAGTTTGTACTACAGTCACCTCCTCATTATAAGCAGGGATGATGATACTCACTTTCATCACTGGATCTTTCAACAACAATAAACTATCTTTTTTACTTGATATTTTTTGTTTAACAGCTAAAATCGCAATAAAAATACTTCTCAGCATGGCTAAGATAATGGCCATGATAAACACGTAGTTTAAAATCAGTGTTCCGTAAGAGAACACATTCAGGAACAATGTATTTCCCGACATAATAAAACCATTTCCACCCGAATTAACCGGAGGCATCAGCTCATCTTTTTTCTTACCGATCAGATTTCCTATCGTTACAAATTCATAACCTTTATCCTTGAAATATTTGATAATTCTTGGCAGAGCTGCCACAGTAGCTGCGCGGTTACCACCAGCATCATGTAACAACAGCACGTTCCCGTTATCCTGGTACTTGACAACCGCGTTAAAGATTTCATCAGCACTAATTCCCGGGCGCCAATCCTGAGGGTCAATAGACTCCCCGATATTGATATAATTCTGATCCCTGCTTTGTGCTACCGGGAGAATCTCTGCCGAAGTTGAAGGCTCTGCATCCGCATTAAACGGAGGCCTGAACAAAATTGTACTATGTCCGGTTACAGACTCAATCAGTTTTCTTGTGGCATTCAACTCAAAATTCACCCTTTCCGGCCCTACTTTTGACATGTCGGGATGGAAAAAAGTATGGTTACCAATCTCATAACCCAGGTTAAACTCCTTCAATAGAAGCCCCATATTCTGCTCTGCCATAATCCCTACCACAAAGAAGCTGCCTGGTACCTTTTCCTTTTGTAAGATATCAATAATCTGAGGCGTATAAACCGGATCAGGTCCATCATCAAAAGTCAATACAATCTTTTTCTCTGCATGGCCATATCTGCGAATGGTATATTTTGTAGGAAGATCGACATAAATCTGATCCGCAATCACAAAATTCTGAGTATCCAGCTTCACATCAATCTTACCCTGTTTAGGCACTGATACTAAATCCAGGACCTCACCTTCACCAGAGTAATCAATTCTATCATTTAACCCGATATGAGTCAATCTTTTGATATCCACACCACTTTTTCTTACCGAATCGATACTCAGATCTTTAGAAATGAAAGACCATAATCTTGGATCTTCAGCCCCCATACGCCAGATCGCAATACCTGCAACATCCCAGTCGTCGGCTTTTCTGATCAGGTTAAAATTGGTTGCAGCATCCGTAAAATACACCTGGTGATGTAAACCAGACTCATCTGTATAATTATAATTCAGATTCGCTGAAATTGGGTCATACTTTATTTTCCCGCCATATCTGCTAGCATTGGCAATAGCCTGCTGATAGGTCACATTTTTTCCGACATCCTGATCCGGCCAGTCATATCCATAACAAGCAAGCGCAAGGATAACTTTTTCAGAAGAAATCTTTTCACATATTTTATCCAGCTGCTCCTCTACCCACTGTTGGTGAGAAACATCACCCGCATTACTACTTTCGCTATGCTGATCATAAGCCATTACAAAAATATAATCATTATACATTGATAAGATCTGCAAGTTATAATCATCATTTTCCGGAGAAATATCCTGTGTTACAATCAGGTTCTGCGCATGCAGCTTATCGTACAGGTTCTTTTGGAATTCGGCCAGTGGGGCATCAGACTTTTCTTTGATTTCTTCGAAGTCAATATTTACACCATGAAAACCGTATTTCTTTAGAGATTTAATCAGGTTAGCAATAAACCTGTTTTGTAAAGACTTATTTTGCAGCAACTTGTGGATTGCATTTCCATCAAAACGATCTTTACTAAAGTTGGAAACCATCGCGATGGCTACTTTTTTATGCTTATTGATCACTTGCATCGCCTCTACATTAACCTGATCAATCAGGGTATCTGCCCCATTCTTGATAAAGAAAGACTCTGTTACCACCATATCAAGCTGTTTGATATGATCTTTTAAATCGGTCAGTGACTGAGGATCCCAGTTCACATAAAAACCAGCATTGATCCTTGCTTTGTTATTCGGATGTTTAAGTCTGTTTAACTTTTGGTGCTCCTGTATACGCAGCAACCTTCTTTTAGAAATTTTGAAATCTGAATACGTTTTTGATTTCTTGATTTGCTCAATCTGTTTCTTGCTTAATGTAGCTGTACTATTGATAATGGGCAAATTCGGATAGTGATTGGATAGCAGCGTATAAGCTACACAAGCTGATGCAATAATAAATACAATAAGGAGCATCCTTGTTACCCATTGAAAAGTTATCCATCTGCTTTTCTTTGTGGTTTGAAAAATCTGTTTTTCGGGCATTTGAGAAATAAATAATTATTATTTAAGATAAAACTACAGCCATCCCCTGCTTGAGGCAAAGGGAAATATTGAGTGCGCTATAATTAAAAAAATCCTAATATTGCTCAAATATAAGGAGAATTTGACAAAAAAACCGGAGATAATGGGGAGATTTACCGAACCAGAATTAACGATGTCAGATCCAGCAGAAAAAACGCTTCAAAGAAAAATAATTCATATCGATATGGACGCATTTTATGCGACCGTAGAGCAGCGTGATTTCCCCGAATACAGAGGTAAACCTATTGTAGTAGGCGGCTCTCCTGATGGTCGTGGCGTAGTAGCGACGGCGAGTTATGAAGCGCGGGAATTTGGCATCCATTCGGCCATGTCGTCCCGTAAAGCCATACAACTCTGCCCACATGCCATATTCGTCTACCCCAGGTTTGATGCTTATAAAAGTGTATCGGTCAGTATTAGGGAGATCTTCAGACGTTATACAGATCTGATTGAGCCACTTTCATTGGATGAAGCTTTTTTAGATGTCACTACGGATAAATTAAATATCGGCTCTGCGCTTGAAATTGCTAAACAAATAAAAGATGCGATTAAAAACGAGCTTAACCTTTCAGCTTCAGCCGGGGTTTCCAGCAATAAATTTGTAGCCAAGATTGCTTCAGATATGAACAAACCAGACGGGCTGACCTTTATTGGCCCCTCTAAGATCAATGCTTTTATGGAACAGTTACCCGTAGAAAAATTCTTCGGTGTAGGTAAAGTTACAGCGGATAAAATGAAGAAGATGGGCCTGTATACCGGAGCAGATCTTAAAAAGCTGTCTGAACAGGAGCTGATCCGGAAATTCGGCAAAACAGGCAAATTCTATTATAAAATAGTAAGAGGGATTGATGACCGCCCGGTACAACCCCATCGTTTAACCAAATCGCTGAGTGTAGAAGATACTTTTGGAAAAGACCTCATATCCACAGAAGAACTGGTTGCAGAACTCGAACTCATTGCCGAAAAAGTAGCAGAAAGATTAGAGAAGAACAGGCTAAAAGGAAAAACCCTAACACTTAAAATCAAGTTTGACGATTTTAAACAGCTCACCAGAAACGTATCATTTTCTGCCGGGGTCTCTGATTATGCGACTATTATTACTTCAGCAAAAGAACTGCTGCTTAAAGTAGAAACTGAAGACCGGAAAATCCGTTTGCTGGGTATTACCCTAAGTAATTTTGGAACGCCAGTTAACTCTGGCAAATTTACAGATCCAGATCAGCTGGAATTATTCTAGCTTTTGCAGATTATGTTTTAATTTGCAAATTAATCACTCAATAAAAAGAAAATCAATTATATGGCACAGGTATTCATAGAAGAAAAAACATTTGAAAAGATAGACTTTAAAGTAAATCCGCTGGAAAAAGGCGAATATGAATATTGTACTTTCAAAAACTGCGATTTCTCCAATGCCGACCTTTCAAGCTTCGTTTTCCTGGAATGCGACTTTTCAGGTTGTAACCTGAGCCTGGCCAAGCTGACAAAAACAGCTTTACGGGGGATTAAATTTAAAGACAGTAAGTTATTAGGTCTGTCTTTTGACAGTTGTAATGAATTTGGCCTGGAGCTGACTTTTAACAACTGCACCTTAGATCATTGCTCCTTTTACCAGGTAAAGCTTAAAAAAACAACCTTTAAGGATTCCAGGATTCACCAGGCAGATTTTACCGAGGCCGATTTAAGCAGTTCTGTTTTTAACAACTGCGACCTCAACAGTACAACATTTGAAAATACCATACTGGAAAAAGCCGATTTCATTACTGCTTATAACTATACGCTTGATCCTGAATTGAACAGAATCAAAAAGGCTAAATTCTCTATGGCCGGAATAACCGGACTTTTAACGAAGTATGATATCGATATCAAAGCATAACAATTCTTCTGAAAAAACAAGCTACTTAAGGAATTACCTCAAACAACATGAACTGATTCTGCTCCTTCTCATTGAAGTTATTATCTGCTACAAAAATTAAAGTCTGATGTCCATTTGGCAAAACAGGCCCTATAGTTGCCCCTTCAATATTATCTATATAAATGCCCAGGTCATCCATGTTTAAAAGCATCTTCTTTTTTACAGGATGACTTGCCGGGTTTTCTTTCAGAGATTTTGTCGTTAAAATATTTGTTGCCCCCTTCAGCTCTGCCAGGAATACTTTAATAGAAGTTCCTTTCTGCCCTTCAGAATAAGAACGTTCAGTAACCAGCATACGGTGGTTACCCAGCCAAAGGATGTCAGGAATCCCATTAACATATTCCCCATCTGCTTTTAATGGCGGTAAAGCCACCGGCTCCAGCTCGTAAGCATATTGCCCGGTATTCTTTTTAGTCTTTAAATCAAACTGGTAAATTCTGACAAAGGCATTATTTCTGACACCTACCTCTGCACGCGGCCCATCCTGATACAAAGGTTCTTCCAGGTTTACATATAAAGTCCTGAAATTATCTGCAAAAGTAAGTCCTTCTAAAACCCCGTTTCTTCTGGGGCCGCTTTCTATACGCTGCATTCTCAGATTATCCGGCAAAGGAATAGAATCCACATATTTCCCATTGGTCGCAATAATATTGATAGTTGGATCAATCATTACGGTGTCCCCTGCTTTCATTACCCGGTCCCCCTCACTTGTCCAATACAAGTGCCTGGTTGCGCCATTGTAACGCATGGCTTCCGGATCTGTAGTCCGGGTGGCCCCTTTACTGAGTTTGGGATACGCAGAACCATCCTGCTGATAAAGCGTATTCACGGCTATCATACTGACATTATTGATTCCAGTAGCAGAAAGGGAGATTTTCGCTGTATAAAACCTGGCCGGATTGATCGCTGACCGGTCATCGCTGATCAGATAATAAACCTGTTTTACCGGATCAAAATCTATGGCAGATAAACCACCAACTGTGGTCCCTTCAAATTGCTGGTTATGTGGAAAAACATAAGTATTGATATACTTCAAACTACGCACTGAAGATAATACCTGCTGTTTGGGAATTACATTTTTAGTCACTGAACAACTGCCTAAAATTAAGGCAATTAGTAAGGCAAAGGCTATTTTGGAGCACTTTTCACGTTTTAACATAGCAATTGGATAAATGGAAATTTTATTGTCTCCACTAAAACGCCGCTAATATACGTTGAGAACCAAAATAAAAAAGGATGCTTATCAAATAAGCACCCTTTTTTAAAAATAACAATTAATTGATTAACTCATACTTATTAGCTCCTTCCTGGATAGTAAGTCTTCATATATAACACATCTTTTGCAGAGATAGTCGTGTTATTAGCTGCAATAGTTTTGTTGTTAGTTGTAAAACGAGCTTCAACCGGGTAATGCATAATTGATGAAGAATCATAGGCAGTGTAATTTAAGCCTGTTCTTGATTCTACGGCTAACACGTTGAAATCTACATCTGCTTTAGACCAGTTATTAGGAGGTCCCATGTAGTAATCATATACCGCCTGCGTATTCCATGGAATATTAGCATCAGGATGAGACTGCTCATGGTTAAGTCCTAAAGCGTGACCAAACTCATGTGTAACTGTTCTTCTGAATTCTGTGTCGCTGGTGCTGTCATTAAACCAGCCATAATTCATTGAAGGTGAGTAGTTTTTAGACTCCTTGCCTACATATGACCACGAACCGTCATTGGCAAAAGCAATTTTAATATCAGCCGCTGCGTTGTCTGCAACAAATGAAAAGGTAATGTTTGCAGAAGTTTCCCAGGTTTTAGCATACTGTTTTACTTTGCTGCGGACATAAGTTGATCCACCAATAAATTTCACTTTAATGGTACTTCCATTTGTCCAAAGTTGATTTGCGGGGCCGTTCGCCTCTGTTTGAGGGCCAGTGTGCACAGGCACTTTCATCTGGCAGGTAAAGCCGGTGTGTAATCCGGTTTCCTGAACCTTTTGATCGTCTTGAACTGGCGCTGAATTCTCAGCATTTTTCTTACAGCTGGTCAGGCAGAACAGCATAGCTGTACTGATCAGTAAAAATTTGTTTTTCATGGTAATAGGTTTAGTTGTATAGGTAACAGCAATTTATGAATAATATTTTTATTACAAAACAATATTTGACATTTCTCTTAATATTTTGTTTCAAATCGAATTGTTCTGTAATATTTAGAAAAAAAGTGGCGCTCAATTGATTGAGCGCCACTTCAAGCTAAATGCTGTTATTTATCAGTTAACTTCTGCCTGGGTAGTAAGTTTTCATATATAAAACATCTTTCGCTGAAATTGTAGTGTTATTGGCTGCGATAGTTGTATTGTTAGTAGTAAATTGAGCCTGTACCGCATAATGCATAATTGAAGTCGGATCATAGGCAGTATAGTTTAACCCTGTTCTTGATTCTACACTTAATACGTTAAAGTCAACCTGTGCTTTGGACCAGTTATTTGGTGGCCCCATATAGTAATTATAAACTGCCTGTGTATTCCATGGGATATTAGCATCAGGGTGAGACTGCTCATGGTTAAGCCCCAAAGCGTGACCAAATTCATGTGTAATTGTTCTTCTGAATTCTGTGTCACTTGTTGCATCAGTAAACCAGCCATAATTCATTGACGGTGAATACTGTTTAGAAGTTGTACCAATGTAAGACCAGGAGCCTCCGCTTGCAAATCCAACTTTAATATCAGCTGCTGCATTGTCTGCAACAAATGAAAAAGTAATATTAGCAGAAGCTTCCCAGCTTTTAGCATATTGTATAACTTTGTTACGAACGATGGTTGAACCACCAATAAACTTCACTTTAATAGTACTCCCGTTAGCCCATAATTTATTTGCCGGGCCATTAGCCTCTGTTACCGGGCCGCCCGGGGCCGGTTGTTTCATTTCGCAGGTAAAATCCTGATGTAATCCGGTTTCCTGTACTTTTTGATCGTTCCCGATTGGCGCTGAATTCTCAGCATTTTTCTTACAGCTAGTCAGGCAGAACAGCACGGCAGTACTGAACAATAGAAATTTGTTTTTCATAAAAATAGATTTAGTTGAATAGATGTAAAGCAATTTATGAAAAAATAATTCTAAAATTATATACTATTATAGATTATCCGTTAATGATTTCATAAAAGTCACTATGTTTTTCATTTCTATTTCCGTAAGATTTAAAGGTTTAGCAGAAAGCGTTTGCCCAGACAGGTTAAGTCCTAAACCTGCTCCGCCCCCTTTATTATAGAAATCCACCACCTGGTACAAATCCTTAAATGCGCCATTGTGCATATAAGGAGCAGTCTTTTCAATATTGCGTACGGTAGGGGTTTTAAATGCAGCCTCATAATAACTGATTGGGAAAAAGTTATACCTGCCCCGGTCATGATCTTGTTTCGGGTATTTAAAATCAGCATTCTCAGGAGCCCCAAGAACCTCATATTCAGTGAGTTTATAATAAGGAGGGATCAGTCCGTTGAAAAGCGGGGCGAAATGACAACTACCACATTGCCCCTTCCCCATAAACAGATTAAAGCCTTTCAATTGCCTGGCATTCATAGCCCGGCGGTCGCCATTTATATACCGGTCAAAAGCTGAGTTGCGGGGTGCAAGACTTTGTACATAGGCCGCCAATGCAGTCGCTATTGCATCTATATGGATTAAATTTCCTTTTAACAATGGAAATGAACCTTTAAAATCACGCTGATAAGCTGCTGACCTGCTGATTCTTTCCATGATCACCTGATGTTCTCCATTCATCTCCTGTGGATTAGCAATCACCGCTTTGACCTGTTCTTGCAGACTTTTGACACGACCATCCCAAAACTGGCTATATTGAAAGCCCGCATACAATAAGGTTGGTGCATTGCGCGGAACATTGCTTTTACCATCAAAAGCCACGCTGGTTTTCAATGGCTCGTTAAAATACTGATCCGGACGATGACAACTGCCGCAATTCCTTTTCAAATTGCCTGACAGTGCATTTTCCAGAAAGAGCTTTTTCCCCAAAGCAACCATTTTAGCATCCGTTTTTACTGCTCCGGGAAATACGTTCAAAGGGATAGCGTCCCGGCTAAAAATATGTTTAGCCTTATAATTCAGTGCACTTTGGGTATTCAGATCAGCTTTTGAAATCCTGATAAACCCTGATAACTGTTCTTGTAAAGGCAATGCATAAACTGTTAAAAATTCCATCCGGTCAAAACTGTCAAAATCCGGATGCTGATGTAAATAAGCCACTGTCTTATTCAAACCTTGAAGCAGGGAAAGCGATACGGGATCTGCTCGATTCAGCAAAGGTAAAAGGGCTTTTTGAACAGCACGGACACTCTGTTCTGCCTCCATTATCCCACTTTTCAATTCAGGCGCATCATATCCAGTAATACTTAAGGTTATCACCCTAACTAACTCTAAACGTAAACTTTCCAATAGCTGTTTATCAGTTGCAGTAAAACCATACAGTAAAGCTGGTAAATCTGAAGAGGAACTTGTGAGCAGCTCTGCCTGTGCAACTAATTCTTTTTGATGCATCAGAGGCTGAGCTTCGAATAACAGGGCTTCTATCACCTGGAATCCCGAAGGCTCCTGATATTCCATATAAGGCTCTTCTACCTCTACTTTTGCGGGTTTATTATAAATCAGCGAAGAACTCTGGAAAAAGTAGTCCATGAAAAAGGCGACTCTTTTATAAGCCAGGCGGCTATTTTTTAAAGCGTTTTTAGCACGGGTAATGCTTTGAGGATTTTCATTCAATGCTGTAACTGCCTTTTGCAGCTCATTTGTACTTTGTGCAAATAGCTTGAAATTGACTTTAATTTCCTCTACTAAAGGAATTAATCCTGTAGTGTCTGTTGATTTTTTTAAGCCTAAAACAACAGACAGACAGGTAATAAATAATAAAAACTGGATAACAAGCTTCAGTTTATTTCGGTACATGGGCTCCGGCAACTTTCTTAATGATCGTAAACTGATCGCGGATTTCTCCATCGGCACAAACCCATTTCAGTTCTAAACGGTTACCTTCTATTTCTAAAACACTTGCACCGCCATGTTCTGCATCAGAAAAATACATCGCATTGTGCGGATAGGTTGCTTGTTTACCCCCCAGTTTACCAGCAGAACCACTCACTACATAAACAGTCCCCTGGTTATGTGCGGGATCTTTCCGATAAGGCGCTGAATCCGGGCTTCCATCATTTTTTCCTGAAGAAGTACTCAGGTTATGTTTTTTAGCATCAAAGGTATTCGCAGGCCCATAATGCCCTTTCATCATTCTGCTGCGTTCATAATCATGACTATGACCGTTCAATACAAGATCTACTCCTTCACGCTCCATAATACGGATAAAATTTTCCCTGATTTTAACCAGTTCTTCTTCCTGATCAGAATTATGTGAACCCATAGTATAAGGCGGGTGATGCCAGAAAGCGACAACCCAGCCTTTGTTTTTATTGGCTGCCAGATCTTTTTTAATCCATTGCACCTGCGGGCCTAAAGTATCATATAAACGGTAGGTACGGTCTTCTTTTCCATAAGAGTCCAGAGAAAGGAAATGTATGTTTCCAATGTCAAAAGAGTAAAAGGCCTGTGTATGCGAAGGCACACCACCTGATTCTCCGTTAACAGGCATAGAGAAATTCTGGTAATAAGCAGTCTCATGAGTTTCCTGTGCATGTTTTTCCGTAAGATCAGTATCATGGTAATCATGATTTCCTGGCGTTGGGAACAAAGGATATTTTTTCAGCAGATCGTCTTTATAAATATTGAAAAACTTACTCTGAAATTCTGAATCTGTTCCATCAGAATAAGCATTATCCCCCAATAAAATCCAAGCAGTCAGATCTTTATCACCCGTATATTTAAGTACTTGTTCTTTTACCTTGCGCTGATTAATAGAATTGTCCCCGCAATCCCCCAAAGCAGCAATGCGGTAATGTCCAACTTTACCCGGTTCAGGTAAAGTAGTAAAGTAGTTATCCTGATTGCCTTGTAAAGTATCTTTAAGGCCACCAATTGAATAATAATAACGGGTAGCAGGCTTCAATCCTTTCAACTGTACACGATGCTCAGTTAATAGCGTAAGATCTTCAGCAGCCTGATCAAGTTTGGACGGGCTTGTTCCATACCGCACTTTACTTCTGGCAGAAACATCAGTTCTCCAGCGGATTAGTATCTCTGTACTGCTGGCCACTTGTAAATAAGGCCCTCGGATTAGCCTGACAGGTTCGGTTGCCGCACCTTTTTGTTTTACCTGTGCGCAGAGCATCACACTCAGCGCACAGGAGAAAAATAACAATACTGATTTTTTAAGCATTCTATCGGTTGATTTTAAGTTTTTTACCTGCTATATCTTCCCAACGGTAATAATGGAAGGTCTTGTCATCACTCATGACTACAAATAAACCATGTTTAAAAGTCTCATTCAGTGGAACATTAACTACCTCTGACCCATCACTATGATTTGCACTTACTTTTACTATTTTCAAAAGTTCATGTGCATAAGGATTTTTGGCTGTACCTGCTCTGTTAAAGATATGAAATTGGTTTGCCCCCTGATCTGACACTAAAATATAACCTTCATTAGCTGAGGTCTTATAAATAGAAATACCTTCATGATCTTCTTTAAAACCTGTGGTCGCAAATAATGCCAGTTGTTCATTTCCCTTTTCAGGATCGGCATAATATTGACGTACACCGAATTGTTCATCTGAGTAATAAATATAGCCCAGTTCATTATCTACTGCAATGGCTTCAATTTCCTTTTTACCGCTGTACTGACCAAACTTTCTAACCAGTTCTGCTTTAACGTGACCTGTTCCATCATCAGTTAACAGGTATTGCCATAGATAAGTACCGTCTTTAGGCCCCGTTTTACGGCCAACAATCGCATACATCTTTCCTGCTTTGCTGGTATAAATAGAAATCCCCATCAGATCTCTGAATTCGGGTGCTGTTTCTCCTTCAAATACCGGAAGGCCTCCATTGTCGACCGGCTTCAGGTCAGGCAAAGAAAATATCCGGAGTTTATGGGTAAAACGCTCTGTAGTAATGGCGATATCAGTCGCTTTACCATTGAGCTTCAGGCCATAAGCAACATCCACATTGTTCGGCCGTTTAAGACCTTTGACAACCAGGTTATGCTGGATCTTACCTTGTAAGTTAAAAACATATAATCCGCCTTCAGTTGCTTTGTCTGTACCAATGACCAGGCTTTTTGAAGCATCCTGAGGATTAACCCAGATTGCAGGGTCATCAGAATCGAATTGTACTTGCTCTGAGATGATTACAGGTTGAACTATTGCAGTATCTACAGCAACCGCCGTAGTATGGGTAATTTTCTGATTGCAGCCTGCCGCTAAAACCGGCAGGGCAAGCAAAAGAAATTTTGTAGGGTATCTTAACATAAATTGATTTGCTTAAGGCTGATTATTTTAATCCAAATGCGCCGATATTGACAGATGGTGCTGGTGAAGGATAAAGGATTCCGTTAACGGTTAATCCATCCGGGAAATTACGGACAAAGGCTACTGTTCCTTTATTCAATGCTGCTGAACCTGGCATTAAATGGAAGTCCCAGCTTTCATTTAATGTTGGGTTATCCGTAGCAGTATTGAGTGGGTAATTCACAAATTTCGGATCGTTCTCCCCTGCCACTTTACCAATCACATCATTTGTTCCGCCAACAATATCAGTCTTTGGCTGAAACTGATCAACTGTAGCCTGGCTGTATCCATAATATAAAGAATTTTTGAAAATTGAACGTTTATCTTCCGGAAGTTTCAGATCTCTTTTAATTCCGAAACGGGTATTAGCGAATAAATTATTATAAAGTTCTGCAAATACCGTAGATTCTAACCATACAGATCCACCTTTTGCAGTTGGTCTTCTCCAGCCGGTGTTCAACATCGTATTGTTATAAGCCACTACGTGTGCCTGCGGGGTACGATCACCAACATTGGAAAGTTTAAGTGCATTGGTATTGGTTGCGTAAAACAGGTTATAACTGATATCGGCCAAACATCCAGATTTGATATTAATTCCCTCACCACCTACTAAACCAGTGCTATAGAACCTGTTATTTGAAAAGATAATCTTTCCACCTTCTATATAAGTACAATCATCTCTGAAATACCTGAAAGTACTGTTAGTCACGACCAGTTTACCTTTTACATTTGAAAACCATAATGCCGGTGTATTTTCACCACTTTTAGCTTTGTATAAGCCCATTTTCACAGACGTTGAAGCTTCTGTAGTTGCACCGCCACCATATTCAATTGTCGTGTTATCCAGTAATAATTCTGTACAACTTGGTGCAGCAAGGATACCGCCCCAAAGCTTACCAAATTTATTCGCAGCAGTTCTATAATTCTCTTCTACTGTGATTTTAACCGGATTTGCAGCACTTCCCATGGAGTATAAATTCCCCAGAACGATAAATTCTGGTTTGGCGACCGTATCCATGATCACCGTTACACCCTCTTCGATAGTTAAAGTTTTAGTTGCAGGAACAATAATGTCTCCAGTTACCCGGACTACACTTCCTTTAGTCCATATCCCAAATACTTCACCCGAAACACCATTTCCATTTTGTGCAATCGGTGTCGTATCTACATCTATATTCGCTTTTTTACAGCTCGTAAATAGTGCAGCCATTAAGGCTGCTACTATGAATAATCTATTTAGTTTCATATACTTTTATATAATTCGTTTATAACTTATAGCGTAAGCCTATCAGGTAAGTTTGTTCGTAAAAATCTTTTCGGATCAGGGTTTCATTGCCTCCTTCTTTTTGTTTTGGCAAGTCTGCATTTAAACTGTTTTTACCTTTGATAAATAACTCGTTAGGTGTATTCAGCAAGTTTCCAGCTTTAATAAAAACACTGATGTTATTCTTGAATTTCTTCTCTACAGAAGCATCCATTTGGATGAATCCTTTTTGCCATAAATCATTGTCCACAAACTGAGAGATCGTATTGATTCTTTCACCTGTATAAGATCCTGCCAGTTGCGCATCCCAGCCATGTTTACTGTCTTTATAAATCAAAGATAGATTTCCGGTATGTGCAGACTGACCGAACAAAGGCCTGCTTTGCTCTACATTAATTAATTTAAGATCACCACTTTCAGTTCTGATCCTGCTGCTTTTATCGGTAGTGATTCTGGAATGTGTATAAGTGTAATTAGCTTTAATCCCTATTTTATTGAAGAACTTGATATAATCTACTTCTAAACCGTAATTTTTAGCCGTTCCAAAATTACCAGGTGTATAATACTGATCCTGTCCCCTGGTCGCATCTGCCTGTATAGTATATTCAATCGGATCTTTGATGTTCTTATAAAACGCACCTGCCAATAACTGATCAGTGTTGTTCGGGAACAATTCATAACGTAAATCAAAGTTATCAGCAATAGCACGTTTCAAATCCGGATTACCACGTTCCTGATATTCTTCAGTCACAGTTTTTGAAGGCACAATCTCATAAAATCCAGGACGGTTCAGAGAGCGGAAATAAGTTGCTCTTAAGTTTTCATTTTTACTCAGGCCATATTTCAGGTTCAGACTTGGAAGCAGGTCTGTATAGACCTGGCTACCAGCCGGATTTGACTCTCCCGCAGGAAATAACAGGTTGTATCCTTGATTGGTATGCTCTACTCTTGCCCCGCCGATTACTTCCAGTTTCGCGATTTTAAAATTGAACATTCCATATCCAGCTGTAGTTTTTTCAGAAGCATCATAAGTCAATGGATTGGCTACTGCCCCTTTTGGATTCTGAACCTCCCAGTTAATGTCTGTATAGTTCATGAAATCAGTTCCGTATAAGCCTGCTCTGTTTAATGGATAAAGGACGTAGTTATTATAGAAACTGCCTCTTTGTTTATCTCTGTAAAGCCCGCCACCTGTAAAATCAACTTTTGTACCTGCAATATCTGCCGTATAAGTAATGTCCAGATAACCCGCTTTGTCTTCATCTGTGTTTCTTGACCATCTGTGATCACTTTCTTTAGCTGTGGTCCGGTTATCCAGAAAATTTCTGCGTGTTCCGTTTAACGTGATCGTTGTTTCATCCGGAATATCATTTTTAGCCGTAGAGTAAACTGCTGACCATTGTACTTTTAATTTCTTCGGAATCAGTATATGTTCACCATGCAAAGTGCTGTTATAAATTTGCTGCTCTGTATATCTTGAACGCGTTGCATAAGAGATCTCTGCGCTCCCTGTTGCTGCATTGTATTCTGAAGTAGAGAAATTTGTTGTGATCTGATCACGTGTCTGTATACTGGTCAGGTTCACATAAGAGTTAACCAGCGACAGTTTATTTCTATCATTAAAATTATAATCTATTTTACCGTGTAATCCGTAACGTTTCTGCTGTTCGCTAAACTGTCTTTCGGCCATAGAAGTAATTCTTGAAAACTTATCTGTTTCTGCAACAGTTGAGTTAAAGAAAGTACTGTTTGTACCACGGTATGTATTCTGATAACTGCCTGCAATTAATACGCCCAGTTTGTTATTTAAAAAGCGTTGTCCAATAGAAATACCACCTACCAGGTTAGGATCTGCCTGTTTTGCTTTGTAATCCACTGTTCCTTTGGAAAAATCGGCTGCTTTAGCTTCATAAGCTCTGCCATTATTTTCATAAGGAGATTTCGAATTGATTGCACCTGCATCAAAAGCAAGAAATTTACGGTCAAAAAGCATCTGGCTGTAACCTGTAGCCAAATTTGCATTCACTTGCAATTTAGAAGGTGCATCTTTCATGACCATATTAACCACACCACCCACGGCATCACCTTCCATATTTGGTGTCAATGACTTATAAACTTCCAAACGCTCCAGTAATTCTGAAGGAAAAATATCCAGAGGTACATATCTGAATTTGTTATCAGGACTTGGTATTTTGATACCATTTACCAAAGTATAGTTATACCTTTTGTCCATTCCGCGAAGAATAGCATATTGCCCGTCTCCATTATTGCTTCTTTCAATGGTTACGCCCGACACCCTTTGTATGGCATTGGCTACCGTTAAATCCGGGGAAATTTCCATTGCCCTTCCAGAAACCACATTCATCACCTGCATAGATTTCTGCTCTATTTTTCTGGCTGTACGTTCTGTAGAACCTTCCTGTTTAGCTGCAATCACAATTTCACTCAGGTCATTGGTATTGTCTTCACTCAGATACACATTAAGCGAAGGATTATGTTCCTTGTCTACTTCAATCTGTTTGGTAAAGCTTTTATAACTGATATAAGAAACCTTAATAGTAAAAGTTCCTGCCTTCACGTGTTTGAACTCGAAAGAACCGTCCAAACCTGTCTGGGTTGTTTGTGTTGTGTTTTCCAGCTTAACCGAAGCACCAATCAAGGCTTCCCCGGTCCGATGGTCGTACACATGTCCTTTAATGTTACCGGCTTTTGCCACCGCTATGCTTAAGAATAAGCAAAGAATCGTTTGTAAAATTAATTTCATTGTTCAAATTGTTTGTTTGTGAGCGTGTTGTTTTTTCGCTGTGACAAAAGTGTGTTATCATTTCTCAGCAGACTAAAAATCACCGTGTACAAAATGTAAACACCGTGAACCGGACTGTATACAAAGCGCATACAGCGTATACACACCTATCATAACCAATTGATTTTCATATAATTAAAAAGAACAAAGCCGCCGTTATCATTCAGTTAGCGTAACATTAAGGAATTGTTAATAGCCGAAATTTGATTTTTGTAGTCAGATCCGATCCCGTTCTTAAGCAAATCAAATTGTCTGAATGAAGGTGCTTAAATTATCTCCCTGACCGATATTCAGTTTTTTTCGCAGCCGGTACCTGGCTACTCTCAGGCTATCCTGAGAAATACCGAAGATTACGGCCATGTCTTTGGAACTCATATTCATTTTTAGCAGGGCGATTAACCGGATATCATTTACAGTCAGTTCTTCGCAATGCGCCTTAAGGTTATCAAAAAATGACTGGTGCAATTGTTCGAATACCTGGGTAAAATCTTTCCACTGCTGGTCATGATTGATATTCTGGTTTAATTGTCTGACCAATTGCTGCAATTGCTTTTTCTGATCCCGTTTATCTTCTTTGATCATCTCATCGAGCTTGGTACGTAAACTATCCAGAAAATTATTATGCTGTATCACTTGTAAAGTATGCGTAGTGAGCTCCCTGCTTTTAAGCTCTAATTGTTCCTGCTGCGCCTGGTTAAGCTGCTCATTTTTTTCTGCGATGGCCTTGTTTTCCCTCAGCTTCAGCCGCTGACGGGAGATCGTCAGTATGCCCATGACAATCAGCAGCAGAATAACCACAACTACTGCTATACTGATAATCAGGTTTACCTTTTTGCTGTTTTCCAAAGCGGCAATTTCATCGTTTTTCTTATCTATATTATAGATGATCTGTAAAAAGGACATTTGCTTATTACTTTCATCAGAATACAGGTGGAGCACATGTTTACGGCTCAGTTCCATATAATAATAGGCACTATCATTTTGTCCGGTCAGGTTATAGGATTTAGCAATATCCCGGTAGGCAGAAGCCTGCTGATATTCATTTTTGGTAGCGATGGACAAACTTAAAGCAGTCCTTGTATATTTCAACCCTTGTTTATAATCACCAGTTTTACGAAAAATATCACCCAGATTATTGATCACTTCAATACTGGAAACTTCGTTGTTTACGGCTTTGTATAATTTCAGAGATGCATCGAAGTAATATTTCGCGGAATCATAACGAACCAGATCTTCGTGAATACTCCCCAGGTTCTCATAGATTTTAGCTTCTCCCTGTTTATATCCTGCCAGCTGGTACTCTTTTAAAGCATGCCGCTGATAATAAAAAGCACTATCATAACGCTGTTCTTTCTCATACAAATGACCAATATGTCCGTAAGTCTCTCCTAATCCTATATGATTATGCGTCATTTTATAAAGCTTCAACGCCTGATCATACTGCTTTCTGGAAGACTTTTTATTGAAGTTCTGCTCATAGACTACTCCCATATCATTCAGATTATCAGCCAGTAAGTCTTGTTCGCTAAGCTGTTTGAATAACTTATCTGCTTGCTGATGGTATTCCAGAGATTGCGCATAATGCCCCTGGGCGTAACATATTTTCCCCATCTGCTGCAAGCACATTCCAATAATCTTCTTGTTATTGTCTATCAGCGCCTGATGATAAAGCTTTTTCAGCTGGATAAATGCAGAATCCGGGAAACGGTTACTCAGCGCTAAAGTATGTTTAAGTTCTTGTTCAGGACCTGATTTTGCCTCAGCTTTGCTCAGATGAAATAAACAGATGAATAGTAAAATCGAGGTTTTAAGATATAATTTGCAATTGACAGCTATCATTGGAGAACAATTAAACAGCCGCTTGATTGGAGATCCGGCCCCTGCAAAGGAAGCCTTCTAGTGTTAATACAATGTTAAGCCAATGGTAATGAATACTGAAATGTTAGGTTTTGTTTAATAACATGATAACATTAATTGTACAAAATAAGAAATAAAAGATTTAAATTTAGGCATAGGTATTGATATACATTCCATACTAAAACTATTTAACACAGATTATATGCTCAGACACACCTATTACGATCAGAACGAAACGAATATGCCGGAAAACAAATTGATCGACTTACAAGAATATTACGAGATTGAATATTGGTCTAAAAGATTTGGTGTAACACCAGAATTATTAAAGCGCGCAGTAAAAGAATCAGACAGTGCTGTCGCTGACGAAGTAGAAAAATATATCAGAACTAAATACGCTTAATAAAAAGGCGCTCCATTACATTAAAGGAGAAAACAGACGACTTAACTTTTCAGGAAACTGTTTATATAAAGGTCTTTTTTCCCACTCTTCAGGATTAATCTGTATCGCATCTTTCAGATCCTGATAGAATATTTTTGTCATTTCCTGAGCGGTATGACTATCGTAAATGACACTGTTCACCTCAAAGTTCAGTTCGAAACTTCTATTGTCCATATTGGCGGTTCCAATTACAGATAATTGCTGATCTGACACCATTGTTTTCGCATGGATAAAACCTTTCTGATATTCATAAATCTCTACCCCTGCGCTCATCAGATCGCCATAATAAGACTTCCCTGCGGCAGAAACCATTCTTGAATCCGATACTCCGGGAACCAATAAAACTACTTTTACGCCACTCAGTGCCGCCACAACAAGTGCATCCAGTAAACTTTCGCCCGGAATAAAATAAGGTGTCGTGATTAAAATTTCTTTCTCTGCCATCCCTATCGCCTGTATTAATGAAAACAGAATGGTAGGATTGTCTGAGTCAGGTCCGCTTGCAGCAATCTGCATCACCGCATTTTCACCGTTTTCCTGGGAGGCCGAGAAGAAATCTTTTTGCGGAACAAGTTCTTCATCTGCACAAAAATTCCAGTCACAGATAAACAGGTACTGGAGATAATAGATCCCTGGACCTGTTATTTTTAAATGCGTATCCCTCCAATAAAGCTGATTTGGGCGTTTTGGACTATTGATATAACGGTCACTGACATTAATTCCGCCCGTAAATGCAATATTTCCGTCAATGACAATGATTTTGCGGTGATTTCTGTAATTAATCCGGTTGGCTAGTGCAATAAACAAGATCTTATAAAATGGATAGGCCTGTACTCCCGCATCAATCAATTCGGGAACAACCTTTTTACGGATGCTGCTGCTGCCAAAATCGTCATAGATTAAACGTACCTGCACTCCTGCCCTTGATTTCTCCATTAAAATATCTTTGATCGCATTGCCTATTTCATCATCTTCATAAATATAATATTCAATATGGATGTGATGTTTTGCCTGTTTTAAAGCTTCCAGTACCGCAGGAAATTTCTCTTCCCCATTTTTTAAGATCTCCACTTTATTATTTCCGGTCAGGTTACTCAATCCATCATTCAAAAGGAGTTTAACCAATTTCTGATATTTCAGGAGTTCAACAGGCACGCTGTTCCATGTCTTTTCAGATTCTTTTAAAATCTGCTTTTCAATGTGACGTTGCATCAGTTCATTCTTAACGATCTTTTTGCTGTATAGTTTTCGCTTGCGGTAATTGGTTCCCACGCAGAAATAGATGATAATCCCCAATACTGGAAAAAAAACAGTTAGCATCAGGTAAGCCAGGGTTTTACTGGTTGAATTGGTATCATAAATAATGCGCAGACAGGTTGCGATAACAACCAGAGTATAAACAATTTCCAATAAGAGTATCCAGCTGATTTCTTGCATATTATTTTAAAAAGATAGCGTAAAGCATATTCCCCAAATGTAACCAAAGATTTAATTCTGCTGTCCACAGATTTACATTTTAAGGTGGACAAAAATAAATAGTAGTCATTCAGTATCAACAGATTGAGTATTTGGCTATTTCATCTGAAAAAAGCAAACCTTGGCATAAAATTGGTGGTATAATTTTCAATTAACGAAACTCATAACCAATGAATAAGAAAATTTTAATATTTGATGACGATCAGGAGGTACTTACTGCAATGGAGTCATTACTTGATTTTGTAGATTGGGATTTAATTACCTTTTCAACCGGCCAGGATGCCCTAAAGAAAATTGAAAGGGAAAGCCCTGATTTAATTCTGATGGATGTCGAATTAGATGGATTTGATGGCAGGGAAATTTGCAGGTCAATCAAAGAAAACCAGGCACTGCAACATATCCCTATCATCCTTATTTCAGGGCAGCTCCGTCCCGAAATGATCATAGATACGGAGTTTGGCCCGGACGATTTTTTACCAAAACCATTTAATATTGGTGATCTGATTGATAAAGTCTATTTTCAGCTGGCTTCTTAAATTTACAATGCGTCCAGCGCTTTTAAAATTGTGGAGCAGGCTTTCCTGATCTCTTCTTCAGTGATAATTAATGGAGGAGCAACCCTTAAGGCTGTTTCACAATGTAAAAACCAGTCTATAATAATACCATCAGCGGCACAAAGCTGGCTTACTTTTTCTACTTGCTCAAAACTGTCCAGTTGAATACTCATCATTAATCCCTTACCCCTAACCTCACGGATGAGCTGGTGAACGAGTAATGTTTTAAATAATTCCCCTTTTGCAGCTACACCAGCTACCAGATTTTCTTCCAGGATAACTTCCAGACTTGCCAGACCGGCTACGCTCGATACCGGATGTCCGCCAAAAGTAGTAATATGCCCAAGAATAGGATTTTCTTTGAGCACCCCCATCACTTCCCTGTTAGCGATAAATGCCCCAATTGGCATTCCGCCTCCCAATGCTTTGGCCAGCAGCAGGATGTCTGGTACAATATCATAATGTTCAAAAGCGAAGAGTTTTCCTGTACGGCCAAACGCGGCTTGTATTTCATCCAGAATAAGTAGAGTACCAGTCGCAGTACATTTATTCCTTAGTTTTTGCATATAAGTTTTAGAAGCTACCCTGATTCCTGCCTCTCCCTGTACCGTCTCCATAATCACACAGGCTGTATTTTTAGTGATCAGCTCCAGGTCTTCTTCTTTGCCATAGGTTATAAAACGAACATCAGGCAGCAAAGGACGGTATTTCTGTTTAAAGTGTTCATTGCCCATTACGCTTAAAGCACCGTGTGTACTGCCATGATAGGCATGATGACAGGAAATAATTTCGGACCTTCCAGTATAACGCTTCGCTAATTTTAGCGCTCCTTCTGTGGCTTCCGTTCCCGAATTGACAAAGTATACGTTATTCAGCTTTGAAGGCAGCACACTGATCAGTTTTTCTGCAAACCTGACCATCGGAGATTGTACAAATTCACCATAAACAGTAAGGTGAAGGTATTTATCCAGTTGTGCTCTGATCGCATCCAGTACTTTTGGATTTCTATGTCCAATATTGCTGACTGCAAATCCAGAAACAAGATCCATATAACTTTTCCCGTTTAAATCATACAAATACATTCCCTCTGCATGGTCAACTTCAAGCATATTCGGACTGGTAGATGTTTGGGCGTTATTACGTAAAAAAAGTTCTTTGTGACTGATCATTGGATTTTCTGAATTTTGCGGTAAAACTACTTATAATTTAAACAGGCTCTAAGGAAAAGAAGATCTTTTCCTTGTAAAAATCGGTAAGGCGTTTAGAATTTCAGGCTAAATATATGGTGCTCTGCCTGGTAGCTGTAACTCAGCTTATACTGATAAAGATTGCAGATTTGACTGGTAATGGCTAGTCCCAGCCCGGTCCCTTCAGAAGAAGCATCTTTATAAAACCTTTCAAACACACTATGACCATTCAGTGCTTTTTGTGATCCGGTATTGGAGATGGTAAGCAACCCGGTTTGCAGCGCTATTTTTATTTTTCCATGCTGCTTGTTATGCCTGATGGCATTGTTGATCAGGTTATTCAGCAGAATATCTGCCAGATATTTACTCATATGTAACTGCTGGGGCTCCAGGTACTTTTCCACTTCAATCTCATTGGCAATAAATAGTTCATTGAATTGGCGAAGCTTTTGCGCCAGTAAAACATCCAGTGCTATATCTTCCTCATCCTTAATCAGGTTATTCTCAATTTTGGCCAGTAATAACAACGATTGATTGAGCCGGGATAATTTATTGACCGCCAGATAAACATCCTCGATCAATTCTCCCTGTTTATCTGTTAACGATTCTGTTTGGATCAGTGTATCAAGTTTAGAGTTAATGACTGCTAAAGGGGTCATCATTTCATGCGAAGCATTATCGGTAAAACTTTTCAGTTCTTTGTAGTCTTGTCTGACCCTGGAAGACATAGAAATCACGGATTGATTTAATTCCTGAAATTCATCAATCTGAGTATGCTGCACTGAAAACTCATTTTTATCAGCCAGATTAAAGGCTTTGAGTTGTTTAAGCATCTCATAAAATGGACGCCACAAGCTACTGAGGACAAATCGATTAACTACTGTCAAACTAATCAGTAACAATACAATTATCCCGAGGGTAATCAGAAAAATAAGCCTTACCAGATCTTCTGCTTCCAGACTGGATTTGGTGATAGTGACTGCGTAATCTTTTTCACCAAGTTTAACCGATGTATTCAGGCTGCGTCCTGGTTCTGTTTCTTTTTCCTCCGGATTATAGTACCAGGTATTACTAAAGCCCCTGTCTGTGGTATCCCCTTTTTTTAATTCATGATAGGTTACCTTCTGATCTTTAAAGTCACTGGGCAAAGGCAGTTTATGATATTCACGGACACTGGCCAGAATTTCTTCTTCTTCAATTTTAAGGTCGTTGTCCAGCTTATTGGTTAAGATATAGTGGATAGCAAAATAATAAATAGCCCCGCTTAACACCAATATGATGAGTGAAGTGAAGAGATTTACCCTGTTATATTTTTGTGCTAATCTCATCCTTCTTTTGATATGACTCTTATTAGCTGCTAAATTTGTAGCCTACGCCATACATAGATTTAATGTAGTCATTACATCCCGCTTCCACCAGCTTTTTTCTCAGATTCTTAATATGTGTATAGATAAAGTCAAAGTGATCAGAAAGATCAATTTCATCACCCCAAAGATGTTCTGCAAGCGCACTTTTAGTAATTACTTTCCGTTGATTGGCAATAAAATAGACCAGCAGGTCATATTCTTTTTTGGTCAGATTGATATTGGTTTCGCCTACTGTTGTCCGCATGGCCAGGGTATCAATATTGATTTCGTGGAAAACAATCAGGTTATTTCCATCAAAACTTTTCCTTCTTACAATAGCTGATACTCTTGCTTTTAGCTCAGACAAATGAAAGGGTTTAACGAGGTAATCATCAGCACCCAAATTAAGTCCGGACAGTTTATCATCCAGAGAATGCCTTGCTGAAATAATCAGTACCCCATCTGTTTTATGCATTTGCTTCAGCTTGCGTAAAAGCTCCATTCCATCGCCATCCGGCAAAGTAAGGTCAAGCACAATACAGTCGTAATTATAAATATTTATTTTAGTTAATGCTGCCGCGTAATCCTCTGCTGTTTCACAAATGTTCCCTTCTTCAGTGAAATATGCAATGATGCTGTCCCTCAGGGCTGTTTCATCTTCTACTAAGAGGATTTTCATGGTGCAGGTTCCTCATGGATATCAACAGGTCTGATAATCATCCTTAAAGACTGATCTTTGGAAAAGTAAGCTACAGTCCAGTTGTAGAAAGTCCTGAACCTGTTACGGTAAGAAATTAATGACATCAGGTGAATAAATAACCACGCAAGCCACGCTATAAATCCGTTCAGGTGAATCCTTGGTTTTGGTAAATCTACTACTGCCTTATTGCTTCCTATAATTGCCATGCTTCCCCTGTCTTTATAAATGAAACTGCGCGGCACTTTTTGTTCTGCAATACGGATAAAATTCGAAGCCAGGTTTCTACCCTGCTGAATTGCAACTTGTGCAACCTGCGGGTGACCTTCCGGATAACCAGGATCACCGGATTGCATAGCGGTATCACCAATGGCATAAATATTTTCCAGTCCCTGTACTTTATGGAAGCCGTCAACGGTCATTCTTTTTCCACGTCCATAACTCGTCGCAGGGATTCCTTTAAAACTCATTGCACTGACACCCGCTGCCCAGATCAGGTTCTTGGTGGCAATTTCCGTTCCGTCAGAAAGGATCACTTTATCATTCACGAAATCGTTTACATGGCTGTTCAGCAAGATCTTCACCCCTAATTTAGTCAGAGATTCGTAAGTGTTCACCTGAGATTTTGTACTCATGGGCTTCAGCAAAGCTGCCCCGCCATCAACAAGGTAGATCTGAGCACCTGTATTTTTCAATTCAGGATAATCTTTATGCATGATATTATGGCGCATCTCTGCGAACATTCCTGAAATCTCCACTCCTGTAGGCCCGCCACCAGCAATAACAATAGTCAGGCTTTTTGCAATCTCTGCTCTGTCTTTGGTGATCGTAGCTTCTTCGAAATGCGTGAGTAACTTATTACGCATTTGTATCGCATCACTCAGTGTTTTCATTGGAATGGCGTTTTTCTTCACGTTCTCCATCCCAAAATAGTTCGTCTCTGCACCAGTTGCAAATACGAGTTCATCATATTCAATAGTCCCGTTGCTCAATACAAGCTGACGGGATTCGGGAATTACCTGAAGTAACTCGCCCAATCTGAAATGTAAGTTGCTTTTATTTCTGAATAGTTTACGGATCGGATAACTGATACTGGAAGGTTCCAGAAATGCCGTAGCCACCTGGTAAATCAATGGTGGGAAGAAATTATAATTGTTTTTATCTACCAGGGTAACTTGATAGTGTTTCTTTTTTCCAAGTTCCAGGGCTAAGTTAATGCCTGCAAACCCTCCGCCTATAATAACTATTCGTTTCTGCATAATTTATATTTTAACTATCAGCGCCGGGAACACCTGGTGATAGTCTCTGACTAATGACAGTTAAAAGTAAATAATGTTTTGAAACCTGAATGTAAAAATTATTATAGTTAAGCTGGCAGGCTGATTTTACCCATAGTCACGCCTGGTATTCCACGGCGATGGCCAAAATCAGTTTGTCCGCCTGCTACACACTCATTCGCGAGTAACGCAAAAAGCACTGCTTCTTTAGCATCCGGATCTATCCCTAAATCAGCAGTATCATTCACTGAAAATCCTAATCCTTCGCTGATCTGCTGCACCAAAAGCGGATTGTGCATTCCACCTCCGCTTAAATAAACTTTAAACGGCTGCGCACCAATAGCCTGTTTGATCGCAGTAACGATACTGATCGCGGTAAATTCACAAAGTGAGGCTAAGGTATCTTCTTTGGAAAGCATGAGCTGTCCGGTGGCTTCTTTTGCGTTTTCCAGATAAGACAAATTGAATAATTCAGGCCCTGTAGTGCGCGGAAAAGGTTGTTCAAAAAATGGATGAGCTAATAGGGCTTTAACAAGTTCAGGGTTCGGAATTCCGGCTTTTGCTATTGCTGCATCCTGATCATAATATTTACCCGGATAATTGAGTTGTACAAATTGATCCATTAAGGTATTACCGGGGCCAACATCTGTAGAAAATACGAGATCAGGATTTCTGCCTCCGGGCAGATAAGTAAAATTCGATATGCCGCCAATATTTAATAATATCCTGTTTTCAACCGGACTGGAAAGCAATAAGTAATCTCCATAAACGGCCAATGGTGCACCTTCTCCACCAGCAGCCACATGTTTCTGTCTAAAGTCGCTCAGTGTGATTATCCCTGTTTGTACGGCAATATGATCGCCATCCCCTATTTGCAGTGTAGCATTGGGGTAAGAGTCCAGCTGATGCAGGGAAACAGGTGCATGAAAGATGGTCTGTCCATGGCTCGCTATCAAATCAACGGAGGCAGCCGGGTATCCCCATTCCTTTAAAGCTTCTAAAACCAGCTGCGCAGAATAACTTCCGATAACTGCATTTAACAAAGTAACTTTCTGCAATTCTACCTGTGTTTTGAAGGAAATCGCTTTCAATTCTTCTTTAAACTGCTGACTATAAGGCATTGTAATAAAATGCAGCACCTTGACTTTAGTTTCCAGTCCTGATCCGGTGAATTCACATAAAGCAATGTCTAAACCATCCAAAGAGGTTCCGGACATTAATCCGGCAATTATTCTGGAAGGGGCTGCGGCTATTCTGGCTAAATCAGAGAGGTGGACATTCATATTTCTATTGAGGGATGCTTTTTAAAAGATCGAGTGATAGTCCCTGGAAATTATCACCAAAATGATGATCACCCGGAACCAGTTCTGTTTTCAAACCTGCTTTGATAAATTTTGAGGCGATACCACCGCCTTCTTCTGTTCCAAAAAAACTGATTACAGGTACGTTTTTGATCTTTTTCATCTCAGCCTGCACATTATACGTTTCTGTAGTACTGCCAAAACTAAGCATATCCAATACATGAATTTCAAAGTCGGCAGTGACATCCGGCGATAAAGAAAGTACAGCCGAAAGACGTGATTTCAAAGCAGGGTCTAACCGGTCGGCAACAAAAGGAACAACTGATGCACCAAAGGAATAACCCGCCAATACAAATTTCTCTTTGTTAAACTGAGCAGTATAATGCAGGATGGCCTTGCTCAGATCTGAGGTGGTTTTCTCAGGTGTGCGGGCATCCCAGAAATATTTTTGTGCATCCAGACCGACTACAGACAGCCCTCTTTCTGCAAGAGATTCTGCAAGTGACTGATCAAAACTTGTCCATCCGCCATCTCCTGAAATCATCAGCACCAAAGGAAGGTTATCCTTTTTAGCAGCAGGAATAATTGTTAAAGGCAAATCTTCTCCATAGAGTTTGATCGCCTGCGTTTTCAATTCTTTATTTTCCCCTTGTTTACGTTCTGCAAAAGATGGTGCATTAATTACTTTTTGAAAAGCGGCTTTGAATTGTGGCTCCCATTCACTGGTCACAGCAAAACCATGTCCCACTTTTGGCAATTCAATCAGTTCTGCCATTGGCATATCTTTCAAAAAAGAGGCGGTGGCAGCATAAGGACAGGCTTCATCTTTAAATCCATTCAGGACAATAAAGGGAGCAGTGAGCTTTTCAGTCCTTTCCAGCCAGAAGGAAACACCCGGTTTAAGCACGTGCTGTGTTAATCCGCTTCCTTTACAAAAAGGTTTTTTAGCGACAATATCCGGGCAAAAACCTAAAGCAACAGCACCTTTAAAAGTGTTGGCAGGTGCCTGGGCCAGAATTCCGTAAATCAGCGTTGCTCCGTAAGAATAACCAACCAGCACAGGTTTGGTATAATTACTGAATTTGTATTTTTTCTGAATCATTAAACTCAGCTGCTCGAAATCGGCAGCGGGATAATAACAGTCAGTTTTACGTTTTGATAAGGCTTTCTGATAATTCCGGGCATCGATACCCAGCACCAATGCGCCTTGCGCGGTAAGCTCCTGAGCCATATCAATAACACCGTCTTTCCAGCCTCCGTCACCAGAAACAAACAGGACAACTGAGGTTGGCTTTTGAACAGGGCGGTAAATCGTGATTTTACCAAAGGCACCATACCGAAGAGATTCTTCTCCTTTTATCGCAAACGATGGTTTGCCGAAACAAAATAACATTGCGATCACGAGAATCAATCTTTTCATAGGCTCATTTTAAGGTTTAATCACTTTGGACAATACTGCCGGAATTTGAATAAGGTCATAATCCTGTGCATAAATCAGGTATTTATTATGCCATACTGGTGAAAATTTATCCTTCGCATCTCTGAGCCCTTTGTAATGAGAGAAAGATTTGATCTTCTCATAAGCAAATTTCAAGGAGCGTTCAGGAAGGTTCTTTGGATCATTCAAGCCTGATAAGGGTGCAAAACCAATATTAACTGAAGTATATCCTTTTTCTTTCAAGTGTTTAAATAACTCCACCAGAATAAAGTCAATAACACCGTTTGGTGCATCTGCTGTTTTTCTGATCAGATCGTAAGTACCTTCCCCTTTAGCATAGTCAGGAATGATATTTAAAAAGGCAACAATCTTTTCTTCCGAATTCTCTACAGTGATGATCGTTTGATTTTTCAGTTCTTCCCAGTCAAACATTCCCTGAGAGAAAACAATCTCTTCCCGTTCTGTTTCTGCCAGCCATTCGTCAGAGACTGATTTTATTTTTTGCAACAGACCGTCCTTAACCGGTGCTTCGTAGATCTTGCTATGGTATCCTTTTTCACCTACCTTTTTAAGCGCATTACGGATTGATTTTCTATTTCCTCCATCCAGCGTAAAAGTAGTCAGGTTAACCACCCCTTCCTGACCTAAGAATAAACGCTTTTTACCACTTTGGGTAAAGGCATCCACATTTTCTTCAGCTACACGGTAGTAAAAGCTTTTCATGCCGCTTTCAAAGCAATACTTATCAAATGATTTGATAAACGCTTTTAAGTTTTCAGGAGCCGTCACAGGTGATTCCAGCACTACGGCAAAGTTTCCGGCGATCCGGTAAGAAATAAAGCCCTCCAGATCTGGCGAGCGGTAAATCAGCTTATCAGGATAGGTTTTGAAATAATCCATCGCTGAGTTTCCATATTGATCCAATTGAGTTCTTGCCCAGTCGAATTCTTCTGCATCGGTTGTGTCTTTGATAATATATGGACGGATCAAAGTATAAACCAAGAAGGCTACAGACAAGAATCCACTAATATTGATAGAATACAGAAATCCTCTTGCAAAAGCATCCTGTGGCATAAGATCACTACTATCAATCAGCACAAAATTCTCTAAAGTATATTTTATAGATTGAAGGATCCCGAAATCAACGTTAAAGTGTTTGGCATCCAGGAAATAAAAACCAATAGTACCGTATAAAACTACCGCAACAACACTGAGTAAGGTCGTTTGAATACCTATAAAGCGAAGTCTGGAGTTATGTTTAACATAATATTCTTTTCTGGAAGCAATCAGGCCGATAATAACGATGACTGAATAAAGTGCTTCTTCATAATCAAAAGCCTTGGTCAGGTTTCCAAACAGCGAGAATACACATAAACTTAAGGCAAAGTACCAGGCCATTTTAAGTCCCCGGAGCATGAATGCAGCAGTAACCAGTAAAAACAAGCCGACTACAAGTACAAAATAGTTTGAGGCTGCAATAGCTGAGATCGGCAGAAAGTTCTTTAAGAACACCAATCTTTCGTGAATTGCCGGTGTGAGTACGGAAACTATATTTACAATTCCTAAAGCCAGGATCATCAGTGCTGGTACGATACGCATCAGTAATTTATTGATTTTAACCAGGAAGCTTAAAGCACCTAATAACATTGGGATCCAGAATTCCATGAAACGATAAAGGAAAGTAACCGATACTGCCGCTGCTTCTGAATAGCCTAAACGGATCAGCATAAAGGTCATTGAAGCCTCTACTGCACCTAAACCTCTTAAAAATGGAGAGATAATCAGGAATACAACGCCAACCACATAACTGATAGTAGCGATAATGATAGACGGTTCAATATTCAGTGCTACCATAGCAATATAGATATGCACTACACCGATGATCTCGATCAGCATACTGTAAACGAACGTCCAGATAAAGCCGTTACGCTCAATTTTATTGCTTTTGAATTCTGCAAGAAAAACTTCTACGGAAGGGATGTATTTCACTAATAACTGATAAACCTTACCACTATTAGCTATAGACCTGTAAATCAAATATATACCACCTATTAAAACAAAAATGGAAATCAATCCGATCCATTCTCCCGCCCCTATACTTCCTTTGAAGATCGCATAAATAAATACCGGGATAGCAATAACAACTACCGAAAGTATACCTACAAAACCATAAATGGATGAAGCAAAATTAATCTGAGATTTAGTTACCCCTTTTTTCTCGATGTCTCCGCTAAAAAAAGCCAGTGAGGAAACTCCTCCTGCCGGAAGAAATACACTGACAAAGTTCCTTTTCAAGTACAACATGGTGGAATCAAGCAAATTAACTTCACTTCCTACTGCTTTAAAGGCATATTTATACATTATACCGTGTACAAAAATGTAAACGACACTGAGTGCAATACCCAAGGTGATCCAATCCCATTTAGAGGTCAGAACAAGATGTTTTACTTGCTGGAGTTCTGCTTTTTCGTGTTGAATAAACCAGATGCCCAAACCAATAAAAAACAGCGTGAAAATATAACTCGCAATGATTTTATAATTGTCCTTTATAAAAGGGACCGGGTTATATTGTGCAGATAATTTCATGTATAAGTAACGCTTTTCAAATAGTAATCAGGATAGCAAAAGTATGACATTTCTGCTGATTAAAGAATCTAATATGCCTAATTAGCCTAAACTAATTCCTTAAAACGTTTTCTGCCATAGTTTGTTTTTTCTTTGTCCTTGATTTTGAAAAGATAACGATGCTGATTGCAATGAATGACCATAGCAGCATTTGCCAGGTAGAAAGTGCCCATCCTCCGTGTTTCCAGCACAGCAGGCCAAAAAAGGTCCCTATTCCTCCCCCAATAAAATAGGTAGTCATATAAATGGTATTTAAACGGCTGTGGGAGTTTTCGTCTAAGGAATAAATCCTGGTGAAATTGGTAATCTGTGTTGCCTGTACCCCAATATCGAGTATAAATATGGCGATAATCATCACGATCACCGAAACTGGAAAGAGTTTAAGCAGTACCAGGCTGAATATAATCATACTAACACTGATGATTAACGATTTCTTCGTATTCCCTTTGTCTGCTAATTTCCCGAAATAAGGAGCTACTAATGCACCGCCAATCGCAACAATACCGAAAAGCCCTATAGTATCTGCGTGGAAGCCAAAGGCCGGCCCGCTCAGATAAAAGGTTACGGTTGTCCAGAAAGAACAGAAAATACCAAATGTAAATGCACCCAGAATTGCCGACCTGCGCAGAAGCTCATGTTCTTTGACTAAAGCGAGTGTTGATTTAAGTAACTCAACATAAGTACCTGTAAATTTATGCTTTACATTTGGAAGATAAAGTTTTAAAAGCACAGTTATAGTTAAGACCATGACGGCCGAAATCGCATAAACGTAACGCCAGCCGAGCCAGTCGGTGATAAATCCGCTGATTACCCTGGAGCCCAATATACCCACCAGAATTCCGCTAAAAACAATCCCAACGGTTTTACCCCGGTTTACCTTGTCCAGACTGGCGGCCATAGGCAGGATAATTTGTGCGGGAGCTGAACATACCCCGATCAGCAGACTCAGTAGCCAGACAAAAACAACACCTTTAGCGACAACCATCAGGATCAGCATCACGGCCAGGCTCAGCATCAAAATAAGAATCAGTTTTTTCCGGTCTACTTTATCGCCAAGAGGGATCAGGAAAAACATACCCAGGCCATAGCCCAGCTGTGCAAACATGGATACTCTTCCTATTTCTGCATCAGTAGCCTTCAAAGAAATTGCCATTTCCTTTAAGATTGGCTGATTGTAATAAATATTGGCAACAGTAATACCCGCAGCAACGGCCATTAACAAAATTGTACCTGATTTTAACGGGTCACCTTCCTGGTGCAGCTTCTTATTTTTACGATCCATCTGACCGCAAAAATAACTAATAATAGGATGAATTCAGATTTCTGTTTGCTTTCTCTGCAATTTCTATCAAAGTATAATTTGATAAGATCATGGCATGCCCAGGTTTGACACAAACATCATGTTCAAAGTGAACGGACGGTTTACCATCAGCTGTTCTGACTGTCCAGCCATCTTTTGACATATGGATATCTTTAGTACCCAGATTTACCATAGGCTCAATCGCAAGCACAAGATTTTCTTTCATCAGTATCCCTTCGTTTCTTCTTCCGTAGTTTGGTACCTGCGGATGTTCATGCATTGAACGGCCCAGACCATGGCCTACAAATTCTCTGACCACCCCATAACCATTCCCTTCTGCATGGCGTTGTATCGCACTGGAAATATTAGTTAAGTAACTGCCTGCCACAGCATTATTAATGCCTTCATAAAGACATTCTTTAGTTACCCTCACCAAGTCTATAACTTCCTGGTCTGCTTCTCCTATAATGAAAGTATAGGCGTGATCTCCATGAAATTCGTTTTTAATAACCCCTATATCTACAGAAACAATATCACCGTCACTCAGCGGCTTGTCATTCGGCATACCATGTACCACCACATCATTTACTGAAGTACAAATATGATGCGGATAGCCTTCATAGTTAAGAAAGGATGGAATAGCACCATGATCCGCAATATATTCAGCTGCAAGTTTGTCCAGGGCCATCGTAGTGATCCCTGGCTTTAAAACCTTAGCGACTTCAGTCAGGGTGGAGCTAATTAAGGTAGCACTGATCCGGATCAATTCTACTTCTTCTTCTGTTTTAAGTATAATCATTTAGATTGCGGGTTAATTTTCTTGTGATGAGAATATTGAATAGGCTTTTGCTATTGACAGCAGATAAAAGATAATCATAAAATCTCTTATTTTCAGTATAATCCTTATGCTTTGCATACTTCAGCAATACAGCGGGAGACAGTCCGCAGACTGCTAAAATTAGTAAAACGATTTGCTGAGGAGGATCAGGTGATTTGAGGCAGAGCAGATATTGGCCGGAAATTGCTAATAAACTGTATGTCAATATTTCGTTTGTTCAAATTACCATAACTATTTATTAGTTAGGGTCAGGAATCAAAAATAGCATGTTTAAATGAGGAAACAAACAAAAATAAAAACACCTTATTTATAACCCGGTTTCGCCATATTCTCAGGTTATTTACCAGATTTTTTTACCTTTATTTTTTAACAGATTATGATGGAATATACCGAGATATGTAAGCCTTTTGACTCCCTGACTGTAAAAGAGCTTTATGCGATATTAAAATTGAGAAGTGAAATATTTGTAGTAGAACAAAATTGCGTTTTCCTGGACACAGATGGTAAGGATTTGTCTTGTCAGCATCTGATGCTTTATCAGAATAAAGAGCTGATGGCTTATGCAAGAATAGTACCCGCAGGATTATCATTTACTGAACCTTCTATAGGAAGGATAGTAAGCAGCTATGCGGCAAGAGGAAAAGGATTCGGCAGACAGCTTGTCTCTCTGGCTATTGCTAACTGTCAGCGCTTATATGGAAATAAGCCCATTAAAATTGGCGCACAGCTTTACCTGAAGTCATTTTACGAGTCGTTTGGTTTTGTAGTTCATGGAGAAGAATACCTGGAAGATGATATTGTACATGTGGATATGGTCAGACCTGTAACTTCCTGATAATTAATACGGAACCAGATTATAATCTGATACAATTAATTGTCATTTAATTGTACGTTTCCGGGAAAATATGATTAATATTATATAAGGATATAAGTTTTTACACTTAAAAATCAATAATAATTTAATCAATCTCTCATGGAAACAACTACTTTTTCAAAATTCTCTGCCGAATTTTTCGGTACACTGGTGCTGGTCCTGATGGGCTGTGGCAGTGCTGTAATTGCTGGTGCAGATGGTACTAGTGGAGTCGGTTTGCTAGGCATATCCTTCGCTTTTGGGCTATCTGTAGTCGCTATGGCTTATGCCATCGGACATATTTCAGGTTGCCATATTAACCCGGCAATTTCTATTGGTATGGTGGTAGTCGGACGTATGAAATCAAGTGAGGCAGTTATCTATATTATTGCACAGGTGCTGGGGGCAATTGCAGGTGCAGGAATTTTATACCTGATTGCTTCTGGTAAAGATGGTTATTCCCTTGCTGATGGTGGTTTAGGACAAAATGGTTACGAGGCGGGCTCCCCTGCTGGTTATAGCCTTGTTGCTGGCTTTGTTGCCGAAACAGTATTTACCTTTATTTTCCTGATGGTGATTTTCGGATCAACTTCTACAAAAAACATAAACGGTGGTTTCGCTGGTCTTGCAATTGGTTTAAGTTTAGTATTGATTCATATTGTTGGTATCAAAGTAACGGGTGTATCTGTAAACCCTGCAAGAAGTATCGGCCCTGCATTATTGGTAGGCAGCCGGGCAATCAGTCAGGTTTGGTTATTCATTGCAGCACCTGTTTTAGGGAGTATACTGAGTGCTGTGGTATGGCGGTTCCTGCTGGAAAAAAATTAGTTCTGTAAATCATAAAAAAAGACCCTGTTTTTTCGTTTATTGCGAGACGAAACAGGGTCTTTACTATTAAAACCATTGATGCTTTTACCAACTGTTGGCATAGAAAAGATTTTCAACCTGCCTTATACACAAGAAGATTTTAAGATTGTTTACCATACGCCTATTGGCATGCCGGTTATACCGCAGGCACATAAGCACGATTTCTATATGGCACTGCTGATTGAAAAAGGTACGGGTACGCATACCATAGACTTCTTTGAACATGAAGTTAAACCTAAAACGGTATTCTTTTTAGCTCCCGGCCAGGCACATCAATGGAATTTGTCAAAGGATACCTCCGGATTCCAGGTCATGTTCTCTCCTGATTTCCTTTTACAAGTACAGCAGAAATTCCCTTTTTTCACACCTTCAGGAAAAAGTTCTTTAGTACTGACTGACAATGATTATCATCAGCTAGTTATAGAACTGAAAAGTCTTTTACTGGAAGCCAGTGACCAACAGGCTTTTTACCTGGATCTGCTGCAACATAAACTACAAATTGTGCTGCTCTTGCTCAAACGTGCTTACCAGGCAAGTTTTAAAACGGAGCTTCCCCATGCTGATCACCGCATACTGAGCCGCTTCCACCAGCTGCTGGAAAAACATTACCATACCAATAGTGACGTAGCATATTATGCTAATATACTGAACGTTACACCTAATTACCTGAATCAGGTATGCCGTAAGAGATCAGGAAGTACTGCCGGTGATCAAATTCGCGAACGCATTTTACTGGAAGCCAAAAGGATGTTAACACTGACTAGCCTGGATGTCAAAGAGATCGCCTTTACACTAGGTTTTAATGACACTTCTTATTTCTCCAGATTCTTTCGGAAATACACAAAATCCAGCCCTGTTGAGTTTCGTAAAATAAACAATTAGTACCCGTGATGTACTAATCTGTCCTATATCCTGGTAAACAAAACTGCTAAGTTTGCCGGATGATGAAACAGTATAAGTTGCAATTAACGGTTTTGCTTTGTCTGTGTGGCATCGCATTCAGCGCTTGTGCCCAGGAAAAGCATATGGAAAAAGAAAAAATAACAGTTTTTAAGATTATCACTTCAAATGACGTCAGCGCATTAAAACACTGGATTGCGGAACGGAATAATCTTGAAATCCGCAATGACAAAGGTGAAACGCCATTGATTACCGCTACTTATGCCAACCATATAGAGATGGCTAAGTTATTGATTGAGGCTGGTGCTGATGTCAATGCACAAGACAAACTGCTGAACAGTTCCTTTTTATACGCCGGAGCTTCTGGTTACCTGGAAATCTTAAAATTGGGATTAAAAGCCGGTGCTGATTATAAAGTGTTTAACAGGTATTATGGCACAGCATTAATTCCTGCATGCGAAAAAGGACATACCGCAGTCGTTGCTGAATTATTAAAGGATAAGTCTTTCCCTGTAGATCATGTCAATAAACTGGGCTGGACAGCACTGCTTGAAGCAATTATTCTGACAAATGGAAATAGCAAGCAAGTGGAGATCGTAGCAATGCTCATTCGTGCTGGCTGTAATGTAAATCTTGCAGATCATGAAGGAGTTACTCCATTAAGTCATGCAAAAAACAAGAATTTCAAAGCTATCATAGCTCTGTTAGAAAAAGCTGGTGCGCATTAATATTATTCAAAGCATGAAAAGACTATTTATTCTAACCGTTTCTTTATTTCTTGGGAACGTCGCCTTTGCACAGAAAATACAGGCAGACCTGATGATTACCGGCGGAAATATCATTGACGTTAAAACGGGAAAGCTGAGTTCAGGCAAAGCGATTATCATCCGCAATGATAGTATCATTACAGTGATTGATATGAAAAAGATTACCTCCTGGCGGGTGAAACAAAGTTATAATGCAGCAGGAAAGTTTATCATTCCCGGACTTTGGGATATGCATATGCATTTTGGCGGTGGAGATTCACTGATCCAGGAAAACAAAAATTTACTTCCTCTATTTCTTGCAAATGGAATTACCACAGTCAGAGATGCTTCGGCAGATTTAAGTAACAGCGTTTTGCAATGGAGAGACGAAATCGCAAAAGGTAAGCTTCAGGGGCCAGCTATATTTACTTCAGGGCCAAAAATAGAAGGCTATAAGTCTATCTGGCTCGGTGATATTGAAGTGGGTACTATACAGGAAATCAATTTGGCCTTAGATTCTTTACAAAAATTAAAGGTCGACTTTGTGAAAATCACCGACAATACATTAAAGCCAGCTTTATTTCTGGAAGCGATTAAAATGGCCAGGGCAAGAGGCTTTAAAGTTTCTGCACATATCCCCTCCTCTTTAACTATGACCCAGGTAGCTGACGCCGGGCTAAGTGCAGTAGAGCATATTGGTTATGCACTAAAGGCAGGAACTAAGGATGAAAAAGCTATATCTGATGAAATTGCATCTGGTGTATTGAAAGGGAAAGCTGTTAATGAGCGCATTATTGCTGATTTTGATGAGGCTTCGGCTTTTAAAGCCTATAGAAATATGGCTAAACATGGTATGTCTTTGACGCCTACGCTTTCGATCAGCCGTACAGTAGCTTATCTGGATCAGGATGATCATAAAAATGACCCTTATTTAAAATATATTGGGAAAGGGCTTCGTAAAACATACAATTGGCGGGTAGAAAGAGCAGCGAAAGATGGCCCGGACGCCATTGAATTCAGGCATCTGGTTTTTGAAAAATCGGCAGCCGTTTTACCCCTTTTACAAAAGGCAGGTGTGAAAATTCTGGCAGGTACAGACGCAGGTTATTTAAACTCCTTCGATTATCCGGGAATTGGTTTACATCAGGAGCTGGAATTGTTTGTCAAATATGGCCTGACACCACTACAGGCTTTACAGGCTTCAGTAATTAATTCACCAGAATTTCTTAATCAAAAGCAATATGGAAGTATAAGTTCTGGTAAAAAAGCTGATATTTTAGTGCTGGATGAAAATCCATTGATTCATATCACAGCAACTCAAAAGATAAATGCAGTGATTGTAAAGGGGCAGTTACTGGATCGCAAGCATTTAGATCAAATGCTGGAAGCTATTAAAGCTATGAATTAGATAGCGTATTTCTACGTAGCAGTATAGGTAGTTTAACTGCATGATTCATGCCTTTATCTTGTAAATTTGAGGTAAGGTTAACATCTAAATTAATCAACGCCCTCTTTTACCTCATTTTAAACAGAAAAAGCCTCGTAAATGGAATATCCTTAAAAGTTAGACACTACAGAGGCACCCGGAACGAGGCTTTTTCAATTTGTTTTTTTCCTGATCAGCATAAAAGTCAGCATGGAAAGCACAACCAGAACCATGTAACTTAAGCCAAGGCTTGTCTGAGATTTCGCCGGGATCAGTGAAACTATACCATAACTTAAAATAGAAGTAATCACATATAAGGCTCCTCCGGTTACTCCACTGGCAATACCTGCATTTTTAGGAAATAGTCCAAGACAATAAGAAAAGTAATTATTGAAAACAAAACCGGCAATGAAATGAATGCTGAAGGCAAATGCCATCATCGTAATTAAATTAGTATGCGCTGTTGGAATTAAAATCATTGCCAGGGTAAGCACAAACTGGATACTAATGGCAATACTTAACTTTTTAACGAAAGGATACCTGATTAATGCTTTTCCCAGGAAACCACCCAGCAACAGGGAAATCCCAAGAGTTAAGGAACAATAACCCGTTGTAATCGGTGAATCATGAAAAGTGTGTTCAATGATAAAAGGGCCGCTCATCCCATAAACCATAAACATAGAATTGGATAGTCCCAGCATAATCAGGCCAAGGCTAAAACTCAGTGTTTTAATCATGTTTCCATAAACCTGCACAATTGATTTGAAATGAAATTTCTGATAGACTTTCAATGATTCACCCCCGAATATCAGTTCAAGGACAAGCATAATCAACGCGAAATAACCGATCAGGTAGAAATTGGATTCCCAGCCGAATGCGGTTTGGAGATATCCCCCGAAAAAAGGGGCAATAATCGGAGCTGATGACCAGACTATGGAAAATAAACTGGTATAGTGTTTCAACTTATCTCCTGAAAAGATATCTACGAAATAAGCTCTTTTACCTACTACAATAGCCGCCACGGTTATACCATGGATTACACGCATCAGGTAAATGACATATACACTCTGTGCATTGGCAATTGTAAAACTTGCAATACTGAACAGCAGTAAGGCAGCTATAGTTAGCTTAAAACGTCCAAAACTATCTAATAAGCTTCCAATAAATAGTTGTGATATCCCATAACTGATCAGAAAAAATACAATCGTCAATTGTACTTCTGCATGAGTGGCATGCAGCTTATTTGCCATATCGGGTAGCGAGGGCAAATAAATGTCGGTAGCGAAACCCGAAAGTGGTATTAAAACGAATGCAAGGATAGTCCCGATTCCGTCATGATCTTTTTCAATAGTTCTCATTCTCTGTTGCGATTCTTATTTACACTTTATCTTCCAGTGCAATGCGTACTGGAAGATAAGGTGATCAAAGATATAGGCAATGGCAGAAAAGCTACTTTCAAAAAACAAAGGAATGATTACATAAATCAAAGAATAGCTATAAATTATATTTAAAGATAGATGGAGTAACTCCTGTATGTTTTTTGAAATAATTATTGAAATGCGCAGGATAGTCAAATCCAAGACAATATCCAATTTCCGCGACATCCCAATCTGTGTTTTTCAGCAGGGTTTTGGCTTCATCAACAATCCTGTTACTGATCATTTGTGTAGTGGTTTTGCCTGTATGTGATTTAATCACATAATTTAAATGATTTACATGGATGTTCAGCTGACTGGCAAACTCAGAGGCACTTTTGATTTTAAGTGGGTTTTCTGGTGAATCTACGGGAAACTGACGTTCGAGCAACTCGATAAACATCGGTGTTATCCGGTCAGAAACGTCTTTATGCTCGATTAAATGATTAACCGATTGTATCTTAATCCCCTGGTGTATGATGAGTTTGAGTAAACTTCTGATCACTTCAAATTTATACTCATAATCACTTTTCAATTCCGCTATCATTTGTTTAAAATACCCGCCAACTAAATCTGTTTGTTCCTGATTCAGAAAAAAAACAGGATCAAGTACAGGGTTAAAAAGCGGACAGGTCAACTCTAATCCTTTTTTCAATTCGGCCGAAATGAAAGAGTCATTGAACAAGCATAAATAGCCTTCCTGGGTCTCTGTGGTAGATTCCTAGGAATAAGGTACAGAAGGATTGGAAAAAACAAGTGCCGGCTGATTCACTTCAATCACCTTGTCCGCGAAGTGAAGCCTGCCTGCTCCTATGGTCAGACACATTTTATAGTGGTCTCTCCTGTTGTAAGGAGTCACTTTATTGCAGTAAGACCTGGGCTGGACATTAAAATGACTCGAATTACCTTTAGGGTTTAACAAATCGGAAGGAATAACCTGATTTGTTCTGTGGTAATAATCTCCAAGGGTTTCTATAGCTGCCTGCATATTGAATTGAATATTTCAAAGAACAAAGATAATTAAAAATAGAATTAATTCTTCACTCTTCCTTTTTCAAGTTCAGCACTTCCTGTATCCCGCTTATTTTTTTTACCCAGCGAGCTTCCAAAATTATAATTGAATCCGACAGTAAATACCCGGGAATTAAATTGGTTCCTGAAAGCTTCTGTAGCGTTTGGAATATTATTGGTCAGACCATTATTTTTATAAGTCTTTAAAAGGTCCCTCACACTTAATTTAACCGACCCTTTATTGTTTAACACCTTCTTTTGGACACCTGCATTTAACTGCCCGGTTCCATTATTAATAAACTGACTATTAGCTCGTTTAGAAACGTAGAATCCGCTTAATTCGGCACTCCATTTGGGAGATAAGGTAAATATATTTGATATATTAATTTCGCCCATAGTCCTTGATTCATCCAGAACAGTTGAGAATAACTGCCCTTTAAAGACATTATTAAACACCTGGATATAGGTATTATTAAGCCACCATTTAAAAGGGTTGAAAGCAAGTGTAACTGAGGCTCCAAGATATTTGGCCGTACCAATATTACCTATACCGTCAATAAAAATATCACCTTGCTGCTTCACAACTTCATACTGTAAATCAGCAACATGAGTGTAATATAGCGCGGCTGTAATTATACTTTTATAACTATAGGATAGTTTGATAATATCAGAATATTGTGGACGTAAATAAGGGTTTCCTGAGAAATAACTGTATTTATCTACTATGGTAACAAAAGGGTTTAAATCCTGGTAGTATGGCCTGCGAATTCTCCTGCCATAAGAAGCAATCAACAAATGATGCCCCGGGCTATCTAATTTATAAGACAGATAAGTTGTTGGAAATAAGTTGGTATAACTTTTCGTGAAGGAGGAATCAGGTCTTCCAACCCCTCCAAGCTGATGTCCACGTGTATTTGTATTTTCTGCACGTAATCCCGCCTGGAATGAAAACCGCTGATAAACCTTACTATAATTCAAATAAGCTGCATTGATATTCTCTTTGTATAAAAAGTGGTTGGTAAAATCAGGATTTGATATACTTACTTCGTCAATTACATCAAAATAATTGGCTTCATTATCAGTTTGGATATAACTGCTTTTCAGGCCCGCTTCAAATTTGGCTTTACCGCCCAAAGGAAGTGTATAATCTGTTTTAACAGAATAAATATTGATTTTAGTAGGTAAATGATCAGTAATAACCTGCGTACTGGTAAGTTTGCCATCCTGATCATAAGTCTGGTTAGAAAACTGCTGATTATTGATAGAATTATAAATCAATCCGTCCAGATCAAAGGTGATTACTTTACCTAAACTATCAAACTGATGACTATAGTTCAAATTAACTCCTGCATTATTAAAATGTCCCTTACTCCTGTTATCAGCGAAAATTACCGAGTCCAGCAGGTGATTTTTATTCAGCAGCTCATTAGTTGAATTCGTTTTGCCCGACTTTGGTGTAACTGAACCTGTCAAAACTATACCCCAGGTAGTTTTAGCAGATTGATAATAATCCATACCCATTTTGATATTGCTGGAATTGCTTTTATCCCTTAGGGTAGATTTGAGCCTGAATGCGCTGTTAAAAATGCCGTTAGGACCAAAATAATCACGATCCTCTTCAAATTCCCGATAACTATGAGCAAGCGTATAAGAGGCACTTGAAAAAAGATTGATTTTATTTACTCTGTAATTCAGGTTCAGACTTTCATTAGTTTGTCCTTTATGTGCACGACTATAATTAGCCGATAAAGAGCCGTTAAACCCATTCGCTTTAGATTTTTTCGTCTTGATATTGATGACTCCCGCACTACCGGCAGCATCATATTTAGCCGGAGGATTATCCATGAGTTCTATCTGATCTAAAAGTGATGCTGGTAAAGACTTCAGATAACCTGCCAGGTTATTCCCTGAAAGATAGGTAGGTTTTCCGTCAATAAAAATGGTGACCCCGGACTTACCTTTAAAGCTGACAGTTCCATTTCCATCAACCAATACTCCGGGTGACTTTTCAAGTACCTCCAATGCATTTGCGCCGTCATTTGAAATCAACGAGCCTACATTAATGACCGTACGATCCAGCTTTTGTTCAATATATGCTTTCTTTCCTGTGATGGTGACTTCGTTCAGGTTCCTGCTGTTTGCACTGAGCAGGATAAATGGCAATTGTATAGTCTTAATATCAGCAAGAGTGACTGCAATACTCATATTATCCATTCCAACTGCCGTTATTTCAATCAGATAGTCGCCTTTATCTTTGACAGTTAACTGAAAATTACCTTCCAGATCAGTCAGTTTTTTTTGCAGGATCTGATCCTTATTGATTGCTTTGATACTTATGGTAGCAAACTCTACTGGCAAATGATTTAAGCTGGTTACATTGCCCTTAATTGTATAATTTTCCTGTAAGCTATTCTTCTCCAGTAAAATGTTATGCTCAATTTGTCTGAATGTAAAGAATGTATTCGACAGCAGTTCGTTTAAAGTTTCTTCTACAGTTCTTGTAATTACTGGAATATTCAGCGCTGAAATATCTTTAATATCAGCTTTACGGTAATAAAATCTAAAGGAGCTTTGTTCCTCTATTTTTTTCAAAGCAGTGGCCAGGTTATCATGTTTCAGGCCAATAGTAACCCGGTCAGTTTTGATATTCTGCCCGTTTAGCGAAGTAGCAAACAGCAACTGTAATGTGGTAAATAATAGAAGAGTTGATAGGATGCTTATACGCATTAATTGATAGATAAATTGTCTTTTTAATATCTTGCTGTCAGTAATAATGGCATATAATGCCCCCTGTCTCCGCATTTTCGCAGAAATATTCATACTTTTAAATGTTTTAAGTGATACCAATTATTTAAAACCCCGGTTTCCGGGATACCTGTGAGCTGATTGCCGTCGGCTTACAGGTTTTTGCTTATATTACTTACCTTGAGTAATTACAGCCTGATTAATTCTATCTTTTGTCCATCTTATTTTTATAACCCTTTTCTGAATTCATTTGTCTCAATCACATCCCTGCCCGCTAATTATTATGTTACCGTCTTTTTTAGTGGTATAGCCAGCATGATTAAAAGCACAAATCACTTTTAATATTTTATCAAGTTTATCATAAGAAAGTGCAGTTCCACTAAACCTGCAATTTTTGATCTTTTGATTTTCGAAACTGATTTTCACCTTAAACCGCTGTTCTAATTTCAAAGCCGCCTGCTCAAAAGTAATATCCTCAAATAAAAGGTCATTCTGCTGCCATGCTATAGCTTTCTGGCTATCAGTTTCTTCCTGAACTGCTTTATTCTCCGGAATATTAAAGATCACCTGCTGGTTGGGTTTAAGAATGGCTAATTGATTAGTGCCATTCGCGACTTTAACTTTTCCGCGGGTTACCGTTACAATGATCGTTTGTAAAGATTTGTTTTCTTTAATATTGAATGCCGTACCTAAAACAGTGGTAACTATCTTTCCTGTGTGAACGATAAATGGTTTATTGCTATCATGTTTAATATCAAAATAAGCCTCTCCTGATAAGTTAACCTCCCTTACCCCATCCTTAAAAGATTGCGGGTAACTCAGCACTGAATTTGAATTGATCCAAACCTGGCTGCCGTCTGGCAGAATAATTTGTTTTTTTTGATCGGAAGAAACTGTCAATTGTTTAATTGCTGAAGATTCAAGCTGCTGATGCGTAGCCGGCCATAGCCAGTACAATGAAAAAGCAACAACTATAATTGCCGCAACAGCTGCCCATCTCCGCCATAAAGATACTTTTACAGGAATAGATTGAGTTGAATGTATAGTTTGATGAATATCATGATATACACTGGCAAGCCATTGCTCTTTCTCCGCCTTATCCATACCTGACCACTCATCAGATTCATTTTTTAAATCAGATTCAAGCCACTGTGCTATAATTAAATCTTCTTCTTTCGATGTCTCTCCCTTAAGATAACTATCCATTAGGGACTCTATATCATTGTGATTCATTGACCGGAACTTTCGCAGTAGCCGTATGAACTTCCATTTAGTACTATCAAAAAATCATTAAATTTTAAATGATTGCTTAAATTTCTCTGCTAAAGGCCAGCTTAAGAAATTATCCAGTATAAAAATGCGGTAACAGATACCTGAGCGAGTACTTTCTGTAAATGTTTTAATGCCGTTGAAAGTTGATTTTTCACAGTCTGTTCTGCTAATCCGAGCTTTTCAGCAATTTCCTTAATACTCAGCTCTTCTACCCTGCTCATTTGATAGATTTCCTTTACCCTTGGTGATAGCTCATTGAGCGACTTTTCAATAGTATCTTCCAGCTCTTTCAGATATATCTTTTGTTCAATACTATTATGATAAGCATAACGCAAATATTTTAACCCATCGGCATATTCTTCACGGGTAATGTTCTTTCTGATCTTATCGATAATACGGTGACGAACTAATAAATATAAATACGTCTTTAGGCTTGAACTGATAGCCAGTTGTTTTCTATTTTCCCAGAGCTTCACAAACAGATCATGTATAAGATCTCTTGCATCCTCTAAGCTATATAATTTTGAGCAGGCAAAGCCGGCCATATTTTCCGCGTAACGGCTATAGATTTCCGCAAAAGCAGACTCATCATCACCTTTAAGAAGTTCAATTAATGCAAAGTCGTCTAATTGTGTGTATATCGCCATTATTGAGAAGGCTAATGTACAAATCAGCTATTAGGAATGCAACTCTATAAAAAGGTTTAGGAATAGTTTGATTTACAACTATATTATCAGTTTTTTATATCTTTATAAGCATATAATTAGTCATCATTGACACTAAAGAGTACATAAAATGATTAAAATATTAAGAACAGACTCAGAAAACACAGACTTTGTTAAACTTATTAAGTCTCTTGATGAACATCTGGCAGAAAAACATGGCGATGATCATCTTTTTTATGATCAATTTAATAAAGTTGACCAGATTAAGCATGTTGTTGTTGCTTATGAGAATGATGAGGCAATTGGCTGTGGTGCAATTAAGCAGTATGCTCCGGATACAATGGAAGTTAAAAGAATGTATACTTCCCCAGTTGCCAGAGGTAAAGGTATTGCAACAAATATCTTAACTGAATTGGAGATATGGGCAACTGAGCTGGCCTATGAAAAGTGCATTTTGGAAACTGAAAAAAGACAAGTTGGAGCTATAGAACTTTATAAGAAAAATGGTTATCAAATCATTCCAAATTACGGTCAGTACGCTGAGATTGAAAACAGTGTATGCTTTGAAAAAGAGATGATCCATATCTTTTAACAGGATGAATTATCTACTGCTGGATTGGTTTTTCACCTTACTTCATTTAATAATTATTGGCTTTAATTTATTGGGATGGATATGGCAGGCTACAAGAAAGCTACATCTTATGGTAGTTGCGCTGACTTTAGGCTGCTGGTTAATTCTGGGCATCTGGTACGGATTAGGCTATTGTCCGATTACAGACTGGCAATGGCAGATTAAGGAAAAACTAGGTGAAGTTAATCTGCCAAATTCTTTTATTAAATACTATGCTGACAAGATTTCCGGGCAGGATATTTCTTCTTCATTTATCGATATAGTAACCGGGGTTAGTTTTGCGCTGGCAGTAATACTTACTATATATATGAATTTTATTAAGAGGAAACGTATTTAGCACTCAAATGCTCATGTATTAATTGTGGTCGGTTAGTGATCGTAGTTGGAAGGGTGTTGGAAGGGTACGGGACCCTTCCAACACCCTTCCAACTACGATCACTAATACATGTTGAATAATACTTCTTTACCTTTATCAAGTAAAAAATAGTAAATGTGTGGCGTTTGTTCCTTTTTAAAATAATCTCTTTAAGATCAATTGTCCTTCTTCCCAGAGTCCCAGATTCGAATCTGAATTGATATGACCGTTCAGCCCGATATTAATGAACTCACTTCCCCATTGCGCTGCAAAATAACCAGCTCTTTGCACATCAACATAAGGATCATTCTCACTTGTGATAACGATGGAAGGAAAAGGTAGTTTTGTAATAGGTATCGGAGAAAAACTTCTTACAGAATCAGGCGTATGCGCCGGAGAATCAACATCTGCCGGAGCTACAAGCAAAGCCCCTTTAATATGAGAATTAGTATATTTAACTGCCCAATGTGCCACTAAAGAGACAGCAAGACTGTGGGCAACTAAAATAACAGGGCTGTCTAATTTTAAAAGTGTTGTATTTAACTGTCCGAGCCATTTATCAAGTTCTGGTTCATCCCAGTTTTCCTGTTCAAGCCGGGTTGCATTAGTGAAGCTTTTTGCCCAAAAGCTTTGCCAGTGCTTTTCTCCGGAACCGCCCAGTCCTGGCATAATCAATATTTTTGTTTCCATTATTCAGTCATAGAAATTCCTGAGTCCGAAATTATAAATTAGATTTTTGAATTATTATATTCATGAACAAGCTTCTCTATCGCTTTAAATGTAAAAGATTTGATCTGACTATAATTTTGTGATACTTTATCATTATCCGCCAGCATATCTTTTAATAGTTCTTTACGCTCTTTTCTTGTTTTACTACCAGCGCTTACCACATTATTATATTTAATAGAAGTAAGCTGAGAACTATCTTTCTCTATGAACCAGCTCGTATACTCAACGTTTGGAATTCCTCCTGTAACTACAATAGAGCTAATTGCACTGGTTACATCAAGTGCATTATCCATCTGCTTACCGAAAGTATGGGATTTGTACTCATACAATTTTATTTTTCCATCTGCTATACATTTTAGCCAGGAAGCATTTTCAGGTATAGCCATTTTTTTCGCTAAATCCCGCGGGACAAAACCCGGGAGTATCTTACTGCGGTAAAGCACTTTATTTTTCGCATTGTAATAAGCGATATATAAGTTTGGATCTAACTTATAACTAGTATCTGCTGTAATCAGTTTTACTCCGCCAATTAAGTAATTGGCTTTAATTCTGCCATATATGGTATCATTAGTTTTAGTTACTACATAACTTTTATCTTTCATTGGTGAAGCAGCGCTCGCTGAAAGTCCCAATATCAATAACGGAAATACTATAAGTGATTTAATAGGCATAATTGAATGTTTTTAATCGGTTAAAGATATATAAAAGACAGAAGATCGTTTTAGCTATTCACTGAACAGCTATACATTTTTTGTAAAATTTACTGTTTTTGAAATGGTATACGTTTGTGCATTCGCAGCCACAGCACCCGTTAAAAAATTAATAAAATAAGGGATTCCATTTTCATACACGCAAGTTAACCGGAAAAATTCAGACTAAAATAACATTTTACACTAAATAAATATTAAAACCCAACCTATTGAAGTAAATTTATCGAATGGATAAAATCGTCGTATTTGAAACATTCTATAATCCTATAGAAGCAAACATTGTAAAATCAAGATTAATGGATGCGGAAATTCAGTGTTTTTTATCTGATGAAAATACAATTATTATGAACCCTTTATATACACAAGCCCTGGGCGGTGTTAAGCTTCACCTTTTTGAAAGAGACGTTGAGTTGGCCAGAATTATATTAGGAGAAACAATCCCGGTTTTAGAAACAACAGATGAAGAAGAGGGAGAATATGTTTGCCCTAAATGCGGATCTCACAACGTTGGTTACGTCCAGGCAACTAAAAGACGATTTGGTATTTTGACGATGCTGATTTCAATAGCCTTTTTTATTTATCCATTCCATGTGAAGAAAGTTCATCACTGTTTTAACTGTCTCCATGAGTATTAAGCTATACCAGAAAATCACACCGAACTAAAGCGCTCCTGAATATTTTCCAGGAGCACTTCCGAAAAACGATCCTTACATCGGCTGTAAAGTGGGCCTGATTATAATTTCACTCGTATCTACATCTTCTGGTTGGCCTATAGCATAAGCAATGGCATTGGCAATACTTATTGCTGGAATAGACATTTTTCTCATTTCGTCTATTGATGTTTTTACTTGTTCTACAGAAATCGTATTCGACAATTCACTTTCTGTAAGTCCTGGAGAAATGATCGTTGTACGAATATTATAAGGTTTTACTTCCTGCCTGAATCCCTCACTAATTGCACGCACCGCAAATTTTGTAGCAGAATATACAGCGGAAGTTGGCGCGACGATGTGTCCGGCTACCGAGGATACGTTAATTACCTGTCCTGATTTTTGCGCTTTAAAATAAGGCAAAACAGCTGCGATCCCATGCAACACACCTTTTATATTGACATCAATCATCTGATCCCACTCGTCAAATTTCAGACTTTCAAGTAATGACAAAGGCATTACTCCTGCATTGTTTACAATTACATCTACTTTACCGAATTCTTGTACTGTATCTTTAACCAGGTTTTCCAGATCTATCCTATTGCTCACATCGGTACGACGTGCAATGGCTTGCCCTCCATTGGTTTCAATCGCTCTTACCAGTTCTTCCAGTTTATCCATACGCCTGGCGCCCAAACTGACGATAGCTCCCTGTTCACTCAACTTTTTAGCTGTGGCCAGCCCAATGCCACTACTAGCCCCTGTAATCACTATTACTTTTCCTGAAATGTTAGTATTCATTTTATGCAAATTTTAGCTAACAAATGTCGGTGGTAAAAACTACAGCGGATTTTCTCTAAGGCTCAATTTTCACTTGCTGTACAGTTCAGTAAATGAGCCGTATAGCAAGTGAAAATTGAGCCTTAGAGAAAACTAGAATCCAAATAAAGAGATGAAATTTGTTGATATTATAAAGCATAGCAACATGAACAAAACAATTTTAATAACAGGAAGCAGTAGCGGTATTGGCAAAGCGACGGCAATATTTTTTGCAGAACAAGGCTGGAAAGTTATTGCAACAATGCGCAAGCCAGAACAGGGAACAGAATTGAGTGCATTGAAAAACATATGGGTACATCCATTGGATGTACTTGACCCGGTAAGCATTCAGAAAGCCGTTAATGAGGGTATTGAACGTTTTGGTAAAATAGACGTTCTGGTCAATAATGCCGGATATGGTGCCTATGGTCCATTAGAGGTTTTTGAACGTGAAAATATTATCCGTCAGTTTAATACCAATGTTATTGGCTTGCTGGATGTCACTAAAGCGGTATTACCACACTTCAGGGCAAATAAAGATGGAATCATCATCAACATATCTTCTATGGGGGGAAAATTAACCTTTCCATTTGGAGCCCTATATCACGGAACAAAATTTGCAGTAGAAGGAATATCAGAGTCTCTGAGTTTTGAGGTAGCCGCATTTGGTGTAAAGGTCAAAATTATTGAGCCAGGTGCCACGGCTACTGATTTTGCAGGAAGATCATTTGATTTTAAAAACGATGAAAGTATAGATGAGTACCAGGGATTAATGAGCAGACTTATGAAAATGCTAAACGAGATTGGTGAAAATAGCGTACCGGCCCGTGTAGTTGCTGAAAAGATCTACGAAGCTGCAACAGATGGCAGCGACAAATTACGCTACCCTGCTACTCCGGATGCCGTAGCTTTATTGGAAAAACGTGACCAGGAAGGCGACGATGTTTTTATCACAGATTTCAAAAAACAACTGGGCTTACTATAAGTCTTTGCGAACCTTAAAATTATATAACTAATTTACCACGAACAATTAAAAAGTCTTCACAATGAATTTGGACGAGATTAACTTTGGAAACGCTTTTCTCTACTCTTGCTATGTTGACAAAGCTTTAGGTCATGAACAGTTTGTATCTGAACATGTCATATCCTACCAGATTTCCGGAGAAACGCATATAGACCATCAAAATGGTGTAATCATCCTGAGAGAAGGACAAGTATTGATTTCCCACCGGCATCAACTGGCTAAAGCTTTCAAACATCCCGCCAGGAATAAGGAATACCGATCGCTTTCTGTCATGCTGCACACCGAAAGACTAAGGAAATTTGGTATAGACCATCATTGTGCTTTAGATAAAAAATATAATGGAGTGCCTAATATAGTATTAAGCTCCAACCCTTTTCTGGATGGTTTTTTCCAATCCTTAGTGCCTTATGTAAAACAAAACAAACTTGTAAGTGCACAAATGGAAACCATAAAAGTGAATGAGATCCTCACTTTGCTGCTGGAAACGAATCCTGAGCTCCAAACTTTTCTGTTTGATTTTTCTGAGCCTTTTAAAATCAATCTCGAAGAGTTTATGCTAAATAATTACCAGTACAATGTGCCTATTGAAAACTTTGCCAAACTTACAGGGCGAAGTCTGGCCAGCTTTAAACGGGATTTTCAGAGAATTTTTGAGAGTCCCCCACGTAAATGGCTGAAAGAAAAAAGACTTTCTGAAGCTTATTACCTTATTAAAAAAAACAACAGAAACCCACAGATATTTATCTTGAGCTGGGCTTCGAAAATCTTTCACACTTTTATTCATCTTTTAAGGAAAAATTCGGGGTAACTCCCGCAATGATTATTGCTAAATAATATTCAATATGCTTATTGTAATAACTACGTCACCAGGCTTTACTATTACTTTATTAATGTTTGAATTTTGTCTGACTGAAGATCCATCTTTTTGAACTCTGCTTATTTCTGGCATACACTTTATAGACAGGTGTACCCATAGTATGGTTTACTGAAACCATTTTAGCGTTTCTAAGTTTTTATAAAGCGATGGTCTTATCAATTGCCCTATTTGAGTAAAATCTTTGCGTGATAATTCATCTGATAAAAAATAATCAGCAAACGTCAGGTGATTCATAAAACGCCTTACAGACTTTTTCGGATCACGGAGAAGCTCAGGACGAGCTACAAATCAATTAGTAAAGGAAGCAAAAGTTTTTTTATAATTGATCAAAGTTAACATAGTATACATTTCAATGTAAAAACGCAATCGTAATAATAAAATAGCCCTTTACGTTTTTTTGGCGGTTGAAGTTAAATTATTTATTATTTTAGTTAACAATTTCTAATATTCTAACCAAAGCTAATTTATGGGCCTGAGACGCTTCTTCCTGATTTTTTGTATGCTGGCAATTTTTGTGTTTGCGCTTGTACAATGTACACAGGTAAAAAGTAAAAGTAATGATAGCAGAGGGCCTGCCTATGCAGGGAGTTCTACCTGCGTAAGTTGTCACAAAGACCTTACAGAATCTGCGGTTCACAATTCCCATTTTAATGCTTCAAAGATGTTGACCAAAACTAACTCTGCCGACAGCCTGCACATTCCTGATGGTGAGTTTATTTTTAATGAACAGACTAGAGTTCAGGTCAAAAATCGTGCTGATGGCCTTTATCAGTCTGCAATGATCAATGGAACTGATAGAAAAACTGAGCATACAGACATGGTTTTTGGCGCAGGAAACAGTGCTTATACATTCGCATATTGGTATGGTAAACAACTGATGCAAATGCCATTGAATTACCTGACCAAAGAACATCAATGGGTAAACAGCCCTGGTTTTCCTGATAACCAGATTTATTTTGGCAGGCCAATCATTTCGCGTTGTTTAGAATGCCATAGCTCCTTCGCTGATAAAAAGCTGGTACAGGGTGCTAATTTTTCGGTAACGGAAGAATATGTTAAAAACTCAGTTATTGCCGGTATAGATTGTGAACGTTGCCATGGCCCGGCGGCTCAGCATGTAACCTTTCATCAGGAAAATCCTACGGTAAAAAAGGCCAATTATATGGTGAGTTATAAAAAGCTGGCGCTATTGCGGAGAATAGATGTTTGTGGGGTATGCCATTCAGGGACGGGTATCAAAACCGTGAGTTCTACCTTTAGTTTTAAACCCGGGGACACGTTAAAAACACTACCCGAATATAGTGCTTATAGAGGAGAAGATCCTGACGTACATGGTAAACAAAAGCAGTTGCTTGAGGCTAGTATGTGTTATAAAATTGGTAAGGCAGAATGTATTACGTGCCACGATGTGCATGAGAATAAGAAACCTGATCTGGTAGTTTATTCCGCAAAATGTCTTAGCTGTCATCAGGACGTGAAACATGAAACATTGAAAGATAAAAACAAAGCTATGCTGGCAAAGAACTGTATCGACTGCCATATGCCGGTTAAAGAGTCTCACGCTATTGGTTTCCAGATGAGTAACAGTAAGGAAAAAATACCTTATAAACTGCGTACACACCGTATTGCGATTTATAATGATTTGATTAAGGGTAAATAATGCTTTAAGATATTTTACATCATAATACGCTGCCAAACTGAGGGTATACGATCACCTTTTGAGAAAGAGTTTAGTAACAGTAAACGGCAGACGATACATAAGCAGCAATAATCCGGTTTAGGCATTTTAATTATTATGTTCTTATTTCAATCAAATTGTTAACTTCGCCGAATCGTTTATAGGCTTCAGTAGATTATCATTCAAAATATGTTATAAACTAATAGCAAGTTGCCCTAAAACTATACCATAACTAATATCGATTTTGATTAAAAAAAATGAAATACATTCTTAGTGGTTTAAATAATTGTTTTTCAAGTAAGAATGACACCATCATACCTGAAATTTTTGCAGACAAGAAATTTAATGGCATTGATGGCCTTCGTGCGGTGTCTATTATAATAGTATTTGTGGGCCATTTCAATGTCCATTACTCACATATAGATTGGCTTGGAACTTTGCTTGAACGTGGAGGGTTAGGTGTAAATTTCTTTTTTGTAATAAGTGGATTTTTGATCACCACATTACTACTTAAAGAAAATGCTGTTAATGGTCAAATCAACATTAAAAAGTTTTATATAAGGAGGTCTTTAAGAATCTTTCCTGTGGCATATTTATATTTAATATTTGTTTTTTTGTTAAACTATTTTCTACACTTACAAATACCAACTTCATTTTTTTTATTAGCTGCATTATATGTATCCAATACAACTTATTTAATGTATCAAAAAGATACGGTGGGCAATAGCGTATTACTTGGGCATTATTGGTCTTTATCAACAGAAGAGCAGTTTTACTTACTTTACCCCTTTTTATTTAAATACTGTAGAAAATATTTAGTAGTCATAATTCTGACAGTATTGGCAGGAATTAATTTTATTACTTTTTGGACATCACACGTTTATTTTTTTACAGCTTTTCATGGGATATTGATAGGTGCTTTGTTTTCTTTTTTGTGTTTTAGATTGCAATTAAAAAAACGTACTTTATCTTATGCTTCAGTTTATCAGGCAGTGATAATTGTACTAATTTTTGGCATAAATTATTTAAATTTAAAATATGGTGCTCTCTTAATATGCACTCTCTTCGCATTTTTTTTAATTATATTACTTGTCAATAATAGCGTTAATTTTTTCTACAGATTCCTGAATAACAGATTAATGGTATTCATCGGCATATTATCATACAGTATATACATCTGGCAACAGATCTTTATTTATCCATCAGGTTTAAATGATAAAGTTCCGCTTACGAACAATGCATTAATTGCAACCGTTTTGTCAATTGCGGTGGGTTATTTGTCGTATAGGTATTATGAAAGTTATTTTCTAAAATTGAAAAATAGATTTGGATAATGATTAAGATTAAAGGAGCTTGATGAAATAAAGGACAAGGCGCCTAATAACGCTAATTTTATATGTTATTTATTCCATATTCTGATATATCCAGTAAACGTATAAAGCCCTGCAAACTATAGTTTGCAGGGCTTTATACGTTTTAATTTAAAATCTTGTGATCCCGCTGGGATTCGAACCTGGTTCAAATATGAGCTCTGCGTGAATGTGATAAAGATAGTGAATGGAGTTTCGCCATGTGTCCTTGTATTGTGGGCGGGTCTATCTCTTGCTTGATGAATATCGTCTGGGAGTGGTCATGCAGGATAAACCACCATACTTCAGCTTCTTATTGGTGCAAATTTGTCAGAATAGTAAATTAACCTCCTTTACGACCACTACCTCTGAGTACCGGAGGTAGTATCTTTCCGGAATTTTCGTCACTATTTTCATTTTCCACTTCAGGTAAAATATTTTCGACAGCTTCCTGTGGTTCAGGCGTTAGGCTGATTTCCGATAAGTTTAAATTATTTTTTTTAGATTTATCGCTCATTTGTATTTTGAGTATTTGTAAATCGATAAACAAGGTGTTCACCAATAGATTAAAGATACTAATAATTGTAGTCTATTTTAAAGGAGCTCAGAATTTTTCAGGTGGTCAAGTTGAAAGGGGCCGCCAACCGAGTAAATGATAACTTTACCGTTGAGCTTAAACTGATCAGGGTTTGCCCGGCTTGACTCAAAATGAAAATTCTAGTTTGGTTTACGAATGCAAAAGAAAGAATTTATTTCCTTCCTCCCAAGAATTCCGCTTGATCCCTTATTTTGATATATCCTTTAAACGAAAAAAGCTTGCAATCATATGATTTGCAAGCTTTTACGTATTTTTAATACTATTCTCTGTGATCCCGCTGGGATTCGAACCCAGGACCACTACATTAAAAGTGTAATGCTCTACCAGCTGAGCTACGGAATCAATTCCTTTTTTGAAGGACTGCAAAGGTAGAAATTTAATATTAACATGCAAATCCTTATGAAAACAAAACGTCTTTAATTAGCCAACAAGCTGTTTTTCAATAGAATTAATTTTAACACATCCGTTTTAAAACCAAAACAGGGCAGAGATAATATTACCCCTGCCCTGTCTAATCTATAACATAAACCCTATTTTGCCGGTTTACTGCTCATATAAAATGTCAGTTTTCCACCCGCAGTGATATCACCATGCTTAATCGTGTGTGTAGTGATTGCCTTTCCATTCAGTAAAACCTTTTGTACATATACATTTTTATCACTCTGATTAATTGCATCCACAGTAAACGTTTTTCCATTCTCCAATTTCAATACCGCAGACTTCACAGCTGGGCTACCTAAAGAATATTCATCCGAACCAGGTGCTACAGGATAGAAACCCAGTGAAGAGAAGATATACCACGCACTCATCTGTCCGCAATCATCATTTCCACCTAAACCATCAGGCGCATTTTTATATTGCATTTTCAAGATCATTCTGATCCTGGATTGAGTTTTCCAGGGCTGATCTGTCCAGTTATATAAATAAGCGACGTGATGTGCCGGCTCATTACCGTGTACATAACCACCAACAATTCCTTCTCTGGTAATATCTTCTGTATCGGCAAAAAACTCATCAGGCAAATGCATCGTAAACAACGTATCCAATCTGTTTGCAAACTTCTGCTTCCCTCCCATACGTTCAATCAGCAATTTCGGATTCTGCGGAACAAAGAAACTATAGTTCCATGAATTACCTTCAATAAAACCCTGACCATGCGTACTCATCACATCAAATTTTTTCTGGAAAGTACCATCAGCCATTTTAGCGCGCATAAATCCGGTTGAAGAATCAAAATTATTCTCCCAGTTTCCAGAACGTTTCATGTATTCCTGGTAAATATCCTGCTTATTCAATTTTTTGGCCAATTGGGCAATACACCAATCATCATAAGCATATTCCAATGTATTTGAAATGGAAACCCCACTCTTCTCAGCCGGAATGTATCCTTTATCAATATAATCCCCTATCCCTTCATAATCCCTGTGGTTAGAAGTTACGATACAAGCCGCAAGAGCCGCTTCAGGATCACCATTATAAACCCCCTTAATAATCGCGTCCGTAACTACTGAAACACTGTGATAACCACTCATACACCAGTTATCATTTGCATAATGCGACCAGATAGGCAACATCTTCAATGAATTCTGATCATAATGCGCCATCATAGACTTCACCATATCATTGTTACGTGATGGCTGAATCAGGTTGAAAAACGGATGTAAAGCTCTATAGGTATCCCATAATGAGAAAGTTGTGTAATTCGTAAAACCTTTCGCTTCATGAACCCCCTGATCCAGTCCTTTATACTGACCATTTACATCTGTATAAACTGTTGGATTGATAAAAGCATGATACATCGCAGTATAAAAGTTCACCTTATCATCTTCTGATGTATTGACAGTAATCTTATTCAATTCTTTATTCCACTCTTCTTTTGCCTGTTTTTTAACCTGCTCAAAATCCCATCCTGGTATTTCAGCACGCATATTTTCCAAAGCATTTTCCTGGCTTACCGGAGATAATGCGAACTTGATCTTCACTTTTTCCTGATCCTCAGTTTTAAAGTCAAAATACATTCTTATCTGTTTACCAGCAATTTCAGGGAAGTTTTTTGTCTGATCAAACTTGCCCCAGAATCCCTTGTATGCCTGTTTACGGTCATAGTTTTTCTGACCATATTTAACAAATGGTTTAGAGAATGACATCGCAAAATAAACTGTTCTTGTTCTTGCCCATCCATTAGTCTGACGATAACCAGTTACCAAAGAATCATTGACTACGCGTACATAAGTCCATACATTCTTATCTTCATAGTTATAAATACCAGCTATCAGATCCAGGATAATATGTGACTGATCAGATTTTGGGAAAGTATACTGATGCATGCCCACTCTTTTCGTAGCCGTCAGTTCTGCAAGAATATTATCATCGTCTAATTTAACTTTGTAATACCCCGCTTCCGCAACTTCATTCTGATGCGAAAAGGCAGAACGGAATCCACCTTTAGGATCAGAAGCTACACCTGGATTTAACTGCAATTTGCCCTGCGTAGGCATAATCAGGAAATCTCCAAGATCTGAGTGACCAGAACCGCTGAAATGCGTATGACTAAATCCAACTATTGTTTTATCCTCATAACGGTAACCTGCACAATATTTATACACATCACCATTATATTTCCCGTTCAGTTCATACGATAACGTATCCGTTTCCGGACTTAGCTGAACAGCACCGAAAGGGACTACTGCTCCCGGATAAGTATGCCCCATTTTCTGCGTTCCTATAATTGGCTTCACATATTTAGCCAGGTCTTGTTGCGCGTTACCGATAAAGGGAATAAATAAAATACTGTAAAATAGAAATTTCTTCATCAATTAGTCTGTTTTGGTTTGTTTTTTATCAAAGCACTAATATATCACATAAGATTGTAAAACGCTGTATCATATGTGCTATATCGTTTAATCATAGTTTTCATTTACCTTTTTACAAGGATCTGACTCCTTAAAAAATGAATCTTTAACTAAAATCAGTTATTTTTGTCTCATATTAAAATACTAATGAGTAAAAGGGGTAGAATTCTGGTAGCCATGAGTGGCGGTGTAGATAGTTCAGTAGCAGCAGTAATGTTACACGAACAAGGGTATGAAGTTATTGGTTTAACGATGAAGACCTGGGACTATGCAACATCCGGAAGCAGTAGTAAAGAAACCGGTTGCTGTAGTCTGGACAGTATCAATGATGCCCGTACCTTAGCAGTAAATTATGGCTTTCCACATTATATATTAGACATCAGAGAAGAATTTGGTGATTATGTAATTGATAATTTTGTTGACGAATATCTTGCAGGCCGCACACCAAATCCATGTGTGTTATGTAATACCCATATCAAATGGGAAGCATTGCTGAAACGTGCAAACAAACTGGATTGTGAATTTATAGCAACTGGTCACTATGCAAATGTCAGACAACATGAAAACGGCAGACATGTAATTTCTAAGGGACTGGATGAAAATAAAGATCAGTCTTATGTTTTATGGGGCGTTTCTCAGGAAAACCTTGCACGTACACAATTTCCGTTAGGATCTTTTGCTAAAGCTGATATCAGACAAATGGCACTGGATATGGGACAGGAAGAGCTGGCGAAAAAAAGCGAGAGTTATGAAATCTGTTTCGTACCTGAAAATGATTACCGTTCGTTCTTAAAACATAAAGTAGAAGATCTGGAAGACCGTGTTGCAGGTGGAAATTTCATCACCAGCGATGGAATGATCGTTGGACAGCATAAAGGATATCCTTTTTATACTATCGGACAGCGTAAAGGACTGGGCATCGCTTTTGGTGAGCCTATGTTTGTAACGCAAATCCTTCCGGAAAGTAATACAGTTATGCTGGGCAGAGCCGAAGAACTGGAAAGAAGTGAAGCAATGGTACGTAACATTAACCTGATTAAATATGACAATATTTTTGAACCAATGGATAATGTGATTACCAAAATACGTTATAAAGATGCAGGTATGTTAAGTACCATCGTTCAGGAAAAAGATAGAATGCGTGTCGTATTTGACCACAATGTATCTGCGATTGCACCTGGACAATCAGCTGTGTTCTACGAAGGAAACGACCTTTTAGGAGGCGGTTTCCTTGTCTAAATAATTAGCTATCCAGCTGATCTGAAATCATATAGGGAGAAGAAGTTAATAATTTCTTCCCTCTGTATGCTTCAAAATAATAATCAATACGTCCTAAGTTTATTCCTGCAAAACCAACCTGATTGATCGTTGTGATCTTTCCGGCCCTGTTTTTAACATCCTGAGGTTTAGCCATAAAAGTATGTGTATGTCCTCCAATGATTAAATCAATATGATCATTATTCTCGGCCAAAGTCTGATCTGATACTTTCTTCTCTGAATATTTATACCCCAGATGAGACAGACATATAATTAAATCACATTTATGGTCGTTTTTAAGCAATGAAGCAGTTTCGTTAGCTTTTGAAACGGGATCCTGATAAATTGTGTTCCCATAGTTCTTCTCTCCTACGAGCCCTTTCAACTCAATACCAATTCCAAAAACACCAATCTTCAAACCGCCTTTATTAAAAATCTTAAAAGGCTGGGTAGATTTGTGCATAATCGTATCAGAAAAATCGTAGTTACTCACCAGGATCGGGAAATTAGCATGTGGCAGCTGCTTATAGAAGCCTTCCACCCCATTGTCAAAATCATGATTCCCCATTGTTGCGGCATCATATCCCATCTCGCTCATGAGCTTAATTTCAAGCTCTCCACCATATAAATTAAAATAAGGAGTACCCTGGAAAATATCACCGGCATCCAATAAAAGTACATGCTGCTGTTCTGCTCTTATCTTTTTAATCAAAGCCGATCTTCGCGCTACACCACCCAATCCCTGGTTCCTGCCACCATCCATAGCAAAAGGCTCGATCTGGCTATGTACATCATTCGTGTGTAAAATAGTCAGGTGCTTTAGTTCTCCATTTGCCAGCGCATCTAAAGAATGTATACTCAGAGCGGTCGCAGCTGCCGCAATACCACCGGTTTTTATAAATTTTCTACGATTAATCATTGGTTATCCTCCCGTCTAATTTTGAACTGATCTTTACCCCTTTATCCTTGCTTTCTTTAATATACTGAATTAACGCATCGCGGATTTTAAGTCCCAGTACTTTGCTGGAAACAGGTTTTTTAAAACTGCTGATACCATCAGCACCACCTGCGATATAATCAGAAGTCAATACGCTGTAACTTTTTGAAGGATCAAAAGGTTTACCGCCAATTAACACGTCTGCCGGTTTCTTTGCTTTGATTTTCATCGTTAAGCCACCTACGGGTTGTCCGCCGCTCACTGCAATATAATCCAGTAAAGTCTGAACGTCTGAGCCTTTCAATTCAAAAACAATCAGTTCATTTTCAAATGGCATCAGTTGAAAGACATTAGACAACGTGATCGCCCCCGAAGGTAAATCGTTACGCAAGCCTCCATTTCCGCTAGGCATGGTGAAATCTATTTGCGGAACGATTTTGCGCGCTTCAACTAAAGAGGCATCGGCAAGAAAATTCCCTAAAGAAGACTCTCCGTTCACCAGTTTTTTAGTAAGCTCATTCTCCGAATACCCTAAAACCTCATTCATTTGTGAATCCAGCTTCAGTTTATAGGGCTGATAAGTACGGATAACCGAGCTATCGGCTGTTACATCCTGTGTTACTTTATATTCTCCCCGATTTGATTTGACAACCTGATAAGTGCTGCTGCAAGCACATAAAAAGAAAGAGCCCAGAAGAAAACTGAGTGTACTGAGCTTTGTTGAATTTTGCATAGTTGAAATTAAGTTGCAAATGTAAATCAATCCCCCAATTTCCAGGTTAAAAAAAAGAGAAATCCTTGTTAAGGGATTTCTCTTTTTCATGCTTTAATACCTCTGAAAGGCTTTGTATAGCAATTGTTACAAGTTCTTGGTCAGTTCAGGGCTCATTGGTGTAACCTTAGAACGGAAACGGTGAACCAGCTCTCCTTTTTCATTAATCAGGAATTTTTCGAAATTCCATTTGATATCTCCGGTAAAATCAGAATTACTGGCAGAAGTCAGATATTTGAAAATCGGATTAATGTCATTTCCCTTTACGCTCACTTTTTCACTTAATAAAAAAGTAACGCCAAAATTCTTTTTACAGAAATCTTGTATCTCTGAATTAGTAGCCAGTTCCTGTCCACCAAAATTACCCGCCGGAAAACCAATCAGCACTACATCTTTACCATACTTCTGATGTAATTTCTCCAGGTCTTCATACTGTGGCGTATAGCCGCATTTTGAAGCTGTATTTACAATAAGAATTTTCTTACCCTTAAATTTCGAAAGCTTAATCTCTTTACCATCAATTGTTTTCATGGTAAAATCGTAAATGCTTTGCGGCGGGGTAAATAACAAACTGAATAAAATAAGTAGGGTGTTCATAGTTTTAAATTTTATGTTAGAACGAATATATGGACAAATTATTTACACGTATATAATAGGAAGGTAAACTTAATCGATTCCTATTCATTATACGTACAAATTCAGGCCTCAGATTTAAGAAATGAGCAATAATTTCAACGTCTAAATCATACTTTTTGAGATTTATTCTTAGTAGAATTTTGATTTTAGGCTTATTTATAGTTTTATTTGCAGAAAAACCTTCTAGATGGCCAAAAATTTATTAATAGTTGAATCACCTGCAAAAGCGAAAACAATAGAAGGGTATTTGGGTAAAGATTTCATTGTTAAATCGAGCTACGGACACATCCGCGATTTAATTAAAGGAGATATGGGAATAGATACGAACAATGACTTCGCCCAAACCTATGAAGTACCCGCCGATAAAAAGCAAGTGGTAGCTGAACTTAAGAAATTAGCAAAGGAAGCCGAGATGGTATGGCTCGCATCCGATGAGGACCGCGAAGGGGAAGCAATTTCCTGGCACCTGTTTGAGACGCTGGGATTGAAAGAAAACAAGACTAAACGTATTGTTTTCCACGAAATCACCAAGCCTGCAATTTTAAAAGCGATTGAATCTCCAAGAACAATTGATTATAACCTGGTTAATGCACAACAAGCAAGACGCGTGTTAGACCGCCTGGTAGGTTTTGAACTTTCTCCGGTATTATGGAAAAAAGTGAAACCTTCTTTATCGGCTGGTCGTGTACAATCGGTAGCGGTACGTCTTATTGTAGATAGAGAACGTGAAGTAAATAAGTTTAATGCGGCCGCTGCCTATAAAATTACAGCGCGGTTCAGCACAGGAAAAGCAAGGGAATTTGTGAAAGCAGAATTACCTCAGCGATTTGAACAGGAAGCAGAAGCAGAGAAATTTGTGCGCGACTGTGTCAATGCCGGTTTTAAAATCAGCAGCCTGGAAACTAAACCAGCTAAACGTAATCCTGCGGCACCTTTTACTACTTCGACCCTGCAACAGGAAGCATCCCGGAAACTGGGCTTCCCGGTATCACGTACCATGCAGGTTGCACAACGTTTATATGAAAGTGGAAAGATCACTTACATGAGAACGGATTCGGTAAATTTATCTGAAACGGCTTTAACAGCTGCGGCTAATGAGATCAATTCCGCTTACGGACAGAAATATCATCAGCTGAGAACTTATAAAACTAAATCCGCGGGGGCTCAGGAAGCGCATGAGGCCATCCGCCCTACTTACTTTGATCAGCATACCGTAACAGGTGATAGTTCTGAGCAAAGGCTGTATGAGCTGATCTGGAAACGCGCAATCGCTTCTCAAATGAGCGAAGCACTGTTTGAAAAGACGACTGCACAAATTGCAGTGAGCACACGCAGTGAAAGCCTGGTCGCAGAAGGTGAAGTCATGAAATTTGATGGTTTCCTGAAAGTTTACCTGGAATCAAGTGATGATGAAGATACTGAAGACAAAGACAATGAGAATATCCTTCCTCCTTTAGCTAAAGGTCAGGACCTTTTGCTGAATGTGATGAATGCAACAGAACGTTTCTCCCGTCCGCCTGCAAGATATACAGAGGCGAGCCTGGTTAAAAAACTGGAAGAGCTTGGTATTGGCCGCCCGTCAACTTATGCGCCTACCATTTCTACGATTCAAAACCGTGGTTATGTAGTCAAAGAAGATCGTGATGGTCGCAGCCGTTCATTTGGTTCGATTATCCTTGAAAATGGTGAAGTTACTAAAGCCATTAAAACTGAAATTACCGGTGCGGAAAAATCTAAATTATTCCCTACGGATATAGGCGAAGTTGTCAATGACTTCTTAGTAGAACATTTTAAAGGTATTGTTGATTTTAACTTTACGGCTAAAGTAGAAAAGGAATTTGATGAGATTGCCCAGGGATTACAGAACTGGACAAAAATGCTTCATGCTTTTTATACCCCTTTCCATAAGGAAGTTGAAGTGACTACTGAAACTGCCGACAGAGCAAATGGGGAACGCTTATTAGGTGTTGACCCGATAAGTGGTAAAAATGTTTATGCTAAGGTTGGAAAATTTGGCCCTCTGGTACAAATCGGTCAGAATGACGACGAAGAGAAACCAAAATATGCAAGTCTGATGAAATCTCAGTCGGTAGGTACAGTAACTCTTGAAGATGCCTTAGAGCAGTTCAGGTTACCTTTCCAGCTGGAGAACTATAAAGATAAAGAAGTTGCTGTAGGTGTTGGACGTTTCGGCCCTTACGTGAAATGGGGTGAAACTTATATTTCCATTCCTAAAAACGAAGATCCGTTAACAGTTGATCAGAGCCGTGCAATCGTCATTATTGAAGAAAAAATTACTGCTGATGCTCCTGTAGCGCATTACGAAGGATTACCGGTTACTAAAGGAACCGGACGTTTCGGACCATTTATCAAATGGAATGATTTGTTTATCAACGTACCTAAAGCTTATAACTTTGATGAATTATCTGATAATGATATCAAAGAACTGATTGGTAAAAAGGTAGAGAAAGAAGCGAACAGGTTTATCCAGCAGTGGACTGCCGATAAAATTGCTATCGAAAACGGCAGATGGGGACCTTTCATCCGTTTTGGAAAAGATATGCTTAAACTGGGTAAGAACCCGGCCACTAATGATAAGTATACACCTGAAGAACTGGCTGTACTTTCGCTGGAAGAGGTTAAAAAGCTGATTGTTGAGCAAGTTCCGAATGCTTTTGAGCCAAAGGCGACAAAAAAGAAAGCAGCTGGTACTAAAGTTGCCGGTACAAAAAGTGCAGCGGTAAAAGCGCCTGCAAAGAAAAAAGCCCCAGTTAAAAAGAAATAAAATATGAAGAAAGATCTGCCGGAAAATATTGTGGAAGACCTTGCCATGGCAGTCGTATTGATCAGTGAAACGCCGGAAGTTAAAAACTGGACTGTTTACCTGATCAATCTGAAAAATGTACAAATTGATAATGTACTGATCAGCTCCAAAGGATATGGCGAAAAGGATGGCAGACTCGTAAAGACTTCTGTATTGCGTCACTTTTTAGGTGATGTACCAGCTAACTCCTTTAAAGGAGTGGAAGCGATAGATACAGAAGTTTTCGGACTGACAAATGAATATTGGCTGAGTTATTATATTGACGGTACTATTTATGATAAGAAATTTATCTTTTTACCAGAAAGTATAGTGGATGATAATCTGATCAAAATACCCCTGATGAATAAACCGGGCGTGATGATTAAATAAATTTCCAGTTCGATAATTTTTCGTATTTTCCCTGAGATATCTATTGCAAGGAAAATATGAACACTGAGAACAACGCCTTTTTTAAAAATAAAAAACCAATCTTAATTGGTTCAATTGCAGTTATTCTGATCGGAATAGCTGCTTTTTTTATTTTCAGAAAACATAAGCCGGCAGAAATGCAGCAGGCTTATGCGAAATATATTGAAGGCTATACTTCTGGTACGGTCTCTAAAAAGAGTTTTATCAGAATTCAGCTGGCCAGCCAGGTGAAAACAATGGGTGAACTGGGTAAACCGGACGAGCGTAATTTGTTCAGCTTCTCCCCTTCCGTAAAAGGTAAAACTTACTGGATAGATGCGCAAACCGTAGAATTCAGGCCGGATGAAAAATTAGAATCCGGAAAAACATATACAGCCAGTTTCAACCTTGGCAAAGTAACTGAAACGGAGAAAGATCTCGAAGAGTTCGATTTCGAATTCAGTGTCATCAAACCCGGTTTGGTACTTAGCCAGAATGGTCTGATTTCCCAGAATAATACTTCCCTGGGCTATATGAAACTGACCGGAGAAATCAGCACGGCTGATGAAGAAGATCCTAAACAACTGGAAAAATGTCTGGAGCTTGAATTTGATCAGCACTTAAAGATAAAATGGCAGCATAGTCCACAGAAAAACTCTTCCACTTTTCTGATTGATAGTATCAAGAAAACATCAAAAGAAGAAAAACTGGTTCTTAAATGGTCTGGCGATGCAATAGACGCTAAAAACAAAGGTGAAGAGAATTTAGCTGTGCCGGCAAATGGCGTATTCAAAGTGCTTGCTACAAAAGCCATACAGAATCTGGAAGATTATGCATTGGTACAGTTTTCTGAACCAGTAGGTATCGGACAGGATTTAACAGGTTTGATCACACTGGGAACGGGTTCAGATTTAAGGTATACCATAGATGGTAGCCAGGTTAAAATTTATACGCCGGAACCATTACTTGGAAATTATACCTTAACCGTCAACAAAGGAGTTGTCAATAGTAACGAGCGCGTACTCAATGCAAGTACAACAGCCAACATTGTGTTTGAGAATAAACTGCCTACGGTGACTATTGCCGGCAGCGGAACAATTCTTCCCAATTCAGGCAAATTGGTCCTTCCTTTTGAGGCAGTGAACCTGAAAGCTGTAGACGTGACGATCGTTAAAGTATATGAGAATAATATCCCGCAGTTCTTCCAGAACAATAACTATAAAGAAGCAAACGAATTAAGACGTGTTGGTAAACCATTACTGCAAAAGAAAATCCGGTTAGATGAAGATAAAACGCTGAATCTTCATAAAAAGAACCGGTTTGTACTGGACCTTGATAAAATCCTTAAAGCAGAACCTGGTGCCATGTACAGGGTAACTTTCAGTTTCCGTCAGGCTTATAATATTCTGAATTGTACTGAGGGTACGGCTGTTAAAGAAAATCAGGAGGAGAACGAATATGAATATTATAGTGAAAAGATAGACGAAGATGATGACTTTTGGCGCACCTACAATAACTATTACAGCCCTGACTATAACTGGAGCGATAAAGACAACCCTTGTACACCATCTTATTATACGAGTGACAAATTTGTAAGCCGGAATTTATTAGTCTCCAATATCGGACTGGTGGCTAAAAGAGGAAATGACAACAGCATGCTGATTGTTGCGACCGATCTCCTGACAACGAAAGGATTAAGCGGGGTTACACTTGAATTACTGGATTATCAGCGCCAGGTTATTCACACTGTGAAAACTGATGGCGATGGGATGGCTTCCTTTGACTTGAAAAGAAAACCTTTCCTGCTGGTTGCCAAAAATGGAGATGAACGCGGATATTTAAAGCTTGATGATGGAAATTCACTTCCGCTGAGTCGTTTTGATGTTGGTGGTGATGTGGTACAAAATGGCTTAAAAGGATTGATTTATGGAGAACGTGGTGTCTGGAGACCAGGAGATTCACTCTTCTTATCTTTCATTCTGGAAGATAAACTGAAGAAACTTCCTGCCGCCTATCCGGTTACTTTTGAACTGTATAATCCACAGGGCCAACTGGTCAAAAAAGCAATCAGCGGTGCCTCTTTAAATGGATTTTATGCCTTCCGTACAGCGACTGAAAGTACTGCACCTACCGGAAACTGGGTAGCGAAAGTAAAAGCAGGCGGAGCTTCCTTTCAAAAAACAATCAAGATCGAGACGGTTATGCCTAACCGTTTGAAAATTGGTTTTGACATAGGCAACCGTAAATATTTAGGCACAGGGGCAACAGCAACTGCTGCCCTTTCTGCCAACTGGTTATTTGGCGCAGCTGGTAAAAACCTGAAAGCTAAAGTAGATGTGAATTTGAATACCATGGAAACTACGTTCCCTGGATTTGGTGGTTATAATTTTGATAATCCAACTGTAAATTTCGTCTCCCAGGTTAAAACTATATTTGAAGGCAGACTGAACGAAAACGGAATGGCAGCTGTCAATACAAATCTGAACGATAATGCAACCGCACCGGGAGTACTGAAAGCTAATTTTACCACCAAAGTATTTGAAGCAGGTGGAAATTTCAGTATTGACAATTTCTCTGTCCCCTACCACGTATTTACCAATTATTATGGGATCAAAGCACCAGAGGGAGAAAAATTAAGCGGAATGCTGGTGACCGGTAAAGATCATAACTTTAGTATCGTGAATGTAAACCGCGATGGTAAACTGATTGGTGGTTCTAAAAATGTTCAGGTAGAATTATACAAAGTACAATGGCGCTGGTGGTGGGAACAGGATACTCAAAATTCCTTCGCTAATTTTACTCAGAACGAATATAACAAGCTGATTCAGAAAGAAAATGTAACCTTACAAAATGGAAAAGGGAACTGGACGTTACACATTAATGAACCCGAATGGGGACGTTACCTGGTTTTGGTCCGCGATTTGAATGGAGGCCACGTAACCGGTAAAGCTGTTTATGTAGATTGGCCGGGATGGGCACAACGCGAACAATCAGCGAACCCGACCGAAGCATCCATGCTTTCTTTTACTGCAAATAAAACTAAATTCAAAGTAGGTGAAGACGTAGTCTTAACGATCCCTACCGGCGAAAACGGAAGGGCTTTAATCTCTATTGAAAATGGAAGCCGGGTTTTAAAAACTTATTGGACGGATACCAAAAAAGGTCAGACTCAATTTAAATTCAAGGCAGAGAAGAATATGGCGCCAAACGTGTTTGCGAACATTACGTTATTACAACCGCATGCACAAACAGTCAATGACTTACCAATCCGGATGTATGGCGCTATTCCTTTAATCATTGAAGATCCGGAAACGATATTAAAGCCAGTCATTAAAATGGCTGACAAGATCAAACCTGAAACTGAAAATACGATTACCGTTTCTGAACAGAACGGAAAAGCAATGACCTATACGATTGCACTTGTAGATGAAGGGTTACTGGACTTAACAAGATTCAAAACTCCGGACCCGCATGCTGTATTTTATGCACGTGAAGGTTTGGGCGTTAAAACATGGGACCTTTTTGACTATGTATTAGGTGCATGGGGCGGTAATCTGGAACGCATTCTAAGTATTGGAGGTGATGGCAGTGCAAATCGCAACCTGAATCCTGCAAAAGCAAACCGCTTTACTGCCGTTGTTAAATACTTAGGCCCATTTGCTTTAGGCAAAGGGGGCAGTCAGACGCACAAATTCAAGTTACCGCAATATATTGGCGCAGTCAGGGCAATGGTTGTTGCCGGACAAGACGGTGCCTATGGATTTGCAGAGAAATCTGTGCAGGTGAAAAAACCATTAATGGTATTGGCGACCTTACCAAGGGTTATAGGGCCAGGGGAAAGTTTCACTTTGCCAGTCACCGTATTCGCAACAGAAAAGAATCTTAAAAATGTAAACGTACAACTGCAAACACAAAATCTACAGGTAGCAGGTGCTAAAACAAGGCAATTAACTTACGCGCAACCGGGTGAACAAATGGCTTATTTTGAAGTCACTGTGCCGCAAATGACAGGAATTGCTAAAGTGAAAATTGTAGCACAAAGCGGAGCGGAGAAAGCAGTTTACGATCTTGAACTGGATATCAGAAACCCAAATCCATATGTAACTAATGTAGTTTCTGCCATCATACAGCCGGGGCAAAGCTGGACTGCAAATTACCTGCCTTTAGGTATTGCAGGCAGTAATTCCGGAAGCGTAGAATTATCGGCTATCCCACCGGTTAACCTTAAAAAGCGACTAAGTTACCTTATGCAGTATCCACATGGTTGTGTAGAACAGACAACTTCGGCTGTGTTCCCGCAATTATTCCTGAATAAATTAAGCCCGCTGACTGAACAGCAGAAAGCCCAAACGGATAAAAACATCAAAGCTGGAATTAACAGACTGCGTTCTTTCCAAACTACAGAAGGCGGTTTAGCTTACTGGCCGGGTGAGCCTGCTGCTGATGAATGGGGGACTAACTACGCCGGACACTTCCTGGTAGAAGCACAAAACGGTGGTTATAATATTCCTGTGGGTATGCTGGACGAAGTTTTACGTTACCTGAAAGGCAAAGCAGGAAGCTGGGTACCCAATAGCAACAATTTCTATGGCGGCGATCTGTCACAAGCTTATCGTTTGTATGTACTGGCGCTGGCGCGTAAACCAGAAATGGCAGCCATGAACAGGTTACGCGCTTTTGAATATCTGTCAGTTAGTGCTAAATGGAGGCTTGCAGCTGCTTATCAGCTTGCAGGACAGGCTTCGGCTGCTAATGCGCTGATCAAAGGCCTTGAAGTAACGATCAAACCTTATACACAACTGGGTGGCACTTATGGCTCTGATAGTCGTGATGAAGCCATGATCCTGGAGACTTTAACGCTGATGGGACAAAGAGGAAAAGCAGCACAGGTATTACAAACGCTGGCAGCTAAATTAGGTACAAATGACTGGTACAGTACACAAACTACAGCGTATAGCTTATTAGCCGTGGCCAAATTTTGCGGACAGAATTCAGCTTCTGCCAAATTGAACTATAGCTATCAGCTGGATGGAAAAAAAGGAACGTTGAATGCAAACCAATACTTAAGCAGTTTACCTATCAATTTTAAAGGAAAAACAGCAGTAGTGACTAATCATGGACAAACTGTACTTTTTGCCCGGTTAATTCTGGATGGACAACCAGCCGCTGGTCAGAATAACTTCAAACCTAACAACGCGGAGATTCTGGATATGTCGATCAGCTATAAATTACTGAACGGGAAACCAGTTGATCCTTCAGTTTTAAAACAAGGATTGGATTTCTACGCTGAAGTAGTCGTAAAAAATCCGGGTAAAATGGGTCTTTATGAGCAGATGGCCTTAACACAGATATTCCCTTCTGGCTGGGAAATTATCAATACAAGAGTAAATGATAACGAAAGTATTATCTCTTCCTCTCCGTATACTTACAGGGATATCAGAGATGATCGCGTATTCACTTATTTCAACCTCAGAGAGAATGAGACGGTAACTTATAAAGTATTGTTAAACGCTTCATATATTGGTAAATACTACTTATCAGCAGTACAGTGTGAGGCCATGTACAACAATACAATTAGTGCAACACAAGATGGAAAATGGGTGCAGGTGATTAAATAAAAATGAACATAAAAATAAAGCCGGTATCAAAACTACTGATTGGCGATGGTATAGTATTCCTGTTATTATGTTGGTTTTTAGTATGCCTGCCTGCCAGACTGTTTGTCTCTCCCACTTCTTATGTCGTGGAAGCTTCCAATGGAGGACTATTGAATGCCGCCATTGCCGCAGATGGGCAATGGCGCTTTCCTGCTGCTGACACTGTACCTGACAAATTTGCAAAATGTATTGTCGCTTTTGAGGACAAAAGGTTTTACAAACATCCCGGGATTGACATTTTGGCTATGGCAAGGGCGATGAAACAAAACTTCCGCGCCAAAGGAATTGTAAGTGGCGGCAGTACGCTGACCATGCAAACTATCCGGCTCAGCCGCAGACAAGACCGTACGGTTGCTCAAAAGTTATTCGAAATCTTACTGGCAATCCGTTTAGAGGTTAGAAGTTCAAAAAAAGAAATCCTCAAATTATATGCTGCCAATGCACCCTTTGGAAGTAATGTGGTTGGCCTGGAAGCAGCAGCCTGGCGATATTTTGGCAGGAGCCCTCAGTCACTTTCCTGGGGAGAAATGGCAACATTGGCCGTTTTACCCAATAGTCCGAGGTTAGTACATCCGGGCCGTAATATTACAAGGCTGATTACCAAGAGAAATAACCTGCTTGATGAGCTCGCTAAATTAAAAATCATTGATCAGGCTACGGCCAATCTGTCCAAACTAGAGCCCGTACCCGGTAAACCAAGGCCGTTACCACAAGACGCTCCCCATTTATTGAATAGATTTAAAACTGAAAGAATCAGTTTAAAGATCCCGAACACGCGTGTAAGGTCAACTTTAGATGAATCCTTGCAGTTAAAGATCAATTCCTTATTAAAAAGATATAACAACCGCTATCGCGCAAATGATATTGATAACATTGCTGCGCTCGTCCTGAATGTAAAAAACGGGACAGTGATGGCTTATGCAGGGAATATTTATCAGCCGGAAAATGCAGCATTGGAAAGTCATGTAGACATGATCAAAGCTCCGCGCAGTCCCGGCAGCACCTTAAAACCACTGTTATACGCCAGTATGTTAAATGACGGACTGATCCTTCCTAAAACTCTGATTCCGGATATCCCTACTCAAATCGGCAACTATTCTCCACAAAATTATGACCTGGGTTACGATGGAGCAATTGCTGCCGACCGTGCATTAAGCCGTTCACTGAACATTCCGGCAGTTCGTTTATTACAGACTTATAAATATCCCCGCTTTTATGATCAATTAAAAAAACTTGGATTTTCAACGCTTAACCAACCGGCAGATCATTATGGTTTGTCATTAATTCTTGGAGGCAGTGAAGTCACCTTGTGGGATCTTGCCAAAACTTATATGGGCATGGCCAGATCACTCAACCATTATAATGACTATAAAGGATATTATAATCCACATGATTACGACGCCCCGGTTTATGTACAGTCAAAAAACACAGAAAAACCAGATGAAAATGAAATGCAGCGTAACTCCTTTCTGGATAACGGAGCTATCTGGAGCACATTTAATGCAATGGAAGAATTGATGCGCCCCGGTGACGAAGGGCTCTGGGAGCAATTTTCTTCTGCACAACGTTTAGCCTGGAAAACCGGGACAAGTTTTGGTTTCAGAGATGCCTGGGCAATTGGCCTTACGCCCGATTATGTAGTTTGTGTGTGGGTAGGAAATGCAGATGGTGAAGGCAGGCCCGGATTAACAGGAATTGATGTTGCGGCGCCTGTATTATTTGATATTTTCAGGCAATTACCTAAAGGTAAATGGTTTGAAACACCAAAAAACAAATTGAAACAACTGACGATCTGTCGTCAAAGTGGCTATAAAGCCAGTCAATATTGTCCTGACCGTGTTAATGAGCTGGTTCCTTTTGCGGGAGAAAAAACTGTAGTTTGCCCCTACCATAAAATCATACATCTTAACCAGGGCGCTGCTTTCAGAGTCACAGATCAATGTGTAAGCCCGGCAGATATGGTCCACCAACCCTGGTTTATTTTGCCGCCAGCAATGGAATATTATTATAAGATCAAGCATAGCGACTATAAACCTTTGCCCCCATTTATGGAAGGATGCGGCGATACCGGTAATAATTATGTAATGGATATGATCTATCCGAAGAATAATGCCGCTATTTATATTCCCTTAGAGTTTGATGGCAAAAGAGGAAAAGTTGTATTTACAGCAACGCATAAAAATGCTGCCGCTCAGATATACTGGCATATAGACAATGAATATGTGGCCACAACCGCGCATACACATCAGCTGAGCCTGAGTCCGGCACCCGGCAAGCATACCTTAACACTAGTGGATGATCAGGGAGAAAGATTTGTTCAGCAGTTTACTATACTGGACCGGGATAAAAACTAATCAGCCGTTAAAGGACGGATTAATTTTCGTTCTGCCCCGCCTATCACGATCAGGTACTGCGCAATCATGTAAATTACACTAATCAGCAGATCAGAAAATTCAAAGGGGCTAATAAAGTAAGTATGCGCTAAAAGTGCATCAGCAAAGATAAAAAACAAGACACCTGTAAGAATCAGCTTAAAGCTCAGTTGATTTACACGTTGATTTCTAAAGGCGGCCATCATAATAAGCAGGGCGACAATAAAAATGCAGGCCAGTACAGGTAACCTTAAGGTACCCAAATGTGGTCTGAGATAGAAATAAAAAGCAGTAAAAGTGATGGCGCTACTGAAAATGGCGATCCTTGCCCCTTTTTTATCAAGCTCTTGCGCAGAGCGAAAATCAAGGTAAAAAGCACCCATATAAAACAGATGGCAAATCAGGAAGGCGACCAGTCCATAAGAAAACCAGGACGGATTATAGCCCCTCAGCAGAAACAAAGCACTGCCGGTAAGGGCAAAAACCAAACCTGTAAATAACCTTTGATGGAAACGGCCGCTTAACTTTGTAGTCAGGCAGAAAAACACCATTAGTACCAGCGTAATGCACGGTATCAGACCATAGTTTAAAAGCGTAAATTGCTTGTATCCGGAAGCCAGCACCAATATAAATAGCAGTGCATAAGCCAGGTTAAATAGCAGGTATTTTTTTATCAACCCCATATATCAGGATAATTGTGTTAATCACCCGAAGTAAGAACCAGGAATTATTGTGTTAAAGCCTGGTTCTCTATGTGATGATAGAAAAATCGATCCAATAGAAAAAAGCTAATTAATAGCTTCTTTCTCTGTTGTTGTTGTTGCGTTTGAAACCACCGCCACCACCACCAGCACCGCCAGTATTAGGTTTTTCCTGTGCTTCAGCAACTTTAATACGGTTACCATTGTAATCACCACCGTTCATTCTCTTGATCGCTTCTTTAGCCTCTTCGTCTACTGGCATCTCTACGAAACCAAAACCACGACTCTGACCAGTTTCACGATCTTTGATAATTCTAAGTGATTTTACCTGACCGAAATCACCAAATACGGCTGTTAATTCATCTTCCCCTACTTCTAACGGAAGGCCTGTAATAAATATCTTCATTAATGTCTAAAAATTTCCTCAAAGGTACAAAAACCATACCTTTTATTTGCAATCAGATTGTAAGTAATCGATAAAATATTTATTTAATTGTTTAAAGTCCGTAAACACGAGCTATAAAACAGCGCCGGTCGACTCAATTGTTCTTTCCATGCAAAAGTCCCTGCCTTCATAATTCCATTCCAGCATCAGCTTCCATGTGCCTTGCGGAATAGCATCAATAGGGATATGCAGTAGCCCCCACTCATCACTGCGTAAAAACTTGATGTCCTGTTTAAGCTGAGGGTCCGAAATGCAATTGAAAAACACTTTTACGGCCACCGGATGATCGAAAGAAAAAGTTACCGTTTTCATCTGTTATCATTAAGCTATCATTCATATTGCCTGATATTAACAACACAACAACAAATTTATCCGCAATGTTTTAAAAAACTTAAGGAACAGCCTTTATCCTATCTTCCTGCCATTTTGATCAGCTTATGTGCCAGGTCTTTCCCAAGGTAATTATCAATGATACCATGAACCAGGTAAAGTATAGGCGTCATCAGAATAGCTACCAAAAACTTATAAGTATAATTCACTAAACCTATCGCTGCTACCATTTGCCAGCTCCAGTGATATTGAGGATTTAAATAAAAAGCAATAAATATGACGACAAAACTATCGATCAGCTGAGAAACCAGTGTAGAGCCGGTAGATCTAAGCCATAAAGCGCGTTCACCGGTTATTTTTTTAATTTTATGAAAGATCAGCACATCGGCAAACTGGCCAACCAGAAAAGCGACAATAGATCCGACAATAATCCACATTCCCTGCCCGAATATACCTGCAAAGGCATTATCCATATTCACCTGCTGCCCATTAATCTGCTGATTTACCCAGAAATCTGACGAGCTGAGGTTCATTGCACCCCAGACAATAAAAAAAGCATATCCAATCAGCACAGCAGTTAATACCGAAAGAAACCGTACCTGCTTCATCCCGAAATATTCATTGATAATATCAGTCATGATAAAGATCAGCGGCCAGGTGAGCACCCCGGCAGACATATGAAATGATAAATTTGGAACACCTAACAAATTGATATTAAAATGTTTGATTCCGAGTGTGGCTTCCACACTAAATATTTTAACGCCAATAAACTCAGATAGAATAGTATTAGCTACAAAAAAACTCCCTAATACGAGTAATAACCTGCTCTCTTTTGTTTTAAAAGTCATAATGCTAAAATCATAAATATAGATGAATTTTAAACGGGCTCTTAATTTATTTTATAATTTTGCCGTCACATGATAGCTACATACTCGAAACTTCCGGGAACATCCAATAGTATTTTTTCAGTGATGTCCCAGTTAGCGGCTGAACACAACGCCATTAACCTTTCTCAGGGATTCCCTGATTACGATTGTGATCCTAAATTAATTGAACTGGTTGCTGATGCCATGAGAAGCGGACATAATCAGTATGCACCGATGGCTGGTATCCAATCTTTAAGAGAACTGGTTGCCGATAAAGTAAACCTGAAGTATGGATCAAACTACCACCCCGACACTGAGGTAACCATTACCGCTGGTGGTACACAAGCGATTTTCACCGCTCTGACTGCTTGTATTCAGGCTGGTGATGAGGTTATTATTTTCGAGCCTGCTTACGACTGTTATGCACCTACCATAAAAATGCTGGGCGGCCTGGTTAAATCTTATGAAATGATACCTCCCGATTATACAATTGATTGGGAAATGGTCAAAAAACTATTCACTGCCAATACAAAAATGATCATTCTGAATAGTCCGCATAATCCAACTGGTGCGGTATTGACAGAGAAAGATATCAAAGCGCTGATTAAACTGACTAAAGGTACTGATGTATTAGTGCTGAGTGATGAAGTTTATGAGCACCTGGTTTATGACGGTGTAAAACATAATTCTTTAGCTTCGTATGCAGAGTTACGTGACCGGACTTTCATTGTGGCTTCTTTTGGCAAGCTATTACACACAACAGGCTGGAAAGCTGGCTATTGCATTGCACCTGAACAATTAATGAAAGAGTTCAGGAAAATACACCAGTTTAATGTTTTCAGTGTAAACACTCCGATGCAGGTTGGAATTGCCAATTACCTGAAAGATCCTGCTGTTTACCTCGGATTAGCTGACTTTTTCCAGGAGAAACGTGATTTATTCCGTTCTTTGCTGGAGCAAACCAAGTTTAAATTACTACCTTGTAAAGGTTCCTACTTTCAATGCGTGAGCTATGGCCATTTTAGTGACGAGGAAGATACTGTTTTAGCAAAAAGGTTAATTACAGATTTTGGTGTGGCATCCATCCCCGTTTCCGCATTTTATATCCGGAACACGGATCACCAGGTACTGCGCTTTTGTTTTGCTAAAAGGCAAGATACGCTCGAAAAATCCGTTGAAAGATTAATGAAACTATAATTTTCACTTGCCTATTACCTGATCAAGATATGGAGAACCCAAACTATCTCAAAATAAATAATCTAAAAATCACCATTTTTCAAGCTTATTTATTCTGGGAAAATATAGATAAAAACTTGCAGAATATATCCCTGCGTTTGTCTTCGGGCGTAAAGGAAAAAACAGATCTTATTGTATTACCCGAAATGTTCAATACAGGTTTCAGCATGAATGCCAAAGAACTTGCCGAAGAAATGGATGGTAAGACCATGACCTGGATGGCGGATTCAGCAGCCCGATATGACTGTGTAGTCACAGGAAGTCTCATTATCAAAGAAAACAATAACTATTATAACAGAATGATCTGGATGCTGCCAACAGGTGAATATCAGCATTATGATAAAAGACATCTGTTTGGTATGGGCGAAGAAGATAAGACATATACCTCAGGGCAGGATAAGATTGTGGTAGAATTAAAAGGCTGGAAGATCAGGCTGGCTGTTTGTTACGACCTTAGATTCCCGATCTGGTTAAGAAATAATGATCCCTCTTACGATGTACTGCTGATTGTGGCAAGCTGGCCGGATAAACGTATTCCGCATTGGAAAGCACTGATCCCGGCAAGAGCCATAGAAAACCAGAGTTACGTGGTAGCTGTGAACCGTGTAGGCCATGATGGCAAAGAAGTTTACCATAGCGGTCATTCCATGTGTATTGATGCTTTTGGAAATACGGTATATTATAAGCCGGAAGATGAAGATCTTTATACTTTTAGTATCAATTATGACGATCTGATAAAAATACGCAGGGACTTTCCTTTCCTGAAAGATGCTGATCAGTTTAAACTGATAAATTAATAAGAAATCACTTTCATTATATCTCTTATTTAAATCCGGCCCAGGCCGGATTTTTCTGCTTACAGACCTTTTACAAATAACATTTTTAATGTAATCTTGTAACTCAATAACCTAAACCGTTTTTATGTTTGACCGTAGAAAATTCATTAAATGTTCCGCATTATCAGCCTCCCTTCTGGCAATTGATAAAAGTGGAATGGCTAACATTCTTCCTCCCTCCTCCGCTGCTGCTGCCGGAAAACCAATCGTTATTTCTACCTGGGATTTTGGGATTGCCGCTAATCATGCAGCCTGGGAAGTATTATCAACTGGTGGCCGCGCACTTGATGCTGTAGAAAAAGGCGTACAGGTTCCAGAAGCAGATCCTAAAAATCAAAGTGTAGGTTATGGTGGCTTACCGGACAGAGATGGAAAAGTAACTTTAGATGCCTGTATTATGGACGATTTAGGCAACTGCGGTTCAGTAGCTGCCCTTGAACATATCATGCACCCTATTTCCGTGGCCAGGCTCGTGATGGAAAAAACGCCTCATGTAATGCTTGCAGGTGATGGAGCCTTACAATTCGCTTTGGAAAATGGTTTCAAGAAAATAGACCTGTTAACACCAGAAAGTGAAAAAGCATGGAAGGAATGGCTTAAAACGGCAAAGTATGAGCCAATCATGAATATTGAAAATAAATTATACGACAAAGCATCCCCAACCAGGTTACCAGGAAATCAGTATAACCATGACACCATAGGGATGCTTGCCCTTGATGCCAATGGTAATTTATCAGGTGCTTGTACCACAAGTGGCATGGCCTTTAAATTGCATGGACGTGTCGGTGACAGTCCTATTATTGGTGCAGGCCTTTATGTAGACAATGAAGTTGGCGGAGCGACTTCGACCGGTGTCGGTGAAGAAGTGATCCGCAATGTAGGCAGTTTCCTTGTCGTTGAATTAATGCGTCAGGGTTATCCACCAGAAGAAGCTTGTAAAGAAGCAGTAATGCGCATCATTAAAAAGAAACCGGCAAAAGCCAAAGAAATCCAGGTAGGCTTTTTAGCGTTAAATAAAAAAGGACAATACGGAGCTTATGCAATTCAAAAGGGATTCAGCTATGCGATTTGTAACGCGGAAAACAAAGACCTGCTGATTCCTGGAAAAAGTTATTATTAAAATTGACTGCTATGATTGAAATGGAAGTTTGCGCCAACTCTGTAAGCTCTGCACTGGAGGCACAACTTGGAGGCGCAAAACGGGTAGAATTATGTGCAAGCCTGACTGAAGGTGGTACTACACCCAGTTATGCTGAAATTAAACTGGCCAGACAACTGCTGACCATTGAAGTTTTCCCGATCATCAGGCCACGTGGCGGAGACTTTCTGTATTCAGATCTGGAATTTGAACTCATGAAAGAAGATATAAAAATCTGTAAGGTGCTGCAATGTGAAGGTATCGTCACTGGTATCCTGACAGCAGCAGGCAAAATCGATAAAATACGTTGCGCAGAACTAATTGAAATCGCAAAGCCGATGCAGGTTTCTTTCCACCGCGCATTTGATATGGTTATTGATATGGAAGAAGCTTTAGAAGATCTGATTTCCCTTGGCGTGATCCGTGTACTGACTTCGGGAGGTAAAGCAACTGCACTGGAGGGATCGGAGAAATTAGCCGGGCTGATCAAACAGGCAGCAGGCAGAATTACGATCATGCCTGGTGCTGGTGTCAGCAGCTCAACTATCAAACAATTGATTTTTAAAACCGGGGCGAAAGAATTTCATGCTTCAGCCAGAAAAAACCACGCAAGCAAAATGCTGTTCAGGAACAGCGAATTAAGTATGGGAAATGAGGCAGATGAATACAGTTCTTCTTTTACAGACGCAGAACTGGTCAAAAAATTACTTGAACTGGCAAACAGTGTGGAATAATCAAGCTAATATTCTATATTTGCGGCACTGATGAAGCACATACGTAATTTTTGCATAATTGCACACATTGACCACGGTAAGAGTACCTTGGCCGACCGTTTACTTGAATACACGAATACAATCACCCAGAGAGAGTCACAGGCTCAGTTACTGGATGACATGGATTTGGAGCGCGAACGCGGTATTACCATTAAAAGTCATGCGATCCAAATGGACTATATCCAGGATGGACAGCCTTATATATTAAACTTAATTGACACGCCCGGACACGTAGATTTCTCTTATGAAGTTTCCCGTTCAATTGCTGCCTGCGAAGGTGCATTATTGATCGTAGATGCTTCACAGGGAATTCAGGCCCAAACTATTTCCAACCTTTATTTAGCACTGGAGCATGATTTAGAAATCATCCCGATCTTAAATAAAATGGACTTGCCGGGTGCTATGCCAGAAGAGGTAAAAGATCAGATCATTGAACTGATTGGTTGCAAAAGAGAAGAAATCATCCCTGCTTCAGGAAAAACAGGTCAGGGTGTTCACGATATACTTCGTGCAATCGTTGAACGTGTACCTGCACCAAAAGGAAACCCTGAAGGTGAATTACAGGCATTAATCTTTGACTCCGTATTTGATTCATTCCGTGGTATCGTTGCTTATTTCAAAGTATTAAACGGAGAAATCCGCAAAAAAGATAAAGTGAAATTTGTCGCTACCGGCAAGGAATATATTGCAGAGGAAGTAGGTACTTTAAAATTAAAACAATCTCCTAAAGATGTCATCAAAACTGGTGACGTGGGTTATATCATTTCTGGTATTAAAGAAGCCAGAGAGGTAAAAGTAGGTGATACAATTACACATAAAGACAGACCAAGTTCTGAACCGATCAAAGGTTTCGAAGAGGTTAAGCCAATGGTATTTGCCGGTATTTATCCGGTAGACACAGATGAGTTTGAGGACTTAAGAGAGGCAATGCACAAATTGCAGCTGAATGATGCTTCTATCGTCTTTGAACCTGAATCTTCAGCAGCATTAGGCTTTGGTTTCCGTTGTGGGTTCCTGGGTATGTTACACATGGAGATTATCCAGGAGCGTTTAGAGCGTGAATTTGACATGACAGTAATTACTACTGTTCCCAACGTGTCGTACCAGGCGATGACCACCAAAGGTGAGCTGATCATTGTAAATAACCCATCAGATCTTCCTGATCCAAGTAAAATGGAGTATGTAGAGGAACCTTATATCAAAGCAAATATAATTACCAAATCTGAGTTTGTTGGCCCGGTAATGTCCCTTTGTATTCAGAAAAGAGGAATTATTGTCAATCAGTCTTATTTGACTTCAGACCGTGTGGAGCTTGTTTTCGAGATCCCTATGGGAGAGATTGTATTTGATTTTTATGATCGTTTGAAAACTATCTCTAAGGGATATGCTTCTTTTGATTATCATCAGATCGGTTACCGTAAGTCTGATCTGGTTAGATTGGATATTTTGTTAAATGCAGAGCCAGTTGATGCTTTATCTTCGTTAATCCACCGCAGTAATTCTTACGATTTCGGAAAAAGAATCTGTGAGAAACTGAGAGAATTGATTCCTCGTCAGCAGTTCGAGATTATTATCCAGGCTTCTATTGGTGCTAAAATTATCGCCAGAGAAACTGTGAAAGCTTTACGTAAGGATGTAACGGCTAAATGTTACGGTGGTGATATTTCACGTAAGCGTAAACTGTTGGAGAAACAGAAAAAAGGTAAAAAACGTATGCGCCAGGTAGGTAATGTGGAAATTCCACAAACTGCATTTATGGCGGTACTTAAATTAGATTAATCGTTTAACACACAAAACATAACGCTTGATATGCAGTTACTGGACGGAAAATTCGCATCGGAGAAGATTAAATTAGAAATAGCAGCAGAAGCGGCTGATTTCTTAGCACAAAGTGGACGTAAACCTCATTTATTAGCCATCCTGGTTGGTAATGATGGTGGAAGTGAAACTTATGTGGCCAGCAAGATGAAAAACTGCGAGAAAGTAGGCTTTCAATCTTCGCTGATCAGATATGATGCAGATGTAACTGAAGAAGAGTTACTTCAAAAAATTCATGAGATCAATGGTGATGCAGGTATTGATGGATTGATTGTTCAGCTCCCTCTTCCAAAACACATTGATCCGGAGAAAGTTACTGAAGCGATAGACCATCGTAAAGACGTAGACGGATTTCACCCGGTAAACTTAGGCCGTATGATGCGTAATCTGCCTTGTTTCATTCCTGCTACTCCTTATGGGATTTTACTTTTATTAAAAGCTTACGGAATTGATACCGCAGGAAAACATTGTGTCGTTGTAGGACGAAGCAACATTGTAGGCAGCCCGATGAGTATTTTAATGGCCCGGAATGCAAATCCTGGAAATTGTACGGTAACACTTACACATAGCAAAACTACAAATCTGAAAGAGATTGCTTTGCAGGCAGATATTATTGTTGCTGCTATCGGTAAAAAGAACTTTGTAACTGCGGATATGGTTAAGCCTGGTGCAATCATTATTGACGTAGGTATTAACAGAGAAACTTCTGAGACAACTAAATCTGGTTATAAATTATATGGCGATGTTGATTTTGAGAACGTAGCTCCTTTAGCTTCATGGATCACACCTGTTCCGGGTGGAGTTGGTTTGATGACTATTGTTGGTTTGCTTAAAAACACATTGGCTTCAGCTAAAAAAGAAATCTATTCTTAAACGAAAAATAATAACATAATTAAAACGGCTTGTAGAAGAAATACAGGCCGTTTTCTTTTAAACTTACTTTTTCCCGAAAAAACGGCTGAACAAACCCTGTTTAAATCCGGCATATAAACCGTCAGGCTCTTCCTTTACAGGATACAAATCTATATAATCTCCTTGCCCCTCTGCTCCTCTCCCAGTTGACAAATCATAAGCATACCGATGGATCGGACAGATTAATTTTCCATGTTCACACCATCCGCCACTCAGAATTCCACCCGCATGCGGACATGAGTTTTGCACCAGGTGAATTTCGTTCTGATGTCTGAGCAGACACAATTTTTTACCCGCCAGACTAATCTGCCGGATAAAATCTCCCTCTGGAATTTCTTCTTCAATTTTATACCAGCGTAAATCAGCCATTGCTGCTGTACTTATTCATAGATTAGTCATTTAAATGCCGTCAATATACATATATTCCTATTTTCCAGCCATATTTATTTAACTTTGCCAATTGATATATGGCACATAATATTCCAGCAGACGGCACATTGCTTCCATTAATGGAAGAATTTTACACGATTCAGGGTGAAGGTTTTAACACAGGCAAAGCTGCCTATTTTATTCGTCTTGGAGGTTGCGATGTGGGTTGTCACTGGTGTGATGTGAAGGAAAGCTGGGATGCTGAACTTCACCCCTTAACTTCGGCTGATGATATTGCTGAAAAAGCAGATACATTTCCTGGTAAAGCGGTAGTAATCACAGGTGGTGAGCCATTAATTTATAATATGGATTACCTGACAAAAAAACTTCAGGAAAAGAACATCCTTACTTTTATTGAGACTTCAGGAGCTTATCCATTGTCAGGCAGCTGGGACTGGATCTGCTTATCTCCAAAAAAATTCAAAGCACCGCGTCCGGACATTACTCCTTTCGCCAATGAATTGAAAGTGATTGTTTTTAATAAAAGTGATTTTGAATGGGCTGAGAAATATGCAGAAACGGTATCTCCTTCCTGCAAACTTTATCTTCAGCCGGAATGGTCTAAATCAAAAGAAATTACGCCAATGATTATAGATTATGTGATGGCCAATCCTAAATGGGAAATTTCCTTACAAACACATAAATACTTAAATATTCCTTAGACGGATTATTCCTTTTTTTTATTAAGTTTATAGGGCTCTCAACGCCCGGTTTAATAGAAAAAACACATGAGGAAGATTACTATAGTATTTTTTTGTCTGTTATTGATCAGCAGTACTTTTGTCCGGGCACAGGAGTCTGCTATAAAAAAAGCACAGCAGAATTTCGAGTATGCACAAAAGTCATTATTGGCCAAAGATTATGACGGGGCTGCTAAATTCTTAGAAGATGCAGTTGCAGCAGATCCTTCTTTTCAATTTGCTTTTGTTCAACTGGCTGATGTTTACAAACTGAAAAGATCTTTTGAAAAAGCCAGATCTAATTATTTAAAAGCGATTGAAATTCAAACCGTTCCGTTAGCACCCAGAGTTTATTATTCTTTAGGTGAAGCAGAGCTGAATAGCGGACAATACGCTGATGCCGGGAAACATTTCTCTTTATTCAAATCTACTTATAAAGGCAAAGATCAGGAAATAGTCCTGAAAGCAGAAAAGTATATCCGGGATTGTAATTTTGCTGTGGTTGCCATTCAGAAACCCGAAAAATATGTCCCCATTAATTTAGGCCCAGCAATAAATACCAAAGACAGGGAATATTTACCTACACTCACTGCGGATGGCTCAACGTTAATTTTTAGCCGTACAGTAGATGGAAATGAAGATTTTTACATCTCCCGTAAAGTGAATAAAGAGTGGAAGACGGCGATTCCGCTAAGTGATAAAATCAATACAAGATTCAATGAAGGCGCCCAATCTATTTCACCAGATGGAATGTACCTGTTTTTTACGGGCTGCAACCGCCCGGACGGCTTTGGAAGTTGTGATTTGTATGTGAGCCATAAAAATGGAAATCAATGGGATGCCCCCTTTAACCTTGGATCTGTAGTAAACTCCTCTTCCTGGGATTCTCAGCCAGCGGTAACTCCGGATGGAAATACACTTTATTTTGTGAGTAACCGCCCCGGAGGAATCGGAGGATATGATATTTGGAAAACCACTTTAAATGGTGAAGGAGAATGGAGTAAACCCGTAAACCTTGGACCGGATATCAATACGATTTATGACGAAAATACACCATTTATACATCCTGACGGAAAAACCTTATACTTCTCCTCTAACGGATGGCCGGGCATGGGAAGCATGGATATTTTCTACAGCCGTGCACAAGCAGACGGAAAATGGGGGAAGCCTGTAAACATCGGTTATCCTATCAATACCTTCAATGAAGAAAGTGGATTAATGGTAAGTCCGGATGGAACTGAGGGATATTTCTCTTCCATACTTAAGGACGGCCTGGGAGATATGGATATTTACAGATTTAAATTACCAGAAGCCGCCAGACCGCTACCCATTACTTATGTTAAAGGAATTGTCCGGGATAAAGAAACCCGTGGTTATCTGGAAGCTAAAGTACAAGTGGTAAACCTGAAAACAAAAGAGACTAAATTCAATGACTTTACCTCTAAAGATAATGGAGAATTTCTGGCAGTTATGCCACTGGGCAGTACTTATGCCTTTAATGCAATAGCCGATGGTTATTTGTTTTATTCCGAGAACTTCGAGCTGAACCAGGCAAAACCCGGTCAGCCATATGTTCTGGAAATTTACCTTGAAAAACTTAAACCCGGTGCAAACGTAGTTTTAAGGAATATCTTTTTTGACACGAACAAATCTGAGCTGCTTCCGCCATCAATTACAGAATTAACGAATCTTCTGCAATTGCTACAGGCGAATACTTCTGTAAATATTGAAATTCAGGGACACACTGACAATGAAGGTAATGCGGAAGCGAACCAGGCATTATCTGTACAGCGCTCCAAAGCAGTTTACGATTATCTGATTACAAATAAAGTAAATCCACAGCGCCTGACATTCAAAGGTTTCGGCGCTACTAAACCAATTTCATCCAATGATACTGCTGCTGGCCGTCAGCAAAACCGCAGAACATCATTCATTATTACCAGCATATAAAAAAGGTGCTGTATCAATGATACAGCACCTCCTATTGCTATTGCCATAGTTTATGAATACTAAACTACTGCTTTTCTAATCTTAATTAACTTCACTAATAACTGCTCTAATAAATCAAGGTGAAGCATATTTGCACCATCAGATTTTGCATGCGCAGGATCAGGGTGCGTCTCAATGAACAACCCGTCCGCTCCAACAGCAATTGCTGCCTTCGCAATGGTCTCAATTAATTCAGGTTTACCACCCGTAACACCAGAACTTTGATTCGGCTGCTGTAAAGAATGTGTTACATCCATCACCACAGGTACACCAAAAGACTGCATTTCAGGTAAACCACGGTAGTCAACAATTAAGTCCTGATAACCGAACGTATTCCCCCTATCTGTCAATATAACCCTCTTATTTCCAGCCTCATAAATCTTATCAACTGCAAATCTCATCGAACCCGCAGAAAGGAACTGCCCTTTTTTCACGTTGACAACTTTTCCTGTTTTTGCAGCAGCAATCAGTAAATCTGTCTGTCTGCATAAAAATGCAGGGATCTGCAATACATCTACATAAGCAGCGGCCATTGCAGCCTCAGCACTCTCATGAATATCAGTTACCGTTGGCACGCCAAAAGTCTTACCAACCTTTTCTAAGATCTTCAATGCTTTCTCATCACCAATACCCGTAAAAGAATCGCCTTTAGAGCGGTTTGCTTTTCTGTAAGAACCTTTAAAAATAAAAGGGATTTCTAACTGATCAGTAAGGGTTACAATTCTTTCCGCAATTCTCATTGCGATTTCTTCCCCTTCAATTGCACAGGGGCCGGCCATCAAAAAGAAATTACCGGAAGTCGTATGTTTTAATTTATCTAATTCAAAATTGACCATGCTGTAGCTTAATTTCCAAGTTCTGACATGAACTTGATTCTCATTAATTGTATCTCTTCACGCGTATAATCCGTCTCTCCCAAATCTTTCAAAGCTTCATCAATTGAATCGTTCTCAGCTGCACGGAAGTAATCAAATACTTCGTCCTGACGATCGTCATCCAGCATTTCATCTACAAAATAGTTCAGGTTCAGCTTCGTTCCGGAGTTCACAATCGCTTCAATCTCCTTCAGGATTTCACTATAAGTGATCCCTTTAGATTTTGCAATATCTTCCAGTCCGATCTGTCTGTCTACATTTTGTATAATGGAAACCTTTAATTGTGATTTATTAGCCTGTGTTTTAATAATTAAATCTATAGGACGCTCAATATCATTGTCTGTCACATATTTTTTGATCAGTTCAATAAAAGGCGTACCAAATTTCATGGCTTTACCGTTTCCAACACCCGAAATCTGTTTCAGCTCATCCATTGCAATCGGATAGTGCGTACACATTTCTTCCAGTGAAGGATCCTGGAAAACTACGAAAGGAGGAACATTTTTCTGTTTTGCGATCTTCTTTCTCAGATCTTTCAGCAATAAAAGCAATTGCGTATCCAGTGTTCCACTACCATGTTTTACATCATCTTCATCATCATCTGCCGAACTTTCAATAGGCACATTCAGAATGAATTTAAGGCTGTAAGGGTTTTTGATAAAATCATTTCCTGAATTCGTCAGCCTTAATAAACCATAGTTGTCAATATCTTTTGATAAGAAGTTATTCAGTACTGCTTGTCTGATTAAAGATTTCCAAAGGTTTTCCCCTTCTACTTTGCCCAGTCCAAACTCCTGCAATCTGCTATGCTCATAAGCGATAGTTTGTGCAGTCTCCATTCCTAATAAAACGCACAGGATGTGTGCATCATCAAACTTCTCCCCGATATTTTTGATCAGCGTTAAAGCAACTTTTAAGTGCTCCTCGGCCTCAAAATACGTTTTAGGCTTTTTACAGTTATCACACATACAGTTACAGCCTGTCTCATTGAAGTTTTCTCCAAAATAATGCAGGATCTGCTTTCTCCGGCATACGCCTGATTCTGCGTAATCAATAACCTCTTTTAAGATTTGCGTACCAATTTCACGTTCAGCCACCGGCTTGTCTTTCATGAATTTAGCCAGCTTATCTACATCCTTCTGTGCATAAAAAGCAATACAAACACCTTCTCCGCCATCACGTCCGGCTCTTCCGGTTTCCTGGTAATAGCCTTCCATACTTTTAGGAATATCGTGGTGGATCACAAAACGTACATCAGGTTTATCAATACCCATCCCGAAGGCTATGGTAGCGACAATAACCTCCACATCTTCCATCAGGAATTTGTCTTGTGTATCTGCTCTGACTTTAGGTTCTAATCCGGCATGATAAGGCAAAGCCTTGATTCCATTCAGGTTTAACGCTTCAGCAACTTCTTCCACCTTTTTTCTGCTCAGGCAGTAAATAATACCGGATTTACCTGTATTGTATTTAATGTACCTGATAATTTCTTTGATCACATCCCTTTTAGGGCGTATCTCATAGAATAAGTTAGGCCTGTTAAACGAGGACTTAAACAAGGTAGCATCAGCCATCTGCAAGTTCTTAATAATATCCTGCTGCACCTTAGGTGTTGCCGTTGCAGTTAATGCAATAATCGGGATGTCTGGTCCCAGGCCGCTGATCACCTGGCGTATCCTCCGGTACTCCGGACGAAAATCATGTCCCCATTCTGAAATACAATGGGCTTCATCAACCGCAACAAAAGAGATAGTAATAAGCTTCAGAAATTCAATATTATCTGGCTTGGATAATGATTCTGGTGCTACGTATAATAATTTAGTCTGACCACTTAACAAATCGCTTTTTACCTGGGCTATTTCCGATTTATTTAAAGAAGAATTCAGGAAGTGTGCAATACTGTCACTTCCGCCAAAAGCCCTTAACTGATCCACCTGATTTTTCATCAGCGCAATAAGCGGTGATATCACGATGGCAGTACCTTCTGACATTAAAGCTGGTAATTGGTAACAGATAGATTTCCCCCCACCCGTTGGCATAATTACAAAGGTATTTTTCCGCTCAAGAACATTGGTAATAATTGATTCCTGATCCCCCTTAAAATTGTCGAAACCAAAAAAGGTTTGTAAGTTGTCAAACAACGACTTTTTCACATCCATTTTGTGTATAAAATATTCAGTGCTATTTTTGATTCAAAATAACATAATTTTGCACCAATTAAAGCATCAATATACTAAATATTTCTCTTTGAAAAGTAAAAAATCTATTATCACAGCGGGGATCAACACTTTACAAGCGGAAGCGCAGGCTATACTTGGGCTGGTAAAACATATAAATGACGATTTTGCAACGATTGTGGAGCGAATTATCGCCTCAAATGGTCGTGTAATTGTTACAGGAATCGGTAAAAGCGCCATTATTGCGCAGAAAATTGTCGCTACTTTGAATTCTACAGGCACTCCATCGAGCTATATGCATGCCTCAGATGCAGTACACGGAGACCTTGGAATGATACAGAAAACAGACATTGTAATCTGCATTTCCAAGAGTGGAAATACACCCGAAATCAAGGTGCTTGCGCCCTTGTTAAAACAGTGCGGGGCTTTGCTGATCGGGATGGTCGGACAACTCGAATCTGAACTTGCCATACAAGCAGACCTGATCCTGAATACGACCGTAGAAAAAGAAGCTTGTCCGAATAATCTCGCACCTACCACAAGTACAACTGCCCAGCTGGCTATGGGAGATGCGCTCGCGGTAAGCCTGCTTTTAGCCAGAGAATTCAGTGCACAGGATTTTGCCCGCTTCCACCCTGGCGGATCTTTAGGAAAAAAGTTGTATCTTAAAGTTTCTGAGCTGGCAGAACGCAATGCTAAACCGGGTATTCTGGCTGATGCTGCTGTGAAAGATGTCATAATTGCAATTAGTAAAAACCGTTTAGGTGCAGTCGTTGTTGTTGATGGTAGCCAAATAATTGGTATCATTACAGACGGTGATATCAGAAGAATGCTTGAAAAACATTCAGACCTGACAGATCTGAGAGCAAAAGACATTATGAACAGCAACCCTAAAATGATAGATAAAGACACTTTAGCAGTTACCGCATTCGAGCTGATCAGGGAATCTAATATTACACAATTATTAATAACCGATGCCAATGGTTACTTTGGTATTGTACATTTGCACGACCTTCTTCACGAAGGTTTATTATAGTTTAATCCTAATATGAACAAAGATAATTACGCCCTAATCATGGCCGGTGGCGTTGGCAGCCGTTTTTGGCCTGTAAGCAGAATCGAACATCCGAAACAGTTTATTGATTTTTTTGGTGTAGGGAAAACACTTATTCAAAGTACATACGACCGTTTTTTAAAGATATGTCCACCTGAAAATATTTTCATTGTCACCAATGAAATTTATATAGATAAGGTAAAATCACAGTTACCGGACCTTCCGGATAACCAGATTCTGGCTGAACCTATCATGAGAAATACAGCACCCTGTATTGCTTATGGTTCTATGAAGATTACGGAGATCAATCCGGATGCGACTATTGTTGTTGCCCCATCAGACCATACCATATCCAATCTGGACGCCTTTATAGCTGCTATAGAGCAATCTCTGACAGCTGCCAAGGAGAACAACTGCCTGATCACTTTAGGGATCAAGCCAAGCCGCCCTGATACGGGTTATGGATATATACAATATGTAGAAACCACTTTGCCTACAGATCCGCAGATCAACAAAGTGAAGATATTCACGGAGAAGCCTAACCTGGAACTGGCAAAATCATTTTTACAAAGCGGCGATTTCTTGTGGAACGCAGGTATTTTTATCTGGTCTGCCAAAGCAATCAATGATGCTTTCAGCAAACACCTGCCGGATATGTATGATATTTTCCACCTGGGCGCTTCTTCATACAATACACCAGAAGAGAAAGCATTTATTGGCAATGCCTATTTACAATGCACCAATATTTCGATAGACTTCGCAATTATGGAAAAAGCCGATAATGTTTATGTATTGCCAACCGATTTCGGATGGTCAGACCTTGGCACATGGGCTTCTATTTATGATATGGCAGAGAAAGATTATGTAGGTAATGCAGTCATCCCTTCTGAGCAGGTGATGATGTTCAATTCCTCAAACTGTATGGTCAATGTACCTGAGGACAAACTGGTTATCCTTCAGGGCTTACATGACTATATTGTAGTGGAATCCAACAATACACTGTTGATTTGTCCCAGATCTGAAGAACAGAGCGTGAAACAAATCGTAGCAGATGTAAAGTCTAATTTTGGACAGAAATTTATCTAGAACCTGTTTTTACAGGTTCTTAATTAGTACCGCGCTGTCTGATCGCTTCGTACAGAATAACGCCGGTAGAAACCGAAACATTTAGTGAACCGATCTCTCCGAACATAGGGATCTTCGCTAAATGGTTGGCCATACGCATAATATCATTTGATATTCCTTCGTCCTCCGCTCCCATTACAATAGCTGTAGGGGCAGTATAATCCGGTGCATAAATCAGGTCATTTGTTTTTTCAGTACAGGCCACAATCTGCAATCCGCATTCTTGCAGGAACAACGCAGTTTTGTGTAAATTTTGCTGACGGCATACCGGAATGGTAAATAAGGCTCCTGCTGAAGTTTTAATCGCATCTGCATTAATCTGTGCAGAGTTTTTTGCCGGTACAACAATCGCATGTACACCTGTACAAGCAGCTGTTCTGGCAATAGCACCCATATTTCTTACATCAGTAATTCCATCCAGGATCAGGATTAAAGGAACTTCCCCTTTTTCATAGATCAAAGGAATGATATCTTCTATTTTCTGAAAAGTAATCGCAGAAATTACAGCAACCACTCCCTGGTGGTTCTTTTGCGTCATTCTGTTTAACTTTTCTACAGGAACATTATGTACAGGAATATCAGTATCTCTCAGCAAGCCTTTAAGTTCAGGAATGATTTCTCCTGTAAGACCGCGTTGCATGTAAATGCTTTCTATATCTTTTCCAGCTTTAATTGCTTCAATAACAGCACGTATACCGAAAACAAACTCGTTGTTTTCTTTAGGCCTGGGTGACCTTCTAAAGTTTTCCATTGATTATATTTTACCTGCAAAAATAGCTGAAATAATGAGAATTGAGGAATCGAGTTTTCATCGTCTGATACACAGCCCCTTATCAACAAGATTCTGTTAGTAAATAGCAGAATTTTTATTAGTTGCGCAAAAAACTATGATATTCACGTGTTAGAATGTTCATAAAGAAATCTTTACAGGAGTAAATTTTTCGCTATTTTTGGGGCTATGAATACGGATAACGGAACACAAGGTCAGGACAGGCAGAACTTTACCTCTTCCAGAAAAAACAGAGTCGGTGCCCCAATGAGTAATATGGGTAAAATACCCCCGCAAGCTATAGATTTAGAAGAAGCTGTGCTTGGTGCACTGATGCTTGAAAAAGATGCACTTTCTACCGTTATCGATATCCTGAAGCCTGATGTTTTTTACGCAGAGGCGCATAAAAAGATATTTGAAGCCATTGCTATTTTATTTCAGAAATCTAAACCTGTAGATATTTTAACCGTAACCTCCGAACTCAGAACATTGGGTACGCTGGAAATGGTAGGTGGTGCTTACTATATTACTAACCTGACTAACCGCGTTGCTTCAGCAGCAAATATTGAATACCACGCCCGTATTATTTCACAAAAATACATTCAGCGTGAACTGATCAGGATTTCATCTGAAATTATTCAAAACGCTTACGAAGATACAACGGATATATTCGACCTGCTGGATAACGCAGAGAAAGGTCTTTTTGATATCGCTCAGAATAACCTCCGCAGGGACACCCAGAAAATGGATGAGATTATTAAACAATCTCTGGCCACGCTCGAAGAATTAAGGACAAAGTCTGACGGATTAACGGGTGTTCCATCTGGCTTCACAGCACTTGACCGGATTACCGGCGGCTGGCAGCCTTCAGATTTAGTCATCATTGCTGCACGTCCGGCGATGGGAAAAACCGCTTTCGTACTAACATGTGCCAGAAATGCAGCCGTTGAATTTAAACGTCCGGTTGTTGTATTCTCCCTGGAGATGTCCTCTGTACAGTTAGTGAATCGTTTAATATCCGGGGAAACAGAGATTGAACAGGAAAAAATCCGTAAAGGAAACTTAGCAGAATGGGAATGGCAGCAGTTGCACAGTAAGATCGGTACGCTGACAGAAGCCCCGCTGTTAATTGATGATACCCCTGCCCTGAATATTTTTGAATTCAGAGCAAAATGCAGAAGATTAAAATCACAATACGATATCCAGATGATCATCATCGATTATTTACAGTTGATGCATGGTAAAGGAGAAGGTCAGAGTGGTGGTGGTAACCGTGAGCAGGAAATTGGTAGTATATCCAGAGCCCTGAAATCGGTAGCTAAAGAATTAAATGTTCCGGTTCTGGCCCTCTCGCAGTTAAGCCGTGCGGTAGAAACCAGGCCGGGAGTAAATGGTAAACGTCCACTGTTATCCGATTTGAGGGAGTCCGGCTCTATTGAGCAGGATGCGGATATGGTACTTTTCCTGTACCGTCCTGAATATTATGGGATCACGGAAGATGAAAGCGGAAGATCTCAGGCTGGTGTTGGTGAAGTTATTATCGCGAAACACAGAAATGGTGAAACCGGTATTGTACCGCTGAGATTTATCGGTAAGTATGTGAAGTTTACCGATCTTGAAGAAGATTTTATGCCACCGAATTCGTTCTCTATGGATAGTCCGGCTGCCGGCATGCTGCCTTCAGCTGATTTTGACCGTCCTTCGGGCAATGTGATTATCAAGCCATCCCGTATGGATGATTTCAATGACGACGATGCCCCATTCTAAAATATAAGCTGATATTACCGGGCTACATAAAGTAGCCCAGTAATATCCCTGCCAATACAATCAGCGGAGGGCTGATCCTGGTAAAGTTCAGGATCAGAAAAGTAACCGCAATGATGACAATCGATAACAGATCAAAGCCAACCGGCTTGACCAGTAATACAAATGCGGCGATAATAAAGCCGACACTCACCGCGTTAATTCCGGATAACGAATGTTTGATCCTGGTGATTTTCTTCAGATCTTCCCAGAACGGAACAATAAACAAGACCAGGATTAATCCAGGAAGATTAATACCCAGAACCCCTACTATCCCACCCAATACCTGTCCATAAGTACTATAACCAAAGTTTTTCATACTGATCGCACCCAGGTAACTCGTAAAAGAGAAAGTTGGCCCGGGTAATGCTTGTTGTAAAGCAAAACCTGATAAGAACTCAGAAGAGCCCAGGTAATGTTTCATTTGAACAAATTCTGTAAACATCAGCGGAACTAAAACCTGCCCGCCACCAAAAATAAAGATCCCGTTACGGTAAAAATTTTCAAAAAGCCTGATCGGCAAACTAAAAGGAGAAGTCCTGTTAATAATTGCACCCAGGGCAGCCAGGAATAATAAAACGCCGAAAAAATAAGCCAGTTTTTTCGGGTTAATGTTCGCAAATAGCTTTACCCTGATCTCACTTTCCTCTTTTGGTGTCTCTAAAGCAGAAGAAATCATTCCTCCAACCAGGATAGCCAGTGGAAAAACATAAGCATTTCTTAATACCAATGTCACAATAACAGCAGAGATTGCTAAAAAAACAGCTGTTTGTGTGACCAGTACTTTTCTGGAAAGCGTGTATGCCCCAAAAGCAACAATACCTAGTGCGATAGGCTGGATATATTTTAAGATCAGTACAAATTGCACCTTATGATCGAACTGGGCAAAACTAATGGCTGCAAAAGTCATAATTGCTGCCGATGGAATAATCCAGATCAGAAAAGTAATCAGCGCCAGCTTTAATCCGCCAACCTTATGTGCAATCCCAACCAGGGTCTGCGTGGAAGCCGGCCCGGGTAAGATTTGTGCGAGCGCATTCAGCTCCAGTAAATCTTCTTCAGAAATATAATGAGTTTGCTTCACAAAATACTTTAGCAAAAGAGAGATATGTGCCTGAGCACCACCAAATGCTGTAAATGTGAAAAGAAAGACATCTTTAACAAACAGGAGTTGTCGTTTTTCCATCCCGTTCATTAATCGTCCTCATAATCCAGACCTGCCGCCATGTTATAAGCGCCCTGCAATTCTGAGAAAGCATGTCCATCGCCCTTTTCTCTGGCCCTTTTCATACCGAGCTGATAAATCTCCACAGCCTTATCGGTCTGCTCCTGTTTTTGATATAATTTACCTAAATGATAATAAGTTCCAACATAAGACGGATGATCCTCCACTAATTTATGATAATAATGAAAGGCTTGTTCAGTATCATTTAACGAGTTATACTCTGTTGCCAGTGCATATAAGATAAATGGATCATTCGGTTCTGTTGCTAAAAAAGATAATAACTTGTTTAATCGGGTACTTTGCATTTTAAATCCCTGCTTTTTTAATTAGATTTGCAAAAAGACATTTTTTTGAAATCGTTATATTTAGACACTGATAAAAACCAATAACAGTAGATAATGGCTTCATCAATTTAAAAAACAACTTATTCATATGAAAATATTAGTTTGTATCAGTAACGTGCCCGACACAACGACAAAAATAACTTTTACTAATGATAATACCCAATTCAATACTGCGGGAGTTACGTTTATCGTAAATCCGTATGATGAAATTGCATTATCAAGAGCGATTGAACTTTGTGCTGGCGGAAAGGGGACAGTAACAGTAATTAATGTTGGAGAAAGTGCTACTGAACCAACAATCAGAAAAGCATTGGCCATTGGTGCCGATGACGCTGTCAGAATTGATGCAGCTCCGCGTGATGCTTATTTCACAGCTTTTCAGATCGCTGAATATGCTAAAGAAGGTAATTTTGATATGATCCTTACCGGTCGTGAGTCAATTGATTATAACGGTGCGCAGGTAGCTGCAATGGTAGGTGGCTTTTTAGATATCCCATCTATCTCTATTATCAAAAAATTAGACTATGACGGAACTACTGCAACTCTGGAAAGAGAAATTGAAGGTGGTAAAGAAGTAGTAACCGTAACTGGTAAATTTGTAGCCAGCTGTGCTGAAGGCGTAGCGGTTCCAACTATCCCAACCATGAGAGGTATCATGTCAGCAAGATCAAAACCATTAGTAGTAGTTGCTGCACAGCCAATTGAAGAAGTAATTAAAGTAGTACAGTTTGAAACCCCTCCTGCCCGCGGAACCGTAAAGTTGATTCCGGCAGAAGAAGCTGCCAGCCTGATCAGCCTGCTGCATACCGAAGCTAAAGTAATCTAAGGTCTGTTTTAAAAAATTAAGTATAAAAATCTAAGCGAAAAAATATGTCAGTTTTAGTATATGTAGAACAAGTCGACGGTAAGTTTAAGAAATCCGTATTTGAAGCGGTTTCTTATGCAAAAGCCATTGCAGATAAAACAGGGACTAGCCTTACCGCAGTATCTATCGGTAACGTTGCAGATAGCGAATTACAAGAATTAGGTAAATATGGTGCTGCCAAAGTATTAAACGTGGCGAGCGCAGAATTAAAGAATTTCGTAAACCAGGCCTATGCTGCTGTCATTGCAGAAGCTGCTCAGAAAGAAAGTGCTGAAGTTATTGTACTTTCCAATTCCTTTACAGGAAAAGGGCTTGCACCACGTGTAGCTGTTAAATTAAAAGCAGGTTTAGTTGATGGTGCTGTAGAGCTTCCACAATTAGATGGCGGTAAGTTTTTAGTTAAAAAAGGCGCTTTCTCCGGAAAAGCATTCGCTGTTGCTGAGCTGATTTCAGCAAACAAAGTTATCGCATTGAATCCAAACGCTTTCGGCGTTAAAGAATCACCTGTTACTGCAACAATCGAAGCCTTCTCTCCTGCTGTTCAGCCTACTGACCTTGCAGCAATTGTTAAAGAAATCGTAAGAGCTACAGATAAAGTTTCTCTGCCTGATGCTGAACTGGTTGTTTCTGCGGGAAGAGGTCTTAAAGGACCGGAAAACTGGGGTATGATCGAAGAATTAGCAGGATTGCTAGGTGCAGCTACAGCTTGCTCTAAACCAGTTTCGGATGCAGACTGGAGACCACACTCAGAACACGTTGGTCAGACTGGTATTGCAATCAGTCCAAATTTGTATATTGCTATAGGTATATCGGGAGCTATTCAGCATTTAGCCGGAGTAAGTTCTTCTAAAGTAATTGTAGTCATCAATAAAGATCCGGAAGCTCCTTTCTTTAAAGTTGCTGATTATGGAATCGTTGGAGATGCCTTTGAGGTTGTTCCTAAATTAATTGAGGCTCTAAAAGCACATCAAGCTTAATATTAATATCAGGCGGAGATGAAAGTTTCCGCCGGATATTCATAAATATGAAAAAAGTAAAACTAGATATTGTTGGCTTATCCTATAGCCAAACCCAATCCGGAGCCTACGCACTGGTACTTGGAGAAGTAAACGGCAGAAGACGTTTGCCTATCATCATAGGTGCATTCGAAGCTCAGGCTATTGCAATTGAGATTGAAAAAATGACCCCAAGCAGGCCATTGACGCATGATCTATTCAAAACATTTGCGCAGACTTATAAAATTGAAATCAAAGAAATTCTAATCTACAACCTGGTAGATGGTGTCTTCTTCGCTAAACTGATCTGTACAGACGGTGAAAGAACGGAAGAAATTGATGCCAGAACATCAGATGCGATTGCACTGGCTGTTCGTTTCAATTCCTCAATTTACACTTACGAATTTATTTTATCCTCCGCAGGTATCGTTATCGAAGGTAACGACTTTGTTTTTCTCGAAAACATGGATAACCTGAATAAGGAACATGGACAGGACGATATTGATACGTCAATACCTGGAACTGGCTTTGGAAGCCTTAGCGTTGAGGAACTTAATCAAAAACTTCAGGAAGCTATTGCGGAGGAAGCCTATGAAAAAGCGGCCCGCATCAGAGATGAACTGAACAAAAGAAATTCATCCCAATAGTTATTATTTGCAAGTTTATACACATCTTTATTTTTTCTACCCAAATTTTTTTATTTGAATATTTTTTATGGAGCGTTTTCACGGAGTAATTGGCGTCATTTTTATACTGGGCCTGGCTTATCTTTGTTCTAACAACAAGAAAAAGATTAATTTTAGACTAGTAGCAAGTGGCCTCACGCTTCAGATAGTCATCGCAATTCTTGTATTGAGAGTTGCTCCAGTTCAGCACTTCTTTGAATTCCTTGGAAAAGGAATGCAGAAAATCGAGCAGTTTGCTAAAGTAGGTGTTGATTTTGTTTATGGTGGTGTTGCCGTTATTGGTTTTGATGGTAAAACACATGCTTATGCTGCCCCTGAAAGTTTCATTTTTGCTTTTAATGTGACGGCCACAATCATCCTGGTTTGTGTGCTGGTAGCTATATTTTATCATTTCGGTATCATGCAGCGTATCGTTTCTGTAATTGCCAAAGGAATGAACTTTATTATGCGTGTCAGTGGCGCTGAAGCTTTAAGTAACGTAGCCAGTGCTTTTGTTGGCCAGGTTGAAGCTCAGGTCATGATCAAACCTTATCTTAAGGGAATGACAAAAAGTGAACTGCTGGCTTCTATGAGTGGTAGTTTAGCTTGTATTGCGGGTGGTATCCTGATTGTTTATGCCAATATGGGTGCCCAGGCCGGAATGAACCTTGCCCCAAAACTAATTATGGCCAGTTTAATGGCAGCTCCCGGAGCTTTGATTATTTCCAAGATAGTTTTCCCTGAAACAGAAGTTTCGCAGACTATGGGTAAAGTAAAGCTTGAAGTTAAAAGCGAATATACGAACCTGATTGATGCCATTTCACATGGTGCAGGAGAAGGTTTTAAGATTGCAATGAACGTAATTGCGATGTTAATCGGCTTTATTGCCTTAATCGCTTTAGTAGATTATACATTAGTTAACATTGGTCACCTTTTCAATCCAGACTTTAATTTATCTCTGGACTGGATCTTTGGCAGATTATTCTATCCATTTGCCTGGTCAATGGGTATTCCTGATGTAGATGTAAGCAATGCAGCTACCCTGCTTGGTCAAAAATTAACTGTGAATGAATTCCTTGCTTTCAAAAACCTGACAACTAAAGCAGTTCCTATTGTTACTGAAAAAGGTGTACTGATTATCAGTATCGCTATTTGCGGTTTTGCGAATTTCAGCAGCGTCGGTATGCAGATTGGTGGAATCGGAGAATTGGCTCCGGAACGTCGTGCAGATTTAGCTAAATTAGGTTTAAAAGCGTTAATGTGCGGAACATTGGCATCTTATCTTTCTGCTTCTATTGCAGGTGTATTAATGTAAAATATTATATATATGTCAGGAGCTTATCGTCATGAAAAAAACTGTCTGAATTGTGGTTACCTTGTTGAAAAACATTATTGCACTCAGTGCGGGCAACCAAATCTCGAATTGAAAGAACCTTTCTGGGGCTTTATTTCACATAGTATAGGACACTATTTTCACTTCGATTCTAAATTTTTTCATACGCTTATTCCGCTGCTAACTAAACCAGGGCAACTTACATTGGATTATCTCGCAGGTAAAAGAGCGAGATATATCCATCCTGTCAGTCTCTATATTTTTGTCTCGATTGTTTACTTTCTGATTGTTCCACATGCACTTGAATATGGACATCACCAGGAAAGCCCGGCTACTGAAAAAGCAGCCTTGGTAAAAGACAGTATGCCGCTTAGTAACGACGATCTTGAAGTTGTTCCCGAAATACTTGCAGGCCAGATCTTCAAAGCACAATACCGGACACTTAGTTTTAAAACACAGCAACTTATTCTGGACAGTTTGAATAAAGCCTATGCGAAGTCCCCATCTCCAGCTTTAGAGAAAAAAATAGGTAATTTCAGTGCTATTCATAACGAGAAATTGGACAGCACTTTTGAAGCTTACAGTATCAGGCAGAAAGCTTTACCTCAAGCTGAGCAGGATAACTGGATCACCAGACAATTTAAAAAGAAACAAATTTATATTAACCAGAAGAAAGCCAAAGATCACTGGGATATTAAAGAAGAAGTTAAGAAATATCAGCCTAAGCAATTCTTCCTCTTAATGCCACTACTAGCTTTCTTTATCATGTTGAATTTCAGAAAAAACAGGATCTATTACATTGATCATTTGATTTTTACAATTCATGGAATGACCGCCTTCTTTATCATCTCATCGATTGCCGTTCCTCTTAAGCAATATGTATTTGGAGAAAATTCGGTAATTAGTTCAATTATTGGATTGGCAGTAGTTGCAGGTATTGTATGGTATTTATATACCGGCCTGAAATTATTTTATAATAGGTCTGTCTATATGACTATTAAGAAGACGATTACTGTAATTATTTTATATTATGTCACCTTCGCTTTGTCCGAACGAGCCATTGAAACTGTTATTAAGTATTTAATCGCCTAGTCTTTTTTACATTTCTTTATTAGGTTTTACATTGGATAACCTGTAATTTGCCCGTCTTGCGAATTATTAATTATATCAGTTAAAATTTTAACAGAAAAATGAAAACAACAGAATTTGCTATAATTGGATTAGGTGGTGTTGGTGGTTATTTCGGATTTAAACTTGCTCAGCAATACGCAACAGACAGCGCAGCCAATATTACTTTTATTGCCCGTGAAAAGACTTACGAAATTGTCAGAGAAAAGGGACTTACCCTGCTTTCTGCCGAAAGCGAGGATCCTATAGCCAGACCTCATCAAATTTTAAAAGAAGTAGCTGAACTAAATGATATTGATGTATTCGTCATCTGTGTCAAAGAATACGATCTGGAAAACATCTGCAATCAATTAAAAGATAAAATCAAAAGTGATACGATCATTCTGCCTTTAATGAATGGGGTTGATATCTATGAAAGAATACGCAAAATAATAACCAATGGAATTGTATTGCCTTCGTGCGTTTATGTAGCCTCACATATTAAAGAAAAAGGAATAGTTGAGCATAAAGGAAATCCTGGTAAAATCATTGCAGGAAAAGACCCTGAGCATCCGGAATTCGATCCTCAAAGTATTGTTGAGCTGTTTAAGAAAGCTTCAATTGATATTGATTACAAAGTTGATTCATTCCCGGCCATCTGGTCTAAATACTTTTTCATCGCAAGTTTCGGACTGGTTTCTGCCAGGTATAACAAGTCCATCGGACAGGTTAACGAAGAGGAAGAATTACACCAGAGAGCTTTAAAAGTGATGCAGGAAATACAGGCCATCGCACTCAGAAAAGAGATTGATCTTCCCGAAAACATCATTGAACAAACCTTTCAGAAAGCAGCCTCCTTCCCTTTTCAAACACCAACTTCTTTGCAACTGGATGTACAGTCAGGAAAAGAGCACACGGAACTTGAATTATTTGCAGGGGCAATTATAGCCTATGGACAAGCCCTGGGTATCCCTGTTCCGGAAACCACTGAGATATACAATGAAATCAAAAACGGAATGCTGGTTTAGCTTCTGTTTTTGAAATAATTCAGGCCAAATAAAGTAAGTGAACAACCTATTAAACCAGAAAGTACGGTAGATGAAAAGCCTTTAGTTAATAAAAGCCACGCATCACCAAGGATAAGAATGAGTAATAAAATTGAAATGATTTTAATTCCATTCTTTTTAAAGAAATCTGCCATAGTTATTTTTGAAGAATTGCAAACTTAAATATTTTTTGTCACCTAAGTGGTGGTGAGATTCAAAATGAAGAGATTTCCTATTGAAATCTCTTCATTTTATGCCAGCATTTCCTGTAGCAGATCAAATAAAGTCAGGTTCTTGGCACAACCAAAATAATTATGGTCCAAAATCAGGTAAATCGTCTTTTTCGAAATCCCATCATTGGTTACAATTCTAAGCGGCTGGCATAACAAACCCAGATTTTTCACAAAATTACGCTGATAACTTTCATCAAAACCTACATAAACTTCCTCTATATCTCCCAGTGAGATCTTCAAATCTATATCCTGATCATCACCCCGAACCAATAATCCATGTTCGGTTAAAACTAAAACCCCGGTATGATCATGTACCGGAGGAACACCTGTAAACTGGGCAGCAATGTTGTTAATCCCTGTTTTTGATTCCAGTTCATAATCATAACTCCATAATACTCTTGCGTCTAATAAATTCATTGCTTAAAATTGAGATGCTCGTTAGGGTTGCAAAATTAGCATTTTATTGATTAATTAAGCCTACCTTCACCAACATGATGGCGATTTGCCATATATTTTCCCACCCCGCTCCTTGCAAAACACCTTCAATACGCTAATCGATAGTTTTATAGACAATAAGGTAGGCATTACAGAAAATTTTTTAAGCGTGGCTTTAGCCGCACAACTCAAAGAAAACCTGTATGGCCTTTACCAGGATAAATTACTGCTATCCGCAGGCACAGGAAACGAAACTATAGTCTCTCATGATCAGCTGGTGAGAAGTGACAAAATCTACTGGCTGGATAGAAAGCATGACAATATTCACGAAAACAGCTTTTTTGATTTGATGGATAGTTTTGTCAGTTATCTGAACAGTACCTGTTATACCGGCATTACTGATTATGAATTCCATTATACACTATACGAAGAAGGGAGCTTTTATAAAAAACATCTCGATCAGTTCAAGAACAATGATAGCAGACAGTATTCAATGATCATTTATTTAAATGCAGGCTGGCAGGAAAATGATGGCGGAGAACTTTGTATTCACCATTCGGATAGTTTGCAGAAAATATCACCTGATAATGGCAAAAGTGTTTTCTTCAAAAGCAGTGAACTCGTACATGAAGTTTTAATCACGCATAAACCGAGACTAAGTATAACCGGCTGGTTGAAAATTAATTAAAAACGTTTAAATTGCTGCGTTAATACGACGCAATGAAACTCATTTTCAACCTCTGTTTACTGCTGGCATTTTGCCTGCGGGCCAATGCCCAGGAATTCACCTATAACCAGGGAGGAACTTCTGCTAAAAACTATTACGAAGAGATTCCCTATCAAACGATAAATGGCAAGATGTTCATCCAGGTGGAACTGCATGGCAAAAAGCATAAATTCTTATTTGATACCGGTGCACCGGTAGCGATCAGCCCGCAACTGGTTACGCTGCTAAAAGCCAAATTTCTGGATGAAGACACACTTTCGGATGTCAACGGCGTTACCGATACTATGGGAGTTGTGCAAATCCCCCGGATTAAAATTGGTAAAGTCCGGTTTGATCATATTCCTGCAATTACACTTTTCCCTGATTTTTACAGATGCTGGGGTATAGACGGCGTAATAGGAAGTAATATTCTCCGCAATTCCATTGTGAGTATCGATGGAAAAAAGCAGGTTATCATTCTGACCGATCAGCTGGAAAAATTAAAACTGAATGATAGCTATGGTTCTCAGATGATTACCAATACAAGTTATCAAAGTAACCCGATCATTAAAATCCAGCTAAAAGATAATATTACAGTCGATCTGGGATTCGATACTGGTGACAATGAATTCCTGCGGATCTCTGAAGAGCTGGTAAGCCAGCTACCTGATTCTGGCGTTTATGAAATTCTGGCCAAAGGTTATGGAGCCAATACAATAGGTGGACTGGGCTTGCAGCAAAGTGCTGAAAAATACCTGTTGAGACTTCCCCAGATAAAAATAGGTAACGGATTGTTTAACAATACCATTATGGAAACCAATAAAAGCGGCACTTCAGCTATAGGATCAAAAATTCTGCTGTATGGAATTGTCACGTTAGATTTTATTCACAGTAAATTCTACTTTAATAGTATAAAAAAGGACAATGAGGTCAGAGAGAAACAATGGCCATTTGTGCCTACAGTAATTAATGACCGGCTTGCTATTGGCGTAGTCTGGGATAAATATAAAAACGAAGTAAAACCCGGGCAACGTATCATGGCCATTGATGACGTAGATTATTCTAATGTTACCCTATGTGACATGCTAAACCGTCCGCATATCCTGGCAGGTAAAGAAACAGCCAATATTACCGTTAAAGATGAGCAGGGGAACCTGCAAAAAATACAGATCAGTAAGCTGCACTATTAAATTCCGGCTACCCGGTTAAACATAAAAAATCCCCGTTAAAATTATTAACGGGGATTTTGACACTATCCTCTTTGCTGAAACTTAAGGTATTTCTCAGCTCAGGGTGTAAATACTATCGTTTTTCTATTTCAACAAAAGCTCTGTTCGTGTGTCCAACATAAATTTGACGCGGACGGCCGATAGGCTCTTTATTTTCGTGCATTTCTTTCCACTGTGCAATCCATCCCGGTAAACGGCCAAGGGCAAATAATACAGTAAACATATCTGTAGGGAAACCTAAAGCTCTGTAGATAATACCTGAGTAAAAATCAACATTAGGGTATAATTTACGCTCTACAAAATAAGGATCACTTAAAGCTGCTTCTTCCAGTTTTTTAGCAATTTCAAGCACAGGATCATTGATACCTAATTTCTCCAGGATATCATCACATGCTTTTTTGATAATCTTAGCGCGTGGATCAAAGTTTTTATATACCCTGTGTCCAAATCCCATCATACGGAAAGGATCATTTTTATCTTTTGCTTTATTGATCCATTTCTCGGTATCTCCACCATCTTCTTTGATCAGTTCAAGCATTTCAATTACAGCCTGGTTAGCACCACCATGAAGCGGGCCCCATAAAGCATCAATACCAGCAGAAACTGAAGCGTATAAATTACAATCTGAAGAGCCTACCATTCTTACTGTAGATGCAGAACAGTTTTGCTCATGATCAGCATGTAAAATCAATAAAGTATTCATTGCTTTCACTACTACCGGGTCAATTTCAACCTCTTCTGTACGCTGACCGAAAGTCATGTTCAGGTAGTTACTTACATAATCATATTTATTTTTTGGATAGATCAGCGGATGACCTAAAGATTTTTTATAGATAAATGATACAATTGTTGGGAACTTAGCCAGCAATTTGATCATCGTAAGGTTCATTGTTTCAGGCGAAGAATTAGCATTCAACGACTCAGGATAAAATGTTGACAATGAACATACCAATGAAGCTAACTGAGCCATTGGGTGAGATTTCGAAGGATAGCCGTCCAGGAATTTTTTCATATCCTCATGGATCAGCGTATGCTTGGTGATTTGAGATTGAAAATCTTCAAGCGCTTTAGCTGTTGGCAGATCGCCGTAGATCAGCAGAAAAGCAACTTCAAGAAAAGTAGATTTCTCCGCCAGCTCCTCAATTGCATAACCTCTGTATTTCAAGACTCCTTTTTCACCATCTAAAAAGGTAATTGCACTTTTTGTAGATCCTGTGTTTTTGTAGCCTAAGTCCAGGGTAATGTGTCCTGTTAAATCCCTTAATTTTGAAATATCAATTGACTTTTCACCCTCGGTACCAGTTACAATGGGAAATTCATATACTTTACCATCGATCTTAATTTCTGCAATATCTGACATATATCTTCTAATTTATAAATAACAAATTTAACTATTCTAATGAAATAGCCTACATACAATGATAACAAAGCTGTTAAATAATTGTTAACCGCGGGTCATCATTAAGTAAGAATTGAGCTTATTTCTTTGCTTTAATCACTTCCAGCACTGCGCCGCAAGTCAACATTTCTTTTCCATAATATGGATTGCTGATCTTTTTCTCTGAAGACAACCAATCTCCCCCATCACCATTATTGGCCATCGGGCAATGTTGTACATAAATAGATCCTTGTGTAATATCAGCATGTTTAAAGAGTGCAATTACATCAGAACTCAACGCAGTGAATTCTTTACGCTGGATCTTAATATCCTCAGTACCTGCAATTTTCTCTGCAATCAAAGCTGTATTTTCACAGCCTTCATAAGCTTTAAGGGAAGTGGCCAGATCAAGCGCAGTCTGGTGGGCAGCTGCTGCATTACCGGCAACCAGCGAATTTTTCAGGCTGATATAGCCCTTATATATACTTTCCGATTTAGGATCAGCAAGCTTAACATCATTCACCTCTGCCGCCTGACCGGCAGCAGCTGTGCTGTCTGTTACAGCAGTTTCATTTTTCACGGCACCAGTACAAGCCATCAAAGTTGATAAAACTGCCATTCCAATATATTTCTTCATCAATTTCGTTTTTTGCTCAAAATACTATTTTAATTTTAAATACTTAAAAAACCACAGGATAAATGAACTGCTTTTCATAAATATTGCAATTAGTTGAGAAGTGAGCCTGTACGAAATTATAAAATAAGATCAATTAAGATCTGAGTTTACCCCTGCAACACAGGAGCATAAATTTAAGTAAGTGAAAACATATCTTCATTTTATAGCCGAATGAGATTAATAGTTAAAAAATAGTTATCAAGAGGTAAAACGTATGATAACTATATAATGCTACAGTGCTTTGCAACAATATTTTTTAAGCTATAGGGGTATCACCTGCCCGATGCGTCTTAGTTGTGAATTTAAATCAAACATGAGCACACCTAATTTCAGAAATTTTACCAGATTAACCCTACTCTCCTCTTTTTTATTCATCAGTCTTAAAAATAACAGTACACAGGCACAAACCAGTTTAAAATCTGCACCCCTGCAAAAAGGCGGGTCAAAAACATTAAATGGAAGAATAACAGATCAGGCTACTGGCGAAACATTGATTGGTGTAAGTATTACTACAAAAAATATAAAAACTGGTACTACAACAAATAACTACGGCTATTTCAGTCTCACGATTCCCACAGATACCGCCACTTTCCGTATCTCTTATATAGGTTATCAAACTATAGATACCCTGATTAACTTAGCAGTAAAAAGTACGGTTGCTTTTCGGCTGAAGCCTCTGCAAAACGAATTAAATACTGTTATTATTAAAGGGGCTAACAGCACGCCTATTCAAAATACTTCTCAAATGGGCAAAATTAACCTGCCCATCAGCCAGATTCAGGCCTTACCCAGGTTTTTTGGCGAACCTGATTTATTCAAAGCCCTGCAAACACTCCCCGGCGTACAACAAGGAAGTGAAGGTACCAGTGCAATGCTGGTCCGCGGAGGTTCGCAGGATCAAAATCTGATTTTACTGGATGGCGCTCCTTTATATAACCCGTCCCATTTATTAGGGATATTTTCAGCCTTCAACACCTATGCTATTAAAAATGTAGATCTCTACAAAGGTGCTTTCCCGGCCCGTTATGGAGGCCGCTTATCTTCAGTTGTTGATATCTCGATGAATGATGGCAATATGAACAAAGTGCATGGGCAATTTACCTTAGGGCTGCTCGCCTCACAATTAACCGTTGAAGGGCCATTGAAAAAAGATAAAACCTCTTTTATCATTTCCGGCCGCAGAACTTATCACGACTTGATTATTTCCCCGATATTAAAAAGCAGCCAGCGGGATGTAGAAAAATTTCAATTGTACTTTTATGATCTCAATGCTAAAATTCACCATAAATTCTCCGATCAGGACCACCTGTATTTAAGTTTTTACAACGGTCAGGATAAGTTAAGAACAAAAGTAAAACAAGCAAGCAGTGATGATGGCGCTACTGCTCTGGGTGATTTTGGTTTAGGCTGGCGTAACCTGACAGGTGCAGCAAGATGGAATCATATTTTTTCCAATAAGCTATTCGCAAATACAACCCTGACCACCTCGCAATACAAATTTAATACGTCCATGACCTCCTCAATTTTTGGTTCAAAAGAGAATCTGAACTCAGATGACATCCTGAACATTAATTCAGGAATTACGGATTATACGGCAAAAATAGATTTTGATTATCAGCCATCACCTGCGCATAGTATTAAAATGGGGCTTTCTTCTACCCTGCATACCTTTACTCCCGGTACCAGTCTTTCCAAACAGTCTTTCAATAATGAAACTTTAAAAGACGAAAACCTGGGTAGTAAAATTAAAGCAACTGAACTGGATTTATATGCAGAAGATGACTGGACGATCACTGATAAACTAAAAGCAAATATAGGCCTGCATGCAAGCGGATTTAATGTACAGGGGAAATTCTACACTTCCCTGCAACCACGCATCAGTGCACGTTATTTATTACCAGGAGACTGGGCACTCAAAGCATCTTATGCAAAGATGACCCAGTATATGCACCTGTTAGCCAGCAATTCTATTTCCCTGCCTACCGATCTTTGGGTTCCTGCAACAAATAAAGTACTTCCACAGCAATCCAATCAATTTTCGTTGGGTGTATCCCGTAATATTTTTAATGATCAGTTCGAATTCTCTGCCGAAAGTTATTATAAGACAATGAATAATATCATTGAATATAAAGACGGCGCAGACTATGTAGTAACCAGCGAGCATAATGACTGGGAAAACAAAATTACCACTGGTAAAGGTAAGGCCTATGGACTGGAACTATTCCTTCAGAAAAAAACAGGCCGCTTAACCGGCTGGGCCAGCTATGCACTCGCCTGGACAAACCGCAGCCTGCCAGAGATCAACCAGGGAAAAACTTATCCTTATAAATATGATCGCAGGAATACGCTTAACCTGGTCGGGGTTTATAAGTTAAAACCAGGAATTGAACTTTCTGCAACTTTTGTCTATCAGAGCGCATCTCCTTTCACCATGCCTACCACACAGTTTGAAGGAGTCAGCCCCGGACAGGATCAGCAAGAAAGAACTAAAAAAATTGATTATATCGAATCCAGAAATAATGTCCGTATACAACCCACACATAGATTAGATGTTGGCATCAGCTTTATCAAACTCAAAGAAAGCGGTAAAGTCCGTACCTGGAATGTCAGTATATACAACGTTTATAACAGGCAGAATTTATTCTATTTCAAGGTCAACGACTACAAAGGCAATACTGCTAACCTGACCGGAAATAGCTTGTTGCCAATCATGCCAAGTGTCTCTTATAGTCTTAAATTTTAATTCTGAAATCATGAAAACATTTAATTTCTTACCCATATTCGCCACTATCTTATTAACCTCTTGTGAAAAGAAACTAACTATCGACTTAGCCTCAGATGCAGACCGCCCGGTGCTAAATGTACTGATGAATGAAAATGCCCCGCTAAAAGCACGCTTTACCTTATCCGGCCGGTTAGCGGATGGGGAATCGTTTAAAGACCCTGCAAATGCGGAAACCAGATTATATGAAAATGATGTTTTTAAAGAGTCATTGAAGCCTCAGACCATAGATGGCAAAAAATATTATGTAAGCACTATTGGTGTACTTAAGGATAAAAAGTATAGCATCACAGCTACTGCGCCCGGTTTTAACCTGGTAGAAGGCAGTGATATTATTCCGGATATCAATACTATAGAAATTAATAATCAGGCTGTTATCGAATCAAATAGCGATCAGTATAAATTTAAGTTCAATTTTCTGCTGAAGAATACCAGCAAAGAAAAGCAATATTACCGCTTCAGAATCTTATATGAAGAAAACAACTCCGGCAAAACGATCAAAAAGGCACCGTTTTATATCCGCCCGGTAAATACTTCCGATATTTTCGGAAGCGGAAACTCCAGCAAAAAAGAGTGGTTTGTAGAAAAAGCGCAACCAGCTGGTGAGACTATCTTTTATGCTTTCAGTACAGATGATAATCCAGCATCAAAGAAGAGATATATTGAGGTTACCCTGTTTACTGAAACCAGTTATAAATATTTAAAGAGTGTAGCTAAAGCAGAGGATAGTAGAAATAGCCCTTTTGCGGAAAAAGTAATTATCCACAGCAATATACAAAATGGCCTGGGCATAGTTGGAGGTTTATCTGCTAAAGAATTCCCTATACCGAACCCTTAAAACCAGGTTAGCCAACCGGTAAACGGAAAAAGAAAGTGGAGCCATAACCAGGCTCGCTTTCTATCCAGAAATTCCCCTGATGCCTTCTTAAAATTTCCGAAGAAATGAAAAGGCCAAGACCAAGTCCTTCAAACCGCATAGCATTATCTCCGACCCTATAATATCTTTCAAATAACCTCTTCCTATCTTTTTCAGCTATACCAATACCAAAATCCTGGACAGATACAATTAAATCATTCCCTTCAAGCGTTGACTTTACAATTATCTTTAGACCATCAGGAGAATATTTCACTGCATTGGTCAAAAAATTATGAACCACCTGTTCCAATCTGTACCGGTCTCCCAGGCAACTGATTTCCACTGCATTTTCCAAAATTATTGTATGATCCGGAGCAGTCAGCTGAACATTTTCTATAGTTTCGATCAGCATTTTTCTGAAGTCGAAAGGTTCAAGCTCATAGTTAATTTTCCCGGCATTGATCTTGGTCACATCCAGCAGATCTTTAATTAACCTTTCTAACCGGGCTATATTCTGAGCAGACTTCAGGATAAAACCATCCAGTGCATGTTCCTGATTTTTACGCTGAATCAGCTGATTAAATGCCTTGATGCTGGTCAGCGGTGTTTTAAGTTCATGACTTGCAATAGATATAAATTCATCTTTACGCTGCTCATTGCTTTTTTGCAGCTCAATATTGGTATTCGTTCCTATCCAAAGTAATAATTTACCATTTTCAATCAGTGGGATGGCTCTGGACAGGAACCACCTGTAATTCCCATCCTGGAACAATAACCGAAACTCAGTTACATACTCACATCCTGTTTCCAAAGCATTGCTCCACTTTTCAAGAGACTCCGCTAAATCATCAGGATGTACAAATTTCTGCCAGCCATGTCCTATAACTGTTGCGACATCAAAACCAAAATCATCGCACACTACCTGGTTTACATAATCCAGCAAACCTGCCGAATCAGCTGTCCACACCTGCTGTGGCAATGCATTCAGTAAAAACCTGATCCTGGATTCATTTTCTGCCAGTTCAAGATTGGAGAATGATAATTCTTCATTAATAGCCGTCAGCCTTTCTGCTAATTGTTGTTCCCGCTGGAGTCCCATGATATTGTCGGTTACATCTTCGGCCATCACCAGAATACTATCTGTCACTCCATCACTATTTTTCAGTGGTGTATAGGAAAAGTCCATGTAGACACTTTTTAAACGTCCGCCTACAACGAGTTGTACAACTGCACCTCTGTTACTAAACGCGATCCCTGAAGTATAAACCTGTTGTAATAATTTAGGAAATACCTGGTCCGTTAATTCTGGCATAAATTCCAGTAAAGGCAATCCTTGAATAGAGTCATTTCTATCCCATAAATTTAACATCTTCTCATTGACGATTTCCAGTACCATTGTTTCACCAGACAAGATGCAAAGGCCTATGGGAATATGACTAACGATATTTAACAGTTCAGGATGTTGTTGAATACCTGTATACTTTTGTTTTTTTTGAAGTTTAAGAGTCAGGATAATATATGGAGGCTGTCCATTTTCATTCTCTATGGGAATAATTTCCAGTTCCCAGCGGGTTTTGCCATGCCCGGTTGCGGCAAACTGATAGTCGAAATCATAAAGAAATAAGGTCTGCTTCAGTTCAACTGATTGAATCAGCGCATTTTCGAGTAAAACCAAATTGTCACTGCTACAATTTCCAGCATTAAATAAGTCCCAGATACTTTTACCAGCAATACTGAAAGTCTCATTTAAACTTGCACTTCTGAAAGCTTCATTATCATAAATAATTTTAAAATCCCGGCCATGAACACTTAAGAGTATACGCGGTGAAGAAATATTGAACAAAGCTTGAAAAAGGGCATCAGTAAGCATGGCTATCCATAAAGTAAGTCAGATTTTAAAGACAGTAAATATATTAAACCTGCATAACTTATTTTTATCTAAAAAATTACTAACAACATTAGTAAACAATAGAAATAAACGATTCTTTTCATATTTTCGTTAAATCTACTATAACTAACTACTCAATGAAAATCATGATTTTTGGAGCATCAGGCTCTGGTACAACCACTTTAGCTCATCGGCTCTCTATTGAGCTGGGCTTTAGCCACCTTGATACTGATGACTATTACTGGCTTAAAAGTGAAATACCTTTTGAGCTCAAACGCGATTCGCAAGAGCGCGATAACTTATTTACCAGCGATTTTAAGAAAAATGAAAACATTGTTGTTTCTGGCTCAATATTAAATTGGAACGAGAAATTTTTCAATTATTTCGACCTCGTTGTATTTCTATGGATCCCCCCTGCTGTAAGAATAACCCGCTTAATTAAAAGAGAAACGGAAAGATTTGGAGACTTGCTGAAAACAGATGAATACCTGAAAAAAAAGTATGATGAATTTATTGAATTGGCATCAGGCTATGATCAGCCAGGTTTTCAAGGCAGGAGTTTCGAACGACATACCAATTGGCTCAATAAATTACAAGTTCCGGTCCTCAGATTAGAGAGTGATATTACAATTGAAGAACGGCTGCGGCTGGTCAGGGAAAAAATTGAGCACCTGTCTATCCATCAGGAATTGACTTTTACAGAGAAAAATGAAATCAACAGGACACTCTATGACTTGTTGTTATCTGCCGATCCTTCTATAGAAGTTATCAATTCATATACACACAATAATGAGATTTTTGTTGCCTTATACCGGACAAAAATCATAGGTGCTTTTGTATTGCTGCCTTTAAATAAAAGCACTATTGAAATCAAGAATATTGCTGTTAAAACTCAGTATCAGGGTATTGGTCTGGGTAAACGCCTGCTGGAGAAAGCTGCTGTTGCTTCTTTAGCCAAGGGGTTTAAGACACTGAGGATTGCAACTGGTAATTCAAGTATTGGTCAGCTGGCCTTGTATCAAAAAGGAGGTTTTGAACTCGTGGGTATGAATCACAATTTCTTTATTGATCACTACCCTCACCCTATTATTGAAAATGGGATCCGGTGTAAACACCTGTTAATTTTGGAAAGGAGTATATAGCTACTGCGTTTTTTTCAGGTAAAGAATTACAATAAAATATAAACAGATCAGTCCGAGTATAAATCCACCTAATACATCTGTCACCCAATGGGCCCCCAGGTATATCCGTGAAAAAGGTATCGTTACGATCAGGAATGCTGACAGCAAAGCTACTATTATCCTTAAAACCAGGTTAATCTGTTTAAGATTCCACATCAGGAACAGGAGAAAGCCAAAAAATATGGTGTAAAATAAGGTATGTCCACTTGGAAAGCTTTGCTGTTTAGCAACTTCTACTATTCTGACCAGGTTTACAGTAGGCCTTGGCCGGTTAACCAGTATTTTGATCACCGTACTGATCAGTCCTGAAATAAAAGTGAGTATCACAAAAAGTGCTTCTCTTCGGAATTTGAAGACATAAAAGACTATTGCTACTGCTAAGCCCATAAACATCGGAACAGGAAAGGCGCCAAACCAGCTAATCAACTCCATCATCTTATCCAGTTCAGGACCCTGAGTGGACTGTACTGCCGCAGAAACTTTTAAATCAATAGCCGATGGTGGAAACAATGCTACAAGGAAGGATAAAAACAAAAACCCCGAACACAGGATTATTAAAAGCCAGATCAAAAATCTTTTTCTACTTACAGTTGTGGTATCTATCAATTTATACAAGATTACAGGAAATACCAAAAATACAAATCATAATGGGAACCAATGACCAGTCCGGATATCAAAAATTGGCAATATTTTGATATTAATTTAAATTATATAATATTTTATCCAATTAATTTAAGTTAATGAGTTTTGAGAAACATTATCGCTATATTGTTACAATTATGGTCCTTACATCTACCCTGGGCCATATACCCTACCTATGGAAAAAGAAAAATTAACACCTGTCTGGTACCCTGATCAGCTAACCGTCAAATTACGAGAAGATGCTGCATCTTTTAGTTTTGAGGTTAAAAACTATAGCCGTTTTCCTAAGCGGATGCAGGTCGGTTTCCAAAAAAATATTGCTTCTTTTTTGGGAATCTCTCTCCAAAAGCTCAGTAGCTTTCGCAGTAAAAAATGAGCAATAAAAAAGGCAGAAACGTTTCTATAACGTCCTGCCTTTTTTATTGAGAAGCTTGTAATTAACCTGCCAAAGGCACATTCGCAACCAGGTCTTCTTTTAAATCAGCAACAAAGTGATCAATCTGTTCCTTACTTACGCCAGGCATACAGATTACATGGCTGTTACCATCTTCAGTTGCAATCTGCCATTTCTGTCTCAATGCGATAGAAGGAGCAGGAAATACAACCGTTAATGCCGAAGGATTAGTCCATGCTTTAACGCCGATGGCATTCATAGTTTTAACCGTATAAGCTGCGATTTCCAGACATTCCAGCGCACGCTGCTTCAACCCTTCTTTGCCTAATTTCTTAATCGCATACCACATAAAGATGGGACTGTGACCATTACGGCTGCCAGTAATTGTAGTATCCACTGTGCCTATATAAGGAATTGCTTTCCCGATTCTGTCTTTATAGTTCTTTTTAACCAGTACCAACCCGCAAGGAATAGGCGAGCCAATAAATTTGTGTCCGCTAATCGCCATACTATCTGTACCATTTGCAAAATCAAACCCCGGTTTAAGATCTAATAGTGCACTGTAAGTACCTGCTAAAGCTGCATCACAATGGATGTAATGATTTTTTATCGCCTGTTTGCGTAAAATTTGCTGGATCTGCTTTAAGTCATCTTTCGCTTCCATCATCGTTGTACCAATATTGGCCAGGATAATTACAGGCTGATCACGGTGCATTTGTACCATTGCATTTAAATCCTCATAATCCATTTCCCCGTTTTCCTGTGTTCTGATCACAATACTACGCAGATTCAATAACTGGATATTCTTTTGTACACTGTAATGAGTTGCTTCCGAATAATAAACGATTCCATTCGGATATAATTCTCTCGCTACATATAAACCATATAAGTTTCCTTCCGATCCACCGTTGGTTACATATCCCCACCAGTTCTTTGCAGGTGCATTAAACAGTTCTGCGAAAAATTCTAAAACTTCCAGTTCCAGCGAACGCGAATTCAGGTCATAAGTAGACTCTACCCATGGATCACCCACATTATTTAAAGGCAGTTTAAGCAACGGGTATAACTCTGAATAATCAAAGTCTTGCGCAATAGGATACCCAATAAAATATTTTGAGCGTTCCTCTGCCATTTTCATATAAGTACTCAGACGATCATTATCCTGAGTGTTCAATTGTGTTTTCATTTGGGGCCTGCGTATATGGTATTTAATTCTTCAAAATTATACACCTGCCATATTATTTTCTTTGATTAAATGATATTCAATAAAAAATACTGTTTAGAATTACATTCACAGTAAAAAATATCATATTTGCACCTTGCTGAATCCCATTTCAGTAAAATACAATGATTGATAAATTAGATAAGCTGGATACCCGTATTTTAAATATCCTTCAAAAAGACTCCTCATTAAGCACTAAAGATATAGCGCAGCAGATTGGGCTTAGTGTTTCTCCCACCCATGAACGGATTAAAAGATTAAAAACAGAAGGATATATTGAGAAATATGTGGCACTGGTAAACCGGGAAAGGCTCGGTAAACATTTACTCGTACTCTGTACAGTGACGCTAAAAGAACAGTCGATTGAGACTTTGAAGAATTTCGAAGAATCAGTTGTTTGTTTCAAAGAAGTACTGGAAGTATTATGTATTGCTGGTGGCCAGGATTACCTGTTAAAGATAGTTGTCGATGATGTGGATGACTACCATACTTTTGTTGTGACCCATCTCTCCTCTCTATCAAATATCTCTACGCTGAGCAGCAGTTTTGTCTTAAAAGAAATCAAACGCGAAACAGCTTATTACCTTAATTTCTAAAATTATTTGGAGATTAAATATATACATCGTAATATTGCAATGTAATATGGGACTTACAAAAACAGAAATATTTACAGACGAACAAAATCAGTTGTCACAGTTGCTAAAAGCAATGGCACATCCTGCCCGTATAGCTATTCTGCAAAGGATCTTAAAATCAAACACCTGTATTTGTGGTGATCTGGTTGAAGAACTGGGCCTGGCACAGGCTACAATTTCTCAACATTTGAAAGAGCTTAAAAATGCAGGTATCATACAAGGTACCATTGAAGGTGTTAGTGTATGCTATTGCATCAACCCTACCGTATGGAAACAATTAGAACTACAATTAGGCGCTTTTCTAGGTTCATATAAAGGCGAACCGAACTGCTGCTAACTTTTTTTTAACCCTATCAATCGTTAAATTGCAATATATGAATACAACAAACTTAACCACCTGGAACGACTTCAAGACAACATTACAACAACATCCTGAACTTTCCCTGCAATTTCAATATGCAGCAGATCAGTGGGTAGATGCTTCTTATCATATTACTGAAATTAAGCAGGCTCCTATTGTTTCTGTAGACTGTGGCGGGGTGATGAATTCCTGGACAGAAATTATTGTTCAATTATGGGAACCAGCAGTAAAAGACAGCGAAAGAGCAATGCAGGTTCATAAAGCATTGGCTATCGTAAATCTGGTTGAAAAATCACTCGCACTAAATCCTTTAGGCATAGTTAAAATAGAATTCGGCAACTCAGCCTTTGACACCAGGCAAATGTATCCCGGAAGTATAACTGTTGAAGGGGAAAACCTGGTTGTTAACCTTAGTCCTGATTTTACCCAATGTAAAGCCATTGGCAGAGGTGAAAGCTGCGGAGTGCCTGAAACAGAAAAACCAAAAATTCAATTATTCAACTCAGGTGACTCAGGTCAGTCTTGTACACCAGGCTCAGGTTGCTGCTAAATCAATATCCAGATGAAAAAAGTATTAGTATTATGTACCGGCAATAGTTGCCGTAGTCAATTAGCAGAAGGCTTTCTAAGACAATTCGCAGGTAATCAGGCAGAAATTTACAGCGCGGGAATTGAAACGCATGGTGTAAATCCAAAAGCAATACAGGTGATGAGCGAGGTCGGAATAGATCTATCCGCTCATACCTCAAATCATGTTGATGAGTACAGCAACATCGATTTTGATTATGTGATCACCGTTTGCGATAATGCAAAAGAAAGCTGCCCATACTTTCCATCCCAGGCTGTGAAGCTTCATTATAATTTTCCTGATCCCGCAAAAGCCAAAGGGACTGACCAGGAGATTATGCAGGAATTCAGAAGAGTCCGTGACCTCATTAAAGATTACGCTTCAGTATTTGTTCAAGAACATTTTAATTCTTAAAAATTACCTGATTATGAGTGCTAACCATTGCGCCCCCGTAACGGGCAGAAAGAAACTAAGTTTCTTAGACCGCTATTTAACCCTGTGGATTTTCCTTGCTATGGCTGCGGGGGTTGGAATTGGTTATTTTATTCCCTCTTCCGCTGGTTTTATCAATTCCTTTTCCAGTGGGACAACAAATATACCACTGGCCATTGGGCTGATCCTGATGATGTATCCGCCCTTAGCAAAAGTTAAATACGAAAAAATGGGTGAAGTCTTTAAAGACACTAAAGTCTTAAGTATTTCTCTTATTTTAAATTGGGTTATTGGCCCCTTCCTCATGTTCTTTTTAGCGATTACTTTTTTAAGAGATTATCCGGAATACATGATTGGGTTGATTTTAATCGGTCTGGCCAGATGTATTGCGATGGTTGTGGTGTGGAATGAACTGGCAGATGGGAACAGAGAATATGCAGCGGGCTTGATTGCCTTAAACAGTATTTTCCAGGTATTGCTATACAGTGTTTTCGCTTATATATTTATCACTGTACTTCCCCCATACTTTGGTCTTAAAGGTTTAGAAGTGAACATCACGATTGCTGAGATCTCAAAAAGCGTCGCAATCTACCTCGGCATCCCTTTTGCAATGGGTGTGATCAGCAGATATAGCCTGATCCGCTTTAAAGGAGAAGAATGGTTTCAGACTAAGTTTATCCCGATGATATCGCCGGTTACACTAATTGCGCTGCTGTTTACAATCGTCATCATGTTTAGTCTTAAAGGCAATTTGATTGTTCAGATTCCATTTGATGTTATCCGCATTGCGATACCACTGGTCATTTACTTCACTATTATGTTCACGTTAAGCTTTTTTGCTGGTAAACACTTCGGGGCTGACTATTCAAGAAGCACTGCAATTGCTTTTACTGCTACAGGTAATAATTTTGAACTGGCTATTGCAGTTGCTATAGGAGTATTTGGGATTAATTCAGGTCAGGCTTTTACGGGGGTGATCGGCCCGCTGGTAGAAGTCCCGGCACTGATTGCTCTGGTTAACCTTGCTTTTTGGTTCAGAAAGAAATACTATACCCCTTCTGAACCAATTGAAGCAAAGTCTTAATTAAACTTCTTCATCCAATACTGGTGCATCAGCAATTTTTTCAGTGATCGACGCCGGCAAATAAGGTCTGCCCCCGGATGCCGGAATACAAGTCCCTGTAAAAGTTGCTTTTGTCATTACTTTACCGTTCAGCATAATTGCCTGTTTAAAATGCAAACGCGGCAAACCAGCTTTATCAGTATATAAAGTACAAGTCACCGAAAAATTATCACCCTTTTTAAGCGATCTTAAAAAGCTGATTTTATAACCTGATAATACCATATATATTCCTTTTCCGGCTTCTTCTTCGAAGTCGAATCCAAGGATTTCCCTGATATAATCGTGGCGGCAGTACTCCATATAAAACGGATAGTATAAGCCGTCCATTATTTCCTGAACATCTATGTGTTCATCCTTTACAGTGTAGGTTTTAGTATATTCCATTTGATGTGTTTGTGTGTATAATCGCGGCGGAATTTAGTAATTTTTCTTAAAAAACTACCACTCATCCTGTCAATACGACCAGTCATCGGCTTTGCCCTTGAATCGGCCCAATTACCAGCCATATTCGTTCTATAATTAATACAGAACGCTATGCAAACCTTTAAATTATCGCTCCTCTTCATTTTTTCTTTTACCCTGGCCAAAGCACAGACTAAAATATCCGGCATCCTTAAAACCACGAAAGGAATAGCCGTAGCCAATGCCAATATCAGTTTAAAAAATAGTTACGATGGCGCCTCTACAGACAGTACAGGAAGATTCGCTTTCACTACAACACTATCGGGCCCGGCAGTAATCCTCTTCTCAGCTTTAAACTTTGAGAGAGATTCTGTTCAGGTTAACCTTGATCATGGAAATTTAACTCTTAACCTGAGTATTAAAGAAGCAATGAACCAATTACAGACCGTGAGCATCAGTGCTGGCTCTTTCATTGCCGGCGATGGAAAAAAGGGGGCTATATTAAGTTCACTCGATATTGCCACTATAGCTGGCTCACGTGCAGATATATTTGCAGCGCTGCAAACCTTACCCGGTGCACAAACCTCTTTTTCAGAAAGCGGATTGTTTGTACGGGGAGGATCTGCTTCAGAAACCAAGACCTATTTTGATGGAATGCTGGTTAAAAGCCCGTTTAACGCAACTGTTCCCGATCAGGCATCCAGAGGCCGTTTGTCCGCATTTTTATTCAAAGGAACTTCTTTTTCTGCTGGCGGATATTCTGCCCAATATGGCCAGGCATTATCTTCAGCACTGGTTTTAGAAAGCACAGATCTTCCCGAGAAAACAACCACTGGTATCTCTATATTGTCAGTTGGTGGCGGAGTTGATCAGAATATCAGGTTTAAAAACAGTGCAATTACTGTTGGAGGTTACTATTATAACCTATCTCCGGCATATAGTATCATCAAACAGCATCATGATTACGTCAAAGCACCTGAACAGTTAGGAGGCAACTTTCAGTATAAGCTAAAAACATCCTCAACTGGTATGTTTAAAATTTATGCCTCCTATGGCCGTACTAACCTTGCGTTGTACAAAGCGAACATCGATACACCTGCAATGCCAAATTACTTTAGCAATCGCAACTTTAATATTTATCTTAATTCTACTTACAAAGAATACTTTGGCAATAGCTGGAAACTGGAAACGGGCCTTGCGTATAATAAAGACAAAGATGCAGGTTTGATGACTATTAATGATTACAGCCGTCAAGACCACCTGCTGGAAGGAAAAGCAACAGTAACCAAATCCTTTGGACAACTCTCCAATTTCAAATTCGGTACAGAAACATTCCATACCGGCAGACTGGAAAGTTTAAATGGACTTGCCAGAACATATAATGATCAGATCAGTTCAGGGTTTGCAGAAACAGACCTGTTTTTAACACAGAAAATTGTTGTCCGCCTGGGTCTGAGAGGTGAATATTCTTCTTACCTGCAAAAATACAACCTGGCCCCAAGGTCGTCTTTAAGTTTCAAAACAAGCGCACATGCACAGGTATCATTTGCTTATGGACGTTTTTATCAGAATCCTGAAGATGAGTACCTGATTATCAAACCTACGGATTTTGAACATGCTGACCATTATATTCTTAAATATGAAATCAATACCACAGACCGGAACTTCAGAATCGAAGGATATTACAAAGACTATAACAGGCTGACTAAAATCAGCAATGGTACCCCTGATAATTCAGGCAGTGGTTATGCCAAAGGGTTTGAATTGTTCTGGAGAGATAAAAAAAGTATCAAAAATGCAGATTACTGGTTATCTTATTCTTTCCTGGATACCAAAAGAGATTTCAGGGATTTCCCGATGATGGCTACTCCATCCTTCGCAGCAAAACATACAGTGTCAGTTGTTTATAAACATTTTATCGAATCCTTACACACTCAGTTTGGCGGAACTTATAGCTTCGCATCCGGCAGACCATATGTAAACCCTAATAACCCCGTTTATTTAGCCGACAAAACTCAGAATTTCAATAGCCTTAGCTTAAATGTCAGTTATCTGACCCATGTTTTAAAGCAGTTTTCAGTGCTTTACCTGAATATTAACAATGTACCAGGATTCAACCAGGTTTATGGTTATCAGTACAGCACAAACGGCCTGAACAGACAAGCTATTGTACCGGCAGCAAAAAGGGATTTTTTAATCGGCATTATGATCACTATCGGTGATGACACTTTTGTCAGATAAGCAAACTATTCAAATAAAATATATAAATCTTAAACCATACCTCAAACAAATCATCATGAAAAATCTAATGAAATCAATTACCTTACTCCTTGTCCTGATCAGCTTAAACAGCTTTGCACAAAATGCTGATCCCAAATTCTTACAAGCTACAAAAACAGGTCTTGAAATGATTGCAAATGCCAAAGGAGCTGAGGATTACCTCAAAGCCGAAAATCATTTTGAACGTATTGCTGCGGTAGAAACTAAAGAATGGCTTCCCTCTTATTACGCGGCCTATTGTAATCTTTATGCGGGATATACAACAGCCAATAAAGAATTAAAAGATCAGTATTGGGATAAAGCGCTGCTGGAAATTGACAAAGCCGATGTGTTATCTGCAAATAACAGCGAAATTTATGCCCTGAAGGGTGCGGTTCAATTTATGAAAATGTCTGTTGATCCCAGAACAAGAATGTATCTGATGGGTGAGTCTGCTGAATCACTGGGAAAAGCAGCGGCGCTTAATCCAGAGAATCCACGTATCGATTTAATCAGAGGTCAGGACATCTTTTATACCCCAGAAACCTTCGGTGGTGGAAAAGCAAAAGCTAAACCAATTTTAGAATCAGCGGTAGCAAAATTTACTATATTTAAGCCCGCAAATACAATAAACCCTAACTGGGGAGCAGAAGCTGCCAAAGCATTATTAGCACAGTGTAAATAAGATGAGAATATCAGATAACTGCGATCAGGATCAGCACCAGGAAAAACGTCTGAACAATTTCAGCTCCATCAGCTGGCTGAGGTTAAACCTTTATAATATCCCTGTAGGAATGGGAGTAGGTATTGCACTTTGCTTACTGATCAGCGCATTCAAAGGACAGTGGATTGGTACAAGAGGCCTTATTTACCAGGTTTTGTTTAGTACGGTCATCGCGTTTTGCATCGTCAATACCATTTTCGTTTCTCAAAAGATCATGAAGCTGGGCAGTGGAAAAGGATGGTTGTTCCTGGTTGTTTATTATCTGTCCAGTATCCTGGGGATGCTGATCGCTATAGAAATGATCTACCTGATTAAAGCATGGCTCTTTCATGAGGAATATCATTTCTTACATCTGGAAGATGCCCGGTTCAGTATTGTTGTTGTAGTCATTGTCTGTACGGTTATTAAAGTTTACACTTCGCAAAAAAGCAATATGAATGCGAAGTTAAGAGAGAAAAACATGAATCTGCTGAAGCTGAATCAAATGAAAACCGAGGCAGAGCTGGCCACACTCCAATCTAAAATTAATCCTCATTTTTTATATAATTCTTTGAACGCGATTGCCAGTTTGATACATGAAGACCCTGATAAAGCCGAGCGCATGACTATACAGCTTTCTAAATTATTCAGATATAGTATCAATCAAAATCAGGAAAACCTGGTTACTGTTCAGGAAGAAATGGAGATTGTAAGTACTTACCTGGATATTGAAAGAGTAAGGTTCGGCGACCGGATTGACTTTGTAATTGAAGTTGATGAAGAATTATCAAATGATAAAATCCCCCGGTTTCTGATTCAGCCGCTGGTAGAAAACGCGCTGAAGCATGGACTGAAAAATATAGCTGACCATGCTCTTTTACGTGTTGAAATACAAAAAACAGATAAAATTATTATCGCTGTCATCGATAACGGTGTTCCTTTTCCTGAAGAGCTTGAAACTGGATACGGTCTGCAAAGTACTTATGAAAAATTACAGCTGCTTTATGGCAGTGATTACGAGGTGCAAATCCTGAACCAACCAATTAAACAAATAAAAATTATCATTCCTTTTACACATGGGTAAGCAGTGGAATACCATTATTATAGACGATGAAGAATTGGCAAGAAAAAGGCTTAAAAGGTTGCTTGCTGCCCATGATTGTATTCATATTATTGGAGAAGCAGCGAATGGAGCTGAGGGTTTGCAGCAAATAGAAAAGCTTAATCCGGATCTTATATTTCTTGATATAGAAATGCCGGTTCTGAATGGCTTTGAGCTATTAAGCCGCCTGGCCAAACCACCAAAAGTAATTTTCACGACAGCTTACGATCAATATGCTGTAAAGGCTTTTGAAGAAGAGTCTATCGATTATTTGTTAAAGCCTATCGAGGATGAAAGACTGGCAAAGGCTATTAAAAGATTACAAACACAGCAACAAGGACCTGACTATACTATTCCTCTGGATTTATTAATGCGACAGCTGAAGATAAAAAAGGAAGTTAAAACACTCACTGTTAAAATAGGTGATAGAATTCTGTTAATTAAAATACAGGATCTGGTTTACATAGATGCAGAAGAAAAGTATGTCTTTTTAAATACTGTAGATGGGAAAAGGAGTCTGACTGATTTTACCATCACTGCACTGGCAGAAAAACTACCTGATCAATTTGTCAGAATTAACCGAGGTACAATTATCAATTCTGATTTAATCAAAGAGATAAAAAGAGGTTTTAATGGCGCGTTCTTTTTTATCATGAATGATATTGAAAACACTAAACTCAATTCCAGCAGGAGTTTCGGCCCCGTTTTAAAAGATATTTTTGACCTATAGGAACTATTTTTTCTCTTGTAATAATTACCAGGTATTTGTTTTTTATATCTTAGCAAAAAAATTACCGGGTAAAAATGAATAGAAACTATAATATACAAATCGAAGGAAACGAAGCACTGATCGAAAAATTTATTGAAGCTATTCAACAAGGTACTTGTAAAATCATCGAAGATGATCCTAACCAATATATTATCCCAGGTGGAGAAACGATGCTGAATTACAGCATCGTCGAATACTTCCTGAACAAAGAACCCTTCGTAGCAGCCCGGGCAATTCAATTTTGTGAAAAGATAAGAATGCATCATGAATTAAATATCCCAGGTCACAATATCATTTTAGAAGAGTGGATTGAAGAAAGAATTCATAAAGTATATTATACCAGGGCTTCATCATATACTAATGATTACACGCTTAAGCCTACTGCCGATATTTCCACAGTAAATCCTGAATATCTAAAATTAATGTGTTACGTAGCTATTAATTTAATTAAGTATGGAGCCAGCTATGAATCTGTAACTGCAAACAGATACTTCACTATGGTTAAAGAATTAGGATCAGATGAAGTTGAAGAACTTAAGAAAAATGGTTCAGGAAACCTCTCTAAAAATATTACTGAATATAAAGATCAGCAGGTAAGCTGTATCGCTAATGATGTCTTCGCAACTATTAAAATAAAGATAAAAGAGGAAAACGAAGAAAGCTATCGTACTATCTTTGAGTACCTTTGTAACCTGTTAAAAAGTGACTTCCCTAAAAGCTATAGTATCGAATTCTCTGGCAAAACCAAGAACAACTTGCCTATCAAGGGATTACCTAAATCAGGCGTGCATTATCTTTTTGCCAATGGTGTTCAATATCCCCGTCTTCACCCATTAATTGCGACATATAGTATACTGGCCATGAAAAGATGGGAATGGTATAACAATATGGAAGATGAAAACTGTGCAATGCCTTCTACTTTTGCCGTATTTGCTTTAGGATTGGAAAGTGAGGAATATTTTGATCTGGTGATTAAATACATGCAGACTGTCGATGAAGGACATCAAAGTATACAGGAAAAATTCACACCGGCTTTTGTAGAAAAGTTCGGAATTAACAAAAAGTCATTCCCGGTTTTTATCAGTTGTATCTTATCCATGCAGGAACATAAACCTTTTAAGGTTTTTGCTGAACAGTTCAATAACCCGGAGAACCTGGAACTCTTGTTAGCCTGCAAAAAGAATTTCTTAAGCTTTATCAGTGAAGAAAGTAAAGCTGATTGGAACGAAGAAGATTTCAAAACAATGCCTGATTACATTTGGAACTACGTATTGTATAGCATCTGGGGCCCGGAAGAAAAATATCCAGCCATTATCAAAAAATCACCGGCAGCATTGAAACCTTTCTATCAGGAACTACTAACGGTCCATTCAGAATTTGAAGATTAAAGCGGCAGAATAAACCAGAAAGTGCTGCCCACTCCTACTTCACTGTCTGCACCTATTTTCCCCTCATGTTTAGCAATAATCTCCGCACAAATATAGAGTCCTAAGCCTAACCCAGGTTGCTTGGACTCTTCTACCCTATAATAACGATCAAACAGGTAAGGAGTCTTTTCAGCGGGAATACCAGGCCCTTTATCCGTAACTGATACTCTGACAGTATCCGTTATCTTTTCAATGTTTATATTAATCTCTTTTGAACCCGGAGCATATTTGACTGCATTGGTCAGCATATTAATGATCACCTGTTCTATCCGTTCCTGATCTGCATGAACTGACAAATCCTTGTCCCCGGTAATGATAAGCTGACTTTGATCGTCTCTGAATACATGTACTGCACAGCTCTCAATCAATTCATAAAGATTAAATAGTGTTTTGTTCAGCGGGATTCCACCCTGAGCCAACTGATTTGAATCCAACAAACTATCTATCAATCCACTCACCTTATCTACACTTTTACCCGCCAAACCGATCAGACTTTGCATCTTCTCAGAAGAATTATGTTTCATCCGATCCAATAACTGCATTGAAGCCTTTAAAGAAGCTACGGGAGTTTTCAATTCATGACTGGCTATGCTGATAAAATCATCTTTCTGCTGCTGCAAAATTTTAAGGTCATTAATATCGGTTGCTGTTCCTATCCAGAGTAAAACAACACCTTCATCATCTTTAATAGGCTGCATCCGGATCAGATACCACTTGTACCCTCCGTCTTCATCTTTCAAACGCGTCTCATAATGTCCGCTATCTTCACTGGCCAGAATGGCTTTAAACTTTTCAATGTGATTTTTGAGATCATCAGGATGCATCATTTGCCTTAAAGCCATGCGCTGATTTTCTTCGCCATCCATCCCGGTATAACTATACCACTGCTCATTGTAGAAATTGATTTCACCCTCTACTGTATTCGTCCAGGCAATTTGTGGGATAGCATTTAACAGCAAACGAAAACGTTGTTCATTTTCTTCTACTTCAAGCCTGACTAAAACCATGTCCGTAACTTCGTAGACAAACAATAATATGCCATCTATTTTTCCGGCCGAATCAAAACGTGCCTGGTAGATAAAGTTGAAATAACGTTCCTCCGCATTTCCAGTCTCTTCATTTGCAAGGGGAATAAGCATCTCACTTCCCTGAAAAGTCTCTCCTGTGGCATAAACTTCCTGTAAGATTTCCCACATCAGCTGTCCTTTGATTTCTGGCAAAGCTGCTACAAAAGTTTTCCCAAGAAGATCACGGTTAGGGAATAACTCCTGAAAAGAAGGATTAATCAATTCAAAAACAAATTCAGGGCCATCCAGTACACAAATACCCGCAGGAGCTTGCATTAAAAACCGCTTAAGCCGGTCCCGCTGACTCTCTACTGCTTGTTTTTTATCAGAATGATCATCAAGACTCTCTTTTTCTTCCAGCTCCTGACTCAGTTTATTCAGCTTTTCCTGAGTCTGTGTCAATTCATCATTAATGGCCTCTATCTCCTCAACAGCAGCTTCAAGTTGTTCAGTACCAGCCTCTAATTGCTCACCCGTTGCTGCCAGCTCCTCACCAAGCTGAGTTTGAGCAGCGGGCAAAATCTCAGCATGAATATGATCAGTATGCCATATGGTCAATAAATAATCTACTTCCTGTGCATGATTTAAAACCGGTACAATTTCTATCCGCCAGCTATGCTCAGTGATATCATTTACAGGTGCAAGAGATACAAATTGAAAAGAAGGCAATTGAACAACTTCTTTGCTATTCTTTGATAACATCAGATTATCCATCAGTAAAGTCAATGCTTCAGCCGGTGTTAGAGACTCAAATGCTGCACTGACATTAACACCTATAACGTCCTGATCAAGTGTATTACTTATTATTTTGTGCTGTTTATTATGCGCAATTATGATAAAATCTGTATTGACCACAAACATTGGTAAGGTGGCATAATTAAATACAGACTGAAAAAGCTGTTCATTGGATGGAATCATCAAAATAGGTAGATTTGGATAATCTGTCAAAGATAAGATTCCTTTAACAAACGAAAGATATTGTTTTATTGATTCAAAAAGATAATTATAAAAATTAAACAGCATGAAGGAATTTGATATCATTGTTATTGGTAAAGGATTAGTTGGGTCGGCAGCCGCTAAATACCTTTCTTTCACCAACAAAAGAATTGCCGTTATAGGCCCGGATGAACCATCCGATTATGATAAAGCCACAGTTTTTGCAAGTCATTATGACCAGGCACGTGTACAAAGACTGATCGGAAAAGACAAAGTATGGACACGTTTAAATCTGGATTCCGTTAAACAATACTACACCATACAGGAACAAAGTGGCATACATTTCCACAACCCTGTTGGCTGTCTATATGTAAATCCGGCAGGAAGAGATGAATATTTAAATAAAGCAGCTTATCTGGCCAGTCAATTTAACCTTGATTATACGGCCTATGCCAACGGTAAAGAATTGGCTGCGGATTTTAATGATTATCATTTCCCTGAAAGCGCACAGGGTTTATCAGAGCACTCACCTTCAGGTCTGATCAACCCAAGATTGCTGTTAAAAGCGCAATTAGCAATCTTTGAACAGCATAAAGGAACAAATTTTAAAGATACTATTATAGACATTACGCATCATAAACGCGGATATATAGTGACCTCGCAAGAAGGCCATACCTATCAGGCTCCTAAAATATTACTGGCCGCCGGATCGTTCGTGAATTTCCATAATTTAGCTGCTCAGAAACTGGCGTTACAGGTAAAAAATGAAATTATCCTGTTAGCTAAAGTGACGCCTGAACAAGCATCAGAACTCGCAAAACTTCCATCATTGCTTTATGAAATAGATAACACAATCACCGAAGGAATATATCTTATCCAGCCTGTTCAGTACCCGGATGGACATTATTATATAAAAATGGGTTGTAATCTGCCCGAAGACATTTACTTTGATCGCATTGAGCAGGTACAAGATTGGTTTAGAAAAGGAAACAGCGATCAGTTTATCCATAGATTAAAACAAGCACTATTAAAGATATTACCTCATATTGAACCTCTTGAATACCTGACCAAACGCTGCATCATCAACCGTTCGGTACATGGAAGACCGTATATTGGGGAAACCAACCAGCCTGGATTATATGTAGCAAGTGGTTGTAACGGCTATTCTGCTATGTGTTCTGATGCAATTGGCGGGGTAGCTGCCCATTTAATCAGTCATAGAAAATTGCCTGAACACTATTCGGAGAAAGATTTTGAAATCTTTTATCACCAGGAATGAACCTACAGGAATGCAGCTGGAAAAACCAGCTGCCCTATTTCTTTTTAAAGATTGCTGATACCAGGATAACTATCCCCACTATCAAACTGATAACCAGTCCGCCTATTGCCAAAACCGGTATACCATTAAACTTAGGGGGTTTATCTGCCAGAATCAGAATAGCAGAAGTGATTAATAATCCAGACATAAAAACACTCAAACTAAGATTGGACATCCCGCGGTCTATTGTCTTTTTAATGGCGGGTAAATCCTTCACTTCCTGTACAATTTTTAAATCTCCACTGTTCAGCTTGCTGATAATCGACTGCACATCATCAGGCATAGTTTTCAAAGCTTCGGTCAATGTCCTTAAGAGTTTTAAACCACTTTTCTTCAGTTCTTCGGGACTAAGCCTGCGGAATGCAATCTTTAAAATATAAGGGCGTAAGCTATCCAGAATATTTAAATCTGGTACAAGCGCTCTGCCAATACCTTCAATTAATACAATCCCACGAACTAAAAGGTAAAGATGGTCAGGCATGAGTATCTCATTGTTATTGAGGATGGCCGAAAACTTACTTAACACTTCCTTAATATCCATTTGCTCCAGAGAAACCCCGTCCAGCAAATTAAAAAACTCATGAATATCCCTTTCCAGTTTGCTTTCATCAGCTACATTAAACCGGATCGCCATTTTTTTCATGGTAGCGATTAATCTTCTGGCATCCTGCGCCATAAAATAGGAAACAAAATCTTCCAGCATCACCTTCTCTGTGGGCATCATACTGCCCATAGAGCCAAAATCTATAAAGGAAATCTGACCACTTTTCAGAACCAGCAAATTTCCGGGATGTGGATCTGCATGAAAGAAACCATGTTCCAATACTTGTGTTAAATAAAGATCCAGACCACTGTGGGTAATTTTCTCCGGACTCAATCCCATTGAAACAATAGCTTCCTTATCTGTTATTTTAGCCCCTGCAATAAATTCCATGCACAGGATATTATCATTAGATAACTCAGGATAAGCGCTTGCCAGGTAAATCGCTTCATTTCCTTTAAAGTTTCGGGAAAAGCGTTCAATATTCGCCAGTTCATTCAGAAAGGAAAGTTCCTGAAAAATAGACTTCTCGAATGCTTCCAGTACCTCTACAAGATTAATTTTGCGAAATGCATCACTGTAACTCGTTAAGAACCCGGCGATATCTTTCATGATCAACATATCTGAAGCAACTACTTCACGTATTCCCGGACGTTTTATTTTCAGGATTACTGGCTGACCATTTTTCAATTCTGCTTTGTAAACCTGTGATATTGAAGCAGAAGCAAAAGGCTCTTCCGCAATATGTGTAAAGAACTCTTCAGGATCAATGCCCAGATCTGTTTTGAGCAAACTTCTCACATCTATTGGCCTGGACTCCACTTTATCCTGTAACTTCTGTAATTCCATAATCATTTCCTCAGGCAGCAAATCTTCTCTGCTGCTAAAGGCCTGCCCGAATTTCACATAAGTTGGCCCTAACTCTTCCAGAGCCATTCTTATACGTTCGTAAACAGTCAATGATGAATCATTCGTACTGGATTCACTGCTTGTATTATTCAATAATTCCTCAAATCCGTACTTCGCCAATATTTTAACAAGCGATGCCGTTCTTTTGAGTTTTCTCTTCTGGTTTTCCATCATAGGTTTGCGGCCTTAATTAGCTTCATAACGAAGCCAAAACAATCAACTCCTCTGCTCCTTCTTCTTTACTCAATTTTAACGCCAGAATAAAGACTACCAGTTTAGTAGTTTAATTATATTATTTATACATTTGCCCCCGGAAATCCATTTAACTATACAAGCGTTTATCCTTCAAAAATTACATATGCTGTTCAAAAAACCAATAACACTGCTCATAGAAGAACAAAAAAATAAGGACGGGAATGGGCTTACCCGAACATTGGGCCCTTATAATCTGATCGCATTAGGTATTGGCGCAATTGTCGGGGCCGGGATCTTCTCGCTTACCGGAATCGTCGCTTCTGAAAATGCAGGGCCTGCCGTTATTCTATCTTTCATTCTTGCAGGTGTAGCTTGTGCATTTTGTGCGCTTTGTTATGCAGAATATGCATCTATGATACCCGTTGCTGGTTCTGCTTATACTTACACTTACGCTACATTAGGTGAATTTATGGCCTGGATTATCGGCTGGGATTTAGTTCTTGAATATGCACTGGCCTCTGCCACAGTTGCGGTAAGCTGGTCTAGTTATGCCGTCAAATTATTAGCACAATTACAAATCCATCTGCCACCTGAATTAACCAGCTCTCCATTTGATCCGGTCAAACTAGCTGATGGAACGCTTTTACAAGGAGGAATTATCAACCTACCCGCAGTTTTTATTGTTGTTATCCTTTCATTGGTTTTAGTTAAAGGGACACAAGAATCTGCAACTATAAATAATTTACTGGTAATTTTAAAAATAAGTGTTATCCTTCTTTTCATTGCCTTAGGCTGGTCTTTCATCAATACAGCTAATTACAGCCCGTTTATTCCTGAAAACACAGGAGAATTCGGACATTTCGGCTGGTCTGGAATTGTAAGAGGCGCAGCTGTTGTCTTTTTTGGCTTTATTGGTTTTGATGCAGTCTCTACCGCCGCCCAGGAAGCTAAAAACCCACAAAAAGATATGCCTATTGGTATTATTGGTTCTTTATTGGTAGCGACGGTTCTGTATGTTGCTTTCTCTTATGTGATGACTGGTCTGGCTCCTTATACGGCGTTTAAAGGTGATGCAAGCCCTGCTGCTACCGCTTTTGCGGTCACAGGCTATCATTTTTTGAACAGCGCATTAATCATCGCCATTCTAGCTGGTTATACTTCTGTAATTTTAGTCATGTTACTAGGGCAATCACGTGTTTTCTATAGCATGTCCAAAGATGGACTATTACCCGGATTCTTCAGTAATATTCATCCCCGTTTTAAAACACCATGGAAAAGCAACTTGTTTTTCCTGGTATTCGTAGGACTATTAGCTGGCCTGGTCCCAATTTCAGATTTGGGTCACATGGTCAGCATCGGAACTTTATTTGCTTTCTCATTGGTAGCACTTGGAGTAATCATTTTAAGACGTACAAACCCGGAAATCCCAAGGTCATTTAAAGTACCTTTTGTTCCTCTTGTTCCAATTCTGGGTATCGCTGTATGTGTCTGCTTAATGGCCGGTTTACCTATTGAAAGCTGGGAACGTCTATTTATCTGGATGGCCGCAGGAATAGTTTTTTACTTCCTTTACGGAAAAAAGAACAGCAAACTCAGAAAACAACACCGGGAAAGTAATGGTAACCCGGAATTATAGCTCTTTTGTCTTGCTGATCTGCCTGTTGCAATTTTTTTACTATTTATCTTAACTAATAATATTAATCATATAAGAAATAGCATCCGGAGAATGTAAAGCAGCGGTCGATTCCAATGTAGCTTCAGTAACTTCTACAGCCCGGGTACGCATGTTCTCTTCATAAGCAGCAATCGCAGATTTGATATCAGTAAAATCACTATTGATCAGGCAATCACTTAATTCCAGGGCATCGAGCATAGCCATATTTACACCTTCACCTGCATAAGGAGGCATCAAGTGCGCTGCATCGCCCAGCATAGTCAGATTAGGTAAAGCTTCCCAGTTTTGATCCAGTGGCATATAGTATTGTGGACGGGGGATAAAAGCTGAACTTGCATTTTCAAACAATTCAAGCCATACTTTATCCCAACCTTCATATTCCTTTTTAAACCAATTAATTACCTGTATTTTATCAGAAAAATCAATTCCGCATTCCCGGCTCCATAATTCCGGTATATTAAATCCTGTATAAAACACCAGGCTCCCATCTCCTTTCGAGCTTACAATCAGAGACCTTTCATTTCCCATTGCAAATATTTTTCCATCATTTAATAGCTGATGTATTTCAGGGCATGCTATTTCGCTATTATATACAGCCCCTTCAACTACCGTAACTCCGGAATATATAGCTTTTACAGGAGTCATATAGGGTCGGATCTTAGAGTTTGCACCATCCGCAGCAATCACCAGATCAGCATAAGCAGCAGTCCCATTTTGAAATTCCAGTTTCCAACCTTCATTTTGTGGAGAGAGTGAAACAAAACGACAATCCCATTCTACTGTACCCGGAAGTAAAGAGTTCAGTAAAATTTGTTGTAAAGGGCCACGATCAATTTCAGGACGGAAGCTTTCCTTTGCTTCACTCTCTTCTCTATTTCCCTGATCATCAAAAACAATATTGGCATGCTGATCCACAATCCGCAGTTTATCTGCACCAGGACGATAATTCGCCTTAAACTCATCCATCAAGCCAGCCTCTATAATAGCTTTTAAACCAGACTCATAATGCAAATCCAGCGTAGCTCCTTTCGGCCTTGCCTCACTATCTGCATCTCTTTCATATACTTTTACTGCTGCACCTCTGTTTTGTAAAATCCTGGCCAATGTTAACCCGCCCGGACCTCCTCCTACTATTGCAATTTTTTTGTTTTCAATCGTATTCATTTCTGTTTATTTAAGCATTCCTTTGATCACTGCCTCGCAGCATTCTAAAATTATCTTTTCTGTAATAATTTGCTCTGGCCTCTCCTGATAGTCAAAATATTCATTAACCAGGTCTAGCAGTGGAGAAAACAACATAGCCCGATGTACATCATGCGGAAAATCCCTGATGATATTTTTGGAGACATTTGATCGTAAAAAATGATGTATAGGTGCAAAGAAATGTCCTTGTTTAATATTTTCTTTTTGGAAGGCTTTGTTTAGCAGCGGTGACGATTTCCCATACTGGAGCAGTGCGAAAGAGTTTCTGTTCTCTTTCAGATATCGAAAAGTGTTCAGCCAGATCTTTTTAACCCCCTGTGGAAAATCCACCTCCGGATTAAAATTCTCCAATACAGCTTTTTCATAGGCTCCTAATACATCTTCAATAAAAAGCGTAATTAAGAGGTCTTCCTTATTTTCATATTTGATATAAATGGTACGAGGAGAAACATTAGCTGCTTTCGCAAGCTTCTGCATGCTCAAATTCTCCAATCCCTCCTCTGCAATTATCTGTAATGCTATGGTACGGATCGCTTGCTCTTTTTCTAAATTTTTTGGTCTCATGGTCAAAGATTTCCTTTCGTTGCAGAAAAGAATAAATCATAGGACAAATGTAAGTAAATAAACATTTACTTACAAAGTAGAATACAAAATAATTGATGTGATGCCATTTTAATGCTCACTAACAACTATTTTCAGAATAAATCAGGGATATTGTCAAGCAATTTCTTGCTTTTATCTTTCAGCTCATTGCCTTTTTGGATAATGGATTTGGGATCACTCATCTTTTGCAGCTCCGCATTGACTACTTCAAACCGATCTATAGTATCAAACATTTTATCAGTTTGCACGACGTTGTGTTCTTTCAGGAATGTTCTCCAATCAATTTTAGCCAAAACAACCAGCATTTGCCGGGTCGCTATTTTACCAATAAAGAATTTGTCATAAACACCGTCAAGTTTTGCATCAGGTTCTCTTTTATTCAGATATTCAATAGATTGTTGTATAGATTCACGCTCACTATCACTTAATAAAGGGCTTGTCTTTAACTTATTCAGAGAAGCTATAGCCTGCTCATTTTTACCTTTTTTGATATATACAAAACTCTCGATGCTCCATACTGTCTCATTCTGAATTCCTAATTGATGTGCATCGGCCAGGAAAATTTCAAAGTCGTCCAATGCCCTTGTTTCATCAATATCACGCTTCATCATTAAACGATCCAGACCTCTGAAAACATGATTTAAACCATGAAAAGCAACGTGTGTCTGCTCATTGTTAAACCTACCCCACTTGAAAAATGCCCTTGTATAAGGCAAATCAACTTTTTGCTGTTTGTCAAGCCATTTGATATTATTACCAATTTCATCCTCCGATAAATAATAAAACTTGTTGGTAAAAAATAGTAAGCCCCTTACAAATTGAAGCAAGGTTTTTATTTCACTATCAGGTAATTTATCCGGCTGTGTCTTACTGCATTCATAAAGAGAGATTTCCATACCTAAATCTTTCGCTGCCAATGCCAGCATACTCAAAACAGCATGCTCTGCGTTTTGTAATACAATTTTATCAGCTTCAGAACGACGAATGGGCGCCGTTTTTGGTTGTATCCCATCCAACAACGGAGGAAAAATATCTTCATCCGTCCTGGTCACGAAACTCTTAATTTTACTGTAATCCCGATACAATAGCGCAGCATCTACCAGTGAAATATTATTTTTTCCAGTACCCATTTTATCAATAATGCCGGATACTGCCCGTAATTCTTTAGCGTGATCACGATATTCAGGCATCGTTGTATCCTTTACAGCGGATGCACGTACGCCCAGCTTAGCGAATTTCCAGAATATGATCTTATCCGATGTCAGGCTCTTCACTAATCCCAGGCGATCTTTCTCTAATAGTAATTTGTCAGTTTGCTCACCTGAACATCCTGTCATCATCAAAGCAATAATTGAGCACGTTAAGTATCTATTCATTAGGGGAAAAATAATAATTTAAATCGATTATTTTAAAACTTAACAGCCTCCGAAGCTGTAAGTGATAATGACACCATCTTTTGTTTCTTTCAGCGTTATACTTGCTGAACCACCCTCCTGATAAAAAAAGAATTCTGTATCAATGTTCCGCTCTTTCATCGTATCCTTATCCAGATCTTTATTATACCACCAGCAGAATTTATCATATAAACTATTGGTCATTACTCTTTTCTTAACATCATGAAAATCAATATCTATTGAATCATTATATGAAGTCAGCTTTAACAATAACAATATAGCTTCATGCTTCTTTAAACCTTTTAAAAAGAGCGTATGTGTTTCACCTCCCGGACCATCTTTCTCGAAATACTGATACGCTGAAACCTGGTAGTTACCATTCTTAAACCGGTAAGTCTTTTGATAATTAATCTCGTCTTTACTTCCTTTTGGCAACTCTTTTTTACTCCTGGAAACTGGAGTACCAAAGAACCTGGTCAGATAACCAGTTGTTAATTCTTCAAAATCATCTTTACTGTTTTTAGCTACCTGCAAATCCGGTAAACAAGATAAGAACAGCTGCGGCACGTACCCGGTTTTATCCTGATATTTTACTTTTGTCCAGGTTCCAGGCATGCTATACCATGTACCACCATTTCTGTCTAGTTCTTCTTTTCCCGGTAATTCCATAACACCATAATAGCTTAATATGATATTGAACGCTGGCAATACTGCCTGACTAACATTTTGCTGTAATCTGGCTCCATTGGGAATTTTGAGCAGCACACGGCTTCCGGTATCTGGTTTTTCATATAAAGGAAGTTCACCCCCCTTCCAATTGTATACTGGTTTTATTTGCGAACGGGAATTCAGGCTACTGAAAAGCAAGACAAAAAATATTGATATTTTCAACACGTACATCTAGAGTTATTTAATTGTATGATCTGATTATTCGAAGTGAAAAGGAATTTTTTTCACTGGCGGTTTACCGATAAAGTTTTGTGGCGGAAGTGCATCGTCTCCTTTTGTGCTCAAGAGTTGCACTTCCTTAATAAATGCCTTTCCACTCACTGCAAAACCAATCTGGCCTTTAGCTTTAACAAAGTTTCTGGTATCTGTAAAAGAGATTACTTCTTCATCATTTATCCATATAAAAAACTGGTTGCCGGTTCTTTGTATTTTCCAATTCTGCCAGGTATAAAGTTTAGGTCTGTCTACTTTTGGCAGCGTACCAATATGCCCTGTACTTTGAATAAAACTTCCTCTTTGATCCAGATTTAGCAGTAAGGAACGGTCTTCAATGGCTACTCTGTCTTCTAACTGATTGAGCAGTATTCCAAGAAATTTAGGGCCATTTAAGTTAAGTATGACTTCAAAAAGGTTTGATTCCGGCTCTACTAAGGATGAAAATGTCAGGATATAGTTTTCCGGAACTGATTTGTTACAAAGCAGAATTGCCCAGTTCATATCCCGGCTTCCATGAATCATATGATCTTTAACCTCCCAGTCGCCATTTACTGTCAGCCAATTCTTCTGAAGCTTATTTTTTTTGAATGTTTCTTCAAACACGACTTTACTTTGTGCATTAGTAATCAATACAGTACTGAAAATTAAAAAGAATAATAAAAGGATTTTACGATAATTCATTATTGATATTTAAACTACTAAAGCTTTTTAGAACCCGCAACTTATCACTTTCTATTGAACTACTGGTTAATTATTTTAAAATTTTCACAGTATATTCATAGTATTTTACGGGTTATCTGACCCGTTGTTTGACAATCATTGTGTTCTAAATACACTCATTAAAACACTAAAATGCATGGTTTATTCCTACTTAGGCTTGTTAGGTGGTCAAAAAAAGATATCTTTAAACCATATTTTTTTATAATGATTAAAGAAGATTTTAAGCCTTTCATACCTGCGGAAAGTAATGTAGCAGAATTTACAATCAAGTCCATTTTACTGGGATGTATTGCCGGGATCATATTTGGTGCCGCCACCGTTTATCTCGCTTTAAAAGCAGGATTAACCGTCTCAGCATCAATCCCGATAGCCGTACTGGCAATCACGCTGGGTAAAAAGTTTTTTAAGACTACGATCCTGGAGAATAATATTATTCAGACTACAGGATCTGCCGGTGAATCTATAGCTGCCGGAGTGGTATTTACCCTTCCGGGATTTCTATTTTTGAGTACGGATATTGGCGGACAAAGTTCAGGAGAGGCATTTTTCAACTATATGACCATTCTGATTCTCGCAATTCTTGGAGGAGTTTTAGGAACAATGATGATGATTCCATTAAGAAGATCATTAATTGTCAAAGAACACGATACACTGCCTTATCCTGAGGGAACAGCCTGTGCATCAGTACTGAAAGCCGGAGAAAGAGGCGGAACATTTGCCCGTACAGCTTTTTGGGGCTTAGGTTTTGCCATGATTTATGCAATGATGCAGAAAGTTTTCCATGTGATTTCAGAAGCACCAACCTGGGTAACTACTCAGGCTAACAAATTCCTGCCTTCTGCGCAGGTTAGCGGAGAAATCACCCCTGAGTATATGGGGGTTGGTTATATCATCGGGCCGAAAATTGCCGGAGTACTGGTAGCGGGTGGTGTACTGGCATGGCTTGGACTTATTCCTTTATTAGCAACTTTAATTGATCCTGCATTAGCAGCTCATCAATTGGTAAAACTTGGATTACTTGCTGATATTACCAAAGCAGGCGGTTCTGTAGGATGGAATCCTGCCACACAAACATTTTCAGACTATCCACTGGCAATTTATCAGGCCTATGTGAAACAAATAGGTGCAGGCGCCGTAGCTGCCGGAGGATTTATCACTTTATTAAAGACTATACCTACGATTATATCATCATTTAAAGATAGTTTAGGTTCTATCAAAGAAGGAAAAACAGTAGCAGATACTAAACGGACAGACCGCGATCTTTCTCTGAAAGTTGTTGGTGTGGGAAGTTTAGCATTGATTATCCTGGTGGCAGTTTTACCACAAATTCCAAGTAACGGGATCTTAAGCAATTTACTGATTGGTGTGCTGGTTGTAATGTTCGGTGCATTCTTCGTAACTGTATCCAGCCGTATTGTCGGTTTGATCGGATCAAGTAACAACCCTATTTCAGGAATGACAATTGCAACGATCATGGGTACTTGTCTTGTTTTCATCGCAGTTGGATGGACTGGTAAAGTTTATGAGCCTATGGCATTGGTTGTAGGTGGTATGATTTGTATTGCAGCAGCTAACGCAGGTGCAACGTCTCAGGATCTTAAAACGGGTTATATTATTGGGGCAACACCAAGATATCAGCAGATCGCCTTATTTATTGGTGTAATTGTATCCTCTATCGTGATTGGGCTTACGGTTCGTATCCTGGATACCCCTACTCCTGAAATGCTTGCACAAGGTATTAAACATGCGATTGGTACTGAATTGTATTCTGCTCCTCAGGCTACACTGATGGCTACTTTAATTAAGGGTATGCTTTCTTTTAACCTTGACTGGCAATATGTACTGGTTGGTGTTTTTATCGCTGTTACCATAGAGTTATGTGGTATTAATTCTTTATCATTTGCTGTAGGGGCTTATTTACCTTTATCTACTACCCTTCCAATTTTTGTGGGTGGAGCGATCAAAGGAATTGTAGACTGGAAAGAACGCAAAAAAGTAAAAACTCCGGAAGAAGAAGAACTAGGCCCTGGAAATCTCTTTGCAACGGGACTGGTTGCTGGTGGTGCACTGGCAGGAGTTGTCGTCGCAATTCTGATGGTTATCCCTTCTGTACGGAGTAACCTGAGCAAAGTCGATGTTCAGCCATTATTTACCCGCTGGTTTGGTGCTGGTGGTTATGAATTACTGGGTGTATTGATCTTCCTTTTCATGGGATTTGTATTGTACAACATCTCAAAAAAGAAAAATGAGGCAGAAGATATCATAAAATAGGTATCACTAAAGGAGGTTTATCGCTCTCAAAACCTCCTTTAGCACGTTAATTTAACAGTTTTTTAACCTTAAATACAATTAATCAGGCTTAGGATCAGGCTACTATAAGATAAGGGTAATATTTATTTGCACTATAAGCCCCCTACTCCTATATTTGCATCACTTTAAACGGAAACGCTTAGAGTATTGTTCTGAAAAGAATGATGATTCCGTAGCTCAGCTGGTAGAGCATTACACTTTTAATGTAGTGGTCCTGGGTTCGAATCCCAGCGGGATCACGAAAGGCGCAAGAAATTGCGCCTTTTCTGTTTAAAATGTTTTTTCAAAGGTGTTTTTCAAAAAATAATAAGTCATTTCACACCAACTGAAACCAATCTGAATGGTGCCCTAACTGGTGCCCGATTCTAATTGGTAAGTTTGGGCACCAGTCAAAAAGATTCATTTGACTCCAAATTATTAAAGAGCAAGCTGTTACCGGGTTATCCGGCCATAAACAAGTTTTTAACTTTAACAGATTGAGAAATGAAAAGTAACCAAAACATGTCCATTCTTTTTTGGCACCGTAAATCAAAAGCTGACAACAACGGCTATGCCCCTATTATCTGTAGAATTTCCATTGATGGAAAACAGATAGAGTTTTCTACTGCCAAAAAAATTCCTAATGATAGGTGGGATGTGGAAAAGAAAAGGATATTGCCTTGTCCAGAAGCAAAAAGCATCAATTCAGCCTTAAACAGGATACAATGTGAACTTGAAAAGCATTTTACTATACTACAATCACTGCATGAGATAGTAAGCCCTGCAATGCTCAGGAAAAGTTATAGAAACCTTTCAATAGATAATAGTAAAAAAAAGGAACAAACAGGAAACAAGATTCCAACCCTGCTGGAATTGGCCTCTCTTCATATTGAGTGCTTCACTTTACTAGTGGAGAAAAACCAGAGATCAAAGGAAACTTTAAAGCAGTGGAAATCGACAAAGAAAAAGATAGCTGAATTTATTACATACACTTTTAAATCTAAGGATCTTGAACTTTCAGAAATAGATCAGTCTTTTGCTCATAAATTTTATACCTTCTTAATTGTTAAAAGAAAACCATCTATTCAGCAGGCGGCAGCTATGAAGCAGATTAAAAACACTAAACAATTGCTCAACATCGCTGAAAATAATAAGTGGATTATTAGTAATCCGATAGAGAAATTTAGATGCGGATCCGAAGAACCTGAAATTCTACCTTTAGAATTGTTTGAGGTCGAAAGTATCTGGCGCAAGAATCTTAGCATTGACAGGCTTATAAAAGTACGAGACGCATTTATATTTCAGTGTTTCACTGGCTTCGCTTACCAAGATATATACAATCTATCACCCCAAAACATTGTAAATGTCGGGGCAGAAAATGAAAAGTGGTTAATCAAGGAAAGAGGTAAAACAAAAGTTACCGAAATGGTTCCAATTCTCCCGATAATCACTGAAATTATTGCGAAATATAAGGACGATCCTTATTGCATATTTCATAAAAAATTGATTCCAGTAAACAGCAATTTCAGGTATAATTGCTATTTAAAGGAGCTTTCTGACCTATGTGGAATTGGTCGACCGCTTAATAGCCATTTAGCCAGACATACCTTTGCTGATTTGATGCTCAACACTATGGATTTCCCCCTGGAAGATGTAAGTAAAATGCTCGGACATAAGAACATCAGGACAACACAAAGATATGCTAGGATCAAAAAGAAAAGAATTAGCAAAAAAATGAATCTCTCCAAACACTTGTTATTTGATGCAGACGGACAACTCAAAAAGACTGAGCTTCCGCCATTCATATAAACCAAATTTATGAATTTAAGGAGGGAATAACTAAAGTGATTACCTCCTTAAACTATTTAGAGTAATAGGCATCATATGTGATTTTGCTTTAAATTAATGGAAAATTAGATCTAAATCAATAATGTATTTAATATTGAAATAATAGTAACCTCTCTTTCAATAATACCTGATAACAGATCAAAAAAAGTACCTTTCATTTCGGGATCGTCTTCCGAGTATGTGAATAAATCTTCATTGTCTAATTCAAGAATTTCAGCCCTTAAAATGGCACTAATTTTCTTCCATTCTAAGTTGACAGACTCTATAGATGGATATCCCCTATTAAATTGGACGCCTTTATTAAACCGGAAAATTGTATCCGGATTTTGAACCTCATCTACCCCTAGTAAATTTGCAACTTCAAATCTCAATTTAACTTGGCTACCGATTAACAATGGGATTTTATCAGCGTCATTTCCTAAAAGACTTAAATCAAGTGTTTCAATTCCATATATTACTTTAGAGATAAGGACTGTATGCAAATCGTACTTATGAATGAGTGTTGATAAGCGGATGTCAGCGTTAGGTTTAACCATAACTTGGTAATGGGTTATAATTTTATCTTAGGGATGAAGTATTTATAAACATATTATTATTGTCCAACATCCAGGAAATAGTGAGTCAAGCTTTTGCTTTAACTTTGTCTATATATAATATAAACAACGGAGTATCTAATTTGTTGAAGTTATTATATCAAATTAATAATCTATGACGTAGACATTTTTCATTATAGGGATAGGTACTTCTGCTGGTGGTATTCCTTCATCAATTGAATTTTTCCACAGCCTGCTTTAAATATTAAATCAGCATTTATTATAGCGACCTATTTAATTCGGTGGAGATCATCCAATAGCTATAGAAAGACCAGGTGAGATTGCAAGATACTTAGATAATTTATGTAGTATATATTACGACGACATAAAACCAAGTGATCAGCTTGAGTCAGGTCCAAAATGATAAAGTAAGGTTAATGATAATTATCTTCTAAAAGCAGGCATGAATCCTCTATTCAATATTGTATCTATGGCTAGATGGGCACGATTTATTAGGTATGAATCTATTAAAGAGTAAAAAATTATTAAAATCACTTTCAGAAAAAATCCCTGTGTCTAAATTAAGCTAATTCCGGCTTGGTACCCAACCGTACTAAGGTCGAACCATTTTGTACAAATTGATAAAAATGGAAGTTTACCCATGAATATCCATTGTGCATAAAGATCATTTAATTTATGTTTTTGAGTGATATTTAGATTCTATTTTAACGCAAAAAAAATCTCCTTGTAAAACGTTATTTTTTTTCCGGTTCTTTTCCACCACAATATTGCTCCTGTTATAGAAAGTAAACCCGGGCTTAATCCAAGAATAACATATAACCATCTGATAAAATCACCACCATAATGGCCTATATGAAATTGATAAACTTCCCATTCAAACCGATCAGAAAATGACTTCTGATCGATATCACTAATACTTTTAAATTTCCCGTTAACGGCATCAAAAGACAAACCACTTGCTTTTCCCTGGTGTAAAAAAAAGGACGTAGAGGGTAACTTCCCCCTAACAACAATATCCTGACCTCGAGCTGTGGGAATGTTGATGGCTATGGGCTTAAATCCACTTACCTTCAATCTGGCTGATTCAAGTACCTGGTCTAGATTAGCAGAGACCTCATAAGCTGTTACCGGAGGATTCAATTTCCAGGCTGAAGGTTTAAAGTGCTCCTTGTTCATCCAGAATCCGGTAAAAAACAACAAAGCATTAAATAATACTGCCCACACCCCTACAATCCTGTGTAAGGATGAAATTGTAGTCCTTTTGTTTTTAAAGTTAAGGCCTGCTTTAAACCTTAAAGCATCCCAGAAATGTTTCCTGTAAATGATCGTTCCGGTGATCAGAGATAACAGCATAATCAGTCCAATAATTGCGCTGAATAATTTTCCCGGCATTCCAAGTTGTAAACTATAGTGAAATGAATAAAGCCATCTGAAGAAGGAAGGCGTAATATCCTGGTAACTTCCTTCATTCAATATCTCCCCTGTATAGGGGTTGACAAAAACAAAATACAGGTAATTTTCAGTTATACTTTGCTGGTTTTTATACAGCATGAACTCATAACAATCGTAACGGTCCGCAGGAAAATCATGTAGAACAATCTTTTTCAGGTCTGGATGTGTTTGAGCAATGCTACGATAAATGTGATCTATAGAAAGCCTGGATGATGTTGGATTCAGCTGGTGTAATTCCGGATTAAAGTAACGGTCAAGATCAGTTCTGAACATCAAAGCAGAACCACTAAGACCATACAGCAGGAGAAATACTCCTGCTGTAAGCCCCAGCCAGCCATGTAATTTAAAAGCCTGTTTAGTGATTCTTACTTTTAACTTCATGTAAACAATTGTTAAAAATGATACCCCAAAGTAATCCTTGCTTCCCTTGGAGGATAAGGCACGTAGGCAAATAAACCTGTAGCCGGACCAACAGCAGCCGGAGCTGGTGTAACCCAAGCACTTCCATAGTTAAAACGGTTCAGAATGTTGTTTACAATACCATTGACGGAAAACCGGGTATTTGACCAGCCAATGCCACCATCTAAACGGAACACAGGTGCAAGGTTCAAACCTGTTTCCTGCGAATATCGGCCACCTCTGCCGGCTTGTAGCTGATAACCACCTGAAATGGTGAAGCCTTTGATATTTTGGAATGGCAATGCGTAATTAAGCCAGGTATTCTGCATGTGCTTCACAACATATGGAGACGGCAAACCAATATAGGTCGGTCGTGCATCTTTGGAGATATAAGAATCGGTATAAGCATAATTAATCACAGCATTCAGGCCCTTAACTATTTCACCCTTCAGATCGAACTCAATCCCTTTAGATTTGGTTTGTCCAATTTGAGTTTGAAGATTGGTTGATGGATCTGTAACGATGATATTGTCTCTGGTAATATGATAAACCGAGACAGTTGTATTCCATTTACCACCCATCCAATCCTTTTTCAAACCAGCTTCCAGATTCTTGCCACGCAAAGGCTCAAATACTCCACCAGTGGCATTGATCCCACTTTGGGGTGTATAGGTCTGGTCAAATAAAGCATAGGCAGAAAAATCGGGCCTAATGGAATAACTTAATCCGATACGAGGGGTTAAGACTAAATCAGATACACTTGAAACACTTGGAATAGCTACGCTACTTTTTGAGCCGGTAAGTCTTACTGCCAGTGTTAGCCTTAACTTATCATTCAACAGATTTAACTCATCTTGTATATAACCAGCATAATATTCTACCATTGACTTATTGGTGGCAATGTCGGCTAAGGGCCCTGTTCTTTCATTCGAGTCAAACGTAATACCATATACAGGATTGTTTATATCTAAGTTGTACAATGCTGGATTCGCCGTCTTATCATTATAGCCTGAATAAGCTAGTAAATTTTTCCTGTTGAAATCAAATCCACCTAAAACCTTATGCGTAATACGTCCAGTTTTGAATTCTCCATTTAGAAATCCCTGGAAAGAATACACATTCGTTCTAAACCGTTCGTAAGTAACCCTTCTTGGAAGAAGATTAGGGGTATTCTTATTGTAAGAGGAAACAAAAAAGTAGTTACCGTCCAGATTATCCTGTGCAAAAGTAGCCTTAGCAGTAAAGTCCCACTTATCGTTGAATTGGTTATGGTAGGTTAAAAACGCATTATTTTCTCCACTGTTTACCGGTTTTTTATTTGGATCTGCGATGCTGAAATCTTTTGGCAGAGCAGCAAAACCGTTAGGAGAAAAAACGGTTAAAAGGTATTGCTCAAATCGCTGTTTCTGATAAATATATTCCCCTGAAATGTAAGAATGATCATTGATATTGTATTTAATGACCGGATCTACAAGTACCTTATCATTAAATGCAAACTTCTGGAAAGATCTGGCCTTCTGTCCTACCGCATTTAGCCTGTATTCCCATTTTCTGGCCTTATCAAAATGACCATCCAAATCAGCTGTAAGCCGGTAAAGATCAAAACTGCCTGCAGTAAAACTAATGTTGTTTGAAGTTACTCCAGTGGGTTGTTTGGTTACAATATTGAATGAACCTGCCGGATCTCCGATGGAATTCACAAAACCCGCGGGCCCCTTAATAAATTCCATGCGGTCAATAATTGCGGCATCTTCGGGTGCAGGGCCATAATAGATCATAGAAAGGTCAACTCCGTTGCGCAAGGTATTAATCGCTGCTCCCCTCATAAATATAAATGGACCATAAAAATCTGCGGTATTGTTACGCATTGCGCCACTAACATTTCTTGTAATGCTCTCATTAACATTAATTGCCTGCTGATCCAGAATAATGCTTTTATCTATCTCCTGGATATTCTGAGGCAATTGCAACAAAGGTGTTTTTAGCTTTAAGCTATTGGAGGACTTATCTATCTTGTACTTTTTATAATATTTAGAACTGATCTGTACTTCATTTAAATGCCGGGCAGAAGTATCTACTTTTACCGCAGCACTGTCTTTTTTATTCTTTTTGTAATTTTGAGCCTGTACCACCGTGCCAAATAGCATCAACAGGCAGACCATCCATAATTTATTCATTTTTTTTCTATAAAACTGTAAGTATTGAAAGCAATGGAACGTATTTACATTACTTCTTCAAGTGAGCCTTTGAGTCTGTCAGGTTTGATTTTGTAAAAAAGCCTATCAAGCTATTTTCTTGATAGAATCAAAGACAGCTGTGATATTAACAATAGAAACAAAGGCGATATGATCCTAGCTGCATAAGCTTGGGGGTGGATCAAGAATTTCGAAATGCGATTGAGGAAGAGAAAAACTAATTTCGGAATATATATTCTTTTTGAGAATGCATACAGCGGGACTAAATTCAATCCTATGTCTTGAAAACAAACTGTCTTGCAAGCCTTTTTTAGAACGATTTGCCTCTTGTCTTTTTTCTTTCTCTTCCGCTTGTTTTAACTTTTTAGCCAAATAACATTTACCATTGCAATGCATTTCAGGCTTATCCTTATTTTCACAAATTGTAGTAGCAATATATTTCTGGTTCATTTCATACCCAGCATAAACAAAAACCCTTGAAAAGTTTGAGCTTGCCAATGCAATTAATAAAACTATAGCAATAAGCCGGTTGATCATTTAAACGCAAAGATAAACATATCTATTAGATCCGTAAAGCTATGAGAAGAACATTTTCAAGACAAAATACCTATAGAATAATAAATCGTTGACTTCTATAATATCATAAGGAAGCCGCAGAAGAAAAACTATCCTGCGGCTTCCCTTAGAGACCATGTAATCGGTAAAAATTTATCTCAGATCACTTATTTTTCTACATACCTGAACGTATGCTCCATATAATCTATACTCGTATCTCCAGTTTCTTTCATTTTAACAATATGGCCATTATCATCCTTTGTATAAATGAATCTATAAGACGTTGAAGTTAAAGGTGTATTGATCTCAGAAACCTGGTTCTTAGAAACTCTACCATAATACCCTCCATTATATAAAACGGCCATAGCAAAAGGAACGTTGATTGGCGTTGGGGTGCGGTGAAGTGAGTTAATGTGATAAATTGGAACAGTAACAGCAAGTGGAAGATGTTGAGACACTGCATCTGTGTATACAAAATTGGTGGTACCATTATCGCCTTTCAATTTATCATTGAAACTCATCAGATTACCATTGCTGTAGGTGAATTCAACTTTTTTACCATCCTCTACAATAGCAGAAAGAAAGCCATCACTATTATACTCAAATCCTTGAATAACATAATCCTTCATTGCTATATCCCAAGGCATGAGTGCTTTTCGAACTAAAGATTTTATTCTGCCTTTTTCATCTAAAGTGAAATAGTCTGTCACTGTATTCGGTGCCGGATTGCTATACTTTACAGTGATCTTATCTGAATAATATTCAAAAGAGATAACCCCCGTTCCTAAAGGTCCTAATACGATTCTGCCTTCTTTGTCATAAGTTATCTTAGATTCTGCCGCATTACTGCGTCTATCTCCTTTAAACCAATTACTAGTCACACCCGCAACTTCATATACAGGTTGTTTTGGATCCTCAGTTTGTTTATCGTCTTTTTTACAGGAAAGTGTAAATAATGTGGCAAATAAGAATAAAGAAAATTTAGAAAAATAAGACATTGTGAGAATTGTTTTTTTAATCATTGTGAGTTACTTAATTGAATTGATAGTGAATACTTTATTGGAGAAATTATTGGAGATAATTGACATTTTTTCGGGCAAATTAGCACCTATAGTTGGATACTCCCATGCGTCAACACCATCCAGCAATTTGACGATATCAGCTTTCAATGTGACCACATTATCTTTAGCATCAGAAACGAGCAGTACTTTAGGAAAAGTAAGTTCGACAGTTTTATAATTGCTGTTCAATCCTGTTTCAGCTTTCAGAAGTTTAGTAGTACCGTTTTCCATTGTTCCTTTAACCGAGGAAAATATATAGCTGGTATACCACATCCAGGAGGTATTTGTCATCCCGCTCATTGGAGACAATTCTCCGCCTGATAAGCTGAGGTTATTGTTTTTTACTGAATCAACACCCACATGAAACCTGATAGATTTGTAATTACCTTTTGGTACTGCATTAATGGCTATTTGTTCCCTTTTAACTGCTGGGTAGGAAAATAGCCCTTCCTGAATGGTTATGGCATCAGTTTCTTCGACCAAATAATAAGAATTTGGTACGGAGTAAGTAGTTCCATTTTCCTGAATAAATTCAACGTTACTAATCCAATACCTCACGCTATTAAACAGGAAGATTTTTCCTTCAATGGAAAATATCTTATTTAACACTAAATCCTGACTCCCGACAACGTTATCAAAAATCAAATTCACCCCTGAATCTTTAATTTGGATATCTTGTTTCTTACAAGAAAAGAGGCTTAATGTCATTGCCGAGATCGCTAATATTAATCTTTTGTTCATCTTAATTTTTATAAATTCATTAATTAGTGTAATCCTTTGATAAACTCATATTCCACTTCTTTCTCATTATCCTGGGAAATGATTTGTTTATCCTTTCTTACCATCGATAACAAAGCATATAGATCGATTACAGCTTTTAATAGAAATACAAGCAGGGCTACTAAGAAAACTAACATGTAGGGCATCATAACTTTTTATTTAATGGTTAAAATATATTTACTCAATTCTGTCAGATCGTCCTCACTTAATTTCTCTCCAAAGGCAGGCATTTGTGGAAAATCAGGCCTCTTCTTTCCAGGAGATTTGATCCAGTCTTTTAACCCAGCTTCATTGCCTTTATAAATTGTCTCCATTTCAATAATCGGAGGGCCAACTACTTTCACATCCTTTGAATGACAAGCTGAACAGTTCTGTTTAAAGATGGCTGCCCCCTTCGCAACTTCACCCAGAGATTCATCTAATTCCAATTCCTCTTCAACAGGGTTCTTTCTGGCTTCTTCAGAAGCTTTGATAAATGCTGCCGTCTTCTCAGCCATCATTTTCCTGTGTGGATTAAGTGAGTTTGCGCGATAAACGTGTCTTCCTGAACCCATAAAAACTACCGTTATAGTTAAACACACAGCTACCTTCCAGAAATTCTGATTGATATCTTCCGGCTTTCCTGTTATCGCCTTGTAGATCCAGTACATGGCAGGTATAGCAATTAATGCCCCCGAGAAAATGATCAAAAGCAAGTTCCATCCCATACCCTTAGACGGCAGTGTCAACAGTACAACAGGGCCAATTAAGAACTGTGCTGCACTTGCAGCAAGCACCAGCGAATAGGATTTCTTTTTAAGATCATATCTGGTAAGAACTTTAAACTTTTCCTCAAAGGGATAATTTTTCCTGCCGATATACCAAAAGAGGAATAAACCTGTAACAGCTAAAGATGCAAAAATAAAGTGCAGATAGCGGGGAAACACATTAGGTAGCACGAGTGCGGACATAAACCCCTTTACGGTTCCCCATTTTTCGGGGAAAAGCATCAGGTTAATATTCGTTAAAAACACTAAAGGAATAATCAAAAAGATCACACAAGCCAATGCAATGATGCTCATGTGGAGCGGTTTGTTATTTTCAAGTATCCTCCAAGTATATTTATGTAAATAGGTAAGCAAAAAAGCTACAGTTACCAGTGGTATAATTGCAATCCACATTAAACCTGTGAGTGAATTTGCTGTATAGAAGTAAATCGTGTAAAGCGCATTAATCGTGAGCAAAGGTGCAACCCCCATCACTACTGCTAAACTCTTATTCACCGTGATCGTTTTGGCTATTTCATGAGCAAGTTCGTCATACTCCTTTTCTTTTCGGCCTTTAATCTGACACCATAAAGTAAGCAATGAGCCACCCAACATCAGATTCACAAAAACGATATGCACTAAAAATGAAACAACTAAAACAACCACCAATACAGGTTCGGGAATGGGTAGTGGCAGAGGGATATCGTGAGGTAATGGAACTTTTGATTGAAGTAATAACATCGGTATTAATTTTGTTTTGGTTTAAAAGCTTCTACAGATTGGTCTGGATTTACGGCTACTCCGGTTTCTTGCGCCCCCTCCAGTACCTCGCTGGTTACCTGTAATTGTTTGATATAGGCAACCAAGGCATCAATTTCTTTTTTATTGCCAGGAAAAGGAGGCATATATTCTCTGGCATTGTGGAGGCTCTCGATATATGTTTTCATAGCGTCTGCTGGAAAAGGTTTTCCCTTGCCTCCATACATCCGGTCAAATACAAAGTTGATGGAATTAACACCTTGTGTGGTGTGGCACCTACTACAGGTTAACATGAACACATTTCTACCTGCCTCTATTTTATTTTCTGGTGTGATTACCGGTGTGCTGGTATAAGTTGCCCATTTCAGGACGCCATCTTTCTTATACAGGGGGTAATCTTCTTCCCTCAATAGGTTAGAATACATATAGGTGCTAATGATATAGGGCTTCCGGATAAATTCCCTTACCCGTTCAAAAAGGCCCATAAAGGCGAGCGAAAAGATCAACGTAATTCCCAGAAATGGCGCACCAAGCTTTTTAGGCTTCCATATACCAATCACTGCAGCAACAAGGATAATAGCAGATGCGCCTAAAATGACTTTCCACATGATGTCATACCAATCCTGAAAAGACTGAGTACCCACAGCTACAGACATATTGGCCAGATTAGTCTCTGGAATTACTTTAAAATAATAGATAGAGCCTGCAACCGCAAAAGGTAACCAGCACAATATCCATCTGCCAATTGCCTGAAAAGCTTTAATCCGGTTTTCATCCCCTCTTTTGGTAAATATGGAAACCAGGAAAAATCCAAAAGTTCCACCCAGAACCATCGCTAAGGGTGTTCTGTAAATCAGTTGAGGAAGATACAAAGGATTGGTAAAAGCCGTCATAAATGTCCGATCATTGTTCCAGTTTCCAGGATCCATCATAAAACCCAGAATAGAAACGATCAAGGCCATTGTAACCCAGGAGAACACACTTAAGTACCAGCCAAATTTGATGTGACGCATCTTTGCTTTTAGCGACTTATTCGCATTTTTCCAGGTTAGAAAATAAATCAAGATCAAAACTACCTCAGTAACGAAAACCGTCCACTCAGTAAACCAGGCGAAATAAAATACCCTTATTAAGCTGGCAATTGAGTTTGGACTTACCAATGAAACAGAAAACCAAATACCAACTCCGGTCATTGCACCAATAGTTGTCGTGATGATAAACGCTGTCCACATCATATTGTAAACCATCTTGTCCCATTTAGGATCGGTGATCTGATCCGGCCTGCTATTCATTACACCCTTATTCTCCAGCCAGGCCACTAGCGGCATAAAACCCACGGCCAAAGAATGGTTAATCAGCGCATGAAGTGTGGCAATCAAAGCAATCAACATCCGATTGTTGAGCCAGTCCAGATGAAACAAAGGAATATCCATATCAAAAATATTAGGCTACAAAAATCCTCTTTAAACACCTAAATCAGCAGAAATAACAAAGCAGGATGTTTATAAAAACAATCCTGCTTCGGGTGTTAAAATGGAATTTTATATCAAAAAAAGGTTTTGAAAACTACATAAACGTGCCTTTTATTTACATATTCAATCCTAACCAGTTTATCAATTATAAAACCGTTGCTCCAACATCAGAATTAGCGGTGTTACAAACTGGAGTGGCTGATCAATTGCTTTGCTCTGATGCAGTACAGACCACCCAAAGTTGTTCTTTTTGAGGATGAGGACTTTCTTCCCTTCATGAGTAAGGAGAATATACGTTCCATTTGATTTTGCATCCACATAAGCAGAAAGACATTGGTATTTGCTATGAAGTTCTACCGGGACTAAACGTTCAAAATGAGTTTCAAAAAGATATTCAAGTCTGTTTTTTAACTTGGGATTTTGATTCCCTTTCGGATGTAATTCCAATTCAGAATGCTGAAGATTGAACTTGATCATCAGGTAAGTAAAAAGTATTGCGGGCGTTGCCGCAGAGAAAGCCAGAAGACCATTTCCCATAATATAAATCTAATTTGAGATTAAAAATCTGTCTATTTTTTTTAAACACATTAATTTTGCTTCTTGCGAAACTGCTCAGGAGTTAGGCCAGTCTGTTTTTTAAAAGAAGTGACAAAATAGGATATACTTTCAAAGCCCAATTGGTTGGCAATTTCATTTACAGATGAATTGGTATAATGCAACAACCGCTGTGCTTCAATTGTGATCCGTTTTCTGATCAGGTCACCAGCAGTCTGACCGGTTTCTTCTTTGCAGATTTTGTTTAGGTAGTTAGGACTAACATGTAGGAGATCTGCATAACAAGATGGGAGTTTTTTCAACTGAAAATGCGTATCGATCAATTCTTCAAATTGATGGATTTTTTCCTTTCTCATATTATTAAGTTTAAAGAAACCCGCAGGATTATAAAGCCTGTTCAGTTCGAATAGGATAATATTCAAATAAGACCGCAGCACAGTTTTTGACTCTCTTTCCTGTAGAATAAATTCTTCATAGGATAATCTGATCAGCTGGTGCCAACGTGTTTTTTCCTGATCCTTTAGACGAATATGAGGTTGTGCCTCTCTTTGTAAAAAGGAGAACTGATACAAAATATTATTGTTATACCGTAATGAAAAAAACTGCTCGGTGAAACAAATAATGTGCCCTTTTGCCTGTCTGTTAAAATCGATACTTGAAATGCAGCCTGGTTTAATGATGATTGCTTTTGCATTGTCATGTAGGCGTATCCGCTGGTTATCTACCATTACTTCTCCCAAAGCATTATCCACAAGCAGCAAAGCATAAAAGTCTTGCCTGTGTGGGTACTCCAAAATCGGAAATGTGTCGACTAAACCAGATAGTTCACCCATCCAGAAATGCCTGATGCTATCACCAAATAAACCTATGCTACAAACAGGTAATTCTGTTGTTTGCATGATGTGTTAGATGTGTTTGTGATATGATTTAAACTTCAGAAAGTATAATTGACTGCGGAGGATGAAAGATGGAACACCAAAAATCACTTTGATGCTGTTGTGACTGTGGATAAATCGTTGGTTTTAAAACCGGGGATTTCAGAAATGAAAATTTGAAATTAACCAATTGAGCAAAAAAGAGTTGGACATCTTTCAGTTTGATATCCGGAATATTCTGTTCCTGTTTATCACTCTTTTTAAGTTGGCTGGTCAAATAGCACTGACCCTCACAAATTGGGATCAGATCAAACCTGTTGATACAGATGTTTTTTGCAATATAATCTTGCTGGATATAAAAAGAAACCATAATCCATAGCTTATTCGTGCTTTGAAATAAAAAAGCAGCAAGTAAAAATATGGATAGTAGTTTTCTCATTTAATAGCCCGTCCAGGGAACTCTTCTTTTATTAAAATTTCTAAGTCTGAAATCAGTCTTGTCGTTTCCTCAGCACTGGTTCCGTCATAGACTCCTCTAATGTGTTGATTTTTATCGATCAGCAACAAGCCCCCGCTGTGTACATATCCACCGGGTGCTTTACTATCTGCATGTGCTGTGGCAAAATAGCTATCTGCGGCAATGGAGTAAATGGCCTCTTTTTCACCGGTCACGAAATGCCATTTTAGAGGGTCGACCCCTAATGCATCACTATGCGCCCTGAGTTTTTCAACAGTATCATGCTCTGGATCAATAGTGTGTGATAAGAATAACACATCTTCATCCAAATAATATGCATCATATACCTTTTTCATCTGTATAGTCATTTTGGGACAAATTGTTGGGCAGGATAAAAAGATGAAGTCAGCAATATAAACCTTCCCTTTAAAGGTATCATTTGTTACAAGCTCATTTCGCTGATCGGTAAATGAGAAAGGCTTGATCGTCGGGTAAATGGTATCTTTTCCAATCACCTCAGGATTTCCAAGTATAGGCAGTCGGATCTCGTTCCTGGAACAACCAAAAATCAATACAATAAAGACCAATACCAATACAATTTTCAAAACAATTATTTTTTAGTTTTAAGATAAGCTTTTGGATTCTTAACAAATCTGGATTTACAAGATTTGCTGCAAAACCCATAGACCTTTTTATCTGCAACAGCCGTATCTGCCAAAAATTTAAATGCAGGCATTCCACATACCGGATCTTTTTTATCAGCCAGGTCCTTTTCTGCAATTCTAATTTTTGTGGTGTCATTAGAACATTCAGAACTCATTCCAGTTATTGCTGGTGATGGATTCACATTGGTCATTGAACACATTAGTATGATTGTTCCCAATGTACTTAATAGACTTATTAAACTTTTCATAATTCTTTAAATTAAATAATTTACTTGAACACTACTGTTATATTACCTGATCTTCTTTTTTCAATCATACTTCTCAGAGTGTTCCTCTATTTAGTATTGGCAACTTGTTTAATATTGGGTTTTCCAACCACAAGGCCAGCATTTGCATCCCATTTATCGTATTCCATTATTGCACTTACAAATAGTGCTTCCTTCATTCCTCTATATTTGGCTACAACATGTAATGCTCCATCAATACCAGCAGAAACCCCAGCTGTAGATAGCAGTTTGCCATGCTCCACAAATCTTACATTGCCTACGAATTTCGAATTAGGTGTAAGCCTTTGTAAAGTATCTATAGCCTCAGCATGTGTAGTAACAGTTTTATAATCCAATATACCTGCTTTTGACAAGAGTTGTGCACCTGTACATACGGACATCGTTAACTTAGTTTTCTTATGAACTTCTTTTATCCAATTGATTACTTCTCTATTGTTCACCACAGGATCAAGTTCTTCCAATGGGGCTCCCGGAAGTACGATGATGTCAGGTTGCGGGGCATTAGAAATTGTATAATCGGGATAAATCCGAATTACAGATTTTTCAGTTCGCATCAGTCCCAAATCTGCTGCAACTGTATACACACGAAATCCTTTGGCATTACTAAAAACTTCAGCTGGCCCTGCAAAATCGAGCAGTTCCACACCTGGGTAAACAAAAATGGCGACATTTAATACTGCACTACCCCCTTCAACATATTCAGCAGTTCTATCATGACAACCATTAGTAATTAATAGCACTAGAAGAGAGGCAATCTTCAAAAAACATCTATTCATAGCTATTCCTTTAAAAAGGTAAGGACATGTGAACCATAAGGCGATTTCCAGCATACGCTCTACCTCCTGCAAGATCCTGCGACCGCACATTTTGATAATTAGCGCCGAATGAAACCCCTTTCATCGCTACCTCTACACCACCAACAGCAGATAGAGAATATCCACCTGATACAGCTACGTCATATTTCTTACTTTCCACATCTTTAGACGCAGTTTCATAAAGTACGCCAATATTAGGAGCAACAGTTACTTTATTCGCTATCCTGAATTTATAATAGGCCAATACATTTGTGGTGAATTTGTTACCATAACGATATTCATACTTATTTTCTGTATTGATCTTATAGTTCACATTGGCATTGACGCCCATATCATTGTAACGGATATCATAAGCCGCATTTAAGGTAAAATCTGTACTAGCAGTTCCCAATTGGAAGTTGTTCGGAGATTCGCTTACAGCTAAACGTTCAGTAGGCTCATACTTTCCGGTAGGCACCTTAATTCCACCACCTATCCATAAAGATTGAACCAACAAACGTTCACCCAAAGTCCCTTTGTGGTCAAGCAATTTATAATATCCCATAAGGGCAATATCACCCAACCCTGTTTTTGTTCCATTTCCAGTCTGACTAACACGTTCATTGAAATTATAAGGTACAAAAGCCAGTACCCTAAATCTAGTTCCAAAATTCCAACCACCCCAAAGCTCCGCACTCCGGTAAATCTCCTCAGCTGTGATTGGCGTACGTTCTCCGAAAGGACCCAGATGAGTCCTTAATGTTTTATGCTGATAGCGTAAGCCAATAAAACGCTTATTGTACTCTGGTAAAATCCCCAAATAATAGCTCCCAACACCGCAACCACATATATCACATGCCCGGGTAGCTGTTATACTTATCATAACCAACACCAGCGCAGTCATTATTTTATTTTTCATATCTATTGTTCTGATAACATTTTGTTATTGATAAAATCCATATCGTTCAGGGTATTCAGAAATGCTGTAAGTTTAGCTTTTTGATCTTCATTTAATGCTATGCCAAGCTTTCCATTCTGATTCAGTAACGGGTCTAAATTAGGCGTAGCCTGAACCTCCGAATTATAATGTTCCAATACACCAGCCAGTGATAAAAACCTCCCATCGTGCATATAAGGTGCAGTATATTGCAAGTTCCTTAGTGATGGTACCTTAAACTTATATTTATCTGTTTCTATTAGCGTAGCACCATATAAGCCTTTGTCATTGATCGTACTGATTCCTAAACCATTGTTACGGAAAGATCCGTCGGTGAATAAAGGCTCGGAATGACAAGAGGCACACTTTTCTTTAAATATTACATAGCCTGCCTGCTCATTTGCCGTAAAGGTTGCGCCAGCTTCCTTACGCATCACCTTGTCGTATTTGGAATTGCTGCTCACACACATTACCATAAATTGAGACAAGGCTTTCATGAAACGTGCCGTTGTTACTTCTTCTGTTCCAAAAGCACCTTTAAACATGGCTGTGTACTTAGGCAATGCACGGATTTTGTTCAATACATTATCAAGATTTTCATCCATTTCTTCATGGGTAGTGATAGGTGTGATCGGTTGAAGATCAAGATCAAAAACGCCACCACCCCACATAAATGCCTTGCTCCATGCGAGGTTCATAATTGGCGGTGAGTTACGTGTTCCTAATCGGTCATCGATACCGTGGCTCACATCATGTCCGTGCTGCGTAAATGCAGAAGACTGGATGTGGCAAGAGCCACAGGTAATGGTATTGTTTCGTGAAAGTCTGGGTTCGTAAAACAACGCCCTACCTAGTTCAAACCCTTCTTTTGTAACTGGATTATTGGCAAAATTATACACAGGCTCCGGAAAATTCGCCGGTTTTTGAAATCCCAGAAACTTTTCTATCTCTTCTTTGATCGGATTGTCTTTCTTACAGGCCAATATAAAAAGGCCAAAAAGACACAGTACGATCCAATGTTTCTTCTTCATGGTATTTAATTTTCAGTATGGTCATGTCTGAACATTTCAAGAAAATTCACTGCAATTTTAGCAGTAAAATCGTCAAACATCACATTTGGATGTTCAGCAATTCTAAAACTATTCTTACCATTAAAAACCTTCATTATATCAACAAAAAGATGGATGTTACTCTGACGGTCTTTCCTTACTTTAGCTATTCCTGCTGTCCTTAAATCTACATTAATCAACTTAATGTTATTGAGTGTCGGTGCACTGTAACCGCCGAAAAAGCCAATATGGTATTTCATCTGTTTCTTGCCCGTAGGATCACCATTTGCGTCATCTGATACTACATTCGAGTTCCCTTCGAACTTAAAGAAGATGTAACCGCTGTTCCAACCCCAATACATCCCACCGCCATCGTGACCACCACCAGCTGCAGGATCGAGTACCCCTGTACGTTTGTCTATTGGCATAGTACTACGCAAACTATCTACACCTAATGTGAAGGTTAAATTGGTATAATCTCCTTCAGGCACATTGACCTTCGCAAACCGGGTGCCCTTGTCATCACCTTTAATCAGGAAATAACTACTGTCTGGATTTACGGTGAAGATGTTTCCAGCCGCAGTGGTGACCTTAATATTACTGATGAAATACTGAACCCTTGATACCGTAAAGGCTTCACCCTCCGCATTTTTATAGGGGTTGCCTGTATTGTTAAAAGCCAATGTTCGTTCCCCCACAATATTATCAAACTCAACAGAAAGTGGTGCCAGGTTTTCTTTCTGAAAATCTGGAGTAGAATCGTCTTTTTTAGAACAGGCTGCAAATAGCAGCATGAAGCTGAAAAGCAGTATTGATTTTAAGCTTTTTCCTTTTGTAATCATCATGATTATGGATTAGGGTTATTAATTTTTTTATTAGTCGTGAATTCATAATCGGTAAGCGTACCCAGAAAAGCAATAATTGCCTCTCTTTCTGTTTGAGAAAGCGGTATGCCTGCCTGACCATGATTCTGATTAAGCAACATATCTGTAGTCGGAGAGATTTTAATCCCGGATTGATAATGATCCAGCACCTCATCAATGGTTTTAAATCTGCCATCATGCATATAAGGCGCAGTGAGCATTACATTTCTTAGTGAAGGCGTTTTGAATTTACCCATGTCGCCGGGATCAAAAGTCACCCTAAAACGACCTTGAAAAATCCCTTCATGCTCGTCGGTGAAAGCAGCATCAATGCCGTTATTATGGTAACCATCATCCGTAAACAACTCCCCGCTATGGCAAGATTTACATTTGCTGTTCACCAGGCTCATGCCAAGTAATTCAGTAGCTGAAAGACTGCCCCCTGCTTCAGCTCTTTTGAACTTGTCATATCTAGAAGTACCAGAAACCAACGTACGCTGGAACTGAGCCAATGCTTTCACCATATTTGCAGATTTAATATCCTCATTAAACGCTTTTCTAAACAGGCTTACATAACCAGGTATTTGTTTCAGTTCACTTTCCAGCTCTAGAAGGTCCTGATGCATCTCATCAGCACTAGTCAAAGGCCCAAATGCCTGAGATTCGAGGTTCTTCGAACCGCCATCCCAAAACAGTCCGGTTTTTGCCCAGGCCAGATTAAACAATGCAGGAGCATGCCTGTCTAATTTTTTGCCTGAAACGCCAATCGTACTCAATGCTACTCCATCAGTAAAAGCAAGATCCTGACGATGACAAGAGGCACAGGAAATCCTGTTGTTGCCAGAAAGCCTGACGTCATAAAAAAGCATTCTGCCCAATTCAATTCCTTCAGCAGTTAATGGGTTATCCAGATCCTGCTGAGCAGCCGGGAAGTTACCCGGCACCTCCAGCTTTATAGCATGAGGTACCGGATTAGGTTCTTCAACGGTATTATCCTTTTTACAAGATGATACAGTAGCCAGTAATAGAATAAAGACAGGAATCCACAAATCTGCGATCTTACCTGCCATTGGATTAGTTGACAGATTTTACTGAAAATACTTTTGTTGAATAGTTTGTTGCAACTGCCGCCATTATTTCTGCTTTTGAAGCGCCAACCACTGGATTGGTTACCACATCCATACCATCAATGGTTTTCGCCACATCAGCATTTAAAACAATCTTAGTATCCTTGGCAGAACTGATTTTAACGGCTTGAGGTAAATCAAGTGTTACTGTTTTGTAATTTGCGTTTAAGCCTGTTTCTACTAATAAAGTTTTAGATGAACCGTTTTCAGTTACTTTACCGCCAACAGATGAGAAAATATAACTGGTCATCCACATCCAGGAGACATTAGTCATCCCATTTAACTGAGAAAGTTCGCCTGTTTGCAGACTTAAATTGTCATTGTATTTCTGATCTACACCGATAGAAAATTTGATGGTTTTATAATCTCCCAATGGGATATTTGACAAAACCACATCTTCCCGCTTTTTAGCAGGATAGGTAAATGCTCCATCCTGAACAGGAACAGCGCTCGTTTCTTCAACCAGATAGTAAGAATTAGGCACTTTGTACTCTTCACCTTTGCTATTTACAAGGGTAACATTACTTACCCAATATCTGAATTTACTGAAATTAAGTGTCTTTGTCCCAGAAGTAAAGTCCTTATTTAATGCAAAATCCTGGGATCCGAATACCGCATCAAAGGAAACAGTTGCTTTACCGTCGGCTTCAGCCGGAACTGTATCACTGTCTTTTGAACATGATGTAAATAATAAAGTAGATAAACTTATGATAGATAATAATTTTTTCATTTTTGTTGTATAAATTTTGTGGTGCGTCCAAAAGGAGACATACTTAATAGGTAGTGATCAATACAGTCTGAATTACAGCAACTGTATTAAAGACAATAAATAAATTGAGGTAAACATCTCGCTATGATCGCTCAAAGGCATAGCATCAATACCTAAATTGTCCAAAGACAAAAAAGTAATGCATAAAGTGATGTTTTAACTAAGAAATGAGACTAAATGTAGCAGGTGGTGGATGAGGTACTTCAGAATTAACTTTTGGCAAAGCTGAAGAGATTTCAATAGGGTGATTCTTTTTTATTTGATTAGAAAAAAGAGCCATTGTAATACTTTGTTTCAAAATGAATTGATCAACAGATCCTTTCTTTTGACTATCCTGCTCTTGCTTCTTCTCTTTCTCCTCTGCTTGTTTTAACTTTTTCATCAAGTAGCATTTACCATTACAGTGTCTTTCAGGCTTATTCCTATTTTCGCAAAGTGTACTGGCAATATAACTTTGATTCAGGTCAAAACTGGCATAAATAAACAGCATGCTGAAGTTAGACAACACCAGTAAGACTAGAATAAATATGGCAACAGCGCTTTTGAACATAATTCTCCGCAAAAGTAAGGTTTTATTGTCTAATTAAAAATTTGTGGCGACATTAATAGTTTAGTTATTCAGGCTTAATGTTTAGATAAACGTGACTACAAATTCATATTATTTATTTCACATTCAACAAAGTAACGCATTTATTGATCCTCAGTATTTTATTACAAACCCTTTAATAAGTTATGGGTCTATTAAAATTATGCCTAATGTCCTGGATATACATTCGTACTCTTGTTATACAGCTTGGAATATCAGCCAGTAGCTTAGTTTCAATCAAAATAAGTTATATTTATTTAAATAACCTGCGTTCTCTTAATTAAACGCAGGTTGTGATTTTTCGAGATGTATGATTGTCCCTTATTATTTTGTTCCCAGGTAAGAAGCTGGATTTTCCTTGAAGGCATCCTTGCACATGGCTGAACAAAAACCAAAAACTTTTCCTTTGTAATTGGCCGTGTCTGCATAGCCTGCTGATAAAGACATGCCACAAACCGGGTCTTTATCATTATCGATTTTTATATTTGCCGATGTTTTTTCAGGATGTAATAATGGTGTTATAGCACTGTTGTACATCGAACGCACATTCTCCACAATATTTTTATCGGTATTTTGTTCATTGCCTCCTTTGACCGGTGGCTGCGGGTCATACTCCAGATCCAGCATCACCATTTGGGTATACTTTTCGCCTCTGATTTCATTGATCAGGCCCAGGCTCATATCAATACCGGCGGAAACACCAGCACTGGTCCAATACTTACCGCTTTTCACATAGCGCTTATTTTGAGGGATTATTCCGAATTGATCTTTCAAGATTTGCTTTCCAAACCAATGCGTTGTGGCCTGCTGATCCTTTAATAAACCGGTAGCAGCTAAGATCCAGGCACCAGTGCACACACTTGTGGTATATTTAGAGTGAAGGTCGATCGCTTTTATCCAGTTCAGCAGAACGGTATCTTTAGTAGCCATGTAAGTTTCGTTCAATCCGCCGGGAATAACTAAGATATCTAACTGCTTTACCTCAGCGATGGATGAGTCACATTGCACTTTCAGGCCATTTCCCGTAGTGATGAGTCCTTTATGCCGCCCCACAAAAAACACCTTAGCACCCATCAGTTCGCTCAATACATGATAGGGCCCCATAGCATCCAAAACGGCGTAATTATCATAAAGTAAAATGCCTACGGTCTTAATCTTCACTTTAGGCTCAGGAAAGCTTATTGGCATCTGTTGTTCATTATGCTGTTTGGTTGTTGTTCCTGGATCCTTTGTTTTGCTTTTACAAGCTGCAAGCATGAACATCATGGTTGCAGCAAAAAATAGTTTTTTCATCATTCTTGTTTTTTAGAATTTGGCAATAAGGGTTGTTCCATAAGTTCTTGGGCTTCCTAACAGGAATGAATTAAAAGAACCATAGGCTATATACTTTTTATCGGTGATATTTCGGGCCCAAAAGTTTAGTTCAAAATGTTTTGTACTTATACCCGCTTTTGCATTGAATAAACTGTAAGCAGATTGGTTCTTATTGTTGATAAAATCAAATTCGTATGAACCCAGATAGCGATATTCTCCCCGGATAAATGCAGACAGGTTATGTTTGCTGCCTGCGAAGTCATAGGTGTATTGAGTCGCCAGCATTGAACTGACCGGCGGCGTATTGATCGGTTTATTTCCTTTAAAGTTGACCACTGCACCTGCATCAGCACTGTACAATAACAGCGATGCATAGCGTGCATGGGAATAACTGGCATTCCAGTCGATCTGTAAACCTTTTACCGGCAGTGCGGTGACTTCGAGTTCCATCCCCTTGTTATGCATTTCTCCCACGTTGAGGATCAATGCATTGATGCCGTCCATTGCCGTGCTGATTTGTTGGTTATGCTGTTCCAGGTAGAAAGCGGTCAGGTTTAATTTCAGCTTATTGTCCAAAAACGTATTTTTCAAGCCGATCTCGTAATTATCCGAATGCTCGGGCTGGTAAGGAACTTGTGCGGGATTTTTAGCATTGGTATTAAGCCCCCCTGCACGGAAACCACGAGCATAACTGCCATACAATAACACGTTATCCTGTAACTTATAGCTCAGGACAAATTTTGGGGTTACTGCATTGAAATTTGCTGTGTAATACTGCTTTGGTGATGAGACTACCGGATCAGGATCCTTCTCATAATCGGTGTATTGATTCAGACTACGGGTCTCGTGGTCATAGCGGATACCCGCAGTAAAGTCCAATTTGTTTGTGATGGCATAAGTTGCTTGTCCAAAAAAGGCATAACCTTTGTTATTACCGCTGCTCAAACTGGTGCTCGTGTACGGGGCATTGGTAGCTTTAGGATCAAGTAATACGTAGTCAGACCCAAAGAAAGTGGGTGCATTCATATGAGTGTTTTGCGTAAATCCATAGGCTCCTGCCACCCATTTAAGCTGGCTCCGACTTGCCGATGGCGAGGTAAATCTAACTTCCTGCGAAAGAATATGCTGCCGCTGATCGGGTGCGGTACTTAGGGCATCTAAAGGACTAAAGTCATAATCAACTCCCTTTCCCTCGTAATAAGCATGCCAGTCAATGTAAGAAGACACTGAAGTAAAGTTAAAATGTTTGCCATAGTAATTGGCAGCTAAAGAGGTATTGAAATTTTTCCGTCGTTCCACATTTGTGTTGTTGGTGTTCACCTGGTATGGTTTAGCGAATACTTCTTCAATTGATCCCAGCCAGGGAAAGCTGCCACGGTCATTGTCATTTTCTAATTTTGCATTCAGTGCAAGTGACCAATTCGCCGATGGCAGGTAACGCAAGTTGAAATTGCCTGAGTAGTCCTCTCTCCGGTCGAAACCGCTTTTAGTAAATTCGTTGTAATAGATCGATCCTCGATGATTATAGGTAAAAGAGCCGCTGGCAAAAAGTTTATTCGCGACAATTGGGCTTGATAGACTTGCTGTATAACGCTGTTGTCCGTAGTTGCCAAACGTGGTTTCAAAATATCCACTTGGCGTATTACCTGGTTGTTTGGTGGTAATATTTACCACACCACCAAAAGCATTACGCCCATAGAGCGTTCCCTGCGGCCCTCGCAGGATCTCAATACTTTGTACATCATTAAACAAGGGCGGTGCAGAAAAGTAATCAAATTGGTAAACACCATCTACATACGTGGCTACAGCTTGTTCATTGGAAAACCCCATCACCCCGCGTATGTTGAAGAAATTAGAACTCGTGCTGTTACCATGTTCTACGGTAAACAAATTAGGTGCGATCGCGGTCAGGTTGGTGATATCCCAAAGGCGATAGTCCTTAATCTGTTTGGCATCTAACACAGTAATTGCAGCAGGAACTTTTTGAACATCCTGCTGCTTATTGTCTGCAGTCACAACTACTTCGTTCAGCTGCCGGTTAGCTGCCTGAAGTTCGATCACTAAATTGATGGGTGCCTGATTAGTTATGGTAACCTTTTTAAATTGAGTGGCAAAACCAACAGCGCTTATTGACAACAGATAATTTCCTTCCGTTAAAATGAGGCTAAATTTGCCGTTCTTATCAGAAGTAGTCACTTTAGTGCTGTTTAAAACACTGATGGTTGCTGTTTCAATAGGGCTCCCATTTGATGCGTTGACTTTCCCATTTATGGATTGCGCCTGCACGTTTGCGGTTAAAAATATTCCAAGTATTATGTATAAGAACTGCTTCATGAAATCTTATTTGTAATTGTTTTTTGTAATCTATTGCGACTTAGCTGAAAAATCTATTTTTTTACATACCGGAAAGTACTTCATATAATCCCATTTAGGAACGAGTGATATATCAATCATTCATAGGGATACACTTAAATTAATGTCCGATAGAACCTGAATTACCGAGTAATAAATAAAATTTACGTAAACATCTAGCTGTCGATGTTATAAAATAGCGTCATGATCTGAATTGTCAAAAGACAAAAAAGACGATGAGCAAATGATCTTTAATTAAGAAATGGGATTAAATGTGGAAGGCGGTGGATGAGGTATTTCTAAACTAAAATTGGGCAAATCAGAAGCGATTTCAAGAATATGGCTTTTCTTTATTTGATTAGAGAATAGAGACAGTGTAATACTTTGTTTCAAAATGTATGGATCAACAGATCCTTTCCTATGACTATCTTGCTCTTGTTTCTTTTCTTTTTCTTCCGCTTGTTTTAACTTTTTCATCAAGTAACATTTCCCATTACAATGTCTTTCGGGCTTATCCCTATTTTCGCACAGTGTACTAGCAATATATTTTTGATTCAGGTCAAAACTGGTATAAATAAACAGCCTACTGAAATTAGATAACATCAGTGAAACTAAAATAACTATGGCAATAGCACTTTTGAACATAATTCGGCACAAAATTAAGCTTTATTGTCCACTTAAAAAATTACGATCATATTATTATCACACGTTTTAAGGAAATTATCAATTATATGAGCCATTTTAGATTGCATAGTAAATTGTCTAACTACTTATGTAGGAATTTTAGAAAAACATATAACTTTTAATTAAAAGAGCTATCTTTTTATAAGAGGATGTTGATTTACCGGATTACAAAAATGAAATCGATAAAGCGCTCAGAAAGCTTATAATCCTTTCTCAATTTTACAAGAAGTTGATTTTCTAAAAAAAAGGATATTTGATTGATTCGATCTTTGAAGAAAAAAATTAACAATTATTTTCAATAAAAGCAGAGCTGGAAAATATAACTAATATAATTATTTAAGTTATCTCTCAGATTGACAGAATGCTAAGTTTTGAAAAAATTATAGTTTGAATTAAGATCAGAACTAACTCCGGCTCCGTACCCCCGGCCGTACTAAGGTCGAACCATTTTGAGCAAGTTTTGATAAGAATGGCATCTATACCATTAAAATATGCCTAATAGGGAGTAATAGATGTAGCTTCTATTCTAATTTTTCTCTTTTTACTACGAGAGTATATGGAGCATATATAAGCGCTGATTTATCATTAAAAGAAGTTTTAACTATTAAAGAAATTTCAGAAGGAAAATCCTTCTAAATACATTCAAACAATGTTTTATTTTTTTAAAAAAGTTAAAAAATGGTCGAAATACTCTGTCTTTGTCCTAATTTCCCCCTTTTTAAAGTTGAACATAATTTACAGAAAGTGATCAGATTGTGTTATTGTTGAAATACCTATTATTGTATCAAATCAATTTACTCTTTGCACCGTAGAGAAGATTTTACTGCACTAACACATTTCATTGGCAAAAGTGCCTTTAGACTGGCAAAAATTAGATTAGTGCACAGAGATGAATATGTTTTTTTTCTATTAAAATATGAATGACAAACTCCAATATAGATTATCAAAAAATCAAAAGGTTGATATAGCAACAAATCTAATAGATATTTTGCAAAAAGATATAATGATTACTAAACATACAAAAACGTTTATTGGTAATTGGCTCCTTACAGGACATGACGAAAAAAGAAAAGCATTTTATGATGTTTGGGATATTGTTTTGAGGAATTATTCACCAAAAAAAAGACCAATTTTATTCCGATCCTGCGCAAGAAAAAGCAAACATGGTAAAATAGTAAGTTTTACAGGTCGAATAGAATGTGCGAGAAGATTTAGTGATAACAAAGGCTTACTCATCATTTGTGATACGAAGGAAGCACTACAATTTGAAAAGAAATATTATAACCCTGGTGAATATGTGCATACATTTTTTCCCTTAGTCGATGTTTTACTAAAAGCTAGAGCTTCGGGGGGGTGGGGCTTCTCTGAACGGCTCTTGAGTTTTATTGGTGAAGATGAATATATTATGAGATTCAATTTAGGCCACATTCATAGCCTTAGATGGACATAATTCATATTTGAAACAAATAGAGATACTGTTGTTTAATCTCCATAATTTATTTAATGCTTTCTTATGCAAAAGACGAAACTCTGTTTCCAAATTACTTCAAAACAGATTAGTTATTTTCGATATATTCAAGTGTTTCCTTCAATAATCCAGGCTGTTGTCCGTTATAGTCTGTCAAGAATGATTTAACATTAATTCCATCGCCAATGAATATTATTTTACCTTTTCCACCAAAATAATTTGCATTATAATCTTGAACAAGTTTTTCATGATCTGATTTTTCTGCAATTGAAATAATAGTTTGGGTATCGTCAGGCATATAATTGGATATAAATTTTAAGATCAACCCCCTAGTATAAGTTTCAATATCCTCTTTAAAAATTGCATCAAGCATAAATGGTAATCGATGGATATTGTTAGTTAATTTTATGAGCTTGTTAAATGCGAAGTGATAAGCCATCACTGTTTTATGGAGCTCCACACCATCAGATGGAAATGCAGTGATATCATAAAGTTGGTTAAATCTTGGCTCATCTAGATCATCAACTGTTTCTAATGCAGTACGGTATTTAGAGAAAATACCAGCAAATTCGATATTCTTTTCTATTCTAAGCTTTTCAACCTCTGCGGCTGTTTTATATTTTTTTAGTTCGTCTTGATATGCGTTTTGCTTAATGACAAGTTCACCAATCTTTTGATGAACATTTTGTGATAGTCTGATATTAGTTTTATTATTAAGCCATGATTCAAAGGAGTGCTCGGAATTTGTATATTTTGATACAACTCGATAATTATTTTCCACCACTACTTTATTCTCACGTATTCGTTTATTCAATGTATTAATCTTACTCTGAACATTTTTTATTTGGGATTTGTAGGAAGTTATCTCAGTATTAGTATCATTTTGTTCTTGCAAAAACTTATAAGAGGCACTCAATGGGTGTGCTAAACTCTGTTCACAAACAGGACAAAGTCCTGTTTCTGGATCCTGATGACTGTGGTTTCGTGAAACTTTTCGAAGAACAGAAAGGCGTTCTATTAGAAAACCTAATTCATTACATTTCAGAACGTAATCATTCTCATCTGCTGTTAACTCTTTTAATTTCTCTGAATACGATTCAATGTAGCTAATTGAGTGCGCACTATAATCTTCATCGGATAATTTGCTGATTTGAAAATCATCATTAGAGACTTCAGCACGCTCTAGAAATCTAATTTCTTCGCTTACAGCTTTTAATTTAAGCTCGATTTCTTTCTTCTTGGAACGCTCAAAGTCATTTTCGATACCCAAATAATAATCCAAATAGTCATTCTTAAAATTTCTAAAAAAATCAAGGCTGCTAAATGATTTCCTCATATATACCCAACCGACTTTCTGTGATATGAAATATGGCAGAAAAATAACCTCTATTGGAGATAACTTGTATTCGTTTTGAGACTCTAAACTTAGGTGAAAATTGAAGAGATCATGAAAATATTCCTTTAATTTAACATGCTCTGCCGAATTATTGGCACTTATCCCATTAAAACGTCTTATTGGTAAATTTCCAATTTTAATAAGAAGCATTTCATCCTCCCTTATAAGAGTTAACGTTGTATCCTCCGTTCCTTTTTGCAACACGCAATCAAGACGAAAAATAGGTTTATAATCTAAAATAGCCCTTAATTGAGAATTAAAGTCATTAATTCCGAATGCATAATTAATTGCCAGAAAAAATGTACTCTTTCCTGAAGTATTCCTTCCAGAAATAATATTCAAACCGTTGGAAAGCTCTGCATAGAAATACTTCTGGGTGCTTTCAGAATAAACGAACAGGTGGTTTATTATAAGTTTTAACTTCATCACAGTGTATCTAATATTTCAATATAAGCTGCGAATAATGTCGCTTTTATGTCAATAGGTTTTAATTGGGTATTCTGTTGGTTCATAAACCGATTGTACAATTCTTCAAGACAATCAACATCAGAAGTATGAATGTCAAAAGCATCCCGGTTCTTGTTTACAAATTTTAAAATCTTCTGGTGCTCAACCTGCTTATTATCTTTGAAAAGATCAAAGCTATTTTTGAATGCCAATTCAAATTTAGTTTTTTCTGCTAAAGATATTAGTATTTTCTTGGATATTTCATCTGACTTAGAACGCCAAAACTCGTATGCCTTCTGTTCCTTAGTAATAACATCGATAGCCTTATTGATTTCCTTATAATCAACTCTTTTAGATTTATCCATTAATTGCACTATTCCTCCCTGATTTAAAACATTTTCAGCATTTCTAAAAAGTCTTAAAAGCGTTTCAACTGCGGCTGAGTGATCTGCTACCGTTTTCCCGAAAAGTAGATTAAATTGACCAATGAGGGTCTGCTTTTGCTTTGTGTAGCTTTTGTTTAGATCAATAAAACCAAAAGACATTTTAGTAAGCTGACTATCATTTATCAGACTTGATCCAGAAAGTACATTAATTTCATCTCTAATTTTTTTTGCAATTTCCGGTTTAAGGCTAGTAAATAAGACTTTCTCCCTAGAAACATTAACGGTATCTGAAATTGCAAGCTTTCCTTTTTGCTTAATTGACAACTTGATATCATGATTTGATATAAAATTCAACGAATGATCATAAGTTGAATCCTTAGGCATTGTATCAATGTCTAACGCAATCCCAACATTAGTCATTTTATGGAGTATATCAAAAAGCTCTGCGGAAAGCCCCCAGTTTTCGGATGCCTTTTTAGCTTGATATGAATCAACTGACCTTACAAGGTCTGCTGCGGTTAGAAAACAGAAGAGAAAATCCTCATGGTGCTCAAGACAGATGAAATATCGGTTATTTTTTAAAGTGGAATACTGCTCCAGCAAAACGTAAAGCGCACAATGCTTTTGAAATTCATAACCCGTTGAGCCATGAACCCCTGAATTAGCGCTTGAGTTCGTCGTAGTCATATTTTTCTCAATAATAACTATTTTAATTAAAAGTATTATGCTTTTCGCTAGTTAAATACAACACGAGTTTAGTAGTGGAAGACAATTAGGAATAAAATTAATTGAATTGACATAGCTTTGAGGCAACTTGCGATCTAAACCTGTATATTAAGTAAAATTAAAATTTGCTCTACAATGAATAAAAAGATATGGATAGATTGGCGGGTCAATAAGCCTTGTCCAAATTGTATTACTGGTGAATTAATATCTATTGATAAAAAATACATTCAAACAGAAACAAGAGCATCATCAATTCAGACTACAGAAGAGCCATCATATCCTTATACGGATTTTATCTTTACTGAGCATTTAAAGTGTAACTATTGTGCTGAGATAGTTGCAGCCTTAGGATATAAGTCTGAAGACAATTACCCTGATCAAGACAGTCACCATAATACGGTCATTAAGTACTCCTCTTTTATTCCTGCTCCTCATATTATTGAGATGCCTAAATCCTGTCCTGTAATAGTAAAAAAAATACTTATTGACTCCTTTAGTTTATTTTGGATGGATGAAAATTCATGTGCGAACAAAATTAGAATATCTGTTGAGGCATTAATGGATGCTTTGAAGGTTAAAAAAACGAAGATGACCAAAAAGGGAAGAAGAGAATTGTCTTTACATTCAAGAATTTTAGAGTATAAACTTAAAAATCCTGAAATTGCTGAATATCTATTGGCTATTAAATGGATCGGAAATACTGGCAGCCATTTATCAAATGTATCAGAAGACCATATCCTAAATGCTTATAAATTACTAGAATATGCACTAGAGCTGATTTACAACGATAAAAAAAAGGAATTAACTAGGATGAGCAAAGCGATTAATAAACGAAAAAAGCTAATTTAACTTAACTATTTGTTCCGGAATTTAACATCTAACACTACGCTCTAGTGACACGGAAAAAAAAAACATGTTTCCAATTCGCATTACAAGAAAGACCCCAAAAGATGAAATACAATATTTACCCGTCTACTATGAAAATTTTTGAATTCGGGTATAAGCCGTTTATAGATGTAGCAAACAAAACAAGCTTAAAATGTATTTAAAACTTGTTTTGTTGGGTCAAAAATGTTAATAAAGGGTCGAAATAATTCTGTTTTTTTCCCTAATTTTTCCCTTTTTGCAATTGCTTTTCAGCCGATTTTGATGTTCTATATTGACAAAAGATTGGTTTAACATAGTTAAAGTTGTTTTTATGAAGACAATGAGGCAACAACTTATCTGAATTTCATACTTTAATAAATGTGCATTTACTCCCTGTCCGCACTAAATTAGAATCATTTTGAGCAAGTTTTGATCAGAAAGGCATCAATACCATTGAAATATGCAAATATTAAGTAAAATAGATGTGATTTAAAACATCACATTTATTCTAGCTGGTCGCATATAGAGCAAATTAAGAAATCACTTATCATTAAAGGATCTTAATTTTCTATAAATTGATTAAATCTTCTTTGGAAAAATGCTCGAAGTTAGAGGGACATATAAAAACGATAGCTAAAGGAATTAATAAGGACTATGATCATATTGCTTTTTGAAAATTCGAGGTAAAATCCTATTCCTGAAACAAGAATTAATTAGGTAAGCTCCTTCGTCAGTAAGCTTATTAGTAGCATTAACAAAACATTCTGGCTTCGGAAGTAAGAATTCGCCATGCTTATTAACTGCATACGTCATTAGCGATTTGCCTATACCTAAATTCTTGTAATCGGGCTTTACATTCATGAAAAGTAGTTCCAAATTATAACGACTACCATCTTCAGTTGGTTCAAATTCAAATCTTCCAATTTCTTCAGTGTCATGGAAAGCAACTACATCATCATTATCTTCAATTTCGATCCGGATAGTGATTTGGGCATTTGTACCTTCTAAATTAATTTTTAAGTATTTCGACATAGATATTAGTTTCAAAATAATGAATAAATATTATACACTAACAGAGGCCATAATATTTTCCAATAATATTACTCAATATGAAGCCTGCATTGCTGATCTTTACGTTCCAGCTTCCATCCACAGCCTTTACCAGCATATTTTTGATCCAGTTATTGACATCATTACTGTAGGAATCAATTTGTTCGGATATGTGATTATCAATTATCGCTGTTAGTTTTTTGATATCATTTTGGTCTACAGCATGCTTTTCAAGATTATTAATCAGTTGTTCTTTATTTCCTTTGTTGATTGTGATATCTGCTGAAATTTCGTTGTTAGACCCTGAAGTAATCACGTTTCCATCCCCATTATTATTAATTGTGGTATGTAGGATATGAGTCACCTGGGCATTTTTTGATTTCAGATCTTCGATCTCGGTTTCCTGACCAAATTGGGTTTCTATTTCCAGCATAAATTCCAAGAGCCTGGATCGTACTACAGCCAAAATATTTGTAAGAAAGGTGGCGGGAATTTCAAGATGGACATTGAGGATTTGAAAGTGGGGATTGCCCAAATTGATGATTGACTGCTCTAAATAGTATTTTTTATGTGAGCTTAAACTTATTTTAATCCCCTGTTGAGTAGTGAGTTTTTCGACCGCAGAGATGCTGTCCCGCATAAAGATACACGTTAAATTTTCCGTTTGTTCTTTGTCCAGATGGGCAATAGATATTGCCGAAGATGTGTATTTCCAGTTCCTATTCACATAATTTCCCATCGGAAAACCCTCAGTAGAACGGTAGTCAGGCAGTGACGCTGATTCTTCATAACCATTTAACTCACCATTTACCCATTCCTGCAATGGTTTGTTATGGATTCTTGCCGCCAAAACTTTCGTTTTAAGAAGCGCACCTGAGATAGGTGTTGCATAATCCATAAGTTCGTTAATTATATCTCCGATCAGCTTCATATTCTTACGAATATAACGAAACTTTAAATATTGAGTTCATTTATTCGCCATCACTGTTCCGGCTAAAGCATTAGGGCTTTTAAGAGATTTTGCCCGAATTTTCTGTAAAAGAATGGTAACTTTATAAATATTATGAGCGGAAACCATACCTTTCTTTTACAGGATGTTATAAACGACCTGATTAACACAAATATATCTATAGAGGCTGCTTTATTCCGGTTACAGTATTTTGCAAGGTTGGTAAAAAACGAAGAATTACTAAAGTATACTGAGTCTGAAATAAATGGCTATAAGAATGCCGAACTTCCTGACTATAGAAAAGGGCTTGCCAAAATTACCGCAAATTTTCAAGTAGGCAATAATCATCACACTGGCGAAATTCCTGTAATTATGCTAGAAGCTCCCTATAATGAACTGCTGCAATATCATGGTGTACATGAAGGGATAAAGGTTCTCGAACAGATGTCATTACGACCTGTCAGCAAAGAAAGTCAAACACTTCGGGTTGACTTCCCGATGGAATGGCTGCACATATTACAGCCGGCCGCAGTCAAAATCTACAAGACCAATATGAAATTGCAGGTAGTTGGGGCTGTAATCACTTCTAATGCCAATATAATTATTCAAATTTTAAGTACTGTTCGCGCACGCTTACTTGCCTTTAGCATGGAATTGGCGGAGCAATTTGGTTACGATATAGAAATAAGGCCATTTAAGCAGGAAGGTATTATTAATAATCAAACCATCAATTATTTGATTAAGACCGAAATAAACAATAATGGTGACGGCAATGTAATCAACACGGGTGATGATCAGAAAATCATCGCCCGTGTTGATATTAAAAAAAGTAACGAACTATAGTTCTTACAATCCGTAATATTTTTTAATGGCTTCTGCCAATAGAGTTCCCGCTGCGCCAATTCCAACCTGCCAGCTCCCATCGAGTGATTTTCCTAACATTTTTTGGAACCATATGTTTACCTTGGTTCCAAATCCAGTTGGCGTTGGTTCTTCCATATCTATAACAGTAAGCAGTTCCGAAATATCTGCCTGATCAACAGCGTTATTTTTTAGCGTCTGTTCTAGCTGTTCTTTGCTGCCTTTGGAAATGTTTATAGTAGCCGAGATGTGACTTTCTTTGCCAGTATTGATCAGGTTTCCATCACCTGTATTATTAATCGTTGTTGCCATAATGTAATTTACTTTAGAATTGTTGTGCTTTAGGTCTTCGATTTCTGTTTCCATTCCAAATTCTTTTTCCAGTTCAAGCATAAACTCTAAAAGTTTGTCTTTAGCAGCAGAGAGAGCCTGAGCTGCGAAATGGATTGGTACAGTGACACCAATATTCAATAATTGAAAATACGGCCCATTTGTACGACGTAACATATCTTCTAAGGAATTTTTTATATTCTCCGGAAACCTGAACATTAGATTTGGATTTTCGTTCTTCATGAAAAGTTCCAGAGTTGCAGCGCTCTCTAATAATGAAAACTGCCTTAGTTGGCTATCTGTTGCATCACCAAATTCAGGAAGCGGAATTGGATAATTGGAAACTTGGTGACGTCCATTGATAAAATCCCCCAAAATCGTTCCATGGGTTTTCCTGTATTCTGGAAGTGAATCATTGTTTGGATAGCCTTTTAATTCATAATTTACCCAATTTAAAAGATTTGAATTTCCGATCCTTGTTGCTAAAATCTTGGTTTTATTTAAGGCCGCAGAAAAGGAAAGTTGATCATCAACTAGATCATTTATTATGTCGCTGATTAATTTCATTAAAGATTTGGTTCAGTGCGCTTTTAAAATACATAGATATCATTGAGAATACCGATATTTTATTAAAAATCAATATTTTTTTTACACATTAAAAGAATCAGGTCATATTTATTTTATATCTATAAAAAAGCTCAAAATAATTCTTTTTTATAATTCCCCCCATTTCCAGTTGCTTTTATGCCGATTGATTTCTTATTTATTTATCAAAGATTGGATTTAATAAGGATAAACAGTAAATCTTCGGAAATCTAAAATGATAATTTTAAAACCAACAAGAGGGGAATATTTCATTCATTGTTATTCCCGATATTGTATTTTAGGACTGCCTTTTTGAAACTGCCCTATATAGTAGCTTCGTAATTTTCAATAGTATAGTTCATTAAGAGTCCAAGTAAATTCAATCGTTCCTTTTGATCTTTTCGTATTATCCCAAAAGGTTCAAGCTTTCTGTAAATTTCAGGTGCTATCGATCCACCTTTTTGCTCGAATTTGACTACTTCTTTAAAACCTTTCCATAATCCTGCCAATTTTATATCATTAGCCGTTTTAAGTAAGCTTGGGAGTGGAATACGTGAATTTTTCCAAAATTCCGTGTTTTCTTCATCAAAAAATATTTTAGATGCGATTTGATAGAATTCCTCTAATACATCTAATTTATTTTGCAGGTTAATAATTTCGGATTTAGCTATTGCCAATTCTTTTGTTAATTTTTCATTTTTTAAATTTTCTCTAGACAATGTTGAATTTAAATTATTGATTTTTTCATTCAAATCCGTTATCAAATTATTATTTTCAGTGACAGTCTGATTTTTGTTTTTAATTTCCTTTAATTGTTCATCATAACTCTTTGACAGCTCTCTATTGTATTTTCTTTCGCTTTCATATTTTTCCGCATAATTATCCCTTTCTTCTCGTACTTCCTCATATTGACTACGTAGCACAACATTTTTATTAATTACCCTTCTTGTAATCCGTGGCATTATACCGTGTTCAATAAAAAGAGATAAGGTTCGTGTTCCTACCACAATCACATATCCCACTAATACAATAAGCAATGTCCACAAAACATCCTCGGTAATATTTCGCCAATAAAACTCTCTGGAACCAATAGTTTTCAATATTGAAATTTTAGTATTCAGATCTGTTTTCGAACTGAAATTAAAAAGTATATACCAAAATTCCCAATGATGAATTAGCATTATAAAACATAGAGTCCCAAAAAATGGGCTTGTCAGTTTATCTTTGACATTTTGAAAGAAGGAATTAAAAAAATCCATAGAGCGTTATTTAGTTGCTAACATAAAACAAAGTATTGCTTCTCAGAAATAATTATTAAAAAGATTATATATAATATTGCATTACTGAAATACAAGAGTCGTTTTGGCGATTAGCCATAAAACAAAACTTATTTATAATTCTGAGTATAATATATAATTGAAACTATTAAAAGCAATACTATTTTCATGAAATATGTTTAAAAGTATTCAATTCAAAAGAACATTTTCAGAAAAATATTTATCTTGTATTCAAACCAAATATAAATGAACGTTCAACATTATTACGTAGATTCAGAATTAAATGATGATTCTGCTTACAAACAAGCAATGAAATTTGCGTGCGAATTAGCTAATAAAGACGCAAAAATTAAAAGAGTAGTACTCCTTGCAATCACAAAGAAAAATGTAGACTGGCTAGAAAGAGCATTTGATAGTAAAACCGTAAAGGATTTATTTCAGGGGTCACGTTTCAAAGGTTGTAATCCACTATATAAAATAGAAACTGTAAAAACTTATAAAGAGCAATACCGTAATCCTGAAGACCTTGTAATTACGATGGCCTTAGATGATAAGGACGTACTTCCTCTTAATGATATGCTATCAGTTATAGCAATAATTGCTATACCTTGGCAGCAATCTGGCTTGAAACAGTATCTCGAAACTTGGAATCCGATTGAGATTAGAAGTAATAAGAATTTCAAAACTGAAGTCGCCGAACCCAATTGCATAGTTAAAAAAGCTCTGGAGCAATTGACAAAATCCATCAACTTATCAAATGGCATCAACCATCACTCAGACAATGAGAGAGCTAAAACAACGATAAGAGCTTTACATAAGTACGAAACAAATCTCAATGCTGATTTAGTAAAAGGTTATTTGACAAGGGAATTAGGTTGGGAAAATGATGTTGCGGATGATCTTACTAAGCTAATAAGAACTTTAAATGCAGGTAAGTATTTTAAAGGGGGAGAAACTTCCGGCCTGCAAAACCATTATAAAACATGGAAACAAAAATGTGAGAAAATTAATAATAAAAATAATATAGGATAATGAATAAAGGTGAATTATTAGCACTGATTGGGGTAATTATAGCGGTTTGCATCCCTATTGTGATTTTTCTTTATAGAAGGTACTTTGTTGGTGGCTTCTTAACAATTAAAGTTGATTTTAGTAATGGTTTGAGTGCACCAAAAGATGTAATACAGGAACATTTAGATAATGAGGGATTTACAATTCGAGACAAATCTATTGTAAGGCACGAATTAACATGGACATATAAGATTACAATTACAAATAATTCTGACAATACCGCATATTTCCCTAGACTACTATATAAAAATGAACTTTTCCCAAATATTACTATCGAAAATTTAGAAGAGTTAAAACCAATTGGCAGTAAAGAGTCTGTGGTAATCAAGGTGAAATTTTATGAATTGAGTGATACGTTACCAACTCAGAGAAAGAGAACAAGTGAACCCCCGAAGGATTTTGATTCGCTTGAGCTTCTACTTGAATACTACAATAGTAATCATGCTAAATTTTATACACTTTATAAAAACAACGATAAAATTAACCATCAATCTAAATTAAAACCTAAATTTTAAATATTTCTATTTGTAACAATAAACTTAATAATTATGAGCGATAAAATATGTACGGTCGATATAGGGAAAAATAGTCTAGACAATGATTATACATTTTATTCAGACGGTCGAGTGGAACATTTTTACGATCGAAATCAATGGAAATTAAATCAGACAGAGTCCCTAACAATTAATGAAATTTCTTCTGATCTACGAGCTATCTTATTAGAAAAATGTGATCCAAGCGACAAAGACAAATTGATGGCCTTTTTTTCAGCAAATGAATAACGCATAAAACAGCCCGAATGGAAACATTCAGGCTTGTAAAACTTTTACTAAATCTCATTTCATCACAATATAAATCCTTGGTTTGTATTTAATTGTCGTCATCCAACGATACTTCAAAAATGGCAAAATGAGAAGTTAAAAATTATCCGATCACACAGAAATAATGAGATAATTGAATTTAGATAATTACCAGAGCAGCCTGGTTACCATTCCATTCAACGGGACTCTCCGTGTGGGCAAACCAACGATAGCCCAAACCTGTAGATTTTATAAAATCTACGAAAGCTCGGTATTCATAATCTTTGTAATTTTGGTAGTTGAAAAACTCATCAAATAAGATTACTGTTCCAGGAATAATTTTGTCAGCATTAAACAACTCATTCAACACATCGATGGTTGAGGAGTACAGATCACAATCAATGTGAATAAAAGCACAACTTTCTTTGTGGGTAGCGCAAAAGTTATTTAATGTTTCGGAAAAAAGGCCAACAACAAGCTCAATATTCTCCACAGCTACGTTTGGTGCAATTCCATCCCTGGAGTAGCTATTTTTGGCATAAATCCGTTTGTCGCTAAACACCCAATCTTCTGGGAGACCCATAAAACTATCAAAACCATAAATGATACTTTCAGGTTTACGCTCCGCAATAAAAGATAAAGATTTACCTGATCCCACACCAAATTCCATCCATAGCCCTGGAATACTCACCTGCTTTATACAATAATTTAAGTAAGTCCAATAAGAATGATTTGGGTCTGCCAGATCCGGCTCATGGGTATGCCTGTATCTGGATATACTGCATTTTTCACATTTGCATCCTGTTTCCAGATGATTATAGCCTTCTACGAATTTTGTACTTAATTTAAGTTCTTTAATAATTGAGTCATTCATATTTATTGTATTCATAATTCCGTTAGATACCTCCAAAACAATTATTTAAAAAAACATGCCTTGCCTATTTTTAAAAGATGATCACCGCTATCAATATATTTTTTGATAACTACTTGGTGCTTATAAATAAGCTATAGTTTACTAACTACAGATTTATATTTATAGCTCGATAAAGAAGTTTTAAAATATGGTTCTTTCTTGTTTTTTAACATGTAAAAATTGCAATAGTTAAATATACAAATTTGTTAGTGTAAAAAATACACTATGTTCAAATTTTCACTTTTCTATAAAATAGAGGTCAACAATTAATACTTATCCAAAATCTCCTTAAAGGGCATCTATAAAAAAGTCATTACTTTTTCATAGCTTAAAACAACCTATATATGTGATTGCTAGTATTATTTCAACATGTAATTTCATTGTAACGATTATGCAAAAAAAGAAAAAACAACAAGGTTGAAATGCCGGAACATATCTCTCCAATGCTTTGTACGCTTGTGCAAGAGCCTCCAACGGATTCTAATTAGCTCTTTGAGTTAAAATGGGATGGATATCGGATTATTTGTAAAAGAAACATGTTTTAAATTTGAAATGCCTATCAGAAATCTTAATAAGGTATTCCCCCGTTAACAAATGTGATTATCACTACTAAATAAGTCTCTTATATGGCTGAAATCTATTCACTCCGTTTTGAGATAGATAGAAACAAGGTATTGAAGAATAGCGTCTCTCAACTCTTTAATTTGAGTTTCCCTAACAATTTTAATTTATCAAAGTAATCATTGTAGTGCTGGTTTGATTGTTGAGGATGCGAGTCCTCATTATAAAAAAATGCCTTGACTGCAATGCCATTTTCATCTTTGAGGATAGTTACTGCAATCTTATTGAGAAATTCGTCAGTTAAACCATTATAAGATAAGCCTACCCATTCTTCAGTATTATGAGCCATATTATTAGAACCCAATGGTAAATATTTACGATTGAATATAACCCATTCATCTTTACCAACTTTTTGGATACCATAAGGCAAATTAATATTCAAAAAATCGTAAATCATAGTATCTATATTATGTAAGTTATCATTAAGCTAATAAATCTATGATTTTCTATTCAGATAATGCTATTAAGAAATCCGGATACATCTTTATTTCTCCAAACAACCTATATATGTGATTGTTAGTATTATTTCTACATGTAATTTCATTGATACGATCATGCAAAAAAGAAAAGACAATAAAATTGTAATGCCTGAACATATCTCTCCAATGTTATGTACACTTGTTCAAGAGCCTCCTACAGATACGAATTACCTCTTTGAATTAAAGTGGGACGGATACAGGATTGTTTCAAAAGTTAAGAATGGTGAAGTAAGAATGAATTCTAGAAATGGGTTAGATTATACAAAAAGATATCCACCCATTGAAGAAGCTCTAAGATCTTTAGAACATGACATTATTATCGATGGCGAAGTTGTTGTATTTACAAGTGAAGGCAAACCTGACTTTGATGCCATACAATTATATAACGGACATGAATCCCCTATTCAGTATTGTGTCTTTGACTTATTATGGCTAGATGGGCACGATTTAACCGATATGCCACTAGTAAAGAGAAAAGAATTATTAAAATCACTTGTAGCTAAAAACGCCGTACTGAAATTTAGTGAAAGCTATGATGACGGTAAAGAATTGTATCAAAAGACCCTTGACTTAGATTTAGAGGGGATTATAGCAAAAGACAAAAATAGCCCTTACCTTTCCGGTAGCAGAGGATCAGCATGGTTAAAAGTACCAACCCGCAAAAGACAAGAGTTTGTTATAGGTGGCTGGGCTGATTCAGATAAAACAAGATCCTTCAAATCTTTATTGTTTGGAGCTTACGAAAATGGAAAATTCACATGGATCGGCAGGTCAGGTGGCGGTTACAAATTAAAAGATATGCCTGGCATTTTGGAAAAATTAAAGGCTATAGAAACAGACAAATCTCCTTTTGTAAATGAGGTACTGGATACAAAAGGTGCCCTTACCCATTGGGTTAAACCGCAGCTTGTAGCAAATTTCGAATTTGCCACCTGGACAAAATCAGGACGAATACGGAAACCAGCAACCTTTTTAGGTTTTAGATACGACAAGAAACCAAAAGATGTTGTCAGAGAGATACCTAAAGATACAAATGGTAAATAAAAAAGAAAGCGGTGAACAGTCCTCCGACTCTTCACCGCCTATCTAAATTAACGCTCTCGAATATTAAACGCTGTAGTAATACGATTATTATCAAGAGATTCATTTTACTATTTTGCTTTTTTCCCTTTAATATAATTTTCTATATCACTTCTATCATTTGACCCTGTTGCTCTTTTAGCTCCTGTGATTGCCTGAATACTTACTCCTAGCTTATCTGCTAAGTATTTCAATTCATACGGTTGTGAAGAATTAACGGATGTCCGTTCAACTTTTGATCCTTTTGTTGCCATGTGTCTAAGTTTAAGGTAAATCTATTAAACAAAGGAAATTTGACTAGGTTTTTATTTTGTGACTTTTCATGAAAGAGACTTCCCGAAAAAATCACATATCCTCAGTATATAAATCCTTGGTTTGTATTTGATGATCTTCATCCAGCCACACATCAAAAAATGTATCACTATCGACATACACGTTCATTGGTTCCCTTTTGGAGTAATGTCCCGCCTCCAGAATGGCTTTTAATTTTAAGCCTGACTCAATCACTTCATTACTTAAGTCCCCCGCATATGATCCCCAATAACTATTGAGCTGAAGGTTCAAAAAGTACCAGTCACAAGCAATGTCGTTTTTTGCTTCGTCATCAAGTAAATTTACATCTATAGTCATATTTTATCCACAACAAATTTTATGCCTTTTAACCATACATACACACGATACTTAACTAATAATCAAACGATTGACACTCAACAAACTCCTATCTCTGATAATCATTAACAGAAAAGACCAATCTTCTGAAACTCTTCAACATTACCAACTTTTTCCATTTTAAATGATTCTAAAAAATCGTTATTAACTGGATCTATGAGCTTTAACCTTTCTGTTGGCGATATTGAAATGTCCAACCAATGATTAACCTTTTCTCTCTCAATAAAAGCTGGCATCCTATCATGTATATCTAACATATATTCATTAGCATCATGGGTAATCATAGCGCAATTTGGGACAAGCTCCCCTGTTAAGCGGTTTTTCCAAACATCATACAACCCTGCCATAAAGGTTAAATTTTGGCCTTTCTCTTTGATGAAGTGAATTTGCTTTTTCGTTTTAGGGTTATCCTTCTCTAATTTTTGCCATTCGTAAAAACCAGTTGTAATAAAAGCACATGTCTGTGTTTCAATTAGTTTACTCCACATGTTGGACGAATATAATTTATCAAATCTAGCGTTGAATGTGTGGTACTTATAATCCGGCTTACCTGTAGTGTTATATTTCGCTAATAAGCTCCATAAAAAATATTGTAGTTCATTAGGGCTTTGACTTGAAATTATCGGCACTAAAGCACCTGGCGGGGCATTTAAATTGTCTGGAACGGGATCACCCTTATAAACAACCCCTAGTTCTTTTACAATTTCCTCACTTCCAGCAAATACTGTTCTTCCACACATAATTTTATTATAAAGTATGTTCGTCTATTGCCCGTCCAATTTTATCGATAGCCTGCTGATCAAGGGCTCATTCAACCATTCGCCATTTTGTATCCTCTACGTGCTCGACTATTGCAAAGGTTACACCATCTAAAACTGTTAAATAACTAGTCGTGGGGTATGTATCTTCTTCACTTAATGTTGGAATGACAAGTAATTTCAAGCTTTCTGCTCCTTCCAATAAGTCTACCTCTATGGTAAATGAATCTTCTTTCTCTTTCATGGCCGTTTGAATTATCAATTTTCAACTATCTTAATATAACAAGAATTAAGCCTTTTTACAAAAAAACAGTACTCAAACCCTAAAAATCAATGGTTTGAGTACCACCATGTAAAAAAACTAGTCCATTACCGGGTTTCCAATGATAGGAAGTTTAGCAAACTTGATGACCTCAACGCTAGGAAATCCAAATTCCTGAACTACTTTACCAAGAATTAAATAACAGCCCGTCCCCCTAAATGGATATGTTGGAGTCGAATTTGGAAAATGCGTGGTATCAAAAAAGTTCCCATCAGCGTCTAAGAATGTTCCAAACCACATCTTTTTATTATTCTTTGTATGTACAGTTTTTTCACAGACATATAAACCTACCATTTTAACTGTTTGACCAAGATACTTTATCAATTCTTTTGTTCGCAAATCCCCTCTGTATTGTGTTTTTAGGAGATCAAACATAGATAAGGTGATTGGGAAACCTAAAAGTTCCAATTCATGGTAAGCATCCTCAAAATTTGTATTCACCAATTCTGGCAAAGTGTAATTTTTGGGCTCTAAAATAAAGAGTTCTGAATCATTGCGGGGTTTTACTTTGCCACCAAGCAACATATGTATATCCCACAATAATGCCTTTTTGCTCTTGCCTGTGAATCTAAGAGCACCCACCCGAATTAAAATTATCGCTTGCTCCAGTCCAATAGCCGTTCTTTTTACAAAATCTTCTAAATCTAGAAAATCACCATTCTGTATACGTTCTATGGGTATAAGCTCAATAAATTTGTTTTCTAAGCCCTGTACCCCTATTAAACCTAAATAGGCATCAGTTCCAGAAATTGAAACTACAGCTGAACTTTTATTCACACAGGGCAAATTAACATGGGCACCAGCTTTACGAAGCTCATGGATATACAACCATCTTGTATAAAAACCGCCATAATTATTCAATACGCCAACCATAAATTCTATGGGGTAATACGTCTTCAAATAAAGGCTCTGATAACTCTCTACAGCAAAACTTGCCGAATGTGCTTTTGAGAAACTATAACCTGCAAATGAAGAAACCTGCCGCCACACTTCATTTGTAACCTCTACCGGCCTGCCCAATGATGCAGCACCTTCATGGAATTTTTGCACCAATTTATCAAATTCCGCCCGTGATCGATATTTACCACTCATTCCGCGCCTTAAAACATCTGCATCTGTACCGTCCATTCCTCCATAGTGAATGCACACTTTAATAACGTCTTCCTGATAAACCATTACCCCATAGGTTTCTTTAAGTTGTTCTTCCATGACCGGATGAAGGTACTTTACAGTATCGGGGCTATGATAATTTTGAATATAAGTTTTCATCATACCTGATTGCGCTACACCAGGGCGAATGATAGAACTGGCGGCAACCAAGGTCAAATAATTATCGCACTTTAGTTTTGTAAGCAATTGACGCATTGCCGGGGACTCAATATAAAAACACCCAATGGTATCGCCGGATTTAAGTTGATCATTTAACCTTTGATCCTTCATAAACCCTTTAACCTGATGTATATCCAGCCTTACTTTTTGATTTTCTTCCACCAATTTAACAGCCTCTTTGATGTGACCAATACCACGCTGGCTTAAAATGTCATATTTATCATAACCAATTAGTTCAGCTTCATACATATCCCACTGTACTGTAGCCATTCCTTTGGGTGGTAAATCGAGGGCAGTATAATAAGTAATAGGTTCTTCCGATACCAGAACACCGCCCGCATGAATACTTCTTTGGTTGGGCATATCAGCCATAAGGCTATAAATAGCCATGATCTTTTTAAAGGTGGGATTATCTCTATTCTCCGTAGATTTAGTGGGATCAGTGAAGCCATCAATTTCAGATTTAGGCAGTCCCATTACTTTTCCAATTTCACGAATAATTGATCTATCCTTAAAAGTAGACATTGTACCTAATAAGGCCGTATTTTCTCTGCCATATCTCTTAAATATGTAGTCCTGTACGTCTTCCCGCTGATCCCACGAATAATCAATATCAAAATCAGGGGGGCTCGTACGTTGCGCATTTAGGAACCGTTCAAAATACAAACTAAGCTCAATCGGGTCAACATCTGTAATCCTTAAACAATAAGCTACTGTACTATTAGCGCCTGATCCCCTGCCAACATGGTAATAGCCTTGCGCCATTGAATACCGGATAATATCCCAAGTAATCAGAAAATAAGCGCAAAAATCTAAATCAAAGATTACTTTGAGCTCATCCTTTACTTTCTTCAGTGCCTTTTTATTGTTGTTTCCATAACGGTACACCATTCCCTCTAATGCCAACTTAGTCAGCAGCTCCTGATCATCTTTTTTATTACCAGTAAAAGTCTTGCGGTTTAATTTCATCTTACCCAATGGATAGTCCATTTCACACTGATTCATCAGGTTCCTGGTGTTGTCAAGAATAAAACTATATTTAGAAAACTTCTCTTCCAATTCGCCCGGTTTTAAAAAATGATCGGTCTCCCGGCACTTGTCTTCGGGAGCAACCATTGTTAATAATGAATTAAGGTCAATCCCCCTGAGATAACCATGTAACCTGTATTCTATGCGCTCGGCAAACACAACGGGTTGTAAAGCCAATAATTTTGGTCTAAGTTCATTTAGATCCTGGCCATAAAGCGTATGCAACTGATCATACCGAATGCCCCAAAAATGATTCTTTTTTAATTCAACTTTATATCCAAAAGGATAAACAAAATATGCTTCAGAAAGAACAGGTGCTTCATCGGGTAATTCCTGTTGTTCAAGATTATGATGGGAAAGAAATTCATTGATTTGGCGCATTCCTTCCTTACTTTTAGCTATTCCAATATAAAGTAGTCTGTTTTCCTTACGAAACTCTATACCGCCAATAGGTTTGACTCCCTTTTCACGACACTTACGAATAAATTGCATTATTCCCGTGGAGTTATTAATATCTGTAAGAACCATTTGGTTAATCCCACGAGCTAACGCCTCATCTATCAATTTGTTAATTGACATCGTACCAAATCTTAAGCTATATTGAGAATGCACATTCAGATACATAATTTTAAATATCTAAGTCCATTATTGAAGCCCTGGTTACTGCTTTTTGACCAAATCTGCGTTTGATTTTATCCAACGCCTGTACTAAATCATATTGCTCATTTGACTCACTATATAAATCAATTTGCTCAAACCCCGTAACCAGGTTTGAAAAGCGTACACCAATCAGACGTAATAACATTCTTTTTTGATAAACCTGCCGAAACAGGTCTTTAGCTTTTTCTATTAAAACGCTATCTAGCGAAGTATATGGGATAGTAGCCTGTTTGGTCACATCCTCAAAATTGGAATACCTTATAGTTACTGTTATGCAAGCGGTTAGTTTCTTTTTTTCACGCAATTGATAGGCAATGTCAATAACCATAGAAGTAAGCAGGTTATTGAGTAAGTTCACATCAATGGTATCAGCTTTGAAAGTACACTGTGTCCCAATAGACTTTTGTTCTACATAGGGAATAACTGGGGAATGGTCAATTCCTTTTGACTTTTCAAGCAGAGATAAACCATTCTTACCAAGTAACTTTTGCATTTGTTCGGGATGCACTTGAGAAAGGGTGTATATTTTCTTTATGCCCATGTCACTCAACTTGATAAATGTCTTTTCACCTAATCCCGGAATTTTGCGAATAGACAACGGGTTAAGAAAGGGTTGCACATCAGCTTGAACAACATTTTTTTCACCTGCTGGCTTACACTCATTTGTAGCCATTTTAGCTACAGTTTTATTGACAGAAAGACCAAAAGAAATCGGCAAATGAAGCTCCTTGATGATCTTCTCCCGTATTTCATGGGCATATTGCATGCACCCATAAAACCGATCCATTCCTGTCATATCTATATAATGTTCATCTATACTAGCCTTTTCAAACAGCGGCACCATTTCACGTATTATATCTGTGATTTCAAGAGAAGCCTTAGAATACGCATCCATGTTGCCTTTTACAAAAATGGCGTGTGGACACAGTTGTTTGGCCATTTTTGATGGCATAGCCGAATGTACCCCATATTTTCTTGCTTCATAACTACATGAGGCGACAACTCCTCTATCAGAAGTCCCACCAATTATAACGGGCTTTCCTGCTAACGTTGGGTCTTTGCGGACTTCTACAGAAACAAAAAAAGCATCCTGATCCATATGGATGATATTGTGTTTATTGTTGTCCATTATATAAGATTTAGAACAACAAAGTTATGCTAATATTTTTAGCATTATCAAATATTTTCTCAAATTTTTAGCAACTAAAAGGATTTTATTACCAGTGGTAGGAATATTATTTTTTGAAGAAATATCATAAGTATTTGTTAGCTCCTATCGATGATCCAATTATGACCTCTTAATCAGCTCTTAAGGCGAATGCGCAAAAGCCCCTTATATCTAAATGATAGATATAAGGGGCAATTCTTGATGTTAAATTTTACAAAGTAGCTATTTGAGTTAATTTTTTATAAATATCATCCCAATAGGCTATACAGTCCAGATCTACCTCTTTTTGAGGGTCAGTTACATCATTTTCCAAAAACATCCTGTATCCTTTTACTTGTTCTATGGCTTGATCCAAATCAGTTACTTGGATTAAATTATCATACATATCGTTTATGATGAGTGTCATAATCTTAATTTTTAAGGTTAAAGCTTATACAATAATTCTACGGCAATTTTGAACTTTTCGTTATGGCTAATCTTGTCCGCATACTTTATAATACGGTCATTCAAAAAAAGGCAAGTGTAGCTATAGCAAAGCTGATTAGCGAATACGCTACTGCTTTTGAGCATGTCAACACGATACTGTTTGATCAAATTTGCAGTTTCTTCAGAAAGGCTAAACCAAAAATCGAACGCTAAAAAACCGTTCTTCCAAGCTTCTCTATGGGCTTCTTTGTTCTCTCTGAAATCAGCACAAAACGCTTCGATGGCGTTTAGTAGTTTCGGGATTTCTTGCGGAAAAAATCCATGCAACAATTTTGCTTTATCTGTATTGGTATATTCATTTAGTGCTTTCATAATAATAGGGTTTATGGGGATGCTCCCCGGTTGCGTATTAATGGATTAAAAGTGAATGATCAAAATTCGCTGGTCAAAATCTTTATGACTCACCCAAACATGATCCCCACCTCTACCTGTTATAAATAGCTCGGAATAAGGCTCAACAAATACCTGGCAATCTGACAGTATACATTTTAGTATAAATTCAGAGTAAGTTTGACCATCCTTACCATTTATCTGAAAACAGCCCTCCCCTTCTTGATTCCAAAATGTTAGGCAATGAACAATCTCATTTAATTGAATTGGTAAGGTTTCAGCTTCTAAGATTCCAACTAGAATTTTATCATAATCAACCTGTTTTGTTGTGCCTCGCAAAAAATAAACAGCGTTTGCCCTTTTCGTAGCATAATTATGAAGAGCGCAAAAGCTCTGAGCTTTTTGAATCGATTCACTAGAAAAATCGTTCGTATCTAAGAATATATTTAGCCCGTTATAGCTTATAATGCTATATCTAGATTCAGGGCTTTCGGATATAAATCTCATAATAATAGATTTTATGGGGGATTGCTCCCCCGGTTAAACATTAGGCTATTTTTCGACGTTTATCAGCTTTTAAGACCTCAGAGCCATATTTTGAGCGGATTTCATCAAGAGATTTATCGCCACGGCTAGAAACCTGATATTCTCCAGTACGGAAATACCACGCTAATTTTTTGGAAGCAAAGAAAAAACCCGCATCTTTTAGGATAGCTTTCACAGGATACGTATTTCCAGTAACCCAAATCCAAAAGCCCACCAATTCAATATTGACATCCTCCAAATGAATGATCTTTTCAAGGGCCACACGGTATTCCTCAGAAAATTTGATTTCCTGTTCCGTTTTTTCATCCGAAAAATTAGCGCCCTTAATTACCTTCGCACACGCAAAAGCATATTCTTTGTTGATCTCCTGCATGGTTACTGTATCGCCTCCTAAATCCGGATGGTGCTGTTTAGCTAACTTTTTATAAGTTGCTTTGACCTCGTCCAGTGTCTTACATTCGTTAAACCATTTCATAACTTTAAGAATTAGGGATTACCGTTTCAAGAATCTGAGTTTCCAAAACCCTTACATTTTCAGTACTTCCAATTTTATAGCTCGTTTGGCTTTCCAGTTCTGTAATAGCTTTAAATAAGTTATCTGCCGTGGTTTCGACTTCAACGCGAACAACTAAAAACAAAGTGTACTTTTTCATAATCAGGAAATTTAAATGAATGAAGTAACGCCCCTGCACCCTGCAAGGGCGGTAAATAACTAAGCGGGAATAAAGATTTCGCTTTCAATTTCACCCAATTTTTCAGTGCACAAATCGTAAACAGTTGTTGCTACAGCACGAATTATAAAGGAGTTTTTTGTTGTAAATTTCCGGCCTTCATCGTCTCTAATTGTTAGTTCGCAACCTTGAAAATGATTAGTTCCTGTTTCCTCGGCATCATCCTGTTGTATAATTTCAAAGGCTTTCAGGTTATCAATGGTTTCTATCAGTTTGCCCCGTTGACCAATCCGACGGTTTAGATTTAAAACCAATTCTACAGTAGAATCTAAATTACGTGCGGGTTTATTTTCCTGCATATCCTCTTTGATCTCTACTTTAGATGTTTCTTTAGGAACTTCGGTATTATACGCTACCTGGTCATCTTGTTTTTTTGGCTGTTCTTCAACTATAACCATCAGTGGATTTTGAGGGGTCTCTACATTGTCAAAATCTTTGTTAGGTACAATTGCACTTTCTTTCGATGACAAGGAAGGGCGAATGGCTGTTTTTTCGGTAACGGCATCATTGTTTACTTTTCCTGTTGTTGCGGTGTTTTTTACTGTAGTTTTCATGATAATATTTTTAAAAATGATTGATAAAAAAATGATTGGTTTGCCCGGTTAAGGCGGTAAAATTTGCGGGAGCTATATCAGCTCGGTGTTTTCTGTGGGGGGCTTCTGCCTTTTTTTGTATTCATGGTACTACGGGTTAGAAAAATCAGTCGGCGGTAGCCTCCTGGCCTTTTGTTATCACCCGCGCCTTAATCAATACCCCATTTCTACAAGACTTTGTCAGAAAAAAATACGCTCTCCGAAGGAGAGGAAGATTTTTTTTTGCAAACCCGAAGGGTTCAGTCTTTTAGAAATGGGGTATTGTTCAGACCTTTGTATCTCAAAAGGTTGGGGGAAATTTTTCCCTGACTTAAGGCGCTTAACACGAGCTTAATTAACCGGGAAAAGAAAACAGGGCAATGGAAACACGCTATGTTGCAAGATCAATTTCGTTGCAAACTGTGAAGAGGAATAAGCATGATTGAAATTTGTGAAATGAAAAAAGGGGAAGGAGAATGAGCGGTAAATAAAAAAGCCTGACTGTTTCCAGTCAGGCCATAAATGGTAAGTGTTGCTTATTTGGAGTTCTTTTTGGCAGAAACTTCATTTCTAATGTTCTGTGCCAAAGATTTACTCTTTTGTAAAGCAATACGTAACCTGGTACCTGCGGTCTTATTGCCTTTTGTAAAGAAAGCGTTAGCATCCTTTTCTAAGGATAATACCAATTCTTTTAATACTTTGAAATTTTCCATGCTTGTAAATTTAAATGGATCAATAATTATAACAATTTCGTTTAATCAGATCGGCTCCAACTTTAACGGCCGATGCTCATCGCTTTATCCTGTTCCTTATTCTTAGATAGGTTTTTAGCTGTTAAATCTGCTTTAAGATTTACGGACTCTTTCAGGAACTGTTCCCGTTTTTCATACATACCTGATTCTGAGAAGAAGTTTAGATTATAAAACCTTGGTACAGGCTCAATAAAGACTTTGATGGCTTTACCTTCTTTTTCTACGGTCACCAAAACCCGGTTTCCTTGTTTCAAAGAATCTTCCAGCTCTTTCCGGTTTTCTGGTTTTTCAAGTTCTTTAATATTAAACTCATCGAGTTTTTTACCAAGATCAAAACCATAATTAGGATCTCGCCATGCAGAAAATTGATAGTGCCCATTTTTTTTCCCGGATTCCATATCAAATTTGATCCATGCTTTATACGTTTCACCCCGACTGGCATCAAGCATATCATCCCGATAAATCGTTCTTCCCTGAATTAAATTAGCAGATTGTTCTTTTGTGAAACCTTTGCCCCTGTCTAAACGGATAGTCTCGGTAATCGGCGGGGTACGAAAAGCGGTAGCGAATGTCCTATCAATAAAATTAATTTTACCTTTTTCCATACTGGCAAGTAACCCGCTTTTTTGAAAAGTTTCGCCCACGGATAATTTACTATTCACTTCTTGTTCTTTAAAAAGGGCTATAGCATCTGCCCGATCGCCTACCTTTTTGAATTGTTGCTTTCCATCCTTTTCCGGCAATGTCACAAAGAAACTCTTACCCTCCTCCAGCGGTTGACCTTTGTGAAAGGAAATATCATATTTATTCAAAAAATAATAATCGGACTGGCTAGATTGTTTAAAGGGAAGGTCAAAGGTCACATACCCTTTTTCGGTAATATGGATACCTTCCTTCAACTTAAATTCCGGTACACCAGTTTTCATTTTTTCTTCCATGTCAGAAACTAGCATTTCACTGAAACCTAACTTTCTTAACTCCTCTTTGAGGTTTTCCAAATTGTTTAAATTCATATCTTTTTATGTTAAAATTGATTTAACGGATCATCGCAAGGCTTTGCCTTGGTGAGATGTCCTGTAATTTGATGAGTAGCTTAAATTTGTTTTGAGCTTGTTTTTCTGGCTCTTTAATTTTCTCGACTATTGAAGTAAAGCTGATTGGTTTTTTATCCTGGTCGAAGAAATTCAAAGTTTTATGAGCAGGATCAGCATTCAGATAAAATTTACCTTTATCTGGAATTTCAAATGCTATTGTACTCCCCTGTTCTAAACCCTTGCGGATGCTTTCCTTGGTTAACCCAAAACAATTGAGTTTATCCGCATGCGCGATGATTTCTTTTTTCAGATCAAAATCATATAAAGGAGAATAGCTAATCAATTGACTTTCACCGTTAATTGTTTTCTCTTTAGTATCAACTTGAACCCAACGCTGACTTATAGTACCATCCGAGTTTTCATAGTCCTTATAAACAGGTCTGCCCTGCAATAAATTAACTGCTTCAATGACACTGATGTTATTTTCAATAGGTAGCTTGCAGGTGATGGATTCCCCATTTTCAGGTATCAAAGTTGCTGTAAAGCCATTGTAGTGATAACTACCAAATCTGTCTTTTTCTAAATGGATGTTAACCTTTAACTTACTATTGTCATTTAATTTGTTTAAGGATTCGACATCAATTTTAGGGCTTTCAAAATCTAGTTTGTTATCCAATTTACCCGTGAATGAACTGAGTTCGGCCTTTTTCAATTCCGCTTGTAATGACTCCAGATTTTCAGCACTATTTTTTTCGAACATTCTTAAGTGGCCTGGCTTATCAATTAATAAAGACTTGGCACGAATAAAGAGTCTAACGATTAAATTTGGGTATAGCTTTTTTTGAAGATTATGGGTCACGGTTTTAATGACCTTCAAAAACAACTTTTCTTTATCGGAAGGATTAACGCTTATTCGATATGCACCTTTTGTGAGAAAATCATACTTAAATCTTAGGGTGTCTTTATTGTCAGTTATTCCAGTGAGTTCAGCAAATGCTTTTTGGTGTTCTTCCCAATTTTTCCAGAGCTGCTCAGCCCGGTTGATCTGGCTGGCCATTTAACGTACTTTTAAATCGTTATTACGTAAAAGGATAGCTTTGCCTGCCTGGAGCTTTACCTTGACATTTCGCAATTTCTTACTCACCAAACCTTTTGCCGCTTCTATTCCAGCACCAGCGACTTGGGTAACGAGTGTTTGATCAAAACCAAAGCCCATCCCACGAATAGCATTATCAGTACCACTATTAAGTGCATCGCCAAACATCGCTTCGGGGGCATCAATACCAATCATCCCGTCTAAGCTATATACAGAAAGGTTTACTGGAATGATAGAAGTACCTAACCTGATCAGCTTGATATCAAGTAGTAATCGCTGGTTAACAATTTGGCAAGCCCCAAAAAGTGCATGACCTTTTGGGATCAACATACCGTTTATACGCATCGTATCTTGCAGGATGACTTTAACGGTAGCTCCTTGTACAGCTTTTTTATTGTCAGCAATTGTCGCTGGAATAGCTTTAAAAATACTGTCAGTAATAACAGGCTGATTTTTGTATTTCTGCTGAACACGCTCTGGATGCTGAATATCAAGTATATTTTGCATCAGTCCATTAAGCTGGGTCATTTCAGGATCTTCGGTTTTATTGTTCTGCATGGTCTTCATTAGGTTTTCCAACCGATCAACATCATTTTTAATCGATGATCCCTGTACACCTTGCTGAAATGAACTCGATTTGTAACCAGTTTCTACAGGCTTATTAATTTCTTTGTTCAATGCTTCGAGTTTTGCATTAATTTCTTTAGTCTGCGGCTGGGTTGATTCAGCAGTAAATCCCAAGCGTCCTGCAACATCCTGAATACTACCAGATTTATTATGACCAGAAGAATCGTTATCAGCCAAGTCGTAGAAGCCTAATTTGTCCTTGGGTTCGTCCTTGTTAATATTTGCATCAGGTAAATTGGTATTCATTCCAGCTTTAACATTTTGCTGGTTAAGGCCGGTAGCACTTTTACCACCGCCTAAGTAGGAAAATGTAAAAGCAAGTAAAGGGATAATCAAAACCGGGAGAAATAGTAATATTTTTCCTGTGGTCATTCGTTTTTTAGTTTCCATATAGTCTATTTATGGTTAAGAATTTATTAATGAAAAGCACTAACAATAAGGTAAAGGCAGTATGAACCGAAGGTTGCTATGAATATGATTAAAGCAAATAACAGGGTCTTACTATTTAACATACTGGTTTTGCTGTTTAAAAAATCAGCCCATTGTCGCTGTTTACCAATTACCTTGATAGAAATTTGTTCACTGAGTAGCTTCTGTTGTACAGGCCGTTTAGTTCTTTTAAAAAATTTCATAATTTAAAATTTAGGGGGTAAGTCCCTGTTTTCCAGAATCTCCCAATTTCGGATTAGAAATCCGTGTGGATTATCATCTGTCTGATTTTTGATATCGTCAATAAAACCTTGGGTTACTAGCTTACGAAGCGTCGTGCCGCTAGACCTCCTTAACTTTTGGGTAGCATAACAAGTAAATTGATAGGGATATACGTTTACATCCAATTTGATGCTATCCGGTGTAATTTCCTGGCTAATGTTAGCAGAAATGAGATTATTATAATAACCAGATTCCCGCAAATTGTCATACTGCTTTTTAGCTGATTCATCGGCTAGGTAAAGGGATTTATTGATCGATGCCCGAATTGCTTTATCGTCGGGACTTAGATCAAAAAAATAATGATGAAATGTCTTGACGTGATCCCGCAGCTCTACTGGTAGATTGCTCTTTCTATCTGAAGCTACTGCTTCGAGTACTTTACCATTATACAATACAAATATCTTTTGATATGCTTTATCAATAATTCGGTTATTGTTATAGATGGTAAAGCAGATAGTAATTGCATTTGCAATTATTAAAAAGATGCTGAATCTTTTGATGTGTTTGAAAGCAGTGTCGATATTCCTGAATTGGCTGAACATAATTTGGATTTAGTTATTTGCCTGAAAGTTTGTCTTTAAAGTAATCCTGCCCTGATGCTTCGGCCATTCCATTAGCAAGATTTCTCCTTGCATCGTCAAAACGGTCAACGATCATTCCTGCTCCTGCACTGGCTCCCGCTAAACTTCTTGCACCGACACTCTGCCCCATATTTATAGAGGTACCAGCCATGGAATTAACTTTTGTTAAAATTGAATTTCCACCTCCTGCATGTATAATAAAGTTGGCTACAGTTGGAACACATAGATATCCGGCAATCCCAATGATCAAAAAGACCAGGTATGCTGTATCCGCACTACTAAATGAAGTATCTCCAGATTTTTGTACCTCAGCAATATCCAGCTTGATCATATTTTGCTGTATTTTACCTAAGATTGCCCCAAAGATGTTAGCTATAGGAAGCCATAAGAAAATATTAATGTATCTGGCGATCCAAACAGATAACGTATGGTTGAGGCCGTCAAAAACTGAAAACCCCAATACAAACGGGCCAAGAATGGCAAGAACAATGAGCATAAAAGTTCGGATAGTGTTGAGGCAAAGCGAGGCAGCATAATAAACCACTTGTAAAACCTCACTTAAAAAAGTCTTAAATCCTTGTCGCATTTTGTAATCTTGCTTATCAAGCCAAAACCGCATATTATTCCCAATAGAAGCTAACCATCCCTCTTTGTCGCCCTTCTTGTCATCGGGATGGGTATACTTGTACCATTCTTTCCGATCTCCAAATCCATCCTCGCCTACTAGGAACTTCCATTTATCGGTTTTTTTCAATTCGAGTTCTTTTCGCTTTAAGAGAGCTTTTATAGTAACATCGCTCTTTTCTACCATAGAAGCTGTGGCTGAGATTGTAGGATTAAGTATCCCATTCATTACACCGAGAACAGACGGATAAAGAAGAATAGCAAGACCAAGAGCGAAAGGACGCATTAAAGGATAAAAGTCTATTGCCTCGGCGTTCGCAATGTTGCGCCACACACGATTACCAATATAAAAGATGGCACCAAATCCAGCTATTCCTCTAGCCATAGAGGTAAGATCAGAACATAGTGGGATCATTTCATAATAAACCCCATCTAAGACTTTTTGTAAACCGCCTACATATTCACCTACTCCCTGAGCCATTGAGCTAAAAGGCAATAAAAGTGATACGATCACAACGGTAAATACTATTGTGTTTTTCATAATGTTAGGTTTAAGGGTATAAATCCAGAGTCCCGGCAATGTCTTTTCTTTGAGATTCGCGCTGAAGCGAAAGTGAAAGTGCCTGGTTATTGAAATTTCGCAAGAAAATGAGCTTATCTTCTGTATCTAAAAATATTTTATCGATTGCTCGCAGACGTTCATCATCACTCATTCTTAATTTTGAAGAGGTAATGATCATTGTCAGTTGATCAAGGTTTTCCATACTCTGATCAAATAGTTGCTTGTAAACCCTACCTAAATACTCAATTTCTAAGGGGTTGAAATTATTGGTGCTTTTGAACTGCCTGAAAGCATTCTTATATTCTGAAAGGATACGCTTTTGATAGGTTATAATATCGACTACTCTACGGTATTTTTTCACTTCGGGGCTTACCAGCATCAGTCCGTCAAGAAAAACCTCGTGTAAAGAGAAGTTGCCCTGAGAAATATTTCTAATGGCATTATAACCACCTGAAACAATAGAATATCCCTTTTTCATATCACTGAGGATATTTTTTAGCTGGCTTAATTTCTCTACGTTCAAAAGGAGCTGTTGTACTTCGGTAGATTGTGCACGGCTTTGTGATCCGATCAGGCAAAAGATCAGCAAAAGCAATATTTTGAGATTGGATTTAATTAATTTCATAATTCCTCCTAAGCTGATTGATCCATAATTGTTGTTGCTCTGATTGTCTTAAAAGGGTGTTTACCTGTCCAATAAAATCCATTGTAAAGGCATATTTGTCGATCATAGAATCATATAATTTATCCAGCCGCTTTAATCTTTCTTCATCCCTCATTTTTATCTTACCGGAAGTAATAATTAAAAGCAATTCCTCCAGATCATTTCCACAATCCAAAATAACCTGAGATTGAACATCCCCAACATAAGATTGATTAGGCAGAGAGAGCAGATCATTATATTTTACCGACGCAAAGGCTTTGCTGATACGGATTTGATAGTCAATAATTTCAATGACTTTATAATTTTTACGAACCGCAGGGCTTACCAATTTAAGAGAGTTAATGAAACCCGAATGCAGATTAAACTCACCGCTGGTAATGTCCCTGACCGTCTGGAGTCCCGAACTCGCAATATCATATCCTTTTTTAGCGTAGCCTATATAAACTTGTAATGCGGCTATCTGTTCCAGTAGATATCTCTTTTGTGTCTTTTTCTGGTTAAAAAACTCACCAAAGGTCTGGCCTTGGCTTAATTGTACAGTAATCAGCATGATCAGGGCAACTGAAACTGAGATTTTCCAGAGATTATTTTTCAATTCCATATATTTCTTTTAATTGAGCGGTTTCGTCCAACGAGGTAGCCCGCTGAATACTTAAGGTTATATTTCCAGTATTAAACTGTTTGAGGTCATTGTAATTATCGTCCATCTGATCGGCAGCTCTATTAATGACTTCGAGTCTTTCAGCATCAGACATTTGTGTTTTGAATGAGCTGATTACCATCAATATTTGATCTAGGTTTTTGATACTTTCATCCAGTATGCCGGAATACACCTTTTCCATGTGATTTAATTCCTCAGCATTAAAATGTTTATCCTGTCGGAATAGGTTCCACGCCCACTTATACTCGTCCACAATCGCAACCTGTTTTTGAGTGAGGTCTTTGATTCTTTTGTAATAAGCGATAGAAGATTTAATCTTCCAAAGCTCATCGTAATACTCACTGTAAAGGTTTTTCTGTTTTGTCGTCCAGTCAGCGATCTCAGTTAGTTTTAATTTGGAAAGTTGATTTTCTAACACCTTTTGGGCATTTTGAAGCCAAATAGTTTGATTCTGCAAGCGCTGAATTTTAAGATCAACTGCTTTAATTACTTTTTTTACTCCAGCCTTAATCACTTCAACAACCGCTATTTGAGCATCTGCATTTTGCGGCAAAGCAACAAATAATGTCATTGTACTGATAGGTAGGATGACCATATACTTCTTCATAAGTTTTATAATTTTCATGGTTATCAATTTTGTTTTTTATATGTATGCTGACAGACAAGCCAACACCTGTTCATTAAGATCTGATAGATCTGATTTTAGAAATCAAATACGTTTTCCATCCCTAATCTCCTGTGCTAGAATCCCTATTCCTTTAAGAATGCCCCCATACTTTCCAGCATATTCATGTACCAATAGTTTTTCTCTTTCTTCGGTACTGTAGGCTAGATATTCTTCAATAGAAACTTCAGTGCGGTAGACTTTTGAATGGCCGTTCCCCAACGAGATAAAAACCTCCTTATACTTGCGGGCAGGATCATTTGCTTTATTGAGGGATAATACCTGTGCCTTTTCCTTGTCGGTTAAGCCAAGTAACTCTTGGATAATCTCAAATTTGTTCTCGTATTTACTTTGATCCAATAAGATTTTACAATCACTATTATTAATGATTGCGTTTTTCACAATTGGGGAGCTGATGATATCTTCAATCTCCTGAGTCACCACAATTGGCTCCCCATAGAACTTCCGCATGGTTTTGAATAAATAGCGGATATATTCAGCAGTTCCGGGTTTTATGATCGCTTTCCAACATTCCTCAATGAGCATTATTTTGCGAATACCTTTAAGCTTACGCATCTTGGAGATCACAAGCTCCATAATGACCATAACGGTCACGCCAAATAAAATGGGATGCTCCTTCAAATTGTCCAGTTCAAAGACTATAAATCTTTCGTGAAGCATATCCAGGTTCTCGGTTGCATTGAGCAGGTAATCAAATTCACCACCTTTATAGTAGGGATTAAGAACATACAGGAAATTACCAATGTCAAAATCTTTCTCTTTAACTTTTCCGTTCTCCAACACCTGCATATACTCGAACATTAAGTACTCATAGAAGCTATTGAAGCAGGGGAATATATCTTGGTTCTTTTCTAAATGAGCTAGATAAAGAGTTAAGGCATTGGATATGGCGACATATTCGGAACGGCGATAAGGTTCATCATCTTTTTTCCAAAGTGCCAAGAGAAGGGTTTTAATGCTCTCCCGTTTCTCGGTATCCATCACGTCCCCGTCTGCCAAATAGAAAGGGTTAAATTTTATCGGATCTTCCTCTGTATACGTAAAATAATATCCTCCTACTAATTCACATAGCCCCCTATAGCTGTGTCCAATGTCCATCACTACCACGTGAGAACCTTGTTCATAATAGCTTCTAAGCATATGATTGAGTAGAAAACTCTTTCCCGAACCGCTTGCACCCAAGCAAAATTTTGATCGGTTATTAATCCAACCAAGATCGAACGGCTCATTACTGATATCAACATTTATAGGATTTCCGGTAAGGCGATCACCAAACCGAATACCATATTGACTAACTGATGATCTGTAGTTGGTTTCCAGATTAAAGAAGCAGGTAGATTGTTCTAAAAACGTGTCGAATGTGTCGTTCATGGGAAAATCTGCTTCATTTCCCGGTAATCCTGCAAACCATATTTGTGGTTGTCCGTCGGTTTCCTGTTTTGCAACTGCATCCATTTGAGCCATTGCTGAAGAGACAAGATTTTTTAAGTCCTTTGCCTTTGCCTGATTGTCAGACCAAGCCATCACATTAAAATGAGCTTTTACAGGCAATCTGCCCGAAGCAATAGCTTCATTTAAAAAGTCATTGGTAGCGTCACGGTTGATCGAATTTTCCCGCGAATAGGCTGATAAGGATTGAAGTCTTAGTTTTTTTGACTCCAATCGTTTAATAGTTTTCTGCGCATCTTCGATAAACACATATTGATTAAGGATGTGATTACAGTTTAATAGCGCCCCCAATGGACTGGCAAAACCGATACTAAATTTGGTACGATCAGTAGAATACTTATCATAATTTATACGACTTCCACATAAGGCAGGCAGGTCTTCGGTGTCTGAAAGAGAATAGACTTCTACTTTTTTGTCACCCACACGAATGCCATCTTTGATATGCACATCACGAATTACTGGCATTTGTTCCTTGGCCAATAAAAAACAGTAACGTTCGATTATGCCCGCTTTATTAGCTGTACCCGCAAGCTCATCGTCATTAAGCCTTTGTAGGGACACAAACCCGCTATCTTTTAAAACACTTTCGAACTGGCCTGCGGCATCCAAAAAATCCCCTATAAGAACTGGATCAATGGTTTGAACAGGCACTATGGTCTTACGCAAGATATTATTGTAAACAGAGCTGGAAAGTTTTCTTCCTGCTGGTTTCTTCGTTAAATAGATAAAGCACTCATGTTCCAGAAATGGTCTTTCATTAAAGAATTTCTCGCTGGATTTGGTTAGAAAACTTTGATCGTCCTTCTGAAAATCCGCCTTATAATTTGATGCTATAAACCAATCTTGTTTATGAAAAATGCTATGCTGCGGAAGGAGTTTAATAGCCCTGGTTAATGCCTGATGATAGGTTTCGTAATCCCGTTCAGAAAGGGTAAAAATCTCTGGCAAAGATGCTTTATACACGATAGTGATGTCGCCGTGCATGGAAAGAATACAGTTATTTTCCACTTTCCAGATCGGAAATATGTTTGATGCTTCTACCATATTAATGCTGTTTAAGTTGGGTAAAAAGTCTGCGGGATCGGAATTGGATGTGGGTAGGTAAATTTCTTTTAGCAAGAAACTTCATTAAGCCATGTTCTCCGAAACGGTGGCTGAGACGGAAGACAGCGAAAAAAAGTGCTGATCCTAATATGCCAACTACTGGCAAAAGGATAAACAACCCGACCTTTAGAATATAACCGATAGCAAAGCCAAGCAGTAATAACACCAGACCAATGGCTAAATATGCAATGTACTGTGCCTTTAGTCCTTTGAACATGATCGGCTTGGAAACGCCTTTGTTAATTTGATATACGCTTGCCATGATCAGACTCCGAAAAAGGATTTCAATACCGTGATGACAATGACAAGAAAAATACATGAACCAAACCATGCGGCTGCCACCTTGCTGGTATCCGGTTCTCCAGCATTCCATTTGTTAAAAACCTTGACAGCACCAATGATGCCCATCACTGCTCCGATTGCGTACATTAATGTACCTCCAGTATCAAAATATCCTTTTACTTCTTCAGCGGCCTTTTGTATACCTGCTTTCCCGCTCTGGGCTGATACGGTAAAAGCATACAGTAAGTTATAAATACAGAGAGTAAAGCCCAATAACAGAGTTTTTGCGAAATATTGTTTTTTTGAATTGACCATATGATTTTACATTTGCTAATGTTGGAATTGATTAAAGGAATAAATCCGGAAGGCATTAATACCAGATATCTTCAAGCTCCTTTGTAGTGATATGAAAGGACGCGTGATCAATGATAAATTCGTTAATGCGGTGCAGATTGGGATTGGAAGCTATTCCTGGGTAATTTTCCCGAATAGCAGAAATGAGGTTTAAAAAATCGTGTTTATTACCATCTTCCTTAGCAAGGATGCCGAATATGATTTTGATCTCTTCCAAAACATCACTAACCACACCGAGCCTTTCCTCTTTCTCATCATCACTGACGAAAGAAACCTCATCAATACTCACTTTGGACATTCCTTCAGGTAGTTTAGATTTGCCCATAAGCTCAGGTTCATCATCGTCACTGAGTACATCTACGTTTTTGTCCCATTTGTGATCAAGTGGATGATCTTCTTCATCGGCTGTAGACTTCCTATTCAGAAGAGCTTTTAATTGTTTTGGGTAATAGATCAGGATTACACCGATATACCAGACGATTGTCAGTACCAGGGTTGCAACAAGAAATTGTTGCCATGTAAATTGTTGTAACATAATTTTCGCTTTAAATCCGAAGTACCATTACCTGGATCTAAAGCAAATTTTGTGATGTAGCAGATTCTTCCTTGACAACCACTTAGGTAGTCACCATAAATAAATCTGTTATATGGATGAATCTAGCAGGACTTAACCTTTCAAATTCGGACGAAAGGCATCCTCGTCGTCTATCTTTTTATTAATTGATTTGACCATTTCATCCAGATACTTTGTTCTACTGAGCCGTTTTCGCTGTTTTATTTCCGAAAACCTACGATATGGCCTTCCTATATTTACATTAAAAACCTTTTCAAACTTGCGCACTAACTCAGCAAGACCTATTTTCCCATTATTAACCTGGGCAGTTTGATAAATTCCATACGCCATTTCTAATAGATTAATACTTTCTCCAGTCCATTTTGTTTCAATATCATCACCTGAAAAAGGATGAAAATCAACACCTGCAATTGCTGCTTCCAGGTACCGGGCAATCTGTTCAGTTGCTATAATCCGGGCATAAATATAGTCACCAGCGGTAGAGAACCTTTCATCCTGATCTACCCTAACTTTACATAACCAACGTGGCGTATCAGAAACTCCACGAAGAAATAATTGGCTGTCTAGATAATCATCTTCAGAGCGGTAATAGGCGTAAATTTGCCTGTTACCTTCAAAAAAGCGTTTAATGGTTTTGAGTTCACTTTCATAATAACCCTTTAAATGAAGCAAACCACCCTCTGGTTTATCAAATTCTAAACGTTCAACGTTGCTATAGAAAATTAATAGGCTGCTGAATTTGGGCTTAATCACTTTAAAAAAGTTAATTTCTTCTTCCTGGGAAGTAAATGAATAATCAAGCACCTTTTCTTTTAATAGGGATAGAAAGGTAGATGCTGTTTGCACACGCAATTTTCGTTGACTTGTGATCGAATGATCTGACGAATTATCAATTTCATCCAGTGCAATGCGTTGCATTTTGTAGAGGTCTTCTGCAATTTCTTTGATCATAATTAATAAGTTTACATTTAAAAAAGAAAAACAAAGTGGAAAGAATTAACCTAGTTGGAAAGTGACACAGATGACACCCTAAAAGTGTCACATTGGAACATAATCCGTTGTAAAACTATTGATAACTGCATTTTTACATTACACTTTTAGTCTTTCATTTTTATTTACGTACCCAAAAAAAAAGTGTGACCTTCTCTGTAAAAGAAAAAATCACACTTAAACTTAAGAGGGTATGTAACCAAATAACCGGACTCGAAACATTATAAGTTATAGATCGAAAAATTCCAATAGGTAAGGCATGGTTAATATTCCAAGAAACCATAATTTCAAACAATCTGTGTAATGAGTATCAATATAGGTGATCATCGCAACAAGCCAAAACCGTATTTTTTTCACAATCCTTATTGGAACAACTTTATTCATACTAAAAACATTCCTCATATATTGTGCAGAGGGATTGTTAGACCGATCTGTTTTAATGTGATTGGCAACGAAACTATAAAGGTTAGCTTTATACCTGGTTTTAATAAAGCGGACTTCGAGCATTACCCGTAAAAGAAAAAATAGCTCTTCAATAGTAGTACTAACAGAAAAATAATAGTTGGAGCCTCGTTTCCCTTTACCATCAGTGGGAAATGGAGCAATAACCGCTTTCATTTTTGAAATTATATCCAGTTCCCGGTGAACATAACTGGAAATTGACTCCAAAATTGTCGGTACCTCCGTATTGTAACCATCTTTAATTTCTGGTCTAATATTATCAATGATTTTCAATAATACCAGCCATTCCATCTCTTGATCCTCATATGGCATATCTGGACTTACTATTGTAACAGCGTATTCAAGGAAAAATTCATAAAAAGGCAATGGATTAAAGTTCTGGCCAATTAGGAGCTTGATCAATTTCATTGTCTCTCCAACCTCTGCTTGATCAAGATAAACAACTAGTACATCAACCAAATTTTGCATGTAAAGGAACTGCCTCCAGGATTTGATCGCATTATTTTCGGGGTGATGAAGACCGATCAGATAACTATCCAAGATTAATATGAGGTCAGGTTCAATATGTTTAACCTGCATTTTATGGATTATTGTTTTATGTAGCGGTATAGCCTGCTTATTATTATAGACTAGCCAAAACGGAATATTGCCATTTACGTCAAAGTGATCAGGATAGTTATCAAATAATTCCTCTAATTTCTTCACCGACTGCAATCCTATTTCTTTGAGACAAGCTTGAATGTCTGACCGACAATTATCATTACAAGGCTCAAATTGCTGATGAAGGTGGTATAAATTATTTGAAAATTCAGTTAATGTATTTTGTGCCATTTTAATGAACATGGCTAGTTTATCATCCTGTTCATTTATTCTTGTTTCCAAATCACAGGTGAGTTCAGACCAAATGCTAAATAACACAGTTTTCCCATTGCGCCCTGAAGAATCATTCAGGCAACAATTTTCTTTCAGCACAGAGACAGCCTCCATAAAGGCATCTACTTGAATAAATCCAGCAATCACTTGTGTTTTCCTTTCTCGTTCCTAACCAATTGCATATTGCTGATAGTCTCACAAAAGGCCATCAAGTATCTGATTTTCAGCAGCGTGCAACAACTATAGTAAATATCACAATAAAGTGATAAAATAAGTAATTTATTTTTGTCACCTAAAATCAACGTTTAAAGCCCATTTGAGCCTCATTTCAGGGCAATGTTACAGATTTTGCGAAGTAAAGTGTCATGCAAATTGATGATTAAAAATTTGTTTATTGCCGTTGTTAAGGAAATTTCTTGAACAAATTGAACAAAATGAACTTTATTAAGCATTTAACAGGATGCAAGTTTTTTCAAGAAAAAAGTGACTACCATGAATTTATAAACCAGTATGATTAACAATTGACTTTTTACTTTCGGTAAACGGCATAAGAGCAGATGACTAATCCAGCATATAAAATGTTATTCGAGGAATTTGAAAGGTACTACCCTCAAATCTCCTCTGGATTTAAAATAAAAGTCCAGGAGAAATTATATGAAGTCACCTATAAAAAGGGTACAAGAGTATTAAGTTACAAGCAGATCCAGGAATCTGGATTGTTTATATATCATGGGTCTGCTATTGAACTGTTTGTTGATCCACTTACACTTGAAGAGACTACCACAAATTTTTGGTTTGAAAGAGATTTTCCATACACCACTCCTGGCTTATTCAGCAGGGAACCATCGCAAAGTTATATCATGCTTTTAGAAGATACTCACTTCGTGGGGATACCTTTTGCAGATTTTACGATGCTGAAAAATGAATTTCCTGATGTTGAATTACTAACTGAGAATATTAGGAGCCATTATGATAAGCTTCGGTTGCAATATTTGGCAGACTTTAGATATCCAGCATATGAAAGGGTAAAAAAACTGGAGAAATTGTATCCCGACATATATAAAAGGTTAGAAATTCAACATATAGCCCAATATCTTAAAATAAACGTAAAAACTTTGAGCAGGCTACGTAAGAAATGAGGGTTATTAAAATCTGCGAATAATATTCTTAATCGGACATTTATCCCCTTTTTCTAACACAAATGCCCAATTTTTTTACCCCAAATGTCTGGTGTTTTTTTTCATTTACAACCGAACTTTAATTTACAGTTCGTTCAAATTTTCATTTAAAAAAGAAAGGAAAGCCGTGACAAAGAGTATTCTTAGAAAAAGTAGGATACGCACCTGCTAAACACAAAATCACCTATTTGATAAATAATTTGCAACTGAGTTATGGGAACTACGTTCATTAAAAGAACATTTAAATTTTCTGAGGTTACTAAAGAAAAAGTGATCTTTGGTATTTGTCTGGCCTGCATATTTCTATTTTTATCTTCTGCTTATAGTAAAATAGCTGACCATAAGACCTTTGTTCAGGGCTTAAGCAGGGTATCATTAATTGGGTCATATGCCGAGATAATTGGTTGGCTCGTTCCACTCATAGAAATCACTGCATCTATTTTGTTAATAGTACCAAAAACATATAAAATAGGACTTGTGGTTTTTATATGGACTATGTCTGTCTTTAGTTTATATATTCTTAGTATGTTATTATGGGCTAAAGAGCTTCCATGTCATTGCAATTTGATTATCAATTCATTTAACTGGGTACAACATGTCTGGTTTAATCTTGCTTTTATTGGGATTGCTGGACTTGCGCTCAGGATTAGTAAACAAAATGTCAAATCTTAACAATGGACAACAATGAAAAATTATCAAAAAATTGCTTTAGCACTTATGGTAGGTGTTTCTGCATTAGGATTCAGTGCCTTTCAAAATTCGGCAAATGCCAACTTGAAACTATCTCAACAAACATTCTATAATATTAAAGGAATTACGAGTACAAATCCTGCCGATTACATTTACAGACCAAATGGCAGCTGTCTTACTTCTTCAAAAGCTTGTAGTGCTGTTTGGAATTATTCAGGAACTTTAACCCCGGGGTCTCATCCAAACGGAACAAAAGTTTCTCCATCGGACGCAGTGGGTACATATGACGGAAATTAAAAGAAGAAGGGCTGTAAACAGCCCTTCTTCTTTTAATTTTTATTTATTGCATCTGAAAGAATCTGAGATAGCCTAACAGCTGAAATTCTGAGATCAGTTCGGCTATTATTATATAGCTTACCTTGTTTATCAATTACTATAGGCCGTGGATAAGAATATACTGCCAACTGTTTCAGGATTGCATGATTACTACCCAAACCATTTGTATATAAATTGACAGCATGAGGTGAGGTATACTTACCATCTTTGATGCTTTTTAGCCATTTTTCTTTATCTCTATCAATAGAGACGGAGATAAAAACTATCTTTTTATTATCTTGGAAGTCCTTTTCAACTTTAGAAAGTAGATCTTGATAGTATAGTGTGCATCCCGAACAGCCTGTATACCAAAAATCTATAAAAACAACTTTACCAAGGAATTGGCTTAATTTAACTTCTTTACTATTTTCATCAACTAACATAAAATCAACAACCTTTGTTCCAAAGCTTTGATTTTTGATTAACTCTTTAAGCAATTGGATATACTGCGGATCATTCATTTTTTTTATAGCATTGCTAGCTATTGTTTCTTGATCATCTAAATGGGTATAATAATTAAGGATATACTCAGTCAAAACACGTTCCCTCAATTTGTCGTTAGATATCTCGTAAATCTGATCCAATAAACTTCTTCCATTTATTGTTCGTCCTTCAAACAAAAATTGACGTAATAAAAAAGAGGGATAGAATGCAGAATTAGCCAAAACATCTTGCGGAATGGCAATATTAGATTTAATCCGTGTTTGATAAAAATTCATGAATTTTCGCTTATTGGTATCGTTCAGTGAATTAATTCTTTCAGTGAAAATATTCAAATGCTTATATATGATGTTCATCTTTTTTGCAAACAGATTAAATTTGATTAGTTGGTACGCCTCGTTAGAAATGAGAGATTCGTAGTTTAACGAAAGTGAGTTGCTACTATCATCTAAAGTGTTAGCAAAGCTTATCGTCCGCTCCAATTCAGCTTCAATTGTATTTTTAACAACCAAATTTTTCTTTAATTCCCATTTGATTTCATTATCGTTCTGATTCTTGTTTAATAAATATTGATACTTATACTTCTGGATTCCTTCACCAGAAAATGAAATGTTTTGTGCGAAAATGGTGTTGTTTGCAGTTCCATTAAGGTCTACGTTCTGAATAAGCATATCTACATTGTCATTTGGTTCTGCTATATATGAGTTTAGGATTTCTTTGATATTACCATCTTTGGCTTTGTAGGAAAGATTAAAATAAACCAAACTAGTATCAGGCAATTCAAATTCAAATCCACCTTCATCGGAAATTGCTACTGTTTTTTGGTTGTAAGGAAGATATGCCGATTCTCCAAGAGGAAGTTTACAGCTTCTATATGTCAGGACAATTGAGTCCTTTTCGAAAACATTTAAAGTTCCACTAATCTTGATTTTTGAAAAAGAATTTTGCGCAGAAACCGTGCTGATTGTGCCAAGGCAGTAAAATGTCGCACTTAAAGACAATATAAGAAGTCTGGTAATAGATTTATTTATCATAGTATATTTCTTAGGGCGATTATTAATCTCTTTTATTTTGAACAATGTCACTTAGGTTTATTTCATCGGGTGGAATTGAGAGGGTATATTTAGGATCATTAGGAGAAAGTGCATAAACCTGATTATTTATTTTCCGCTTAATGGTTATGGCATAATTCGGATCACTATTTAATCTCCTTAGATCAGTCCACCTTAACTCCCTAAAGGGTAATTCCTTTCTTCTCTCTTCGAGTATTATTTTAAGTGCTTCCAAGGAATTTGAAGCCGTCAACTCATTATATTCACTGGTTCCATCACTATTTTTCTTCCACCTGGTTTTAAGTAGCGTATTAATGTCTTCCATTGCCCGATTGACCATATTCTTTCGTGCGTAACATTCTGCTCGAATAAGCATGATTTCATCTACGGCAAGACCGTTAAAAAAGGCATTCGATCCACTGTAATTTCCCCTAAAGATCGCATCTGCACCAGAAACGGTATAAAACAATGATTTACGGAGATCATTATTTTGATAAGTCCGGTATAAGGTTGTATCAACATTAAAGTTTGATCTGTAAATTATTGTATAATTAGATGCCTCACTATGAAAAATAACCTCACCATTAAAGCGTGGAAATGATAAATTATCGGCCTCTTGTAAAGTATTATAATCAATGAGGAAACTATTTTTATTTAGGGACAGTTTAGCATATTCTAAAGCTTTATCATAATCCCTCATCCCTAAATAAACTCTTGCTAATAATGCATAAACAGCATTTTTGGATGGCCTTGTTAAGTAAATTTGTGATTCTGGAAGTAAGCCAATTGCAACATTTAAATCTTTTAGAATTTGGTCGTAGGTTTCCCGAATTGAAGACCTTTGCAACTTCGCATTAACATCTGAAGATAACCGCAATGGGAGTCCTAAATCAGTAGTACTGCTTATTTCTTCATAGGGTTTACAAAATAGTTGGGAAAGATTGTAATAACTAAATGCTCTATAAAACAAGGCTGTTCCCTTAACATTATTCCAGTCATTTAAATTTTGGTTGGTTGAGGTTATTTTATTTACGCCCTCAATCGCAATATTAGTATAAAGGATTCTCTTATAACTATTGTTCCAATCTGCATTATACGTTTCTCCTGCATAAAGTTCTTTTGACCATGTATACGAGTTCCTTTCCAGCGCACTGCCACTATTTTGCCAATTACCGAAAGTGACATAATAATTATCAGAGCTGACTTCATTTAGACCCGGATAATTTGTGTTAAAAACATCTGTATTATCTAAGATTGCCTGAAAATCTTGTAATGTTGTTGGCACGACCAAAGATTTATCCGGCTTAGCATCTAACCAGTCTTTTTTACAAGATTGCAAGATGAGTATTGTGAATGCTAATAAAAAGCATTGAATATATTGCCTGTAAAGCGAAATATGTTTTTTCATCATTTTAAGTTTAAAAGTTAACTTTTAGTCCAAAAGCAAAAGACCTTAGATTGGGGAAAATTGAAGCTGTAGTTGCACTTGGTATAAAGTCAGGGTCGATATTGCTCTTGTTAGCTCTCCATAGGATTCCAACATTATTGACATAAGCGTAAAGTTGAACGTCACTAACCGGAAGGAAGGGAAATTTAGATTTTTTTAAGGTATAAGATATGCTGACATCCTGTAATCGGATATGGTCTGCTTTTTCAACAAGCACAGAAGAGTTTGAATAAAAATCATCCCTAGCTGAATTTATAGGATAAACTGCTGAAGGGGTATTTGTGATTAGCTCATCACCTGGTTTCTGCCACCGCTTATGATAATCTATATTTCCAATAATTGCATTTTGGTACAGGTCTGTATAATTAACAGATGGACGCCTGAAAAAATAATTAAACTTAAAGCTGATATTTAAAGTAAGCGCAAAATCTGCGTAAGTAAATGTATTTGACAGTCCTCCAAATAGCGTCGGGCGTGCAGGGCCATTATATACTAACCCCGATAAACCTGTAGAATTAATAGTTGCGTAATCTTTACTTTTTACACCATTTACGTATCCAATTGGGTCACCGTTCTGCGGATCAAGCCCACCCCAAGGTAAACTAAACACGCTATACACAGGCTTTCCCACAATCGGGACAATTGAACGACCATTTAATCCGTCAGCATTAACTAATTGATTATTTGATGCGGTTAAATCATATTTAGTAACCTTATCAGTAGCATAACTGACAAGCAAGGAAGTGAGCCACCCAAATCTACCCTTTAAATTTCTCGAATTTAGGGTAATATCTACTCCATTACCACTCATTTCTGCAAAGTTGCCATTGAAATTAATTACACCAGTACTAGGTGCTAATTTTGTACTCCCAATGAGGTCTACACCTTTTTTAAAAAAGTACTCTACACTACCAGAGATCGTATTGTTCAGGGTCGAGAAATCAATTCCAAATTTCGCTTGACTGTTCCTTTCCCACCTTAAATTTGGATTTCCTATATTACTGACATCTGCATAGTTGATCCTAGTAAACCTAGCATTTGATAATCGATAAAATGTGGTTATACCTGTAGTTGATCTATCTAAGTTTCCATTATATCCATAGGAAGCAGTTAGATAGAGTTGAGGAAACCAATTTAATTTATAAAAATTCTCATCCGATAACTTCCATTTCCCTCCTACAGACCATAAAGGAACAGATTTTTGATTCGTTGAAACACCAAAATAATTAGAACCATCTATCCTTGTACTTCCTGTTAGCGTATATTTATTTTGAAAGTTATAAGAGCCTATAGCATAAGCCGACTTTAAACGTTCAAGCGTTCCACCTATTACTGTACCGTCGGGAATGTTAGCACCGCCCGTAGGATTAACATTATAGTATGTATTATAATTAACAAGTCCGTAGGTAGCAACATCATCATCATAACCATAAACTGAACCTCCTTTTATTTCTGTTGAAGCCTGACTAAGCTCATATCCAGCTAGAATAGTAAAGTCATGTTGGCCATAAGTTCGGCTATAATTTAACTGTGCCCTGAAATTTTGAGCAGCCGTATTACCATTGGAATAATTCAAAAAACCTCCAATTGGTACATTATAATCCACAACTTTGTCATTTGCTAAAACAGAAAACTGATTTATTAAATTCCTGGCGTAATAACTATCCTTGGTATAAATTGTCTTTTTGTCGGTTATCGTTTTCTGATATTGATATTTTAAATCAATATTTAATCCCTTGAATAATTCATACTTTATGCTGGTAGATATTCTAGTATCTGTGCCACGTGTATTATTTTGGCTCAGTCCCAATTCGTTTAATGGAAAATAAGACCAATTAAGAAAACCTTTTGATTGTGCTGAATTTATAAAACTAGTGCGTAAATCTCGTGTAATAGATAAAGGGTTATTATTTAAATCAGCATATTGATTATAAGGGAAATTTGTAGCCTGTTGCCCTAAAATTGACATTAATGTATTGTCTGTCTTGAAAAGCGATTGAGTGTAGTACAGTCCGGTAGAAATCTCCAGATTCTTTACAGGTCTGAAAACGTTTAAGGTACTTAATGTAATTCTTTGATTTTCATTGTTTTTTAACATTTGTAAGGCTTTATCCATCCCTGCGGAAACATAATAAGTTACCTTATCCGTGCCTCCACTCAGATTAAGGGCATATTGTTGAGAAATAGCCTTTCTGTAAAAATATTTCTGATTCTGATCCCTTACATCGATATTTTTAAGGTGATTGATAGCGGATAACGAGTCGGCAGATGAGAGTGAGCCATTATTAGCCATAATCTCTACAGCAGGAGATACTGAGGGATAATTAACATTATCAGAAAGTGCAGAAGTATATTTTCCTTGATCAAAAAGAAACTTTTCAATACCTATATAATCATTAGAGGATAAAAAGTTGGGATTATAAAATAAATCCGGTTTGTTGGCGATTGTTATGTTAGCATTTAAAGAAATCCTAAGCTTTGAATTAGGTAAACCTTTTTTAGTAGTTATAACAATAACCCCATTTCCGGCTTTGACACCCCAAACAGACGATGCGGAAGCATCTTTCAAAATAGTTATAGAAGCAACATCATTAGGGTTGATATTATTAATATCCCCACTGTAGGGAAAGTTGTCAACTATAATTAAGGGTTGGTCGTTTGCCTTAATTGTACTGCGCCCCCGGATATTAATATCAAATTGTCCATTCGTAGTATTACCCGTATTGGCATTGAATACCAGTCCTGAAGTTATCCCGTTTAACTTGCTTAAAACATCAGGAGAAACCCTGCTTTCAAACGCCACTTTTATAGGTTGTGCAAAAGAACCTGTTGCCCTTTCTTTGGGAATATTTTGATACCCGGTACTTACAATTTCAACTTCTTTCAAAGAAGTATTATCTGTTTGGATGACGATAATCTTTAAATCCCAATTTTGGATATTTGGTAATTGCTTAGTTATATAACCTATTCCAGAAATTTTCAGGTTTGACCCTGCTTGCACATTTAAAAGATCAAATATCCCATCTTTATTAGTAATCGTGTGGATTTTAGTATCCATAACAGAAAGATTAATTCCGGGAACTGGCACTCCATTTTCGTCTATTATTTTCCCTTTTAGATTTAGGGTTGTGACCTGCGCAATTGAGCTAAAATTTAGGCAAAGCGTGGCCATTACGATGTATATCGTTAGTTTTTTCATGTTTATAGTTTAGTTGATTAAGAAGTTTTAAAAAAGCATTTAAGCTATTTTCCCACTAAACTGGTGGTTTAACGATGGTTTCAAATAGTACATGTTGAAACCTGTATTTTTTCCTGTAGAGGAATTTGATCTTTAGCATGGCCGTTAATAATCAATTTTCTAAATTATTATGTAACGGAATTGGGAATACCCTGAATTGGGTATGGGCTCCAATCTCGCCACCGTCCCTGCCGGGTTGAATTAGCGAGGAAGCACCACACCCATGTCAGGGCATGGTCTTCACTCTTTCCGTGCATTCACATTCTTGGCAGGGACGGTGCATGGTTAAAGTGTGACCTTAAATTTAAGGGTGGTTATAGTCTGTAATTGTTCAAGGTGGTTGATTTTTAATCTTCATCATTTCGTTTAGTTTGTGGTGGTTTGTTAATTCTGTGAAATCTTAGGATTGAGACATAAATTAGTAATTGCCCTTCTAAGAACTTTTTTAACTTCATCGGGATGAAGGAACATTTCTACCGCAGTTTCTTCTACTTTATTACCTTCTAAATAGATACTTTTAAAAACGCTAAATTCATCTGGTTTAAGAGCTTTCAAAAATCCTGCTCTAGTGGGTTCTAAATAGTTAGAAATTCGATTTCTAAATTTTAATTCCTCGATTGCACATTTATGTGCAAGATTAATCATCCAAATAAATAACTTACTTCTATCAGGATTGTACTGATCTATTGAAAACCATATTTTAATTATTACTTTTTGGAGCACATTAATTTTTGTTTCCTCGTCAATTAAAATCATGGATATTATTCCAAATAAATAATGTGCATAGTTATTGTACAATATTTCGAAAGCAATGTCATTTTTAGATAATAGAGCTTCGAGCAAAACTTTTTCAGTTAAAGATGTATTTGGCTTTTTCATAATGAAGCATATGAAGTAGAATTATCAGTCATCGTATCTAAAAAATCACTCCAGATTTCCAAGTACCGATCTACATGTTTACTTTCCATCATTATCTTAATTGCTTTTTTAGTAAACATCGATTTGAGATATTGTAATAAATCAGTTTCAGAGCTTATAGTAAACCTTGTTAACCATAATTCATTGTAGGCATAACAAATAGGTTCATCTACTTGCTCTTTATCATGGATAAGCATCCTTTTAGAAGTTTTGTACAAAATCCTATGGTATCTATTTATCGATTCGTCAAAAGCCATGTTATCACTCTCTTTAATTAAGGTCAAAAGGTCATCATCTGACAGGGAAGTATACATACTCATTTTCAGGTAATTAAATTCGGTTAACAGAAACAAAGCTGGACGACGCTACCAGAACCGTCTGTTCAGTAGGTCGCCCGCTTTGTATAACATATATTAATCTATTGGTTGGTTTGCTGGTTTGGGCAAATAGCCATCTTTCACACCTTTTATATAGGAAACTTCTACGAACTCAATTAGTTGCTCTTGGAATAGTAACATGGCAGAAATATCAGAGGGCTCAGCATAGACATTTAATAATCGTAACCATGCTCGAAATAACAATTTGATTTTCTCTCTAGTCTCCGGTATAGGATGAAAACTAAAAAATATATTAATCGCAGAATCTGGATCAAGAACAAATTGTTCCGGTATGTTATGAGGTTGATAGTTCAAAATTCTATTATAATCTTCCATCTTAATTCTTTTATTCGTTTGTTTCTAAAAAGTGATTAAAAAAAGAAAAGACAAAGCAAGGCGGGCTCTCGTTACTATGAAAAAAGAAACCGCCTGCTTTGGTATGCTGGAAATCAAATTGGATTTTTAGGTTTAAGAGGAAACATTTTACTGGATGGGGTGATACCAAGGACTGTTGTCAAAATCATATCATTACCATTCACCATTATCAGATGAATATCAGAACACTTAGATTGTAATAATTTATGTTTTCTCATAGCTCGTAAGTCTACGAGCCTCGATGGTGATAAAATAGGCAGGGCCTTACATACCACCGCATCTTAGTTGACAGCCAAGAACGTGGATTTATAGCAAGGCCCATACCTATCTTAAAGGCAAATATATGCACTTTAAGGTGATATGGGCATTTTATCTTACTACCTCGCGTTCTTGGCTGTCAAACTTTTTGCGACGAGACTCTTAAAAAAAATGCCTTCCTTTTATAGAAAGAAGCTTTATATATAAAATGGTTTAGTTTAAATTACTCATAACCAAAGATATAAAAAGTATTGACTTATTCAAAATATATTTGAATAAATGCAAGTAACACACGGATAATTGCTGTTTCAACCATGCATGCCTACTTTTAAAGAAAGTTGGAAGGAAATTGAAAGAGAAAGCACCAGAAAATTCGTTAGGCATCTATTTAACTAATAGAAAGATCGGTAATATCGAAATTTATGCTAAAACGAGTATTCCAACTTCAGAACTTAGTCGCTTAAGAAGCGGTAAAATAAGTTCGATTCCCGCCAACAAGTTATATTTAATTTCTTTGGTTTCTGAAGAGCCAATTGGTAAGATAGTTGAAATCATTTACCCTAATTTAAATCTAGTTAGTAACCGAACCAGTCAACAAAAATCAAAAGAAAAATTCACTAAGTTAGGATCGTTGTTAATATCGGTACATAATGAGGTAAACAGTTTAACTTCTATCTCCTTTAAAACTGGAATCAAATTACCGAGATTAAAAGACCTTATTAAAAAAGAATCAGCAGTTATCTTAGCACATGAACTATACTTGATTGAGCTGGCGACTGAAGCAAAGGTTGGATCTTATTTTGAAAGGCTCTTCTCTGGACTTCAACTCAATAGCAGCAAAATGCAAGAGAAGCTGAAAATTGAAGAAAGAAATAGATAATATAACATAATTAACCCTGCATGGTTAAAAATGCTTTGCATTGGATCATTAATTTATTGAATCATTACTCAAATTGCGGGATTAAAAAAAACTCGCTATTTAAATTTTTAGATACATAAGCAGTAAGTGTTATACTTTTGAACTTAGCAAAAACTCATGGTATAGTTATTTATGATCTCATCAGTTACGAGATCAATCCAAAAACCTTATAATATTCCATGATTGCAAGTATCCCGGCAAGTCCAGCCATAATAAAAAAGCCACCACCACCTTTACCAAAACCAATATGATAGAAACTGGTTTGCTGATATATAAAACCAATGCAAAGTAAACTTAATAATGTACCACCATATATGGCATACAGACTATCTAAATTGGAGAAAAAACGATGCCCCATATGAGAGCCCAGTACCTGATAAAATTCTGGATTTGATTGAGCTACAATTAACAATACGAATGGTAAAACCAAAGAGGCAGAAAAGAGTATCCAAATCAAACTACTTAAGCGTTCTTTTTTATATAACGTAAATAGGAGATGAATCAATATAAATAAAATACTACCTAGAAAAAAAGAAAGATAATACCCTATTATAAATCCAATCACTGCGCTAATTAGCAGGACAATTCCCCAATTGTTTTTTTCAGTGTTCATCTGCCAGTATTTTTATACTTTGTCTTGCCTGCATTTCTTTATTCATTCCAAATTTATCTAAATTCTTTTGTGCATATCGGGAAATTAAATCAGATACAATAAATGCAGCTAATATGCCATAATCAGCTCGATTGAGATTTTTTGCGACTTCCTTAGTAACCCGTTTTTCATATCTGCCAGATAGTTCTCCACTTTTTTTCTCCCCAAGAGCTTTTGCTTTACTATTCAACTTCTCTTGTTTACCTATCTGCCTTCTGTAGTGTGGACTGTTTTTACCTCGGCTATAACGATGAACAGGATTATTGGCTTTAAATACTTCTGCCTGAGATTTTCCATAAGCGTCAAATCTACCCGCATTATCCGTCATTTTTCCATTTTGTCTATCAATTGGAACCCCGCGCATCTTGTCTCCTTTAACTATAGCGTCACGTTCACCATCTGTATAGAGTGGGTCAGTAAAGGGTTTTTGATAATTGGACATCGTATAGCTTTGCGTGGTGGCGTCTTCACCACCTGTTAATAAATCTGATGAGCCCTTCAATGGATCTTCGTCTACCATAACATTGGATATAGTATTATTAAGTTCAGAACTACCATATCCAATCAATAGACTTTTTATAATACCACTACCAAAAGAAGTAGAAGCGTTTATCCATCCACTGATCTGAATGGAATTTGCGAACATCCTAAATGATCTACCCATAAAAGCAGCACCAAGTATCTCAACAGAATTATTAAATATATTAATGTTATTCTGTTTTCCAGCAGTGTCAGCATCATAAAAAATCTTAATATCACCACCAAATACCGGACATATTAGTTTTGAATCTCCTAATAAAGGACGAATACCCTTTATTCTAACTTTACTATGAACTTCCTGCCAGGTTGCTCCACGTAAAGCAATCCAGCATAATAAATCTCCAATTGATAAAGAAGCCAATATGCCAATTAAAAACCCAGCTAGTACTGCTACAATAAATGGTGCAGCAATGCATGCTGCGACTACAATAGCAACCAGAACTCCCGCCCATTTACAAGCAAAATTCTTGGGTTTATCCTCATAAGTAGCGATCAGCTTACCACCTGCAATAAATACGCCCCTATTTTTAACTAGTAATGTACTCGTATGAAATCCATTAGAGCAGGTAAGTGTTACTTCATTATGTACGTAAGGTTCAGCCATTATACACCTCTTCAATTTCTAAATTTATTGCATTTTCAATAGATTGGTTTATCTTTTCATTCACTGTTATTCTTGCGAATTTTAGCCAGTTATCCTCCTTGTTGAGGACATATAGTGCCTGGAAATCAAAAGTATAACGCTCAAACTTTTCCTGTAAAAATGGATATTGTTTATTATATAAAGACTTTGCTTTCTCAGTGTCAAAATTTAGCTTGTCAACATTGCCTTCATACTTTAAAATGTATTCATCATATTGTTCGTCATAAGCAACTTCCAAATGAACACGCATTGGAATACTAAGTTCTTCAAAAAAAGTAGACATGATTAAAACATTTGCAACTGGATAACGATCCCCCAACACAAGGGGTTGATTGTAAAACCCCCTGAATAAAGAAGAATGGAACAATGATTTTTCAAGTTCCTTATGCAAAGGGTAGCTTTGCATATATTCTTCGTCTCCCTTAGCTATCATTTTACGTAGTATATCAGCAGGAAGTGCTTGGATTTCGGCTTCCAAAAGTAAACTAGCTTTTAGCGTCTCCCACTTTTCTTTCAAAAAGGCTTTATTAGTCACATCTTTGATTTTACCTGAAGGATTGAGATCAAATTCGAGGACATTTTTCAAATCCGTAACTTTTTTTAATATACCTCCAAGTTTTTCTTTTAACCCTAAACCATCCTCATAATTTGATTTATTAACGGATAAGAGTATATGATAAATTTTCCCAATGGCATTAAGTTCCAAATCAAATTCCTGTTCATGAAAAAAATCTGTGATTAGAGACCCATTAATTGACATTTCTGTATTATGCCTGCTTTGATATTTTTTTTTGGTTAAATCCCTAAGGGAAAAAACAACAGTATTAGCTGTTATTGAATCCGTTGTGTTTTTGATTGGTTCAGAATCATCAGAAAAAAAACTAAATCGAGACATATTTAAGAGGTTAATAAATTCTTTTTGTTTTATAACAAATTTCTAGCCAATTTTTTTATTTTTATTGGAGAATATAAATAATGGCATTATAGAACAATTGGAATTCTTCAGTTCAAAACTCTCACTCTCAGGTGTTAGTTTATCAAAAGTATGGGATCGCCTTTCATCCAGTGTTGTTCTAATAAGGTCCAGTATACTTTTTGGATTTAAAATAATATCATTCCTGACTTTTTATGAAGTTATTGGCTTCACTATCCAACTTTTACAATCTAAAAACAGTTTCTAATTGCTTAAACATTAACCCTTACCTATTCTGCGAAAAATTAATAAATAGCCAGATCTGGCTTTTCACTATGAAATTAATTAATTTAATTGGTATAGATAAAACTATCGATAACATAATTAAGCCGAAGGAATAGTAAATCACATCCTTCGGCTATTTTTAGTTCCTGGCTGTATTCGTAGTACTTCTGCAATTAATTATAAGGTTTACATACAATTTTTTAGTAAAATGCTCCTTTTTATTTCATGTCAACTCTAGCGTAAATTGTTGCAAACTACAATAGCCTAGATCTATAACAAAGATTATATTTCTTTAAAGCCTCTTGCAGAATGTCAGCAAATAGGCAATGTCCCCACTCACCAGGGACATTTGCCTAAAACAATATCTTACTGTAGTTCATAGCTACATCCTCCAATAGTAATTTTAATATCTTCAACTCTCCCTACAATGTAAATAAGTATTTATATTCTCCAATATACTTTGAAGCACCATTTTATAAGAATTTTCGATCTGTTATTAAACATCCCGACCAATATATTATTAAAATGTATTTCGAAGTGAACGACCATTCACGCTGAACAGCGTGACAAAGCGCATTACAATACTATTGAACTAAATCAGGTTTTCGACCAATTAATACCTCCGTTTATACCACATAATTGATTTTTCAAAACAGTAAAAGACGGATTGTTCTAAAATGGGAAATGAAATTGTTAAAGAAATGGATGTAATGAACAAGAACGGCGCATTATCAAACCGTAAAATTTTACTTTTCCATATTTAATGTTGTGGGGGATAATATTGATTTAAGTTATTAAAATGGAAATATAAATTCAATGTCAATCATCAATAAATTTCTATTATAAAAAATTCATTATCAAATTGATGGAATTTATTTCTAAATATTGGATGAGTTTTAGTAAATTTAAATTATGGGGGTTTTTCGAGGTAAAACTTAATGCTTTCCTCTCGATTCCTTTAAAAAGCTATACGAACTACCAATTCGTATGGAGATTGTTAATTAAAACTCTCTTTTATGAAAAATTTCATTCTAATCTTAATTTGTGCTGTTTTTGTTGGTTGCTCATCAAAAGAGCTAAGCAGAGAAAAAGCTTTTGAATTAATTGTTCAAAGCAAGAAATATCCACAGATATATGATGAGGATATTTTTGCTGGTGATCCTGAACATGCTGAAAAAGCAAGCAAGACTAACTTAGAAAAGCTAGGTTACATAACCTTTAACCGTAAACGAACTTTTCTTGATGATAGACCTTATATCGAATTTACTGCAAAAGCTAAGCCTTTTTTCCTCGAAACCCCAAAAAGTGACGTGGAACACCAGGTTCAGAAAGTTAAAATTTCAGATATAGTTTTAGGAGAGGTAACAGGTGTTAAAATGTTAAATGAAAACAAAAGTGCCGTTGCAGAATATACTATAAAGTATAAAAACATAACACCATTTGTTGAATTAATTCCAGGAAAGTTTAGTCAAACAGATACTATTAAGGCATATTTTTCATTATTTGATGATGGCTGGAGAATTGAAAATAAACCAGGTTCGGAATTTATGTAAGGTATTCTATATTCATTCTTTTGGTTTTTTCTGCTTTTCAGCGTGGTTATACGTATCATCAATGACTCTTGAAATGACATTCTTAATACGTGCCATTCCCTCCGGGGAATTAACATCTATTTCGCAAAAAAGGCTGTTCGCTTTCTTCGCATGTAATATTAGGAAATAAATCCCTCCGATTAATAAAGCTACTGTAGCCCGTAAATCCACGTCTGTATCTTTGAAATTGTAGTCCGCTAAATTAAATAGTTTGCTGCCAATTTTTTCACGCTCCTCACACACCTCAGAAATTACAGCACTGTTTTCACTAACCTGCCACAGTACAAACTGTTGCATATCAACATTAGCATTAAAGTAATCGAGATAGTCTAATAATTGGTTTTGAGAGTCTTTTTTCCCGAAATCACCGCTTCTTTCACGAACTAGTCTATCTGCTTCAGCGGCAAACATCACCCAATAGTCTTTTGTTCTAACATAAGTCTCAATCAGGTTATTAACCGTCCCAAAGTAATCATAGATTAATTTTCTATTAACCCCGGCTACCCCTTCGATTTTCACAAGCTTAAGTCCTGAATAACCTTCACTCCTTATGATTTGTCCTACTGCATCTAATAATTTAAGTTTGGTTCTTTCTTTATTCCTGAGTGCGCCACCATATTTTCTGGCCATAACGTTATTTCTTATTAATGAAAATAGCTATTCTAGGTGGACATAACAAATCTATGACATTCAATTATTCATTTTGATTATCGTGACACACTAGTCGGGGCTTGTCCTTTTGATTCGTTACTATCTGTTGGAGGTAAAGGAGCCTCAGCAGGTAAAGGATTCCGAGCTAAAATTTTTTGAAGCTCACATTCAAATAATTGATCAATATCCCTTTTAATCCGGGTATAATTCTCAATAATATCTCCATAGCTTACCTTCTCAATGATTGGAATTGGCTTAAAATTATCTTCATCTTTTTTCATAGCTACATGATCATTTTGAATTTCACTATGAAATACTTTTAATTTTATTTTACAATCAGGATTGTCAGAAACAATACCAACAAATTCTCCAGAAGACAGACGTGCAATCTTAGAGGCAGGAATTGCATAATCCATTTGAGTGGATTTAGTTATAGATATATCAGAACTGCTAATACTCTTACTCTCTTTATCCTGTACGATTTTGCCGAATGTCTCTGACATTTTTTTTGCAGTGTCACCTATGACCTGGCTACTTATGACATTACCAATTAAGCCAACTATTACATCTGCCTGATCTACTCCATAATCTTTCTTAAGTTGACTAAAATCTTGCACAGCTAATGTTGTAGCCACTTCATTACTTCTTGCTGTCGCAATCGTACCCTCAATTCCGGGCGAGCCACCAACATAGATAGTCGCAAACTCATCGAATACTAAGCTTACTTTTTTCTGACCTTTACGGTTAACTAACTTCAGCATCCTTGAAATATAAAGGGAAAGCACCGCACCATATATCTGCAATTTTTGTGGATTATTACCCATACAGATAATTTTCGGTTCTTTTGGGTTATTGACATCAAGCGTAAAGTCATTTCCACTTAAAACATAATATAATTGCGGAGAAGAAAGTCTGGCAAGGCCAATTTTTGCAGATGCAATTTGCCCCTCCAATTGTTCCTTTGCTTTATTCTGTAATGCAGAAATAAAGGGATTGATAAGTACCTTTATTTCTTCTTCTTCCTGCAACACAGCAAATAAGGGATCATACTCCGCCTGCATCAATTCTATAACATGAGGTAATGTACAGTATTTACCATTTTGATATTTTCTCAAATACCAGATGATGGCAGTCAGAAAATTAATCGGGCTTTCTACAAAAAAATCACCTTGCTTTTTGATCCAATCCCTATTTAACCCCATCATAATTGTACGGCTCGCTTCTGTTGCATCAGTGATATCGTCCATACTCTGCGGATCAAGCGGATTACACCTGTGAGTACGATCTAGGTCATCAAAGTTAATTACATAAAATTTTGGCTTAATCTCATAATTGTCCTGGTATTTTAAAAGCCCGTTGTATGCTATTTTTGATAGGTCATCAAATTTAAAATCGTATATAAACATGGAAAACCCCTTTTTAAGGTGTTGGTTTATAATGTGACGTATTACAAAATAAGTCTTTCCAGATCCTGGGGTACCTGCAATTAATAATCCCCTAAACGGATTAATAATATTGATCCAGCTATCACGTATCTTATCCTTCAATTTGTATTTTGCTGGTAGATTAATCGAATATTCATTTTCTAATAGCCTCTCTTCCTGGGGAAATGTTTCATTCTCTGTATTAAAAATATCCTTTTTAAGTTTATCTATAATAAGCCGGGACATAAGACCGCCCCCCATGAGAATAAATAAATAACCTAAAGATGTTGTTCCTATATATGCAAAGGCGATAATTGATAGTTCTGAACGTAAGAAAAACCAAGCGACACTGAGGAAGTACAATAAGAATCCGACGATTAAATAAATTGCAATTGATTTAATTCGGATATCCTCATCCTTCTTGCCTTTTACTCCAAATAGGGAGATTACCAGAAATAGTAATGCGGCAAGTTTCGGTCTTAAAATTCCATTAAATAGTCCTGTTTTAGATATATTAAGGATAATTCGATCCGTAATTTCTGCCGTCCATCCCCATTGCTTAAAAGCTAAATAACAGCACAAATAAAAATGTATGCTGATTATGAAAATACTGATAAGCCTCGTAAAATCTATAATTTTTCTTAAGCTTTGAATGTCTTCTCCTGTATTCATAAATTTATGATTATCTAGTTAATCCCCTTTTTCTTTTCTTCCTTTTATTTGGCATTGGGTTATAATCTATCTCCGGCTTACCGAAAATGTCACCAATAGATATTGTAGTTGTTTGTATTGGAAATAGACGAGCTTTAAATTGCTGGTCTGTATTGCTTTTTAAATAACCATTCTGCCCATTTAGAGGCACTAAATAAGTCTTAATGGTATCATTAGTACTTATCCGTTGTGAAAGGTTATTAGCGCTGTAGAGCTTACCTAAGTCGCTTCCATTGAAAACAGTCTTATTAATGTGATCAACAAATGTTGTCCCGTAGATCCGACCTTGCTCGTTCGTTCGTAATATAAGGTTGACACCAACTTTCTTCAATTCTGTGATAAGGGTATTCTTAGTTATGCTCTGATAAGATTCGAGAACTTTGTTAATCCGTTTTAATAGATCATGTTTTAAAGGCTTTCGCAATTCTGAATTTTTCTCGTACCTCTTCTCCAGATTTTGTAATGTAGGTTTACTATAAAAAGAACTTGATTTAATTGGTACACCTATCTTTTTCCCGTGTTCATCAATGATTGAATAGATCAAACCTTTCTTTTTATACATTTCAGTTTCTTCCGCCCCTCTATCTGCAAGAACATTAAACTGCTTTAACACAGCATTCAATTCTGCAAGTGAGGTATATTTATATGAGCCAATTACTGTACTGAGAACATTATTAATAGACTTCTTTGTAGGTAAACGACCATAGGTAATGATACTTTGGTCAATTGGTTTAATACCTGGCTCAGGGCTGAACCTTTTATTCTCTGCAATAACTAAGTTGAAATCTTTTTCAATTTTCTTTCTAGCTGGCTCCGAAACCAACCTACCTATATTATGGGTTTTAATGGGCTTACCGTTGCGTTGAATACTTGTTGTAGCTATATGTATGTGCTGATGTGCCGCATCATTATGTCTATACACCAAAAAAGGTTGGTCACCAAACCCGATTGACTCCATATAAGCAATTGCAATGTCCTGCATCTTGGTATCATCGATATTTTCGCTTGAATGAAAATTAAGGGAGATATGCAGTGCATTGGTTTTAATACTGGGTTTAAGCGTAGTTAAATGCTCAAATCTTTTCAATTTATGCTCAAAATCCATGTTTTCAATTTCTCCGGCAAAACCACTCGCCAATATTAATTTAGCAACGCCCTCTATCACTTTATTCTCATTATAATGGAGAATTCCACCTATGCTTTTTCCAATTTTTATTTTTGCAACCATTTTTCAGCTAGTTTAGAAATTAGGAAAATGAGTCTTTCAATCTTAGGCTCGATTGTTTTGTAGGTTTCTGCCGTTTTAATCGAATAAAATTTTCGCTCCATTGGGTTTTGGCTAATATGAAAACTATGGGTTTGTTGATTAATATTTACACCTATACTTTTAATCTCTTTTCGGATTAGAGCCATTTCTTCCATTGGGGCATTCATAGAAATGTCCTTATGCAAAATTTTTATAGGACGATTAGAAATGATTTTTCTAACCACATCACCAATGGACTTACTGTCACTCTCTATCCACAAATCTGCAAGCTTCTTATATTGACTTTCTGTTAATCTGATAATAATAGGATGGCTTAAAATCTTCTCCTGATCTCTTGATTTTCTCCTTGACATAAATACACTTATTTTGACTTCAGGATCACGAGTTCCGAGTGATCCCCTGTCCTTAAGGACAGCAAAGAGATTTTCGTATACGAAAATACATCTTTGCTAAGCACACGAGTGCTTCAAGATACCTACTCCGATAGCTCGGTGAACTTCGGTCCGTTTTATTAATTCTTTCTGATTGTCTTAGTAAATACTTCTAAAAGCACTTACAGTTAATCGTCAAATTCCAATTGATTTCTGACTTCAATTGCAGGGATAGATGATCGTAAAAATTGTCTGAACCGCTGGCAGGGTTCTTTAATAATCCGCTTAATTTTTGGTTGAAATGTGCCTAGAAAATCACTGGCTTTATTAGAGGTCTTTTTATGGATTGTTTTCATTGGATTATCAATTATTCAAATCCAAAGTAAACCGTAAATCAAATTGCAATTGACAACCAATTAGTGAGTACCTAGAAATAATTAGACTATAAATGGAATTGAGAAAGTTGATCACACCATCAGCAGAACCACGTTTTGACTTTCCCATCAATTCTAGCTCCAGAATAATTTAATAATCTTCTTTTTTTAATATTCACTCATCCTCTGTCGACTTTTCATAGATCTAATACAATTCTTAAATAAAGTACTATTTAACACTTATTCATGCTTAATAGCGTTGTAAAGAAGTGTAATTACATTTATTTTTGGTACATAAAAAACTATTTATAAGACTTAAAATTCAATAAAATGACAAACATTCAAAACAGTAAGATTATTAACCTAAATTCAGAAAGCTTTTTTCAATGCCATTTATCACAATTTGAATGGTCGGAATTAAATCAAAACAAATCTTTCATCAAACCACTTGTGTTTAAAGATCTTGATAATTGACAATTTACACAGGTACTTAGAAGTAAACTTTTTTTGAAAATAGACGTATATGGATAGTGATTACTCTTTTTTAAATGCTGGAGGAAATGTGGGTAGTTTACTTAGAATTTTACAATCCAAAATAGCAATATTAAATTCCCCGGAAATTTGTACACCGACACTTAAGACTTCATTAGGAATTTGCTTGAACTCTGGCTTTCCAATCGCGATTTGCTGGGGCAAGGACTTCACTTTCTTTTATAATGATCAATATTCGTTGATTTTAGGCGAGAAGCATCCCAAGGCACTTGGTAGCCCTACAGAAATTGTCTATGCAGAAATTTGGGATACCCTGGAACCGCAGCTAACATCGGTAATAAGTAGTGGTATCACTATAAAATTACCTGATGCACCTTTTCTGCTATACCGCAATAGTTATTTGGAAGAATGTTATTTTGATTATACCCTATCCCCAATTTACAATGCTGAAGGGAAAATAGAAGGCATTTTTAATGTAGTTATAGAAACTACAAACAAAGTTATTGGACAAAGACGAAGTCAATTAATGAATAAGCTAATAAAAATTGAAAACACCGCTCAAACTCTTGAAAAGTGTATCAATAATTGTAAAATGGTATTAAACGAGGAGCAGCAAGAAATTCCATTTTACTTAATTTACCTAAAACGGAAAGACAAAATATATGCACTTGCTGCCTCTGGGGGAATTGATCAACCAATAGATCATCACAAATGGCCAGTAGAAGATTTACTAAAATCTGGAAATACAGTATTTCTCGACTCCATTGCCGACTATTTAGCAGAGCCGATTATAACTTTTTATCCTGAACCCTGCTGTGAGGCCGCAATCATACCACTAAAAAATCAAAATGCACCAATTTCGGGTTATATGATAGTTGGATTATCACCGAGAAAAAAAAATGACACCGACTACAAACAATTTATTGAAAATGTTGGTAGTGTGATAGGAAATTGTTTATCAAGTGCGTTTTCTTTCGACGAATTTCTTTCTTTAGAAATAGAAAAGGAAAATCTTTTGAGGATTGTAAGCCATGAGCTTAAGGCCCCAATAACAAGTATTAAAGGATATGCTCAACTGGTAATGAGAGTTTCAGAAAAAAAATGGGATGATGATAGTTTTAAACTGTTGATTAAAATGACTTCACAAATCAATAAACTTAACCTTATCATTACGGATATGCTCGATGGAACGAATTTTAACAGCGGTAGAATTCACGTGACTGTTACAGAATTTGGTTTCGATAACCTTGTAAAGAAGATCGTAAATGAAATATATACTTCTAATAGTAAGCATAATATCCAAATAGAACTTGGGTGCATAAACTTGTACAATGGGGATAAGACAAGAATTGGTCAGGTAATTTCAAATTTACTTTCAAACGCCATTAAATATTCACCAAATGGCGGAAACATATTAATTCGTACAAGTGAAGATAACGAAAAAATTAGCTTTAGCATATCAGACCAAGGTATTGGAATCAGAAAAGCTGAACAGCAAAAAATATTCGAACGCTTCTACAGGTCAATTGAAATCACACGATATCCTTATCCAGGTATGGGTTTAGGCCTGTTTATTTCTAATGAGATCATCAAACTTATGGGTGGAAAACTCTGGTGTGAATCTGAAGAAGGGAAAGGTACTATTTTCTATTTCACATTACCTCTTGACTACAAATCAACCAATTAAATCAATGAAAAGCCCCTATTCTCCTTATGGAAAAAGTGGGGCTTTAAAAAAATTTAATAAAATCGGGAGAAGTTTAGTTTTTACTTTTAGTTAGTTGTTCGCGAACTTAAAATCCAACCAGAGTTGTTTTAATTGAATGACATCTTTAATACTTCAGTTACGCGGACAGATATTAAATACCTGAAAAACACCTCACAGGTTCACTGGAAACAAACAACACAAAATACTCGAGTGACATTAAATTATAATTTTGAGGTTAAAAGAAAAAAGTCAGCCCAGTTCTACGTTTAGGATAAATTAAAAAAGCACAAAAACTACACATTTTAAATAAAGAAATAGATAAATAATCCATAAAAAAACTAGGCTGTTTTAACACCGAAAAGATAGCCAACAGCAGCAGTCATTAACATCGCTGCTGTTCCCCAGAAACAAATCCGGATAACAGCTTTACTCACTGAAGATCCGCCTGCTTTCGCTGCAACAATTGCAGAAAAAGCTAAAAATACGATCGAAAAACTATATTGATAAATGACCATCAGGTGAAGTGGTGCAAAAATAGACACTAGCATCGGGAGCATTCCGCCCGTAATAAATGAACCTGCTGAAGCTAAAGCAGCTTGCATTGGCTTTGCCTGGGTAATCTCATTGATGCCGAGTTCATCCCTCGCATGTGCGCCTAAAGCATCATGCGCAGTGAGCTGTGTAGCAACCTGCAAGGCCAGACTTTCTTCCAGACCTCTCTGTTGGTAAAGTTTGGCTAATTCCTTCAGTTCAATTTCTGGCATCTTTTCCAATTCCATTTTCTCCCTCTTCAAATCGGCAGTTTCGATATCCGATTGTGAACTCACAGAAACGTATTCTCCGGCAGCCATAGACAATGCTCCGGCAACCAGTCCTGCCAAGGCAGCCAATACAATTGGTCCTCGTGTAGTACTCGCTGCGGCAATGCCAATGGCCAGACTGGTTGTAGAAAGAATACCGTCATTTGCGCCTAAAACGGCTGCTCTTAACCAACCGCTTCTATTGGTGTAATGTTCTTCAAGTTCCATATTATGTTTTTCCTCCGTTAATCATGTCTGATACTATCCCTTTGCTTTCTTTCCGTTCTGCCAGAAGTACACCAACGATATGTACCAAGATAAAGATCAGGATTAAATACATACAAAAACCATGAAATCCTTTAATGCTGTGACTTACAGTTTTACTGATGCCTAATTCCTGATCGAATGTCATAGCTAAGCCTGTTATAACCATGATGGCAAGTAATGAATAGAAAATAAGGTATAAGCATTTAACCGTAAACTCGTGTAAGGCTACATGAGATTCCTTACTTTGTTTACGATAAGCCTGGTAAGCACTTTTTAAGTTACCGAAAAAGCCTTGCCCTGTAGACGAAGAAAATGCAGAGAGTAGCCGGAACAAGAATAATGCTGCAAGTGTATAACCAAAGTAAATATGAATACTCCAAATCTGATCTTCCATACCATTTGCTATATCTTTGGCTTGTTGAGCGGTTATTGAGGTACCAGATTGCTGTAGTATAAATTTGGTATTACTTTTTACATCGAATAAAGTTGAGTTTAACAGCACTGTGAGTAGTGATCCGGTAATGACCAGCAGATTTAGCCAATGCCACAGCCTGATAGATCTGCTGTGCTTTTTCAATTTAGCAGGATGATCAATGTCGTTCCTCAATGGTTCAATGATAGCCATGTTGATTGCGTTTTAATGCATCTGGATTTTATGTTCCAGATGCTTTGTGTTTTTATTTTACTTTTAAATTTAAAGTAATGATGTTGGAAACCAGTCCTGTAGATCTGCTATAATGCCCGTATCTCAGTTCCAGCATATTCAGATGTCGCCAGCCAAATACACCGTGCGGAGGTGCAAGCCGGATTCCCGCCCCATAAAAATCACTGTTCAGGGTTGACAGGTCATAATCACTGGTAAAATAGGTAGCAGAAGGATCATGTTGCCCATAGGGTGCAAAATATCGGGTTCCTGTTTGCTTGTTATAGCGGTAAAATGGACTTAAGGAGACAAATGAGGTGAGTTTCACCGGAACTTCTATTTCTGCGGTATGTGCTCTGATGCCCCAGTTATCCATAAAGTAACGGTAATAAGTCCGTATAATCACCTGGTCAGTGGCAAAGTAGTTTAACCTTGCGGCAATAGGTAATTTATATCTTTTATCAGGCAGCGTTTCTGCTCTTACAGAACCATCTGTAAAATAATCACGTTGGTATTTGGTGGCTAGTAAACCCTTTTGATAAGCAGGTTCAATAATAATCAGTGCCTGAAGTTTTGGATTGATAACCTGTGAAATAGAAAAAGAAGTGCTGAATGAATTTCTTGGGCTAGAGCCTTCACTTCTAGATTCGCGACCGTTGCCGCTTGTTGCGGGCCGCAGTTCAATAGGCAAAATGACTTTCCATGTATCTAAAAATGCCTGTAGTTTAAAATCAAACTGAGTGTTTTTATCTTTCGATAAGCGGGTCAGGTTAAATCCGGCACCTAGTGACTGATAATCATATTCTTTGGAGAAAGAACCTGTAAAACCAAAAGCATTTCCGGTTTTTTCATTGCTTTTCGTCCAGTTTAAAGACGGATAAATACGAGTATCAGCCATCGATGCTGAAGAAATCGTACTTGGATCAATCTTATCAGAAGAAGCAGAAGTATAATGATCTACACCCAGTTCAAACAAAAAGGTGTTTTTCTTGCCTGCTTTATTGAAATTGGACATTTGCAGATCGATTGTATTAGCAAAATCTGTTAGTTTTTCAGTTCCAATACCACCTGTAACGGCTGAATTGTTGCCGTTTTGATGATAGTAGGCCGATACCAGGTTGATTTCGTCCAGTTTAAGTTTCCTGCTTTGATAATTACTGCTGTCGGCAGGGGCAGGTTTGCTTTTAATTTGTCCATGGGCACCTAAAACACCGAGGAACAGCAGCAGTACATGCAGATAGATCTTTCTCATGATTTTTATTTAATTACAACCACAACCACCACCGCTTTTGCCACCATTGGCACCAGAACCGCCTTCACGGTATAACTGGAAACTCTGTTCAAACTTTTGCGCCGTTCGGGAGGATAAAGCCATTTCAGAATCATTGAGCTTATTTTTCTGATACGGTTTTACTGTTGCACATGCGCTCAGCAGGCTCATTGCAAAAATGCCCGAGCCGAGTAATACTGCTATTGGAATGGACTTTTTCATATCATTGTTTTACATTAATGTTCTTTGAAGTATACAACTGATCCTGATCATCTATAATGATACAGGCCACATGTTTTAACTGATTGATCAAATCAAGGCCTATTTGCACACCCATTACAATCACAGGTGTAGCGAGTGCATCGGCTAGTTCGGCGCTTGGACAAATGATGCTTACACTTTTAATTCCACTAACCGGTAAACCCGTTTTGGGGTCAATCGTATGGGAGTATCTGCGACCGTTTATAGTAGCATACTTTTCATAATCTCCAGATGTTGCAATAGCCATATTGCTAATGTTTAGCGCAGAAAAAGGGCGGCTGCTTTGATCAGGATCGGCAATGCCTATCGTCCAGGGCTTACCAGTTGATTGGCTGCCCCAAGTAATCAGGTCACCTGCTGCGTTTACTATTCCATGTTCGATTCCTATACGCTGCAATATTTGTTTGGCCCTGTCGGCTGCATATCCTTTTCCTATGCCACCAAATCCGATCCGCATGCCTTGTTGTTTAAGCATGACCGTAGAATTTTCAGGATCTATAATTACATGTTGGTAGTTGATCAGACCGACTGATTGACGTGCTGTTTCAAAATCTGGCAGTGAGGTCATATTGACATCAAAGTTCCAAAGGCTTTTATCGATAGAACCATAGCTAATGTCGAAGGCACCCTGGGTAATGTCTGATATTTTTACTGCACGCTGAATGAGCTCAATCACTTCAGGATCAACTTTAACTGGCTTTATACCTGCATATTGATTGATGAGGCTGGTTTGACTGGTCTCTTTGAATGTACTTAGTAATTCTTCAATCCTGCTAACCTCTGCTATAGCTGCATCAACAGCTTTTTCGCCAGCAGTTCCATGATCCGCAATTACCGTAAACTCAAAACGGTTACCCATGAGTTTTAATACCCTATTGTAAGTTGCGTCCGCCATCTAATAATTTATTTAACAGATTCAATGCTTGTGATTTCCTGAATAAATTTTTCAGGAGTTTCATTAGGATAGCCGTCCCATGATTTTAAAACTTCCCCATTTTCATCTACGAGCAGGGTGTAAGGGAATTTACCATCAGGGTTATATTTTTCTGCCAATGCTTCATTGAGTTTAATCTGTTCGGCAGACAACTGGTTTTTCTTTTGACGTGGGAAATCTGCACGTACTAATACTAAATGAGCTTTAGCATAAGTTTCAAAAACCTCTGATTCTAAGATTTCTTTTCTTAAACGGATGCAGGGGCCACACCAATCTGACCCTGAGAAATTGACCAGGATTTGTTGATGAGTGCTTTTAGCCTGCTGTTGTGCCTGGGTAAAATTGCTCATCCAGCTTAACGAACCAGCAAGAATTGATAAAAATGTGATTAGTAATAGTTTCATCTGTCTGTCCTTAATGTTAAGCTAATATCAAGGTGAATTCTGAAGACATTATGAAGTTGTCTGTTAAAAAATGTTAAAGCATTATTAGCTAACTTTTATTCTCGGAGCTTTTAAAATTGATAATGAATTGGTGATATTCCTGATTATAGTTGTAACTCAATTCATAGTTTTGTTTTAAACAGACCTGTTTCAGAATGGCCAGGCCCAGACCTGTACCATCTGAAGCATTGTCTTTATAGAATCTTTCAAAAATCTTTTGAGGATGAAGCCCGGTACGTGATCCGGTGTTTGAAAATATAAGGCTATCATTTTTTATGGTAACCATCATTGAGCCGCCATCGTTATTGTGTCTTATAGCATTGCTGAAAAGATTATTGATTAATATCTCTATTAAAGAACGGTTTGCAAAGACAGAGAATGCGCTGATCTTTGTTTCTACCTGTAGCTCTCTTTTTTGAATGAACTCCTGGAAATAGCTGATCTTCTCCTCAATTAATGCTTTAAGGTCGATTTCTTCTTTGTCCTGAAGCTGATCATTGTCAATTTTGACTAACAGCAGGAGTGATTGATTTAACTTCGTCAATTTTGAGGTAGCCTTATACAGATCCGCCAGAATTTCACTCTCTTCTTTACCGAGTGCATTGGATTGCAGCATAGTGTCAAGTTTGGAGTTGATCACTGCAAGGGGAGTCATCATTTCATGAGATGCATTTTCAGTAAATAGCTTAATTTCTTTGTAATCTGATTTTACTTTCAGCGATACTTCAAGAACGGCATTATTCAGCTCTCTGAATTCTTCAATATTGGTTTGAACCGGCTCAAATACTTTCTCCTGGTTAATGTTAAATGCTTTAATATTGATTAACAATTGGCGGAACGGCAACCACATTCTTTTAATCAGAATTCTGTTGACCAGCCATAAAATCAATAACAAAATAATTACTGGTAATAAAATAATCAGAATAATACTTTTGATCTGTTCCTGCCGCTCAAATTTAGAAGCCATGATCATCACTTCGTATGGTTGTCTGTTTAAGAGTAATGCTGTTTTCAGATATCTTGCTGATTCGTCGTGTTTCTTTTTAGGATTGTAGAAAGTTGTATCGGCGAAATATTTACGTTTATCAGATAGCTTGTTTATTTTTTTATAGTCAACAATAACATCATCAAATCCATCCGGGGATGGGAGGATATTTTTAACGTGCGTAAAGTCACGTACTTCGAGAAGCTCCTCGTAAAGATGATCATCAATCTGTTTATTGATATATTGTCCGAGGGTTTGATAAAAAAGAAATCCTATAACAATAAGACCTGTGAGTGTGATGATAGCTAAGATCCTGTTATAACTGCTGAATAATTTCATGAATCGGTAAATTTATAGCCCACTCCATAAACCGAATGGAAATAGTCTTTGCAGCCTGAATCTGTTAGTTTTTTTCTCACATTTTTGATGTGGGTATAAATGAAATCGAAACTGTCGGCCATATCAGCATCATCACCCCAAATGTGGACTACTGCTGCGGCTTTGGAGATTACTTTATTTTTGTTGACTACAAAGTACAACAGGAGTTCAAATTCTTTCCTGGTCAGGTATACAGGTTTCCCGTTGACTTTCGTTTCCTTAGCAGTAGTATCAATTTCTATTTCATTGAAATGAAATATACTATTTCCATTGAAATGCCGGCGTCTTACTATGGATTGTACCCTGGCGTAAAGCTCAGACAAATGAAAGGGTTTGATCAGGTAATCATCAGCACCCAGACTTAATCCTTCAATTTTCTGATCTAAAGAATTGCGTGCAGAAATAATCAGTACACCGTCTGCTTTATTTATTTTTTTTAAATATTTTAATAGTTGAAGACCTTCTCCGTCAGGCAGGGTCAAGTCCAGTAAAATACAATCATAATCATAAATGGATAGCTTCTGGTAACCTTGTTCATAGGTAGATGCATGATCACAAATGTTTCCCTCAACTGTCAGATATTGATTAATACTGTTTCTCAGGCTTTCTTCATCCTCAACAATTAGAAATTTCATAAATAAATATAATGTTAAAATCTGAAGACTTTTTGAAGCTTAATTAATTTAAGAATGCAATAATTTTATTATTAAAATCCATGTTAGAATTGATTTAGATCAATACTGAATTGATAAGAGACATAATATTACAACCAAAGCATCGTATCATTACTATTAACAGCATCTAATTCCTAAGAAAACTATGTTTGAAATACCCTATTTAGAGAATTGTGCCGAAATCTTAGAAAAAAGATTTAAGAATAAAGTTCTGCAAAAAGTTGACCTTCAATGTGAAAAATCTATAAATGTTTCTAGAGAAATACTAAGTGAAAGCATTGTCGAACATGAATTAAAAAGAGTATGGCGAGATGGTTTGTCACTGAGGTTACAATTCAAGAGTTATTCTGTCTTGGAGCTAAGTTTCTCAACTTCTGCTTTCATTCAGGTAATAGAACAAAATTTGAAGGCAGATCCTTTTTTACTGAATCTCCATTTTAGCGGAGGATCAATTATTTCTGTAAAAGATACCCGAAAATCAAGTACGTTTCGATTGAATCCTATCAATACAGATATTCCTGATGCCTTAAGTAAAGAATTCACCTTTAATTATTTAATAGGTTTATTTTCTAATAAAAGTGAAGAAATTAAGTGTGTATTGATGGATCAAAATCTGATTAGAGGAATTGGAGAAGCCTATGCGGATGAAATTCTTTGGTATGCTGGAATCTCTCCTTTTTCAATAGTAAGTAAGATTCCACTTGTTAAGGTAAAGCTGCTATACAAAACAATCAAATATGTTTTTATTGATGCTATTAAACAAGTAAGAAAAATAAATCCTATAGGATATAATAAAACAGATAATAATTTATTGTTGATTCATAATATAAGCAAAAAGAATAGTCCAACTGGAGGAATGATTAAAATGAAAGTTATTTCTGATAAAAAAGTCTATTATACTGATGAGCAATACCTCTATATATAACCAGAATCTGAAATAAGTTTGAATATATATTGAGTATTCAAGACATATTTAAAACGGATAGTAGCCCCTATGGCTAATTTGCTTTTAATTAAGAAAATATTCAGACATATGCTAAAACTTTCTAATTCACTTCTATTAATCGATAAAAATCAAAAAAGTCACTTCGGAGATTCTATTCAAATACCCCATTAAGTTGATAAATGCTTTATAATAATAAATTTATTGGGTTTGTATTCAATTTCTCACCAACCTCAATAAGCATAATACCTTTATTCTTTGCAAAAATGTTAGCTCCACTCTCAAAAGTACTAGTAGTAATCATCACAGGTTTAACTCCCATATCAGAAACTTGAGAAGCTTTTGCCCAAAACTCTTCCACATCATCAATTGGAACTTTATGAGTTCTGTAATCTTTACATTCAATTAAATAAAGAAGTATTCTTCGTTCGGCACCTTCAGGCAAAACTTCCAAGCTAATATCAAAAATGATATTCTTTTCTCTTGTAACAGAATAATATGGCTGTTTTTTAAATACTTTACAGCATGATGGAAGTAAGCCAAATTTGAAATTATTTAACGCCTCTTGTACTAAATTGTACGATAAAGTTTCAAATGCCTCTCCTTGCTCGTAAGTCTTTTTCATAAACCATTATTATTAATTTTCATGTAAAGAACTGAAACGCAATTTAAAAAGTTTTCAAATGCCTTTAATGAAATAATTATGCAAGTTATTAACAATAAGTTACTCACTCCTTCTGGTTTCGACCGAAACACACATGAAAAATTACAGATATTGAAAGTTGTCTGCTCCTTATCTACCTCTCCCATTTTTGCCTTCAACTAATGTGACCACATCTTCATATTTGTAGTAAATAAGCCCTCCTACTTTATTAAACTTTAGAGCACCATTATTTCTCAAACTCTGCAACGTTCCAGGCGATATACTTAAAAGCTTTCGAACCTCATAACTTTTCAACCATTCCTTTTGCTCGCTTTGCTTATGTAACTTTTGCCCAGGTCTTCTAAGTTCTACAAACAGCTCTAATTTAAACTTTTCAAGATCTTCTTTAGTGATAAATTCCAATATTGCCATATTTTGTATATTTAAACTTGATGGTACAAAATTGGAAATGAAAAATTGTTGATCTTGACAATCTACTAGGTAGTACCTAAAATTAATTAGTTACAGTAACATATTACAGTTAAATTAACTATAAATTGAACTTCCTAGAGATTAATTTAAGCAAAAATATATAAGATAATATTTGCGGTTTAAGCTAGCAATCAGTATATTGCATAAACAAATTGTTCTTTAAAATTGGTCAAACCGTATCAAAATAACTGGTGCCTAATTTGGTGCCCACATTGAAATGACGATCGAATATCATTCATAACTTGCTCATTTAGTACCACTTGGAATATTAGGTTATTATCCCAGCGGGATCACGAAATGCCTCAATGCAAATTGGGGCATTTTGCATTAAAGAATATTTCTATCTCCTGCTACTTTCAACTTCATTCCGGATCAAATTATAAACTTGTGGATCAGGGATTAAATTTCAAGTTTTGGGTTTGATATTTTTTTAGTTCAAAGCAGATGGTTACGATTTTTTAATAAGCCAATTACTTCCTGATTTTATAGTTCAATTTATCATTATTAAACGCTCCTGATTACTTTGATAAGAGATCGGCCAACGCTTCAGCGGAATTCTTAGGGGGAGGAAAGATCCTGATTTTTCCAGACTTGCTACTTTTACGAAAGTTCTCTGATGCTTTTTCGGTTTCCATTGATTGTTTCATTGTGCCCGGTACAGAACTTTTGAAACAACCTGTACTCCAAACTGCTGCTTTAAAAATGAAATCGCCCAGGATTCCCTTTGAAAATTTACCCTTTAAACTTCCCATAATAAATAAATGCTTTTCCACCAATGTAAGCTATTCGCGTTAAAGATTATCCTGATGCGTAAAAAATGTCCGCAATTGTCCGCAGCTGTCTGCAATTGTCCGCAGTTGTCCGTGGGTTAGTCCAAGGGAAAATTATAATTTCATTAATCTTCATCCGGTTATGACCTAAGTTGTGCCTAAATAGAGATCGGGGTGATACCAGGTTGTAAACAGCCTTTAAGCATACTTACTCTAAGTCATTTCAACTAGTTGTTTTTACTTGGACTTACCATGGACTCACGTTACTTTAGCATTGCTCTCACCCTAACGAGTACTCGGGCAGTACTCAGGCAGTACCCGGCCGATATAGATTCATTATTTAGCTATTTTGAATTTATTTATTAACAGCCCGGCTTGTTTCGGCTGAGTCATTCCCATGCCAATTGAAAGCTTTCAGCGCAACTTCCAGAGGCATAACAGCATCCGTGATAGCAAAGACTTTCTGTTTAGCGTGTCAAAATTTATGCTTAAAAAGCCTGCTTCACAAGTTGATGACTTGATCCTTCATTTCTGTGTTATGATCTATATAAACAACCGGAAGCCTATCATAAATTTGAAGACATCTTTGGGTACCACTAAACTTAGTTATCATACCTAACTGAGATTGTGTAATCCAGATGGTATGTGTAAATTGCAATATAATTTAGGAGCGATATGAAAAAAGAAACTAAAGACAATCTTAAAAAACTTCCAAAAACATGCGTTACCGAATTATCTGATAATGAGCGTCTAAATAAAGATATATTTCGTTCTGATTTTGATAAACTTAAACTCTTTACCAAAATGTTACGCACAAATAATCTTTTCAATAAGGCAGTGATTATTCATAAGTAGTTTATATGGACGTTTTAGATGAAGTATTACTGCGATTTTGGAGTTCTTTAAATAATCATGATGTAAAATATATTATGGTTGGTGGATTTGCTACTAGATTTCATGGTTTTAACCGAAGTACTGATGACCTGGATATTTGGTTGTACGATACCCTGGATAATAGAAAAAATCTCAGGGCTGCATTTAATGAATTATTTTGCATATCAACCAACTAATAGCTAATAAAAAAGCTGTAAACAGACCAAAAGATCAAATCGACGTAATTGAGTTGGAAAAAATCAGGGAATTTAGAGATCATAAATAATTATGTTTCTTAATTGATATTACGTAATTTGGAAAATAGTAATTGCAGCTCAAACGTATCGAAATAAATGGTGAGTGATTCGGTGAATCGAATTTAAAAACCAAACCAAATACTATTTAAACGCTGATATTTGAACTAGATTCGAATCCCAGCGGGATCATAGAAAAGCTTCACTGAAAGTGAGGCTTTTTGTTAAATACTGCCAAAACTACTACCTGATCCATTTCTATGACAACTTTAAATTAACAGTCAGTGAAAATCACTCCATTCTCTTATAATTAGAAAGTAAAACACACAATTTATCCTACACCCTTGACATTGCCTTAAATTCCGTAGGTCTCATATTTGTCAATTGGTGAAAATTATTACTGAATGCAGCTATATTAGAATATCCAATCTCATACGCGATTTCTGTCATATTCAGATCGCTGTCTTTAATCAATTCCATAGCCCGGATAATCCTCAACATTTTTATATACTGAATAAAGGTGATTTGAAGTTTTGTCTGAAATAATCTGGTCAGACTTCTTACACTCATGCCCCATTGCCTGGCAGTACTTTCTAAAGTAAGGTTTTCATTCAGCATACCCCGAAGCTGACCAACAATGACCTGGAGCCGCTGATCGTTAGTAGTAGGAAGTTGAATCGAAAACTTTTTGAGGTTTTCTTTAGGCAGCACGTTTCTCAGTGTTGTAAAAAACTCAAATTCCCACGATCCTTTAAAATAATCACCGTGCCATTTTTCGCTAAAAGATAGCATTTCAGATAAGAGCTTACTCACCGGATAAATACCCAATTCATTATAAAATCCGCTGGAACTTTCTCCCGGAAAATAAATGTTGATGATATACAGATCCTGCGTATTGAACATCAGGTTATGTGGATAATTTTTGGGTATCCAGATATAATGACTGGACGGAATATAGAAATCCTTTTCGTCTGTTTGCAGGTAAGCAATCCCTCCAAAAACTAATAGTAACTGAGCTTTATCATGTTGATGTGAAGGCAGACGTTGCTCGGTTTGCTGCCGCACCACCAAAATAGAATCAGGATTCTGGTCAACACTATTTACAAGTTGCTTAAGAATATCCATATGGCCGAATATAACAAATATTAGGCTTATTATATAAAAAGATACTTTACCAGTATGAATAATTTTGATATGTAAATAATAATAGAATCATTATGAAACAGAAAATCACAAACCCAAATAAAAATTTTGAGCTTGTAACAGAAGAGAAATCTTGTGATCATGTAGAATCCAATTCAGCAGAAGAAATTGAAGCACTTAATCTCTTCTTGCTTGCTTATCCTTTCATGCCCATGATCGATTTAACCCTTGTTTTCAATGAATTAAGAAAGATGGTAAAAAACTGGTTCTTAAACAAAAAAGAACATACAAATCATTAATAAATGCTTCAATCCAAGTAAAAGCTTGCAAATTATATGATTGCAAGCTTTTACATTTTAAGGAATACACATAAAAAATGACATGATCCGAGGTATTTCTTCTCCTTGTAATTTTTACCCGTTGTAATTTGGATCAAATTCCACAATCCATTCAATGCCATATTTATCTCTAAACATTCCTGCATATGTGCCCCAGGGACTGTCGCCAATCTGCCCTTCAATATCACCGCCTGCTGACAGTCCGTTAAATATATTATCTGCCTCTTCCTTACTTTCGACACTCAATGCTATTTTTGACCGGTTTTCGTTTTCACTTACCTGTCCCATAAATTCAGGAACGTCATTGGCTATTAACAAATTATTTAGGCCAATAGGCAAAGCAATGTACATGAGTTTATCTGCGTCATTAGCTGCTACCGGAAATTCGGCAGTTGCCAGTTCTTTGAAACGAATGATCTTTGTGAACTCTCCTCCAAAAACTGATTTGTAAAAGGTGAATGCTTCTTCGGCATTGCCATTGAAGTTAATCCAGGGATTGATTGCTTTCATAATTTTATCTTAAGTGGTTAATCTTTTTATTATTTCTGCTTTAATGTATTAAAGCAAATTATCAATTTTAATAATGTCAGCTGTAACATCCCTCAAAAATGGGACTACCTCATATTCAAACCATGAATTTTTCTTTTGCCAGATCTTATTTCTTGGTGATGGGTGTACAATTGGTAAAAATGAAGGCAGGTAATTCCTGAAATCCCTCACCCTTTCTGTAAGTGTCGTATTCTTTATATCTTTCAAATAATAGTTTTGGGCATACTGGCCGATAAGCATGATCAACCTGATATCATTCATTTCGGCAAGTAAAGGCTGATGCCATCGGGGTGCACATTCAGGACGAGGAGGAAGATCTCCTGAAATACCTTTACCGGGATAACAAAACCCCATTGGAACTAAAGCAAACAGTTTATCATCGTAGAACTGCTCCTTACTCACCCCTAACCACCTTCTTAACTCATTTCCACTCTGATCATCCCATGGAATACCACTATTCTGAACCTTTTGTCCGGGCGCCTGCCCTATGATCACAATCTTAGATTCAACACTAGCCTGCACAACAGGCCTTGGAAAATTAGGTAATTTACCCTTACAGATTGTACAAGACCGGATCTCTTCTAAAAGCTCTTCCACTGGTTTAAGATTAAAGGACAAAAATAATAAGAATATATTATTTTAGCGTAATGGAACCTATTTCCCTTACCAAATCACAAGCCCGTAAAATTATCATTAACGCTGCCGGTCTCGCCAGGAAAGCACAATTCGGAGAAGGAATCGAAGCCGTTTACCGGGTAATCGACCATTTAGGGTTTGTACAACTGGATACAAATTACGTCGTAGAGCGCGCGCATCACCACGTAATGGCCGCACGCATACCAGACTATCAAACAGAATGGCTCGCTGAACTTTCTGAAGATGGGCGCATATTTGAGTACTTCACTTCAGATGCTGGTTATCTCCCTGGCCACGACTTTCGCTATTCATTGCCTGTTAAAGAAGCATTTGCAAATAATGGAAAACCGATGACTCCGGCAGAAACCCGGATGATGAAAATAGCGCTTGACCGGGTAGAACGTGAAGGGCCTTTGATGGTAAGTGATTTCGATGACGACAGAATAGAAGCAAGTACTGGCTGGTGGGACTGGCGGCCAGCTAAAGTAGCACTCGAACGCCTTTATCTGGAGGGCCATCTCATGATCAGCCGTACCAAAGCCTTCCAGAAAATATACAACCTGCCGCTCAACCTGATATCTCCGGAAACAGACCTGACTATGCCAGCAAAGGAAGAATTTGCCAGGTACATTATCCGCCGTACACTTGGCGCACTGGGAATAGCCTATGTTAAAGAGTTAATATGGCGGGCAAGGCGCGTAAAAGGAAATATGGTAAAAACCGAACTGGAGAAAATGGTTGCAGACGGCGAAGTGCAAATAGTTAAGGTTGATGGACTAAAAAGCGCGCCGCTGTATATATTATCGGATCAGAACCTTGATATTAAACTAGCTGAAGATGTCTTCATCCTATCCCCTTTTGATATCCTTAACGTCTTTCGTCACCGCTTAAAGGACTTCTTTAATTTCGATTACCAGATTGAATGTTTTGTACCGGCCGCTAAGCGCAAATATGGTTATTTCTCGCTGCCCATACTTTCTGGTGATACTTTTATTGCACGGATGGATGCGAAAGCCGACCGCAAACAAAAAGTGCTGATCATCCATAATCTGCATTTTGAACTAATTGAGCTCGACCAGATTGCTATTGAAAAAATTATCGAAGCTTTAAAAGCCTTCGTTTTATTCAATCAATGCAGGAATATCATTTTCAGGAAATCCAATAATGAGACGTACCTGGAAGTTATAAAAAAAGGCCTTTCCAATTAGATTCAATGACTTTCCTGACCGCTATTTCTTCTCAAAATGTTTTTCTAACCGGCATGATCTTAAAGATATGGATCTGGTTAGCAGATCAGTCTATTACTATATTGCACCATCCCGTTTTTGAATATCATGAACTGTTCGGTTATACTTATCATATATCATTTTAAAAGGTTCATAATTACTAGCTGGCTTCCACTTTTCTATTGTGGTATGCGTATTTCCTTTAGTAAACGTTTCCGAATTTATTAAAGTCCCCTTCCTGCTGTCTTTAAATTCAAAATCAACTGTTGATAGTAAGTACTGTTCAACCAGATCAGGTAGCGCTTTAAAATTTACAGCATCACTTTTTATTCTTATTTTATTGTGTTTCTGCTTGTAAGGGAATAACTTATTTGGCCACCATGGTTTTTCTTTCTGAGTACATATGGGTAATTCATTTACAAAAATGATATACTCGTCGTAATCCTCATTTCTGGAATCCGAATAAATAATGGTATCAATGCTATTCCATTTGATGAAACAAGAACAGTCAAATAAAGCCATTTCAAAATTAATTCCATCTGGATTGAAAACCAATTGATTGCTATTGGATTCTACAGTTTTTGAAGGACTGAAACCAAATACGAATATGTCAATAGTATTGGGATGATGATAAAAGCTCCGATAACAACCCAGCCGTAAAATGGGACGCCTTCATTTTTCAGGACTGCGAAATAAAGCAATGCACAGCCTGTTAAAAAGAAAATGACAAGCGGAATAATAAAGAATAAAACGGGATTTTTTTCAATTATTTTCTTCATAAAACCTCAATGCACTGCATTACTCATTTAATAAAGATAACATTTTGATACACATCAAAAAAAACAATTAAATATTATACCCTTTGACGTTAATGCGAAAGGAACTTTCTTTACTGTACAGAAAGCACTTCCGCTGCTGAATGACAGAGGCGTTATATTAATGGTATTGATCTGGTTGCCGACGGTGGTATGACCCAGGTATAATTTATAAAAACAGTATTTTACGATTTATATTTCAGAAGTAGTTAAACCAAATTTTTGTTTAAATGAAAAATAGAAATGGGACAAGTTTTCAAAACCTAAATCCAAATAAAAATCTGCTGCCTTTTGTTGCTTGTATTTAATTAAATAATAGGCTTCATCCAATCTTTTCTCTCGCAACCATTGCTTTGGGGTGGAGCCAAATATTTTAGTAAAATCTCTTTTAAATCCTGAAAGGCTTCGTCCTGTGAGGCTGGCAAAAGATTCTACAGATACGTTAAACATATAGTTTTGGTTCATAAACTCTTCCAGATCCATCTTGTAGGGCTCAGAAAAATCAAATAAAATTTGCTTAAAATCAGGATTGCTTTGTAAAAGCAACTCTATCGCTTCCCTGATTTTTAAATCTGCCAATCGCGGCGTCGCTTCTTTTTTCTTATTCACGTAAGGAGACAATGAAATGAAATAATTTTGCAGAAAATCATCAGGCTCAAAAAATAATTTCTGCTTTCCTTTGTAATGGTTTTCTATTACAATTTTATTTTCAATCGCATATTGCTGCAAGGTTTCTTTATCTAGTGTAATGGAAAGAAACTGGTATTTTCCCGACTTTGAAGGATATTTCACCGTTCGGATGAGCTGATTTTTCCTAACTAATACAACCGTACTTTCAGGAATAACAGTATTTCCATCTGCGTGGAAAGCGTGTGTTTCGCCAGATAATTGAAATCCCAAAAAATGTTCAGGAATAAACTCTTCATACCCTCTGTGCTTTTCAAAAGCGCATGAATACACCAACCTGTCGAATATTATCTCGCGCTTTCCTTCCATATTGTAAATATCCTAAATTTTAATAAAGTACAACTGCTCCCGTACTTGCTATTTCTTTATCCTGTTCTGGAGACCCTCCAGATGAAGCAATTGCACCAATTATATTTCCTTCTTTGTTTTTTAGAACAACACCCCCGGCAACCGTCAATAATCCATCGTTTGAATTCAGCATTCCATACCCATGCAATTCCGCACCTGCAATTATAGTTCCCATCACGTCACTATCCACACCAAACATTACAGCTGTTCTTGCTTTTTTTACTGCGAAATCTATAACACCATAAACACTGTCTAATCTTGCAAAAGCCACCGGGTGCCCGCCTGCATCTACAACTGCAATACTAACAGGAATATTTAATTTTTTCGCCTTTTCTATGGAAGCATTCAGCGCTTTTGCCGCTTGATTATAAGTTATATTCATATTTGATTAGCTTTTAGCCGTCCAGGCATCTGTCTGTAATTGTTTTATAAAATCTTCAGTTTCTTTGGGATGTACATTTCTAAAGTTTGAATTCTCATCTAAAGCTACCTCTACAATACAATCAGCCATAGACTGTGGGTCTAACTGATTTGCTAATGCTTCTGCTGTACCGTCAAAAGCAGATGGAGGTGTGAAATTAACTTCAGGATTGTACCAACGGGAAATAGTATCTACACCACGGTCATTAAAACCAGTTCCAAAAACACCAGGGTTACAAGTCGCAATTTTAATATTGAATGGTGCCAATTCTGTTCTTAAGCCTTCTGCTATAGAGCCCATTGCGTGTTTCGATGCACAATAAGCAGCAACATAAGGAACTGTCCATAATTCACCCATAGAAGTGGTGAAAACAATTTTACCGGTTTTTTTCTGGTCTATAAATTTTTTAATAAAACCCTGAGCCAATTGCAGTCCGCCGAAAACATTCACATCAAACATCGAACGGATTAAATCTATTGGTTGTTCAGCAATTGGCCCCCCTTCCATAATTCCGGCATTACTGATTAAGATATCGATATCATATTTTTGTGTGATATAAGTGATATCTTTTGAATTGGTCACATCCAATTTATCAACAATAAGTTCTATTCCCTGCTCTTTTGCTTCTCTTATCAAATCGCTCATTTGGGGATAAACTTGTGTTGTGGCAATTACTTTGTATCCTTTTTTTGCTAAATCAAATGCAGCGATTTTTCCAAAACCACTTGCAGCTCCTGTAATTAAAATTGTTTTGCTCATTTTTTTATCGTTTAAAATGTATAGTACAAATTTGGTCTGATCAGGCATACATTTTATTGCTGTAAAGTCCATTTTTGTATTATCCGGAGGTTCATTTGAATAGCTCAGATTACCTGCATCCCCCAAAGTGATCTTTATCATTATTTTGAATGATACTTTACATTTAAACGTCCTGCTCTACCCTATATCTTTGTTTTGAATGGTAATCACATCAAACAAGAAGTACATTCCATAGAAAATGATGAGTCAGCCCTCTCCTTAACTCATCATAAATCTATACTAAACTTCCGCAATCCGCATATTAAACACATGCTGACCGGGAGCAAAGTCTTCTTTATTTCAATATTAAAACAAGAAACAATGAAAGCAGTCACTTCTAAAACCGGCAAAATCTTAAACTCGTCCTTTGATTATAAAGATGTAGATCACGAACCCGACTCCAGCAAAGAGCAGCAACGTAATACGCCACAAAAATCTATGCCTTTTTCTGATCAGATTGGAAATTATCAACGCAATAGAGGGATTCCTGGCAAATCCTATAAGGATAGCAAAATCTTCATTATAGGCAGTGGAATTGCGGGTATGTCTGCCGCTTATTATTTTATTCGTGACGGCCAGGTACCAGCTAAAAACATCCTGTTTTTAGAACAATCGCACATTGACGGAGGATCATTGGATGGTGCAGGTAATGCAAAAGACGGCTATATTATCCGGGGAGGCCGGGAAATGGACATGACCTATGAAAACCTATGGGATATATTTCAGGACATTCCAGCACTTGAAATGCCTGAACCTTATTCCGTTTTAGATGAATATCGCTTAGTCAATGATAACGACTCCAATTACTCAAAAGCACGTCTCATTCATAATCAAGGAGAAATAAAAGATTTCAGCAAGTTCGGTTTAAATAAAAAAGACCAGCTAGCCATCATTAAACTTCTGCTTAAGAAAAAGGAAGAACTGGACGATCTGACAATTGAAAATTATTTCAGCGAAACTTTCTTAAGCAGCGATTTCTGGACGTATTGGAGAACTATGTTTGCCTTTGAAAATTGGCATAGCTTACTCGAATTAAAGCTTTATATGCACCGCTTTCTCCATGCAATTGATGGATTAAACGATTTTTCGTCCCTGGTATTCCCAAAATATAACCAATACGACACCTTTGTAACGCCTTTACGCAATTATCTAAAAGATAAAGGTGTGAATATTCAACTAAATACGCTGATCAATGACCTGGACATCCAGATCAATACCGAAGGAAAGGTAGTTGAGGGCATTATCACAGAACAAGATGGAAAAACAGTTAAAATACCCGTTGGAAAAGAAGACTATGTAATTGTAACCACTGGTTCAATGACCGAAGATACTTTCTATGGCGATAACAATAAAGCACCGATCATTGCTATTGACAATACTACAAGCGGAAATAGTGGCGGATGGAAATTATGGAAAAACCTTGCCGCAAAATCAGAGATCTTTGGTAAACCAGAGAAATTCTGTAGCAACATCGAAAAATCGGCATGGGAATCTGTGACTTTAACTTGCAGACCTTCTGCACTGGTTGAAAAGCTAAAGGAATATTGTGTGAATGACCCCTATTCCGGAAAAACAGCCACCGGAGGAATTGTTACGATTACAGATTCCAACTGGCTCATGAGTTTTACTTGTAACAGACAACCCCATTTCCCGGAACAACCAGACGATATCCTGGTCCTTTGGGTTTATGCTCTGTTTATGGACAAGGAAGGGAATTACATCAAAAAAACAATGCCTGAATGTACAGGTAATGAGATTCTTGCCGAACTATGTTATCATACAGGCATTATAGACCAATTGGATAATGTGGTAAAAAATACCATAGTACATACCTGTTTTATGCCTTACATTACTTCGATGTTTATGCCCCGGGCTAAAGGTGACCGCCCAGGAGTTGTTCCGGAAGGATGCAAAAATCTGGGATTGATCGGACAGTTTGTAGAAACCAATAATGATGTGGTATTTACAATGGAAAGCTCAGTGAGAACAGCAAGAATTGCCGTTTATAAACTATTAAACCTGAATAAACAGGTACCTGATATTAATCCTCTGCAATATGATATACGTCATTTGCTCAAAGCTGCGAAAACGCTAAATGACAATAAGTCATTTTTGGGTGAAGGTATTTTACGGAAAGTATTGAAAGGAACTTATTTTGAGCATATTTTACCAATAGGCCCTGAGGAAGAAGAAGAACATGAATCTTTTATAACTGAACAAATCAGCAGGTTTAAAGATTGGATAAAAGGCGTAAAAGATGAATAATCATTTAACGTAGCTGAATAGCAGAACGAAAAGATAAGGGTTTATAAAACTTGTAAGCCCTCTGTTTTTTCGTTCTGCTTTTACATCAATATTATAATACTGTTTACAGCTATTAATTAATCAAATACAGATATTTTATTCCTTTTTTGTTATCGATGTTTGCGATTCAAGCACATCATAAATAATGAAACAACGAATAATTTACAAATCAATCTGGATAAGCAACCTCATTCTCCTCCTCTTTACAACTGCTTTATTTGCTCAAAAGAAATTCACCATTAGCGGAACGCTGAGAGATGCACAAACAGGCGAAACTTTAATTGGGGCAACCATAAGAATAAAAGAATTGCCTCAGATAGCGACTTCCACTAACGCATATGGCTTTTATTCTCTTTCCGCCCCCGAAGGTAGTTACCAGCTCCTGTTCAGTTATATAGGTTATGAAGCTGTCACTAAACCTGTCAACCTGCAACAAGGCCAGGTCATAAATCTTTCTCTGAGTTCCAGGAGCGAATTAAACGAGGTAGTAATCAGCGCCAATAAGCGAACTAATGATAATGTAGCCTCCCCCCAAATGGGACTTGAAAAAATAAATATGGCTCAGATCAATAACGTTCCCGTATTAATGGGCGAAAAAGATATCCTGAAAACGATATCCCTGATGCCGGGCGTAAAATCAGCAGGAGAAGGAAATACAGGTTTTTATGTACGTGGCGGAGCTTCCGACCAAAATCTGATCTTACTAGACGAAGCTACTGTTTATAATGCCTCACATTTGCTGGGCTTTTTCTCCACGTTCAATTCTGATGCGATAAAGGATGTTGACCTTTATAAAGGTGGAATGCCAGCACAATATGGCGGAAAGCTCTCCTCAGTACTGGATATAAAGATGAATGACGGGAACAATAAAAATTTCTCTGTTCAGGGCGGTATCCTTTAACCGAGACTGCTCCCGGTAATTACACGATGGATCTTTTGGCTGGGGTCCCAGGAAACACCTATACAATGAATGTACTCACCAATGGAAAAAACTATATCGCCCAGTCTGTAATGCCAGCGGTTGTCAAGCTGGATTCAGTAACCACAAAAACTTCTGACTTTGATAGTAAAAAACGCCAGGTTATTATACACTATCAGGATACCCCTGGAATTGCCAATCAATACCGTGTGGTTATGTATGTCAATACTGTTCAGGTTAAGGCCGTTTTCGCCTACAATGACGATTTCAACGATGGTAAATATGTCCGTAACGAAATCCGGGAGCAGGACATCGATATTTATCCCGGTGACAAGGTAACTATAGAAATGCAATGTATTGATAAGCCAGTTTATACCTATTGGTTAACCTTAATGCAGCAAAGTGATTCGGGCCCGGGAGGAGGTGTTACCCCATCCAACCCTCCTGCTAATATAAGTCCGCAGGTGCTGGGTTATTTCAGTGCACACACTACACAAACTATATCAGTAATTGCGAAATAAACGGTGAGGGTAAACAAAATTGTTTCTTCGAATTTTGTTTACCCTTTATGAGCGAGTATATTAACCAATTTACCAAAAGGATCACGCACAAAAAAACGACGTACTCCCCAGGGCTCATTTGTTAATCCGTACTCAATTTTAAAGCCATGAGCTTCCATTAATTGATAAGCAGTATCTACGTCATCAACCTCGATTGACAAATCCGGAACCGGGGTGCCCGAACCACCCTCACTGGCAAAGCTAATTTGCACAGTCATCTTCTCCTCTGAACCATAAGTAGTTATCCAGCCCTGATCCATTAACATCTCCATTCCTAGTAAATCTCCATAAAACTGTTTTGCTTTAGCGATTTCTAATGAAGCGATGTTAGTGACGATGCGTTTTACTTTCATTATTTATAAATTTCTATTCAGCCTTTCTACCATTAAAGAAGAAAAGCTCCTGACTCCTACCCTAATACTCTCCTCATCAACTTCAAAATTCGGTGTGTGGTTCATGGCAATAATTCCTTTTTCGAAATCAGAACCACCCAAAAAGAAGAAAACACCAGGTATTTTTTGTTGAAAATAAGCAAAATCATCGTTAAAATATGGCACCTGACCATAATCAGAAATGGCTAAATCTTTTCCATAAATCTTTTCAAAGGTTTTCATTGCAATACCGGTTAACCTTTCATCATTGATAACCGTTGGATTTTCTTGTATAAATGAAACAGAAAGTAATTGGTCTTTGTATTCACTATCTTCTATTATATGTTTAATTTTAGGAATGATATCTTTTAAGTTAGCTGAATTTGTCTCATATAAATACGCTTCCAGGAAGAGTTGACCGTTTTTAGAATAGGTAGTGAAATTCTGATCCATGATCAGGTAATCTTTAAAAATTGTATTGGGTTGCATTAATCCAATTTTGGGGTCAACTATAGCTTGTAATTCCCACGGCTTGCTCCCAGTACTTGCACGGCATAAAAAGCTGTAAATTTTTTTTGTCAGTTCTTTTGCGTTCTCAATTGGCAATTCATTTTTCAGCTTAATTCTTATTCTTTTTTGATAGGCAAACATTTCATTTGGTCTAACCATTATTTGTCCCACAGGTAATGCTGACACATGCAAGCCATAAATTTCGTCAGGACTTATTTTGGAAAGCAACCCATTATCAATCATACCTTTTGCCCCCATAAATGTCTCTTCTTCAGGTTGAAATATAAAATATATTGTTCCATTTAAAGATTCTTTATTTTTCGCCAGAACTTCAGCCATTCCCAATGCAATTGCCAGGTGTATATCGTGACCACAGCCATGCCAGATGCCTGCTTTTCTGGATTTGAAAATTACCTGGCCAGACTCTTCAGCAGGCAGTGCATCCAGTTCAGCCCTCCACACTATATTTTTTCCCTTTTTCCCTCCCTTTAAAATACCTACAATACCGTAACCATAAATATTTGTTTCAACTTCGAGCCCTAAGTCAAGTAAATGTTGCTTTATGATCTTTTGGGTACGTACTTCATGACCTGCCAATTCTGGATTTTCATGAAGATCTCTTCTGATTTCAACTAACTTGTTAAAAATATGATCAGTTTCGAGCTTTATAGCTTCATGAATTAAAATCTTTTTTGAAGTCTTCCTCTCTTGTGCAGACAAAACAGAAATTGAGATCATAAAGCATATTAAGATTGATAAAGGTTTTTCCATAATTTACAGCTAACATATATTAATTCAGCATTTATTAGAATATCCAGGAGGTTAATTGTTACAATATTATATTAAATCTTTATCAGCTTATTAAACTAAAATATGACCATTTAGCAGATTACTATTACATTTACCAAAATCAATTTTTAATCAGTATGTACTATGGTCACTTGTTTTCTTAAATACAAAATCAACCCTGTCAAAATTAAAGAATTTGAAAATTATGGCAAACTTTGGATTGACCTGGTTAATGAGATGGGGGGCTTACATCATGGTTATCTATTACCTCACGAAGGTGCTAATAATGTAGCATATGCCTCCTTTTCGTTTACCTCGCTGGCAGAATATGAAGTTTATCGGAACAAAATTCCGGATTCTCCTAAATGTATGGAAGCGATAGCTTATGCAGAGCAAACTCAGTGTTTTATCAGTTACAAAAGAAGCTTTTTAAAACCTGTTTTTGAAGGTATATCAGATCAGGCAAAACTGTTTTACTAAGTCTGCATAAATGCATTTATCAGAATAATATTTTTATGTTTATAAATTGGATCTGTTTTATTCTTAATGCTTATGTTTACAGTGATTCGCTTATACAGACAACTTAGACGTCGATTTAGCTATGCAATGTAACAATTGATCTGAGGCTTTAAAGCAGATTGAAAAAACAAAACAATGACTGATACGATCAAACAAAAGCTGCTTGAGATAGAGCAATCAGAAAATATAAAAATATGTTATGCCTGTGAATCAGGCAGCAGAGCCTGGGGATTTCCCTCACCAGATAGCGATTTCGATGTTCGTTTTATTTATACAAGATCCGTTAACTAAAACGTTATTTCTATGCATTACGTCCGGCCCTGGCTTGTTTGTGGATCATAAAAAAACAAACACTGCCACCCATGGAATTTGACAAACTCCGCGTATTGATTACAGACAATGCTATTCAGAAAAGCATTGATGAATTAATGGATATAAAATTGGTAGCTTATGAAAAAACAATAATTACGCCTGTACATTTGCTAAATGACTGGCTCACAGCTATACTTAATTATTGTAAAGAGCAGGTGCCTTTGTTACCCTCATTATTACAGAAGCCGGATGAATTGGATGATCTTTTCAGAAACCATGTAAAATGATAACCTTTAAGCAATTAAAACAGCAAAAAGAACTGATTCTGCTCGATTGTATCAGTGGTAGTATGGCTTATAACCTTAACATTAAAGGTTCTGATATAGATAAAAAGGGTGTGTTCATTATGCCTAAAAATCAACTGTATGGTTTTGAACAGCAACAGCAGATTTCCAATAGTAGCAATGACGAGGTATACTACGAAATCGGCCGCTTTCTGGAACTCATCCTTAAAAACAACCCTGGCCTGCTTGAATTGCTGAGTACCCCTAAAGAATCTATATTATACCGTCACCCATTAATGGACTTAATCAAGCCAGAAGATTTTCTTTCGAAACTTTGTATGGACACCTTTGCAGGATATGCACAGACACAAATCAAAAAAGCACGTGGCCTGAATAAAAAGATCAACAGACCATTAGCTACTAAAAGAAAAACGGTACTGGACTTTTGTTTCGTCATGCAGAGCAATGGTACGATACCACTAGAGGAATGGTTAACTAATAATAACTTTTCACAAGAACAATGTGGCCTTGTAAACCTGGATCATTTTAGGAACGTCTATTTATTATTTCACCAGGATCAACTACAAGAAGGAAAGCTGAATGGTATAATTTCCGGCCCCGATGCCAATGACGTTCTTTTAAGTTCCATTCCAAAATCAACAGCAAATATTGCAGTAATGCATTTCAATAAGGATAACTACTCTATTTATTGTCGCGAGTATAAAGAATACAGAGAATGGGAAAATAAAAGAAATGAGCTAAGGTATCAGGGAACCCTATCCCATGGTAAAAGCTATGACACCAAAAATATGATGCATACTTTTCGTTTATTGAATATGGCTGAAGAGATCGCTCTATATGGACGAATAATTGTGAGGCGTGATGACCGCGATTTTCTGCTCAGCATCCGTAATGGTGAATTTGAATTCGATACACTGATGTCAATGATTGAAGAAAAAACGGAATTGATAAAAGAATTGTATGAAAAGTCTTCCTTACCAGAAAGGCCGGACTTTAAAAAGGCAGAGGCAATTTTGGTACAAATAAGAGAAGATTTTTATTAAAGTTCTAATCAATAATTATAATTTACCAGTTGAAGCAGTTGTTTGCCCCCCAAACAACTGCTTTTTTTGGCCTCTCCAAACGACAGGACTATGATGAGGTCTCAAAAAGTGTCTATTGCGGAAGCTTTCAAAATTAAGAGCTAACCTTCGGCAAGTTCCTTCACCTTTTGTAATGCCAAAGGCCATGTTTTATTCATATAATCGACATATTCATCATTCATGTCCATATTCACGCGCCATAAAGTCTGATTATCATTCACTGGTTCAAGCGTGTAATTTTCTAAAGCGTCTCCCCATTCTTCCCCTTTGTAAGTGGTTGGATCTTCCACGCCGTTTTTTACTTCCCCAAGATGATGAATGGATAAAAATTTGCCTGGAATGCTTTCCACAATCTCAGAAACCATACCATTACCTTTGCCATCCAGAAAAAGTGCCTTACTCCCATTTTTCCAGTCCGTTTTCACCGTTGAACCAGCAGCAAAAGCCGCAGTCCATAAATCATATGTATCTTTTCCAATAATCACTTCCCACACTTTTTCAGGCAGGGCATTAATCGTAATACTGAATTCCATCTTTTTCATAGCCTATTTCTTTTCCTAAAGTTACCCCCTCAGTTTGACATTTCTAAGGGGCAAAAAAGCCATGATCAGGAGCAATTCGCGACAAATCCTAAAAACGCATAAACCCCTGCCAACATCATGTTAACAGGGGCCCGTCTTGATTTTCCTGGTATTCAGGAAAATTTATCTTAGTTTGCGTTTTTCTTCAGCCATTCCAATCTTCGCTGATCAGCCAATTGTTTTACTGAAAAACCTTCAAATTTCGCATTGAAACCATTTCCATCAGGACTAGCTGCCATAAATCCAACCATTACAGGCTTATTATCCTGTAAATAGGCATTACGCAACATCACATAAGTTTTATCATCGTAAGAATAAAATATCTCCACAGCATCTAATCTTCTTACTGCTTTTATCCATACAAAATCAGGTGTTTTGTCCAATGTGGTTACACTCCAATCGCTCGTTTTATGTGTCACTACAGTACTCAGGTTATATTTTCCATCTACAAATTCGATTCCTGCTTTGATATAATTCTCATGATCCGTACGCAACATCAGACCCATCTGATCAAAACGAACTTTATAATTTCCAGTAATCTTCACCTTCGCTTCAAACTCACCACCATATGTACTATAATAGAACGGAGCATCATCAACAGTAAATCCGTAATGTGAAATTCTCCAGTAATCACTTTGAGGGGTTACAGACATGCTCAGTGCGTTATTTTTGATCTCCCATTTTTGTGGTTCATTAAACCACTGCATCTTTTCCAAAGTCTGAGCAAATCCTGTTTGCGCGATTACGAATGTAATGATGCATAAAATAATTTTCTTCATTTCTTGTTTTGAGTTAATAACCATACGTTATATTTACCTACAAATGTAAAATCCAGTGAACGGCTCTCCAATGCTGATTAATAACCATATTTAAATGAATATTCTAAATACCCTTAATGAAAAACTATTAAAACAACCTTTTGGAGAAGAACTGAATAAACCGGCAAATCTTGCGCAATACCAGTATATGGCCTTCATGTATTCCCAAATAGAAAATTCATTAGCTGTATTAAGTGATATGGAGGCTAATAAAAGTTATATTTATAATGGAAGAGCAGCGAAAGAACTGGGTTTTGATGAAAATGCTCATGCAAAAGAAATAAACTCCATCTGGGAAGAAGATATTTTCAACAAGATCCATCCGGATGACCTTGTTGAAAAACACCTCTTAGAGCTTCAGTTTTTCAACTTATTAAAAAATCTGCCCATAGCTGAAAGATCTGATTACCAGGTGAAGAGCAGAATCCGGATGCGCAATAAAGAGGAGAATTACAGCACTGTTGAACACCGGATGTTTTATGTATGCAGCTCTTCAAATGGCAGCCTTTGGTTAGCACTTTGTCTTTATAATCTTTTTGATGATGAAACTATAGCCGGCAAAACAATTGGTGTAATCCTCAATTCTGCAACAGGTGTTACGCTTAAACCCGATCAAAAAGAATATGATAAAATACTATCCGTTCGTGAAAAAGAGATATTAAAGCTGATCAGAAAAGGTAAAATGAGCAAAGAACTAGCTGATCTCTTATCTATCAGCGTGAATACAGTCAACAGACATCGTCAGAATATATTAGAAAAGCTAAGGGTCAGTAACTCGCTGGAAGCATGCCGCATCGCAGAAAGAATGAACCTGATTTGATTAATCCGCTCTTTTTCTCTCTTCTTCACTCGCTGTAGTACGTTTACGTGCCGCAGCTACGCTTTTACCCAGTTTATAAGAGAAACTTACCGTAAATGTACGTGTGTCATTTTTCTGATAAATCCCATTATTCTGCCCTCCGTTATCGATTAAAATCCGGTACGGATTACTATACAGCAAATCAGCAGCACTAAATTTAATTGTTCCCTGTTTATTAAATACCTGTTTACTGATACCAGCGCTTAAATCATAGGTTTGAGCAATTCGTAGTGTCCCCTGCTGTACCGGGCTATTATACCAGGCACTGACTTCTGCTTTTAAACCACTGTTTTTATCAATTGTAAATGCATGATCAGTTCTGAGGTAAAAATAAAACTGGCGGTAATTATAAGTATTTCCCGGTTGATCTGAGTTTTGCGTCCTTAAATATCCTTGTGCAGTATTATTGATTTCCCACCAGGAAAATGGATGATGAACGGAAGAAAGTTCTGATCCCAGATCTTTGATACTTCCTATATTTCGCTGTGTATCATAAAAGGTTTTATTTACATTATCCTGAACAGTCACATTACTTGCCAGATCATCTATTTGTGTATACACAGCTGAGAAAGTATAATTCTGGTGTAAAGTATAACTCAATTGGAAGCTATTGATAATAGCAGGCTTCAGGAACGGATTGCCACTCCAGTAATTATACGGACTTGAATAACTTTTTGCAGGGTTCAGTTGTCTGTAATCCGGTCTGTCTATTCTTTTTGAATAGTTAAAACCAAATTCATTGTTTTCTGAAGCTTTATAAGTCACGAATACAGTTGGAAATATCCTCAGATATTTATTGACGTTAATAGAATCCAGAGATTGCGATATACCTTTGGTTGTTGTATATTCTGCACGTAACCCACCTTTAAAATCCCAATGACCAAAAGCTCCGTTTATACTGGTGTAACCAGCAGCTGTATTTTCTGTATATTTAAACTGGTCACTCTTTGATGGATCAAGTACTGGGGCAGCCCCGGCTGTATTAAAAAAATCAAACTGGTTTTCACTCACCGTGCTGGTATATTTAAGGCCGGATTCCATGGACCATATCTTGCCCAGCTTGTACTCATAATCTATCTTTCCAGACCATATATTTATCTTTTGAGTGGCCGGGAAAGAAGTATGATAAGGTGCTGAAGCTAAACTACCATCCGGCAAATAAGTGAGGTTATTGAGTTGCTGCGTATTGTTCCGGGTATAAGGCGCATAGTCCAGGTCCACATTCAGGCTTCTGCCAGAACTATCTAATTTTGCTTTATAATTCAGGTTAAAACTGTATTGATCCAAATGTCCTGCACTTGTACTATTCGTATGGAGAACAGAATCAGGATTAACACGATAATTATTATAAATATTGGTCAACGCTGTGCTGCTACCGGTATTTGCAGAATTATTACCAGTAACCAGCACACCAATCACCTGGTTATCTGTCAGGTTATAATCCGCACCAGCCGTATAATTATGTACTTTATTACCATTTATATTGATTTTGTTCATATCCCAATACGCATAAGAAGATGGCGTCTGAAAAATAGTATACTGACTTAAATTCCGTTGGATATCCCGGTCAGCATAACTATAAGTTCCAAAGATATTCAGTTTATTTTTGCGGTAATTAAATATTCCGCCACCAGTATACCGGTTTAACTGTCCGCGGGTATAACCGCCATTTAAAGTGGCATTAAATCCATCCGATTTTATTTTCTTAGAGATGATATCAATCACTGCTCCCCCTTGCGCCTCATATTTGGAAGACGGATTGGGCATCACTTCAATCTTTGAAATCTGATCAGAAGGAATACTTTGCAGGTAAGCTGCAAGGTCGTCCCCGGATAATCTTACCGGTTTACCATCCATATAAACTGTAACCCCTTTATTATTTGCTGTGACTCCACCATCATTTGCAGTCTTTACACCCGGTGCCTTCCCTAAAGCATCCCACGCAGTTCCGCCGCTGGCCATAATGCTGTTTTCAACGTTGAAAACCACCCGGTCTATTTTTCGTTCAACAGTTGGTTTAGTAAAAGTTATTGCAACTTCTTTCAGCTGCTTGCTGTCATTCAGCATGGTCAGGCTGAGACTATCTTTTGGTAAGCTGAATGTACGTAGTATTGGCTTGTAACCTACCAGTGAAACCGAAAGCTGATAAGGTGACTCATTGAGATTAGTCAGTATAAATTTACCCAGATCGGCCAGTTGACTGCTGATTACTTGTCCCTGCTGTGAAATTGTTATGGTAGCCGCATCCAGCGGTTTACCTTGTTCGTCTTTAACAATTCCACTTAATTTTTGCTGAGCGGAAAGTTGAAAAGGAAACAACAATAATAACATATAAAGTATATTTTTCATGAGTATATATTTTTTTAATGGTTATGAAGGTTTCATGTTCTTAAATTATACCACAAACCTACCCTGCCGCTTCCTAAACGGAAGTTAAGTTGAGTTAAATAGAGTTAAATCGTATCTTAATGGGATTATAGCAGATAAATTATGAGGAACTTCACCTTATGAAATGGCTCAAAGCAAAATATACTTATATACTGATCGTACTCTCACTACTGGTGAGCACCGGACTTCAGGTGGTATGGTTACAGCAACTTTTTGATGCGCAGCAGAAACAACTTAAAGATGAAATAGAAAGTTTGGTGAGCAGAACGGCTCAAACCAATTTATATTACAGTCTGACTATATTTAAAGATCCAGGTAATCTGCTACTGGCTAAACAACTCTTTCTTTCCCCGCAATGGGAACAATTGCGACTGGCATTTGATAATATGAAAATCCCGGGTATGCATACTTCCACCAGTATCATTGTTGACACCGACAGTACAGCAGTAATCATGGGTTTAAACTTAAAGGAAAATTTTAAAGATAAACGTAGAAAACCTGTGGTAACCAGTACAGGAAAGAATCCGGAGGAACTGAGGTTAACTGATAGCCTGTCCCTGGTAAAAATGAAAAAAAGCCTGAATGCCAGTTTAAAGAAAATTGGGATCAACTCCAAAGCTTACTATAACATTTATTCTTATAACGCGGCAAAAGCAGTTAAGAGTGACGTCCCAAAGAACTTTAAACCAGCATTTACCAGCAGGAGTTATCTTTATAATATTCAGGATATCTACAGATGTCAACTGAACCTGGATAGCATTAATTCCGTAGTGTGGTACCGGATGCGGTATTATCTAGCCTCCTCCATTCTCATGATCCTGCTTACCTGCACCGCTTTCTATTTTATACTCAAACTATTACGCAGTCAGCAGTTATATGCGGCAGCAAAAGCAGATTTTACCAGTAACATGACCCATGAGCTCAAAACACCTATTGCAACTGTACTGGTCGCTATGGAATCTATCAAAAAATACAATCTGATCAATAATCCCGAAACCCTGCAAAACTATCTTGACATTAGCCAGCATGAAATGCGGAGGTTAGACCTGATGGTTGAAAAAGCTTTAAATATCAGCAATGGCACTGAAGCAGATCAACCACTAAGCCTGGAATTATATGATGTGCAATCGGGTCTTCAGCAAGTGGTTTCCTCTATGCAGTTACAAAACAGCGATGCAAATATTCAGTTCCATCTTTTAGAGGAACCTTGTTTTGTATATGGCGACCCGGTACATCTGACTAATATATTCTATAACCTGATTGATAACGCTTTTAAATATTCCGGGAAGAAACTGTTTTTAGAAATCAATTGTAAATATGATGCTGAAAAGGTAACGTTGAGCTTCAAAGATAACGGGCCTGGCATTCATAAAATCTATCATCAGAAGATTTTTGAAAGGTTCTTCAGGATTCCTGTAAAAGGTGATACACATGATATCAAAGGGTCTGGTTTAGGGCTTCATTATGTTAAACAAATCGTGGAAAAACATGGTGGGACTATCAAAGTTAAAAGCGAACCCGGCAATGGAACTAATTTTATAATCACCTTACCTATAGCATCATGAGTTTAAAAGTATTGTATGTAGAGGATGAGCCTTTTTTATCTCACATTGTTAGCGACGGGCTAAAAAGCAGTGGTTACACAGTTCAGGTTGTTGGGGATGGCAACCTGGTGATGGATGCTTATCTTTCTTTAAAACCTGATATCTGCATTTTGGATATCATGCTGCCTTCAAAAGACGGCTATACACTGGCAAAGGAACTCAGGGCCAGTCAGCCAGATCTGCCTATTATCTTTTTGAGTGCAAAATTACTTCCGGCAGATGTGGTCAAAGGCTTTAAATCGGGTGGTAATGACTACCTCAAAAAACCGTTCAGCATGGAGGAGCTTCTGGTCAGAATGGAAGCCTTACTACAGCGTTTCGGGAAAGATATAATCGGTGAAACGGTTGAAAATAATAAAATTTATTCCTTTGCAAATTGCCAGCTGGATACCGTTTTGCAGAAGCTTAGTACCTCATCTGGTGAGCATTCCCTATCCTTTAAAGAATGCGCCTTACTGGAGATGATGATCCTGCGCAAAAATGATGTATTGGAACGTCAGGAGGCACTGATCAAAATCTGGGGAGACGACAATTATTACAATACCAGAAGTATGGATGTATTTATGACCCATTTAAGGAAATTGCTGAAAGATGAGCCCGGTATTCAAATCATGAATTTAAGAAGTATTGGTTATAAATTGATCTGTTAACTTAATTATAAGGGCTAAATTACCATTTCCCTTCCAAAACCCTTACCTTGCAAGGCTCCATTAAAAACCGGAGCTAATAAAAAAAGATGGCACAGCAAAAGATTCACATATGGGCAGGAACCACAGATAAAACAGAAGAACAGTTTGATAAATATTTTGATCAGTCTAAATTCATCAAAGATAATTCAGACCCTAATCAGCGCAGTCAGTTTGGTAAAGACCTGAACCTGGAGAAAGCCTATGATGAAAACTGGATTACCGTTTACCATAGCAGAAAAAGGATCAGTATACAGAGCGCTATTGAAGAATTGCCAATCTGGGATGACCAGTTAGAAGTTGCAATCTACCAGGCGGGGGTTAAAAAAGGAGTTCCGTTAGTCAATGCGATTATTAGTTACGCAGATGACCAGTTGACTATAGAAAAGCCATTGAATAGCTATAATAACCTGGTTTATCTGGGCAGTTTTACCAATCCTTCTTAGGTTTTATCCCAGTTTAATTCTTTGTAATTAGCTGAAACCAAAAAAGGGATGCTGCTGCCCAAACAGTTGTCCCTTTTGGGTTTACACTAAAATAAGAGCGATAAGAATTCGTAATTGCCTCCCGTTCTGTCTGATCATAAACAGTCGCCGTAGAAACAGCGGCAGCAGCGGTAGCTGCTTGCGTAACTGAAGTATCCAGCACAGCACTATCTGTAAACGCCGAATCTATCTGGCTGCTATCAGCGGGTTCTGACGAGCACGCGTATAAACAAGCAATCAGGACACAGACCATAGTTTGGTAAGGTTTGATTTTTTTCATAAGCATAGGGATAAGAGATGATGAATTAAAGCTCATTTTTTCAAGCCTCCGATACAATAGCAATTTCTTGCTATTCTACATACAAAATTGATTCATCATTGCTCAAATAATCCCGCTTTTAATTGCAAAACCAACGAGCGCAATCGCATTTGGCATATTGCTTTTTTGCTGCATACTTCTGCGGTGATTGATCACCGTATGTTCACTGACAAATAACTTATCCGCAATCATCTTACTGCTTAAACCTTCGGCCATCCACGATAAAACTTCTTTTTCACGTTTAGAAAAAATCTGATCTTCTTTATTTAAGTAGTAAACTTTCTTACAAATGATTTCATTTTCCTTCTCTCTGTTTGTGTCAATTCGCTCAACGGTTTGCAAAACAGGACTATAATCCCCCAGATCATTAATTTTGATCATGATTCCCATACTATAAACTGGATTTCGGTCTTCATCTGAAATAAAACAGTTACGTTGTAAAAAGTGCTCGTGTTGACCGTAGCGGTTTTTGATCACAGATTGATAAGAGAATATATGATTTTTATGATCTTCGGGTGCTATTTCCTCTAAAATCTGCAAACGGTCAGGAAAAATCTCTTCATCAAATAGTCTTAAATGATCCTGCTGATAAATTTCCAGTGTATGGTTAATCCCTTCTTTCAGGAAACATTCAGCACTATAGCCCGCAAAGTTTTCAGACATATTAATGTATAAGCCACTTTGATAATCCAGTAAATAGACAAAGGGAATACTATGCATAAAAAACGATTGAGCGAAGTCATTAGCGAGGAAGAAATCATCAAAGCCTGTTAATTTTAACTGTTCAGCTTCGACTCCCTTATTTTTGAGCGCATTCAAATAGCCAAGCCAGGTTGGCTTGTTGTTCGTTTTCATGAGAGCGTTAATTCTGTGTAAACTAGCGAGGAATACACACCACAATATACAGACTATCTGTCACATAGCAATAAAAAAACAACAATAGTTACAGATCAGTATAAATAAAATACACTATTTTTAACTCATGCTTTCTTATTCTCTGCTCGATACATTAAAAACAACACTGCAAAAAACCAAAGTAGAAAAACTGGCTTCGATTGCAGCAGAACAAGCCTTTTCGGTACAGGAACTTATCGATTTAACTTTTCATCAGGAAGAACAAATCGCTTTCAGAGCTGCCTGGGTTTTAGAAAATGTATTTTCCTTATATCAGGAAAGATTTTTACCGTATACCACCTATTTCCTGCTCAAATTCCCTGCTCAAAATAACCTCTCTGCGCGCAGACATTACAGTAAGATCCTGGCTTTAATGACTAAAAGGAATGCATCACCTGCTTTAAAAGAAATCTTGACAAATTATGATACAGAATCTCTGGTGAATACAGTTTTTAGTTGGCTGATTGATGAAAAAGTACCTGTGGCCATCAAATCACACTGTCTGAATATCCTTGCTAATCTTCATACCAAACATAACTGGATTAAAGAAGAACTTATTCAGACAATGGATTTCCTGGTTGATAAAGAGAGTATTGGATTTTATGCAAAAGTAAAACAGATTAGAAAACAGCTGAAATAAGCCTATTCTCTATGATTTGACGCTAATTTGCCCGGCTATTTTCAGTTTGGCCAGTTTGTTTATTCTGATAAACAGTGTTCTTCAGCCTCCCAAAAGTATAACTTGCAATGAGCCTGAAATAATTGGTATTGAGAGTTCTGTCAAAATAGATATAAGTTTGCCCCACACCATAGTTTCCCGCAGTATTCGATTTGTGAAAAATATCATTCGCAATAAGTCTTGCTTTTAGTGAATTATGGAAAAAGTTCTTTTCCAGCCCCAAAGTTACCGTAGACCTGCTTTTGTTATAATAAAGGCCATAATACCGGTCACCAAGATACCAGGCAAGCACCTGAACTTTAAACAGATCATGTATATTAAAAGTATTATTTGAATATAAATACACCTGAGGTCTTGGTGTTACGGTTACAAAAGAAAACTGATGGTCAATCGATTTGCTGTAACTCAAGTTAACCGTATTTACAGTTGTCCACCATTTAGTATTAAAAGATGAAGACAAAGAGGTAAAAAAGGTATGATCCCGTTCCAGGTTGATTCCTTTTAAGACATAGCTATTTGGTTTTTCACCTCTTAAAGCTGCTGCACTCAATGGATTTAAAGTATAATTGTAACCTGCTTTCAGATCAAAAACCTTATAATTAGCGCCCAGTTCAAAAGCGTGTACTTTTTCAGGAATCAGGTTAGGATTACCTTCAATAGTGGTAAAAGGATCCTGATAAATCACAAAAGGATTGAGCGCCTGATAGCGTGGCCTTGTTATTTTTGAGGTATAGGCAGCACGAAGTTTGAATTCTTCCGAAATATTTCTCTGGATGAACAGGTTAGGAAAAACATTAAAATAATGATCATCAATCACTTGTCCGCCACCTACAGTAGTTTTTAAGCTATAGCTTGTCCATTCTCCCCTGATGCCAAATCCATATTTCGTCTGGTTATTAATAACATCACTATAGTTAAGGTAGGCAGCAGGTATAAGCTCTGTATAATTGAAATCACTGGATAAATCCTTGTCTGGTTTAAAGTCTCCCCCATTTTCAGCGATCAGAAATTTTGTACCTGATGAGGTATAGGCATAACTGAATTTAGTACCCGCCTCTAGTTTGCGGTTCGCATTGAATGCTTTCGTATAATCTGCCTGCGTACTTGAAATAGTGATTTGATGCTGCACATCATTCTTAAGAAATCTGTAAATATTGTTGTCATTCACAGTATTGGTCTCCGAAATCAGATCATGAACAGTCGTGTTAAAGCGTGAATATTGACTTCCTACAAAAAAGGCTGATCCCAGTGTATCGAGTATTTTATTATAATTTAAAGTCAGCGAATGGTTAAGCCTTACCTCATCTTTTGCAAGATTGCTACTGTAAAAACTCGTGCCCTGATTTGAAATGATCTTATTTTTACTCTGCTGAGTTCCACCTAAATCTTCCAGATTGCCACTATAACCCAGCGAGATATACTGTCGTGGATCTTTATTGTATTGGATGCCAAAACCAAAATTCGAGAAGTTATTATACTTACGTTTCCAGTCTGTGGTTAATTCAGATTTTAAGTAATCATCCTGAGCTGGCCTGGTTCTGATCGTATATAAGATTTCCCTGTTTTTCCCAGTCAAAAGGCCATAATTCCCTGTCATAGAGAATTTGCCATCAGTGTAACTTAAATCCAGCAGGGTATTGAAGTCAGCACCTGCAAATTTTGAGGCACTAACCTGCTGGCTTGCAGAGCCAAAAAGCCCTTCCATGGTATTAGATTTCATCACAATATTAATCACAGTTTTTCCCTCTGCATCATATTTCGAAGAAGGATTAGAAATAATCTCAATCCTGGAGATCTGCGAGATCGGGATGGATGCCATTCTTTCATTGGTAATTTGCCTGCCATTCAGATAAATAATAGCATCTCCTTTACCAAATACCGAAATTCTCCCTTCATTCACAATCACATTCGGAGCCCTCGATAAAATTTCATTGACAGAACTACTACCTGCTAAAATAGTATTGGCCACATTGACTTCCACATTTCCATTAGGATTTGACCTGATTAAAGGCGTATGGCTCCTGATACGGATCTCATTCAGCTGCGTTTTGGTTTCTTTGATGATAATACTGCCCAGGTTAATGAATGCCTGCCCTTGATACCTGACGTGTATAATAGTGTCGGCAAATAATAGTGAGGACAATTTCAGCAGGAATTCTTTGTGCTGCATACCTGAAATTTCAAAGTCACCATTGTAAAAACTGGTTCCTTTAATCAAAGTAGAATCGGTGGCAGTCAACACGGATATATTCCCCATTAGTGGTTCTTGATTTATATTTTTAACGTGGCCGGAAATGGTAGAGATATGCTGGGCTTTAAGCCTTGCAGGAAGAAAAATAAGTGCAGTAAAATTGACTGCTAAAAGAAAAAAGAGCTTCATGGATTTTAGCGATTGAATTTGGTTTCAAGGCGAAAGTCCAAAAGAAATCGTATCCGGAGGTATTGTAAACAGGAATCAGGAGTACGGATTTATAAATCCATACCAAGAACACTATCGTTTCAGCATGTTTTGCTGATAATTTAAGGGAGTAGTGTTGGTTTGTTTTTTGAAAGCAGCAAAGAAAGTAGATTTAGAGTTAAACCCTACTTCATAACCAACGGATTCAAGGGTAAGCCGATCATCGGTGCTAATAATTTTACAAGCTTCTCTGATCCTGAATTCATTGACGAATGTGGTAAAATTCTTTCCTAAATTATCATTTAACAGCTGTGATAACTGATGACTGGAAACATTAATTCCTTTGGATAAGTCGCTTAGTTTTAAATCCGGATTTTTATAAGCTTCGTTTTCAGTCATTACTTTTTCGAGTTTCCTGATCAGAATTTCTGCATCTGCTTCATTCACCTTTTTAACGGGAGATTTATTGGGCGTCAACAGGAATAAATCATCCGTTTTCTTTCTATATAAAATAACAGAAATGACCAGGTACAGGATGAAAGAGAAAACAACAGCACCAGAGATATAAGAGGCAAAGGGTGCATTGATGATAGCAAGGAAATAAAAAATAAAAATGATCACATTACTGATAAAAATCATTAACAGCCATGTTTCAGGCGTATGCATTGACGATCCTTTAAGAAATAATTTTGCAATCATTCCTTTCAGTAACAATCCGGCGGAAATCAGGTAAATAAGCCATTGCGTATAAATAATCCATACGAAATAACCCCAGACCGACGGATAATCCTGATATGGAAATCTTATTCCAACTGTTGTAATGAGTATCAACAACAGACCAAGACTCCAAATCCAATTTCTTTTGATCGTACTGACTTCCTCTATAGCAGATTTTAAAAAGTAATAAAGAAAGGGCCCAATGAAGAAACAGGCAGAAAGTCCTATTTGCAGATAAATTTTAGGCAGGCTCTCAATAAAATGCAGCAGAACAGATTTTCCGACCCGCACACTCAGAACAATTAACAATGCACCTAAAAAATAATTGGTCAGATACTTTTTCCTGGTAAAGAAGAAAAAATAGATCCCCAGAATCAGGGCATTGAAAGTACCTAAAGCACTGAAAAAGAATAAGAGTTCTTTACTAACGTTCATATTAAATTATTTATTCTTTACGTGGATTGGGTATTAATTTTTCAATTTAAATTACAAGGCATAATTTCACGAAAAATAGGGAATATTATGATTCAATTTTATATTTTTAACTGATAATTTAGTTAAAGCTGTATTGTATGAGTTTTTTAAAAAACATATTCTCTTCTAAAAAGATAAAAGATAGTAATCAGGAAGAAAGTGAATTTAAAGGTGTGTATAGCACTGAAGCTTTTGATCAAAGATACGTAGCACAGGATTATGATAAGGATCAGAAGATTTATGGTGACAGCTTAAAAATGATTGAAAGTTATTTTATAGATAATAAGCTGGAAAAAAACATAACATCACCTATAAACCATCCATTAAATTTGGACCAGGCTATAGATGATGGTATGGGGTTCCTAAACTATGGTAAGGCATTTCAGCTTCAGGACAATGAAATCATCCTGTTTTTAGCATTTGCTTTTAATGATTTTATGATCAGGAACATGGATTTTAATCTGTACCTGGACAAAGAGCCTGAATTTCCTTTGAGAACTATGGTACTGAAATATGATCAGGATGAAGTTGTTTTATCCGTTTATCCATTTGAATATGCGCTAAAGGTCATGAATAATGAGTCCTCGTTTAATAATTTATATACTAAAGTGAAAAATCAGCTGGAAAGGATTCCCCGCATGAATAAGAACTCCGATAACTAATTTTGAACAGTTGCCAGTAAATCATGCGGATAACCTAAAGTAACAGCACTCAGCTGATCGAGCTGAATAATATGATCCGGACTTAATTGAATAGATGCAGCTTGTAAACCAGCGTTGATATGATCAATTGTACGCGCTCCGACTATCGGGAAACCATCTTTTGATAAACCCCAGGCTAAAGCTACCTGACCAGGTTCAACATGAAGTTCTTTTGCAATAATAAAGAGCTGATCGATTATTTTTGTTGTGGTTTCATTTTCGTGATAGTCCGAAGCTTGATTAAGATTCATGCGTCCGGTCTCCCCTTTGCGATACTTTCCTGTTAACAGTCCACCTGCCAATGGAGAATACATCATCGTACCTAAACCAAATTGTGCAGCCATAGGCATAAGTTCACGGTCAGCAGTACGCTGCAATAAGTTATATTCCAGCTGAATGGCAGCTAAATGTGCCTGACTTGCAATCGCAGCAGTTTTCCAGGAGGGAAAGTTTGCCAAACCTGTATACAGGATTTTCCCGGCACTGACCAGGTCTTCAAGCCCTCTTATAATTTCATCAAAAGGAGTTATACCATCATCGAAATGCGGCATATAAATATCAATATAATCAGTTTTCAGCCGTTTCAAACTTGCTTCTACACCTTGTCTCATTGCTTTGCGGTGATTTCCTGAATTACTGATAGCTGGCCTGGCTTCACTGCTGCGCGTATATTTAGTGGAAATGATGAAATTACTTCGTTGATGTTCAATAAATCCCCCAACCAGTTCTTCTGATTCTCCAAGCTGATAAGTGTCTGCTGTATCTATAAAATTCCCTCCTGCATCTGCATAAGCAGCCAATATCTTCCTGGCATCTTCTGGGCTTGCTCCGTACCCCTTTCGTACGCCAAACATAGAGGCACCTAATATGATTTCACTGGCAAACAACCCTGTATTTTTTCCGAATAATTTATACTTCATGATCTTGATTTTATCTTATAAAATTGAGGATATGAACCATAGCATACAAGTACGGCTAAATTTAGCTATAGCTAATATTATATTGGTATGACCTATATTTGATCATTAAATCAATTTGCCATGTACATAAAAAAGATACCTGTTTCACTGGATTGCGGATTACATTTATTCATGGAAGTGATCAATGGGAAATGGAAGATCAATTTGATCTGGTGTATTTACTCCGGTATTAAACGCCCCGGTGAGTTGCAGCGTAAATTGCCCAAAGCATCCAGAAGGGTTTTGGATACACAGCTGAAACAGTTAACTGATCATGGTATCATTTCCAAAGTCACTTACAATGAGCTGCCTTTAAAAGTAGAATATGAATTAACTCCTTTAGGAGAAACATTAATACCTGCAATTAGCCATGCTGCCCATTGGGGCGAAGATCATCGCACAGCATTAGAAAAAGTGATCAGATCACAGGAATGATGTGACCACAATCTTTTCTTAAGCCTTAGATTATTCTTTAACCGCACCTAAAGCGGTTAAGTCATTAAAACCTACTATATTTTTAAAAGATTTTGCGCGTGCCGATGCCAGTCTTCATGCGACTTAGGGTTTTCATCCCAATTATATCTTGCGGTAAACAAATACACAACTCTATATTTTGAAATTCAAAAAGCCCTGTAGTATATACCAATTTCAGACTGGTACTTTTTTACTTCACATTGATTGATCGTAATTCATACCGATCACTTAAAGCAATAAACAGTGAGGTTATTAATTTTCCTGCTGTACTTGCAAAAAATCTGCTGATTGGATCGATTTCTTTAGTTTCCAGACTGGATATATATTCTTTGCGGCTTATTTTCAGGGATTTATTCATTCTCGTTGAATTTTCAAATGTCGGCTACTAATGATGCGGAAGATAATTAAATAAATATATTACAGGGTAGCTTAGAAACCATATAAATACATATTAATGCATATTATTAGGCTAATAATTTATAAAAAATTTTTATGTTTGTTGTCTAATACAAAAGATATGAAAGATAACACAATAACAGCCCTTTTAGGTTTTTTCTACATTGGAGTATGGGTATTTATTACTTTGGGAGTTTTATATTGTTCATAGTTATATAACATTACTGGCTATTAAACTTATAGCAATACTTGATTATCCTTGCAGATTTTATGTTTGCAGGGATTTTTTTTTCCTGAAAATTGGATGTAACATAAATCGTTAATGCTGGTCTTATGCTATATCCTTTATTTTTTGAGGCGGATATAATCAAAATAATTAATCTCTCTTACAAAATGGGCTTTAAACAGCTTACAGTAACGTTTTTAATTTCCGGAATGCTGATCCCTGCTTTATCTAAGGCACAAAATTCTGATCAACCAGATAGTATTGATGTATTTGTCGCACAAAAAATGCAGCAACAACACATTCCTGCTTTACAGCTGGCAGTAGTTCGTCACGGACAACTGATCAAACAAAAAACTTATGGAACTGCAAATCTGGAAAATTCTATTCCTGCAACGGATCAAAGTATTTTCTCCATCAACTCCATTACCAAAGCCTTTACAGGAGTTGCAGTGATGCAATTGGCTGAAGAAGGAAAGCTGAAAATTACCGATCCTATTTCACTGTATATAGATAGTTTGCCTGCTTACTGGCAGAAAATAACTTTGCAGCAGGTATTAACCAATACTTCGGGCTTACCAGATATTCTCGATGACAATGAACAGGTACTGGAAAATGCAAATGAATACCGTGCATGGGAAAAAGTAAAAACATTACCTCTGGAATTTAATGCCGGTGAGAAGTTTAGTTATAATCAGACTGGCTATGTTATTCTTGGAAAAATCATTACGAAACTGAGCGGCGTCCATTTCACGAAATTTATAGAAGAAAGACAATTTAAGCCTGCCGGAATGCAATTAACGCGATTTGGCGATTCCTATGATGTGATTCAAAACTCAGCAGGTGCTTATACGATGAAGAAATTTGTTAATGGCCGGATGGTAAGAGGTAACAGTCCTGGTACTGCTTATATACAGTTCCCCCTGTTTTTCAGAACAGCCGCAGGAATTTTATCGACTTCAAAGGACATGGCACAATGGCTTATCGCTCTGCAAGATGGCAAACTATTAAAAGATGAAAAAAGTATAGCTGCGTTGTGGACACCAGCAGTATTAAATAATGGAAAAATTGGCGGGTTTGACCAGCTGACAAATGGTTATGCACTTGGATGGCCAACGGTGACCAGAGCTGATCATCCTGCGGTTGGCCCGGTTGGGGGTGGCAGATCTGCTTTGTTCGTCTATTTAAAAGATGATCTTTCGATAGTAGTCCTGACTAATTTATTAGGGGCTAATCCGGAAAGGTTTATTGATGAAATAGGCGCATATTATATCCCTGAAATGCATGAAACAAACGGCTTTGGCTTATCTCCGGTTATCCGAAAACTAAGGGCTGCGTTACTTAAACAAGGTTTCGATAAGTCAGTGACTGTAGTGGCCGAACTCAAAAAGAAAGATCCGGCATTTTCTCCGGGTGAAGATGAACTTAATGGCTGGGGATATAAATTGTTAAGCCAGAAAGAAACGGCTAAGGCTTTAGCAATCCTTAAATTGAATTCGGTTCTTTATCCCCAAAGTGCAAATACACATGATAGCCTGGGAGAAGTTTTGGAAATTATGGGTGATTATAAAGGAGCGCTGGTGAGTTATAAAAAATCGCTGGCACTGAATCCTAAAAACACAAATGCTTTAAATCGTATCAAAGCGCTTTCAGGAAGTTAAATCTATCGTTTAAAAAAGCAAATTCTTAAGTTATTTTAAGGCTTTGCTTGTTTAACTTTTTAACAATCCAGGGTAAGCTTAATCCCTGTCCGATCAGCGTGAACAATACTACGGCTACTGAAATAAAGATAATGGCATTCCGCTGGGGAAAAGGGCTTCCATCAGTTAAGGTCATAGGCAAACCAATTGCAATAGCAAGCGATACTATTCCCCGCATACCTGACCAGCTGATAATTAAACTGGTATTAAAATCCAGTAATGCCTGTTCACTAACCCCACGTTTTTGTTTTTGAAATGCTTTTTGCAGGTTAATTTGTTGTAAAAACACCCTTGCCATACGGAATAATAAAGCGCCGATAGTAATGATAAATGCATAACCAACATAAGAAGGGATCAGCTCGCGGTTTATGTTTTTCATGATATAAGGCAACTCCAGGCCTATCAAAATAAAGATCAGTCCATTCAGCAGGAAAATGATAATATCCCATATCGATCTGGATTGAGTCTTTAACTTTTCAGGAAACACTTTAGTACTAAATCTTGAAATCCCCAGCCCTAATACAACAACCGCTATAACGCCTGAAACGTGTAATTCTTCTGCTGTCCGATAAGTCAAAAACGGCATGAGCAACATAAAGCTGATCGAAACTATCGTATTGTCTTTCACTTGCTGGAGTATAAAAGACAATATTCTACCCATAATCATCCCAATAACAAACCCTCCTGCCATCAGGATTGCAAATTCCAGTGATGCTCTCCAGAATACAAAAGCAGAACCGGTAACTGCGGCAACTGCAAATCTGTAGGCCACTAAAGCAGAGGCATCGTTCACCAGGCTCTCCCCTTCTAAAATAGTATTGGTTTTATGAGATAAACCCAGACCTTTGGTAATGCTCATTGCGGCTACAGCATCTGTTGCGGAAAGAATTGCGCCCAAAACAAAAGATAGTGGCCAGTTCATTCCAGGTATTAAATAATGCGCAATCACAGCAATTCCGGATGCAGTGATAAAGACGAGAGAAATGGCCAGAGCCGATATGGTATTAATATTTGTTTTAAACTCCTTAAACGAGATGTTAAATGCAGCATCATACAATAGCGGAGGCAGAAAAATCAGAAAAACGATATTAGGACTGATTTCAATATCTGGCAAACCAGGGATAAAACCCACAGCTATACCAGCAATAATTAATAATACAGGATAAGGCAACCTGATCTTATCTGCAATTGCAGATAAACCGATCATCAATGCCATAATAAAAATGACGATACTGTAGTTTTCCAATTTTACAATGGTTTATAGAAAGATGTAAAACCCTAAAATAATAAATAACCTATACAATTATCGTCCAAACCTGCCAATAACTGATACTTATCATCAGATAAAAAAATGATTAAAATATCATCATCGGGGTTAGCCTCAATTTGTCCGTTGGAAATCTTTTCCTGAAGATATCCGGCCTGATCGTACAAGATGGATATATTACATTTTTCATAAAAAGGTCTTAGCTCCCTTCCACAAAAACCAATACATTCAATCTTCCGGTTTTGCAAATTACTGACAACTTCCTGAAGCAGTTGTTTTGCATAGCCTTTACGTTTCACTGTAGACACCAAACCTACCAGTTCACAAATATCATATACTGTGTGCTTCAGCTCAACTTTAAAATCAAAATTCAGGTGTGTTAAACAGCATATACTGGAGTCATCATCTTTCAAAAGATGAAATTCAGAAAGGGAAAATTTCTTTTTAAATTCTTCCACGGTCAGGCTATCCCACTCCTGCTGCTCCCAGGATCTGAGGATGATTGCTATTTCTGAAACAGTGAGCTCATCAGCATTTTTAACTTCATAAAGTAACTTCATTTACTCCTTCAATCCTTTAAGCAATGCATAAACAGCCATTGAATGTCCGTGTCCCAATTCAAATTCTTCTTTTAACCAGCTCACAATCTGACCGGCTTTGACGTCTGGTTTAAGTAGTCCGTTTTCAGAAAACCCTTTTTGATCTGCAAGTTGTTTCAATTCTTCAGGGCCTTTACCTGTTTTCTTCTTGATAGTATCGAGATATGCTTGAAATGACATAAGATTAATTTTTGAATGGCAAATAGTGGGTTTGTTGCTACAATATAAGATTTATGAGCATGCAAAAAAAGGATTTCCTGAGTTTACCTTAAATTAATCAGAGACTATATTAGCAGCACTTTTTTAATTATTACTAACAATTAATGTAATAATAAATTAAAATAATCGCATATTAGATCGTTTTTATTAAAAAAACAAAGACAGTCATATTAAAGAACCTATACCCATGAAAAAAACAGTACTACTTAACCTCTTCCTTCTATTTGGGATCAGCACTGCATTTGCGCAAAAGCAGGATATCAAAGAATTATACTTTGATTATACGCAGTCCAGAATGAATGAAGATCAAAATGCAATAACCGTTGAGAAAGCTACCTCATTATTGAACCGTTCTTCAGAATTGAATGATAAACAGGTTGCCAATGTTAGTTTCCATCTGGCCAGAATCTATGAATCCATGGGCAAACCAGAAAAAGCAGAGCCTCTTTATGAAACGGTAACTAAACTTGTTCCGGGTTATTATGTGACTTATACTTCACTCGGGTTTATCAACTTAAAAAAATGCGATACGCTGGGCCGTAAGGTAAGTGAATCTGCAAAGCTTAAAGACGCAGCACTGAATGAGACTACTTTTAAAGCCTACAAAGTCCAGGTACTGAAAACGATTCACTATTTTGAAAAAGCAGAGGCTTGCGAAACCGACGAAAGAACGTTAGGTATCCTGACTTCACTTTATAAAAGTATCAAAGACACGACTTCTCTAGCCAGCCTTGCTGAACGTAAAGTACTGCTTGGGAAAGATTGCGTTTCTTTACTGGACGACGAATAGAACAAAACAACGCATTACAAGCCGTTTAATAAAAGTCGTACTTCAATAAAAAAAGTCGGACTATTTTTCTGAGCAGAAAATAGTCCGACTTTTTTTTGTCGGTCGGGCATGCGGATTTTCAAACGCAGATTTGTATTCATAATTAGAAACATATGAAAACAATCATCTTATACGCACTCTTACTATTGCCATTATGGGCTCAATCACAAGTACAGCTCAAAGGAAATGTAAAAGGAAACAATGAACCAATTGTATGGGCGAATGTGATTTTAACAGATACACAGGGTAAAGTAATTACAGGTGCACTAACCAAAGAAGACGGTTCTTTTGAACTGGAGCTAAAGAATGGATCTTATCAATTAAAGATCAGCTACCTGGGATTTACAGCATGGGAGAAAAGTATACAGATAGAAAAATACACCGACTTAGGAAACATCGTTTTACAGCAAAAGGACGATCTTCAGGAAGTTAAAATTGTAGCTAAGAAAAAACTGGTCGAGTATAAAACAGACCGTATCATCTTTAACGTAGAAAATAGTATTTCGGCCTTGGGAGGTAATGCAGTAAGTGCGATTGGAGCAGCCCCAGGTGTAACGGTTTTGAATAATTCTATTAGTATATTGGGTAAAGGGGCTACCCGCGTTATGGTTAATGGCAGATTAATTGAATTAAATGGTGATGAGCTGATCAATTATTTAAATTCAATCGCTGCTACCGATATTGCCAGTGTCGAAGTGATTACTAATCCACCTGCAAAATATGAAGCTGGCGGAAACGGCGGACTGATAAATATAATATTAAAGAACGGTGCCCGGAATTCCTGGAAGAATACAACCAGTGCGATCTACGATCAGAGTACTTATAGTTTTTACACCTTACGCGATAATTTCCTGTATAATAAAAAAAAGGTTAGGTTAGCTTTGAATATTGGTGGTAAAATAGGAAATCTGAAAGAAACGGAAAATTTAAACACTTATTATCCAAATGGTCTTTGGGAATTAAGCCGGGTGGGAAAACAGAAACAGGATAATTTTTCTGGCGGTATGGCATTTGATTATGATATCTCTGATCGCACTACTCTGGGTATACAATATAGCGGTAACCAGGAGAATCCGGATTCAAAAAGCGGGACAACTATCAAGATCAGGAATACTAAAGATCAGATTGATTCTCTTTTGATTAACGATGGATTATATAAGCTGAGCAATTCAGGTCATACGTATAATACGCATGTTATTACGAAACTGGATACGGCCGGCAGAAAGTTATCAGTTGATCTTGATTATTTCAATTACAATTCAAAAATTGACAATAATTTCGTGACCAATACATTTTTACCGGATATGGGTTTTCTGAATACCAATCAGTCTGCAAGTAGCCTTTCTGAACAAAACATTCGTAATACCAGTATAAAAGTAGATATGGAATATCCATTGAGGTTTGTGAACCTTTCTTACGGTGCTAAAATGAGCTTTATCAATAGCAAGGCTGATCTCGCCTATTACAATACCATTAGTGGAAATGCTGTTTTAGATAAAAACCAATCCAATGAATTTGAATACCAGGAGAATAACCAGTCATTATATGTAAATGGGATTAAAAACCTGGGTAGTCAGTTTAGCTTTCAAATCGGTTTAAGAATGGAAAATATCCAGACTAAGGGGTATTCTGGTACTCAAGGTCAAACTACAGTAAAGAACTATTTAAAGTTATTTCCGACCTTTTATCTTTCCTATAAAAAAGATGAAAACAATAGTTTTTTATTCAACTATGGGAGAAGAGTTAACAGGCCGGTTTTCAGAGATTTAAATCCATTCCGTGCTTATTTAAATAGCAAGGGTTATTCGGAAGGAAATCCATTTTTACAACCATCTTATAATGATAACTTTGATTTCACTTATGTATATAAAGGAAACCTGAGAACAAACTTATTCTTTAATAGCACGACTGATGGATTTGGGGTAGTATTTAATTCAGATCCCGTGACGAATATACAGATTATCAGCAGACAAAATTATTTCAAAGAATACTATTATGGAATTGGCGAAAGTTATACGGTTAACGTTATACCGTGGTGGCAAAGTCAAAACTCGGCTTATGTTCTGGGTTCAAAAAGTGTTTTTAATGGGCTGGTCAGTGCAACTCCGAAAAACAGTTTACAGTTGTATTTCACAACGAATAATACATTTTCCTTAAGTGCTGTAACCAAAATACAGGCAGACTATTTTTACAGTTCTCCGGTAAAAAGAGGTTTGTATGAAACCGGACAATTATCCGGATTAAACCTTGGAATCAAGCAAAGTATCCTTAAAAATAAGCTTCAATTATCTGTATTAGTGAATGATGTATTTAATACAGCTTATTTGAAAGATTACACCTCTGTAGTGAATAGTATCAAACAGGTTTATAGCCAGAATAACAGCAGCAGGTTTTTCAGATTTTCTTTAGCTTATAGCTTTGGAAATGACAAAGTTAATGTAAAGCAGCACAGTCTTGGGAATGAAGAGGAAAGAAGAAGAACAAACTAAAATAGAAATTCCCCCGAAAAACCGGGGGAATTTCAAAATGAAGGCTTTTTTGTCAGGAAGATTACTTTCCTCCTTTGCTTCTTTTCAAAGCCTCTAAATAATAGTAATCCGCATAAATAATAGGTACATCTATTTCAGATTTCGCAGGTTTATGACCAGTACTATGCGCTAAAATAAATCCATCATTTGTTCCGGCACTGCTTGTATAATTTTTAATCAGGCTGTTCAGAATCTGATCTGCCGTTTTTCTATAGCTTTTACCTTCTTTACTATACCCACTCAATTCATACAAACCTGAAGCAGTAATTGCCGCTGCTGATGCATCTTTCGGGGAATTTGGAATTTGAGGATCGTTATAGTCCCAATATGGTACTTTGTCTGCGGGCATTGCCGGATTAGTCAGAATAAACTTAGCAATACCTTCTGCTTGTTTTAAATAAGCAATATCTTTTGTTTCACGGTAACATAAGGTATAACCATATAAAGCCCATGCTTGTCCTCTTGCCCATGCAGATGGATCGCTATAGCCCTGAGCGGTTCCTTTCCATTTCACTGCACCAGTTGCAGGATCGTAATCGACTACATGAAAAGAACTGTAATCTTCTCTGAAATGGTTTTTAAGCGTCGTATTTGCATGACTAACTGCAATTTTATAAAATGAAGAATCTCCGGTCAGTTTAGTGGCTTCAAAAAGTAATTCCAGGTTCATCATATTGTCTATAATTACAGGAAACTGCCATTTATCAGCATTATGGTCCCAGGAACGGATCACGCCTGCCACCGGGTTAAATCTTTTGGAAAGACTTTTTGCAGCTTGTATAATAACTGATTTATAGCTCGTATCACCAGTTAAACGATAGCCGTTACCATAACTGCAATACACCATAAAACCTAAATCATGTGTTCCGGTGTTGAACTGTTGTGGCGCCAGTTTTTGTGTGAATTCTTTAGCTGGTTCCAGCCATTTAGGGTCTTTGGTCAGCTCATACATATACCAAAGCATTCCTGAAAAGAAACCGCTTGTCCAGTCTTTTCCAATTACCAATTTCAATTGGTTATTTTCCAGTGTACGTGGTGCTATATATTTCGGTTCTGCGGCCATAACTTTCACCGAATTTTTAAGCAGTATTTCCACTTGCTTTTCAGCAGGGACCAATGCCCTGGCTACATTCACATTTTGTGCTTTTACAGTGCTTCCAGCAGAAAGACACAGTAAGGTAACGAGTGTTAAGTTTATTTTCAATTTCATCTATTTATTTATTATTGATTTGTACTTATTTCTTAAATATTGACCGGCTTTACAGCCAGATCAGCGGGTGCCGGATAGGCAGGTTCCTGATCACTTCTACCACCTGCGGGTTATGATCCAGCTTTTTCCAGGTTGCGTACCATGCATTTTCCTGATAGGCGTTTGCTCCGAACAAAAGGAAAGGTTGTGCCACCGGCCAGTTTTCCCAGTACATCACATCTGGCTTCAGGCTCCATTTACTTTTATCAGCAATAAAAGGATATAAGTAAGAGAGTCCAAGTTTAATAGATTTACCGTCGGCAGTTTTAAATTCCCAGAGATTGTTTTCTGGTGTAGATAAAATCTGGCAGAGGATCGTCATTGCATCCAGGTTAAAGATCGCATATCCATAAGGTTTAGTACGTGCCATTTCCAGCGGAAAACTACCATCGGCGCCCATTTGATTAGGTAAAAGTACAGTTTTATAGCGCACACGCATTGAATCCAGCATGGGCTGATCATTACATAATTTAGCAAATGAAGCGACCTGAATTGCCCAGCAGGTGGCATGATTATTTTTCACCATTTTCTCCTGAATTCCAGGTTTACTGGTATTTAACCAATTGGTATAGGCAGAGAACCATCCTTTGATCGCTGTAGCGGTTTGTGCATCAAATACACTGGCTTTCTCCATCACGATCATCCCTTGTGCAACTTCCATTAAATGGATCGTATCAATGATACCATAGTTACGCCCGGTAAATTTCCCTTTGACTGCCTGTGCAAAATTAAGGTTAGGGTTCATTAAGGTTTCGGGATTTACAAACCATGCTTTCAGGTGGATGATGGCCTGTGTAACATATTTCTCGTCTCCGGTTAATTTATAGGCAGACGCCAATGCTCCGATCACTTTACTTAAACGGATCATCGCTTTGCGGTGTTCTACAAAATTATCAGGATTAGTTAGTCCATCCCGGTTGATATAAGGCCCGTCAGGATTTTGAGGATCCGGCCAGAAATAATCAGCTTCGGAGAAGAAATCATGTTTACCTCCTGCACTTCTGGGAGAGGAGGCATCGGTTATGGTAACTGGCTTCTGGGTCATTGCCCATGCGGCTTCTGCCAGAATTTGTTTCCGCAGCAAAGTCGTAGCGGCCTTTGTTATTCCATCTTTTTGAGGTGATACATTTTGTACATCAGGTATCCCCCGAACAGTTAATGTATCCAGCTCAGGAGTATTGGCATGACCAGTAGTAAATACAGCGGGGCTTATATAAATAACAGCGGCCGATAAAACAGAAAATATGACTTTCATAGCACTCAGTTAAATCAATAGGTTTAATTTCATTTGTTTCTTCTTCTTAAAGATTGGTAAAAGCGGCTGGCAGACCATCAGACTGAACAGCCACTACACTTTTTCCTTTGTTTAATTTCACTTTGATAATTGCCCGTCCATTATAGGCCTGTACTTTTCTTGAACCTGAGGATGTTCCTAAATCGTCTATAAGTTTACCTTCTCCCGCTAAAGAAAAGTTAATCCAGTTGACAGCATCCAGGCATTGTACATTTTTATCGTCATAGAGTTTCACTTCTACGGTCGCTATATCATCTTGCTGATCAATTTTAGTCAAGGTTAGTTTTGATGGCTTAGTCCATTTTTCGGTTTGATAGTTGAACTTAATCTCATCTTTCACTGTGATCTTTCCTTTTTTACCGATCACAGTAACTGTATTTTCACCTTTAACAAATGGGAGGTTCCAGCGCAATCCCGCAGCAGGAAAGTCCTGACTGTTTCTTTTCTTTACACCGAAGCTTTTGCCATTCAAAAACAACTCAGCTTCTGTACAATTAGCATAGACTTTTACCATTTTTTCTTCCCCTTGCTCTCCCCATCTTACCGGCCAGGTATGTCCGTAAATATGTACCATTGGCTGGCTTGTCCAGTACGATTGGAAAACGTAAAAAGCTTCTTTTTTAGTCAGATCTCTTTCGACCACACCTTTCTGGTTCATATAAGGCACCGGGTTGTCTGGTCTTACGGGTGTAGAGAAATCTTTAAATGGCCAGTAAGCCGTACCGCTTAACCAGGGCATGGTTTCCTGTTCTTTCAAATGCCAGTCTACCAGGTTAACCAGGTAAGATTCGCTCCAGTCTCCATCTTTGGAAATCCGCGCAGCGCCACCAAATAAGGAAGCATCTCCTGCCCGCTCGTCAGCACCTGAACCAGTTTTTATTTTACTCAATGCTTTATCAGGATTTTCGGAATGACGCATGGCATGGCTATCTCCTCCCCATTCTACATGGATAAAGCGTTTTACTTTTTTAAATTCTTCTTCAGAAACAGACTTGTAATCAGTATAGTTACCACGGTACCAGCCTGCCCAGATAGAGGGTGAATAAACATCTACAATGTCGCTGCAAAAATCACATCGCCTGATGGCGGTTAAACGGGAGTTATCAAGTTGATGAGACAGGTCGTTTAGTTCTTTCATGAAAACCCTGATTTTTTCCTTGTCGAACTCTGGAAAATCACCCGGCCAGTCATTTTCATTCCCCATTCCCCAGAGAATAACTGAGGCATGGTTATAATGCTGTTCGATCATATTGGTTAACATCCGGCGCGCCTGTTCTTTGTAAACGTCTCCGCCCAATCCACCACGGCACCATGGAATTTCTTCCCATACCATAATTCCAAGGCTATCACACAGGTTCAAAACGATGCGGGATTGCTGATAATGTGCCAGACGGATGAAATTAACCCCCATATCTTTCATCATGATCATTTCTTCACGGATCATATTTTCTGTCATTGCAGCTGCTACGCCCGCATGATCTTCATGCCGGTGCGTACCTCTGAGCAGTAAACGTTTTCCATTCAGCATGAAAGGCCCTTTTTCTACAAATTCAAAATTTCTGAAGCCAACTTTTTCTACGCCTTTAGCGACACCAACTGAGGAATGGATTTCATATTGCACAGTATACAATAAGGGCTGATCAGTTGACCACAATACGGGTTTCTTTACTTGAAGTTCCCAGAGTTTAGTATCATTTGATAAGGTGCTTAATTTTTTTTCTGTTTTGGCGACCACTTTACCCGATGGATCAACTAATTTCAGAAGGACAGTTGCTTCGCTGATTCCTGTAGGGTTATAAAACCTGCTGCTGACTGCAAGTTGACCAGATTTTCCGGCCGCATCAACTTCAGCTTTAGCAAATAGTTTATCAGCAGAAAGTGCTGGCGTATAAACCAGGTTTAAATAGCGGTAAATACCTCCGTAGATGTTAAAGTCAGAAAGATCTGAAGGAATCATCTCCAGATCTCTTGAATTATCGGTACGTACAGACACAGGGATTTTACTTTTGAACTGTTTCTTGTAGATTTCTGTTTTTTTGAAAGCTGCAACTGCATCAGTAATGTCAACCGTCCATTCATCATAACCGCCTGTATGTGAACCGACTTTTGTGGTATAGACATAAACTTCTGTTTTTTGTCCGGCGCCTTCAAAATGTAATAGTGTACGTCCATTTTGATAAGGGTTAGTCACCTCTATTGTGGTGCGGTACCAGGATGGCCCCTGGTAATAATTTACATCAGGGTCTACAGCATCTGTCGCATTAACACAATGCGGTAAGGTAACTGATTGCCAAAGCGGTACACTTTCCGGATTTCCTTTGCCAACCGGGCGGACAGCTTCCCAGATCCCACCTAAATCTTGTTTTACGAATTCCCAATTCTGATTTAAACGTTTCGATTCCTGTGCCTCTGCCGGACGAATTCCAAGCAGAGATCCAAGAATAACAAACACACAAAAATATCTGATCATCATTAATATATTTTTCTAAGCCCTAAAGCATTTAATACTGGTATACCTTCTATTGTCTTAAAATCTAAAGTGATTCCTTTTCCACCTTGTACAGTAATCCTGGTCCTTTTCTTTACAGCGGTCGTATAGCCATAATCTGCTGCAAGGTTCAGGTTTTCCAAAAAGTTTTCTCCATTAATGCTTACATTAAAGATGCGCTGTCTGACCACTTCGGTTTGATGATTATTATCTAAGTTATAAGCCAAAGCCTCTTTAGTTACCCCACCAATAAGCTCCGCGAAGTACAGAGAAAGCTCATATTCACCATCAGGTACGTCTAATTTGAACTGTTTAATTCCAACCTGCTGAGTTTGATAAACCGGGTCGTTATCAGTTTCCAGAATATTCTTATCACTTCCATAAGACATCCTGTTATTGGTTCCTTTGAATGCTTCACCACCTATGTATCCCCAGCTGCCTTTTTTATAAGGCTGATCTGGCATCCAGATTTGATGTGTTGTTTCATCGATATAAAAGCGTCTGGACCCCAAAAGGATATTCATTTCTTTAAATGGGACCTGACGATCTGAGAATTTAAAGGGTTGCAAGGTAAAATCTACATCCAGTTCGTCACTGTGAGCTGCTGAGGTTACTTTCAATTGATTTAAACCGTTGACAAATGGAACTTCCCATGAACAAACATGATCTGCTGCGCTTTTTACGCCTAAACTCTGACCATTGATAAATAGTTCTGCGGTTTTCTGATTTGTGGTAACCTGTACGGGCTGGGTAGCAAATGATTTGGAAGAATCGGCGGTTCCAGTTCTGATTTTCCATGTTCTAGAAGCTATTTTAAGAAATGGCGTATTCAGCAAATAAGCCTGATAAAGCAGGTAAATATCTTTGGGTTCCCTTCCTAAAGTCAGCAGTCCTTTATTGTTAATATGAGGCATGGTTTCTTCGCGGGTTTCAGAGTTAAAATCGGCCAGGTTCCAAACCATGGCACCACTTACAAAAGGTCTTTTGATAATATCATTTAAATAAACCTGGTTAAATTTGATAGCATACTCAACGCTTTTATCGAACCTGACAGGTGAAAAGGAACGGATACGCGGATCTGCATCTGCACCGTATTCAGTTACCAGCATGGGTTTATCGGCCAATTCCTGATGATGGCGATCTAAAAACTTACCGAAATCTTCAATATTACCTGAATACCAGCCAGAATAAAGGTTCCAGCCCACGATCATTGGAATTTTAGTTAAACCTATTTTATGATAGCTATCAAAAGAACCATGATTTGCAATCATAGTATATCTTGAGGGGTCTTCTTTTCTCGTTAAGCTATCCAGTGTCTGTGCAAGGGTTACGATGTGCTTGAAATAAACTGCTTGCCTGGGTTTGTCATCTGCAAACTTAGGACGCAGTAAAATCTCATTCATATAGGCCCAGATCACTACACTTGGATGGTTGAAGTTTTGACGGATCATCTCTACCTGCATATTTTTGCAGTTTTCTGTAAAAGCCGCCGACTCGGTAATGGTATTGACAACCGGAATTTCTACTGAAGCCAGAATCCCCAAACGGTCACAGGCTTCCAGTATCTGCGGATCCTGAGGATAATGGGAAACTCTTAGAAAGTTCCCTCCCATTTTTTTCAACAGCTCCACGTCTCTGATTTGTAAAGCATCAGGAACAGCATTTCCCATATCTTTATAGTCCTGATGACGACTCGCTCCTATTAATTTAAGAGGCTCTCCGTTAAGGGAAAACCCTTTTTCAGCTTCAAACTTAAACCAGCGAAAACCTAATGGATTAGCTACCTGGTCTAAAACAGCTTTAGTTTTAACATCAATAAGCTGCGTAATCACCCGGTACAGGTATGGTTTTTCCGGAGACCAGAGCTGAGGATTTTTAATGTTTTTAAAGTCTTGTACAAGGGCGCTAGTCTGATTTGCAGGCACTTTTAGCGTAGTTATATTTGTGGCCACAACCATACCATCAGCATCTGCTAAAGTGGTATTTACCTGAACTTTAATTTCTTCTGCCGAAGCATTCTCAATTAAGCTTTTCGCTTTTAAACTAGCCGTTTCTTTGGAAACATCAGGCGTTGTCAGATAAACACCAGCACTGCTGCCATGATCATTTTTGGAAAAATGAACCGGTTCTGTGATCATCAGGTTAACATTCCGGTAAATACCTCCAAAAAAGGTAAAATCAGCGGTTAAAGGGGCAATGTCTTCGTTAAAACGATTCGTTACTTTGACTTGTACTTCATCATCTTTATAATTCAGAAAACGGCTTACAGGAACAACAAACCTGGTATAGCCACCGATATGGCTTCCTGCCAGTTTTCCGTTCACATAAACTTCAGTTTCCTGATTTACGCCATTAAAAGTAAGGGAAACTTCTTTGTTTTTTACGCCGGCATCGAGTTTGAGTTTCCTTTTATACCAGCCTGTACCCCGATAATAACCAGGTTCATCATCCATTATATCTGTGGTATTCCAGCTATGTGGAATGCTAACGGTTTGCCAGCTTAGATCCAAAGAAGGGCTTTGACCGCCTGGCTGGTCTTTACTGAACTTCCACTGATCGTTTAAACTAATCAGTTTAACTGGTTTATTTTGGGCATAGGTAGTAGATGCGCCTAATAAAACGCAGGGTATCAGCAGTGTGATGAGGTGTCGGCAAGTATATTTCAAAATTCAGGGTTTAAATTACAATTCATTATTAATCCCGGATTAGTCTGTTGCTAACCCGGGATGTACATTTATTTTATTTCCAAAAAGCGTATATAGGATTGCTTAAAGGTCCCTACGGTATATTTTTCATTCGTATTTTTGATCAGGTCAAGTTCTATCTTCCTTGTTCCGGCAACTGTACTGTTCAATATCTTGATATAGATGGTATCAACCAATGCTTTCGCCTGCGGAAAATTAAGTGAATATATCGCATTTACTGCTGTAATTGCATTCCCATTTTTATCAACCACGGTAAAGTCCTGTCCTGCAACCGCAGGATTTGTAATTCCTTTAGTTACAAAAGTATATTGGGCTGCTGCATCGTAATCACGCACATAAGCGGAATAAAACTGAACCGGAAACTTCACTAATTTAGTTTGTGTGCGGAGTACCGATTCTGTACCTGTATTATTCCAGGGCAGAAACCCGGCGTAGTAATAATTCTCATATTCCGCCAGACCTTTCTTCGAATTATCGCCGTCCTTTTTACAGGCTGTAAAAACAAGTGCAAAAGCGGTTAAATATATAATTGTTCTATTCATTTTTTTAAGATTAATTCCAACCTGGATTTTGTACTACATTATTTCCGCTCAATGATATTTCCTGCAATGGAACGGGATATAAGTAATCCCTTTTCGGATCGAAAGTTCTTTTACTCGCATCTTCTACGACTAAAATTTTATCGGCATTCAGATTCAAAGAGGCAGCAGTAGTTCCTACCCACTCCGTAACGTTATATTTGGCACCCAGCAAAGTTTGCGGTAATACCGTTTCTGCAATTTTCCAGCGCAATAAATCTGTGTAACGGAAACCTTCCAGGCAAAGTTCTACTGTTCTTTCTCTCCTGATTTCTTCGCGCATGCTCAGGTTATTAGTGGTTACAAAAGCATTGGTTAATTTGACTGGTAAGCCTGCTCTGGTTCTTAAGGCATTCACGGTTAAGTTTAAATCAGCGTCGCTGATAGCGCCATCCATTTCGTACTTTGCTTCTGCATAAATCAATAAGACTTCCGCATAGCGAATAAGTGGTTTATGAACAGTTGCGTTATTATTCGTTGTCCAATCGGCCGAATTAAATCCCTTTTTTCCAGCAAAAGCAGATCTTGTTCCTAAGGAAGTTCCCGGCACCCAGGCTCTCTGATAAGATTGTTCGCCACTTCTGTAAACTAAAGTGGTAATCCTTGGGTCTCTGTTATCCAGAACCGTATTATAACTTACTTCGTCTTTTTCATTCACAAAAAAGGCAGATTTTTTAGCAGATGGCGTATTGTCTGTATTGTAAGCTGGTAAACCATCTTTATACAAGAACATGCGGATTAAATTACGCGTAGGTGCAATTCTTCCGTTTTCCAGATCGCGCGAGGTATTATGTGTTAAACCCAATGCGGCAGTTAAACCGTATAGTTTTACAAAAACATTCTCTGTATTGCCTGCTCCTTCTCCATCATGGGTAAACATGCCCTGGTAATTGGCAAAAAGGGTATGCCCCTGCCCCATTACTGAGGTTGCCGCTTGTACGGCAAGCTGAAGGTTTTGCTGATAATTCGGGGTGTTAAAGAACTTACCTCTTGTACCTTCGTCCAGTGCAACTCTTGCTTTTAAAGCCCATGCTGCACTTTTAGTCACTCTGCCATATTGAGCAGCTGGTAATGCAGCTCTGGTTGGTAACCAAAGTGCTGCGTAATCAAGGTCATCATAAATGGATTGTACAACCTTAGCACGTTCTGTACGTGGCATAGTTAATTCCGGAGACTCTATAGTCAGCGTTTTCAGCAGCAAAGGCACATCTCCGTACTTTTGCACTAAAGCCGCATAAGCATAGGCCCTGAAAAAACGAGCCTCTGCAAAATATCTGTTTTTAACTGCATCGGTAACTTGTGCTTTCCCTGCTTTCTCCAGGATATTATTTGCCGTAAAAATCTGTCTGTACGGAACTGTCCAGTCATCACTTGTACCTGCAACGCCACGGTTACCGTTACTGATCACGTTTAAACCAGACTGATTCACGTTATCGTCCCCACGATTGTCTACAGTATAACCAATCAGTTGCTCATACATTCTGTTTGATGCATTTATTAAATCATTTTCAGTGTTCCAGAACTGATCATCTGTGAAAGATGTTTCTGGTAATCTGTCCAGCTTTTTACAGCTCAGGTTAAGTAACGTAACCATCAGAACAAAGATTAGTATGTTATATTTTCTCATCTCTACGTTTTATTTAATGATAATTCCTTTATAAAGTGATATTTACTCCAAATGATACCGAACGATAGAAAGGATAAGTTGACGCATTTACATTTTTGTCGTTATCTCCCAGTTCAGGATCAAATACACTCAGCACTTTCGTTCTTTCAAATAAATCCTGTCCGGAGAAGTACACTTTAAGGTTCTGAATATATTTCCTGTTCACTTTAAAATTATAGCCCAGCTGAACAGTTTTCAGGCGGATATAATTTCCATTCTGAACCCATTTATCAGAAGGCCTGAAATTATGCGCACTTGTTTGATACATGCGTGGGAAAAAGGCATCCGGATTATCTGGTGTCCAGTGATCCTGATGTATAGTCCATGGCATGTTTGAAGTTCCAAGAATTGGCGACAATGTGTTCTCTTCAATGAAGAAGGAACGTTTCAGCACACCCTGGAAAAACACAGAGAAATCAAATCTTTTCCAGCTTCCGCCTAAGTCTATTCCGAAAGTATATCTTGGATTGGTATTACCTAAGTAAACTAAATCTCCCGGTTTTTCTGGTGTACCTCCACCTGCATCAATCACCCCACTGCCGTCCAGGTCTTTGTATTTCACATCACCTGGCCCCGGGCTGGCAAAAAAAGGATATTTCACTTTAGTTTTATAAGCATCTGCTTCTGCCTGAGTCTGGAAATAGCCATCAGTTTTATATCCCCAGAGACTGTTTAAAGGATATCCTTGTAACAAGCCAACTCTGCCTCCCGAACCAATAGAGTTTTTACCGTCATATTTAGTCAGCTTATTTTGATTGTCAGCAATGCTGAAGCCAATATGGTAATCACCATTTTTAAAGATGTCCCTCCATTTCACTTCCAGTTCTGAACCCCAGCTTTTTAATTCACCTACATTACTGCTTGGAATACCTACTCCAATAATGCTTGGCAGGTTTAAAGTCGCTAACATATTCTTATTATACTTTTGATAGTATTCAGCAGTAATGGTTAACCTGTTTTTAAATAAGCTGGCATCAATACCAATATTACTTGATTCTACGGTTTCCCATGTTTTATTTCTGGATGCTAAGTCTTTTTGAAACAAATACTGCGCTTTTGTCCCGTTAAAAACCAGGTTTGGCTGATCGGTGATAGTAAGTCCACTGGTGATTAAAGAAATATAATCATACAGACCTAATACAGAACCGTTTCCTTGCTGTCCCCATGATCCGCGTATCTTCAGGTTATCTACAAAGCGCACATTATTTTTAAAGAATGGTTCTTCACTGATGCGCCATCCTGCTGAGAATGCAGGGAAGATCTGGAAGCGGTTATCCGGAGCCAGACGAGAACTACCGTCACGGCGTACTACAGCTTCCAGGAGATATTTCCCATCATAGTTATAATTTAATCTGCCGAAAAGAGAACCAATTGCCCAGGTTTCGATTTTATCACTATTCGTTTTATTTGCAGGATCTCCAAAATTCAAACTAAAGAAATCATTACTCACCATATTGGTTGCACTTGCCGAAATTTCATCCTTACGGTATTGTTCAAATGAAGCACCAGCAAGTAATTTAAAGTTATGTTTATCAGCCAGCTGCAAGTCGTAAGTAAACTGACCTGTCAGGTTATCCTGGTAACCTTTATTCTTGGTCACATCAAGCTGATTTGGCGTATTGATAGAGTTTCTAATCGTATTTGTACTCTTACCGTACCAGATTAATGTTCTTTTCTCTGATCTTAAGTTATACATATCCTGATTTCTGGAAGCAGATACATCGAATGCCAGTCCTTTAACCACGTTTTTAATGTTTAAACTGATTTTCCCTGTAAAGCTTTCGTAACTGCTGGTTTTAACACCTGCATTTTTCTCTATATCAATAGGGTTCAATTGTAAATCACCATTATATTGTTGACCTGTTACGTCTTCGGCTGGTGTAAAAACGGGTTGTCTTGTCCGTATACGGTATAATAAGTCTATAATGTTACCTGAATCGTAAGAGTTTTCATGGATTGTTGAATTTACATAACCTGCAATCAAACCTACACTTACATATTTATTGACTTGTGAGTTTACTGATAGCCTTAAATTCTGTCTTGAATTATCATCAGGGCCATAGCGCAACACACCGTCACGTTTAAAATAAGATCCGGATAACAGGTAATTTAATTCTTGTTTTCCGCCACCTACAGAAAGCGCATAGTTCTGTGAGGCATTCACCTTATCCATTCCTTCTTTAATCCAGTCTGTATTTGCGTAATAATCCCAGCGATCTGCGGTTAAGCTTGGTCTGTAGTTAAAGTTTGGATTTTTAAGCCATTCTACTTGCTCATCTGTAAATTCCTTCGCTCCTGTTGCATTAAACCTGGCTTCATCAATCAGTGCTTGTTCATCCCAGGAGTTTAATCGTTTGGGTTGTCTGGCAGTAATATTCAGACTGTAATTGTTACTGAAGTTAATTCTTGTTTTACCACTTGTAGATTTTTTAGTAGTCACTAAAACTACACCGCCGGCAGCTCTTGCTCCATAAATAGAAGCCGCCGCTGCATCTTTTAAAACGGATATGTTTTCAATGTCATCGGGATTCACCAGGGCAAGATCCATTTCTACTCCATCTACTAATACTAAAGCTTTAGTATCATTGGCAGAAGAAAAACCACGAATGCGCAAGCCATAGCTTTCAGCCCCCGGTTTACCACTATTCCTGGTAATAGTCACTCCTGGCGAAATCCCCTGAAGTGCGGCAATTGCATTTGGAACTGGCCGGTTTGTTAATACATCTCCGCTGATCTGTGCTACAGAACCGGTAAGGTTTACTTTTTTCTGTGTGCCATAACCAATTACAACGACCTCATTAAGTCCTTGCGCGTCTTCGTCTAAAATTACATTGACTGATGATTTCCCATTAAAGGAAAGTTCTTTAGGAAGATAGCCTACAAAACTGAAAATAATTACGCCATTTGGAGTGGCTGATGAGATACTGTACTGACCATTCGCATTGGTGAATGAGCCAATCGTGGTATTTTTAATTTTGACACTCACACCGGGTAAAGGTAAGCCTTGAATGTCTTTTACTGTTCCTGTTATCTTTTGTTGTGCGCCGGCAGTGAGGGAAAGGCAGCAGCACAGGGAGATACAAAGAAAATAGCTGTAAAGTTTATCCATAATTTTTAAATATTTGGTTGATTTGCTTGTTTAACCCAATTTTTGAAATTGGAAAGACTATTGATTTACTTATACAGGAAGGGCTTGATTAATTGGAGCGTTAATGGACGATACATAGGGATGCAGGCATCCCGGAGAGAGGTTTAGGGAAAACGTCATATTATATTTGGTTTTTAGTTTGATTAGGAATTGAAATTAAACAACAACATCTTAAATGGTTTAAGCTAAATCGGCAAAAACGGGCTAAAGGCCGCTTTTTCATCATTTCAAGCGTTTGAAATAATTTGATTCTAATGAGCCGGATAAATTGATTTGTGCCTGAAAAGGTGTTATAATAGATTTAAGACGCTTTTATTTATTTTTCAAAGGATGTAACTTCAGACAGCCCTCTACCGTCTTATTTATATAAATTAACGCATGGTACTGGAAATTAAAAATCTCACAAAGAAATACAACAAACATAAAACAGGGCTTACAGACTATTCCATTACGCTCGAAAATGGAATCCTGGGTTTGCTTGGGCCAAACGGAGCAGGTAAGTCTACACTGATGAAAATTATATCAACAATCAGTAAGCCTACACAGGGTACTTTGTTTTTAGATGGTGTGGATATTGTCAAAAACCCAGACAATATTCGAAAAATCCTTGGTTATCTGCCTCAGGATTTTGGCGTCTATCCTAATCTTAATGCTTATGAATTTCTAAAATATATAGCCGCAATGAAAGGTGTCGGTGGCCGGGGTTTAACTCAGCGGATTGAAATGTTACTGGAAGGTGTTAATCTGATGGCTGATGCAAAAAGGCCAATTGGAACTTATTCTGGTGGTATGAAACAGCGCATCGGTATTGCTCAGGCCTTATTAAATGATCCTAAGATACTTATCTTCGATGAACCTACTGTAGGGCTTGATCCCGAAGAACGGGTAAGGTTTCGCCAGTTGATTACAGAACTGGCAGATGATTGTATTATTATCCTTTCTTCACACATCGTTTCAGATATTGAGACTATTGCAGATGAGGTTGCTGTAATGCAGGGCGGAAAGTTAATCACAAAAGGCAGCCAGCCGGATATTATAAAATATGCAGAAAATAAGATTTTTGAGGTTCTTATTGAACCGGTTTCGCTCGCTGCATTTAAAAGTAAATACAGCGTGATTGATACGGCCAGACAGACTGACCAGGTACGTGTACGCTATATTAGTGAGCTGAACGCGATTGCGCCTTTCTCCACTCCTGTTAAAGTTGGTTTAGAGGATGCCTATTTATTTTTAACTCAAAGCCACGTTTAGCCTGTGAAATATTTCTACAATCTCCTGCAAGCCGATTATTTACAACGTACACGTAGTTATTCTTTTCTGATCACACTGGTTTTTACGGTGTATATGGTTAATATGGGTTTATGGATAGCCATGTGCTTTGCTCCTTTAACTATCGCACATGCTTACTTACTGCCGGTTTTATGGTTTTTACAGGTTACGCGCTGGTCAGATCTGACGACTAAGGAGAAAACAAACAGGGTGCATTATTTCACTTTTGCAGCTTACAGGCCTTTATTCAGGATCTTACCGGCACAAATTCTGTCTGGTGTGTTGTTAGCAATTGTGCTCGCATTACCGGTAATTTTAAGATATGCAATTGCAGGGGATGTATATTCGATTGTTAATATTATAAATGGAGCGATATTAATCATTTCCTTAGCTGTATGTATGGGAATTATAACAGGTGGTAAAAAACTGTATGAAATTATATTTTTTATGCTCTCCTATGCGGTCGTGAACAAGCTGACGTTTATTGATTACCTGGGCAGCATGTCTCATGATAACAGGATAGGTTATACTTTAATATTAACAGGGTTAAATATGACTGCTTTATTGATCAGTTTTATGGTTAGAAACTATCAATCAAGGCATTTATAGGATTTTTTTTAGCAATTGCGATTATGTATATACCTGCTGATAGTATAGCGCACAGCAAATACAAAACTTTTAAAGAAAGAGCTTTGCAAATAAATGGTGTCCAAAGCTTTAGTTATTGTCAGCGCCCGCCACTATCCAATGAAATGAGTACAACGAGTTTCTCTTTCAATGGCCAGAAGAACAACGATTTCGAACTTAGAAGTTCTTCAGCAGATGCTGATTATTTTAAAGTATTTGATCTGAAACTAATAGCGGGAAAAGCATTTTTAAGTAGTGATACCGTGAATGGCTAGGTTGTTAATGAAAAGATCATGGCCATATTATTCCGGTTTTTTGCCGGGGTCATTATATTTATATCTTTCATAGGGTTATTCGGATTAATTTCTTTTGTAGCTACTCAGCGCACCAAAGAAGTAGCGATCAGAAAAGTATTGGGGGCATCAACTTTTGAATTGGTAAAGATGCTCAATGGTTCATTTTTACTGATGGTTTTTCTGGCTAATCTGGTTGCATGGCCATTAGCTTACCTATTGGTTTCAAAATGGTTATCTGGTTTTGCTTACCGCGTTGAATTAGGGATGTGGCCTTTTGCGCTCGCGTTCTTTATTTCCATGTTGATTACTTTGATAACGGTTAGTATCCGTTCTTATCAAGCAGCTGTTGCCAATACAATTGATGCACTGAAACATAAGTAATATTATTTTTTAAAATAATGAGTCAGTATCATAATACCAATTGGTATATTTAAATCTCAAAAGAAGGTTTATATGAAAAACGATACCACTCAGATCAGGCAGGGCCTGATCGATCAGCTTGGAAAAACAGTTACAAATTCTCCGTCGGCTTTTATGCTATGGCTTGCGCCTATAGTACGCGAAATAGAACATGGAAGTATGACTTTTGAATACACAGTCAGACAGGAAATGACCAATCCGATAGGCACATTGCATGGCGGGGTAACTGCTGCTATTATGGACGATATGATCGGTGCCACCATTATTAGTTTGGGGAGAGAATATTTTTATACGACGATCAATAACGTCATAGATTATTTTTCTACAGCAAAAGCCGGAGATGTGGTTACTGGAAAAACAATGGTTATTAAGGCTGGTCAGCAGATCATCAATGTTCAGTTTGAATTATGGAATCTTAAAAAAGACAGGCTTCTGGCCAGGGGTTATTCTAATGCACTAAAGACCGATCACAAAATAAATGGAGCATAATAGGATCAATTTGGTGATCTGTTTGTAAATTGAAGTTTAATCTTTTCTTTATGCGAAGTCTCCTCTCCTGCTGTGTATTATTATTTACCATCATTTCTTTAAAGGCACAGACTCCTGTGAGTAAAGTTGCAGCGTATTCCCGACGTGTAGATCATGTTCTTGATTCTTGTATTCAAAAGAATTTCAATGGAGCGGTACTGATTGCAAAGAATGGAAAAATTGAATATCTGAGATATACCGGAATCGCAAACCGGCATTATGATATTAAATTTTCAGAAAAAACGAGGTTTAAGATATTCTCTGTAACCAAAACCTTTACTGCGGTTTTAATTATGCAATTATATGAACAGGGAAAAATTAATCTTGATTCTACAATAGCTGCGTATTATCCGGAATATAAAGGTGAAGCGGCAAAAAAGGCTACGATACGGAATCTTCTGACTTATAGCAGTGGAAGAGATATTAAAGAGATGAGGGATCTTTTTGAAGCTTATAGTAATGATATCTGGTCTGTTGATGAGTTTATCAAGAAGTTTTGCTCTGAAAAGTTGATCGACACACCAGGCACTAAGTTTAATTACAGCAATGGGGATTATATTATCCTGGGTAAGATCATTGAAAATATATATAAGAAACCTTATGAGGAGGTTTTGAGGGAAAAGATATTAAGACCTCTTCATATGGAGCAGACTGATTACTTGCACCATAATGATATCATTGTTAATATTGACGAAGGTTATGCTAATGATGGTCAGGACACCACTAAAATTCATATGCCGACTAATCATTATATAGATAATCATTTTTCTGCCGGGGCGATGTATTCTACACCGAAGGATCTATTGATTTTTGACCAGGCGATATTTAACCATACGATTCTCAAAAAAGAAACGGTTGATTTGATGCTTACTCCTTACGAGAACCTTGGCTTTGTGGCGATTGGCTTTTGGGTCTACCCAAAGAAGTTTGGCAAGATTAATACGCTGTTCGCAGAAAGACAGGGCGCCGGATATGGACATAATGCGAACTGGGTACACTTGATTGATCAGGGATTAACTTTTATTTTATTATCGAATACAAATACGGTGGAGTTGAACAAAATGCGGTTAAGTGTTATTTCTGCTTATTTAGGGCAATAGATAAGTATTTTTAAAGAATCAAATGCCCTTTTTTCTTCGTTTAAGGACAAATTAACGGGATATTGGATAAATAATCCCGATTTTACAGATCAGAGATATAAAATGATGAAAATTATTATAACTAGAATTCAACACTTTAGCAGCAAAAACCAAAATATCCTGCTTTATTATCACTTAAAACGTATTTATTCAAATTAAAATGATACTTTTGCATCACTGAAAACGGAAACGCTTCCAGTATTATTCTGAAAAGAATGATGATTCCGTAGCTCAGCTGGTAGAGCATTACACTTTTAATGTAGTGGTCCTGGGTTCGAATCCCAGCGGGATCACCAGATTTTAAATCAAAATTTCAAACCCCCATCAAACAATTGTTTGATGGGGGTTTTGCTTTTCCGGCAATTTCAAAACCGATAACGATTTCCATATAAATACTAATAAAAATGAGACTATTTGTCTGGATTTTGATACTATTCGGTCGAATTCAGATAAGTTATTTATTTAATTTTAAAAATCCATTAACAGCAAGTTATCAATGAGCAATAATAACCTTTCTGCAAAGCCGCATTATCCGATATTGGATGGATTACGTGGCGTCGCAGCTATTATCGTAGTAACTTTTCACCTGACAGAGCCGCTGGGAACCGGGCATCTGGATATTCTGGTCAATCACGGTTATCTGGCCGTTGACTTTTTCTTCCTGTTGTCGGGTTTTGTGATCGGTTATGCTTATGACGACCGCTGGCATAAAATGACCATCGGCACTTTCTTTAAGCGCCGGATCGAACGGCTTCAACCAATGGTGGTGTTAGGAATGAGCCTCGGGGCAATCGGATTCTATTTTACAGATTCAACGATCTGGCCGCTCATTCATACCATTCCCCTATGGAAAATGCTGTTGGTAATGCTCATCGGTTATACTGTTCTGCCTGTTCCCTTATCACTGGATATACGAGGTTGGCAAGAAATGCATCCACTCAATAGCGTAGGCTGGTCGTTGTTCTTTGAATACGTTGCCAATATCCTGTACGCCATTGGTGTCCGGAAGTTCTCAAAAACAGTGCTGGGTATTTTTGTGTTGATCGCAGCTATAGCGCTTGCCCATTTGGCCATTACTAACCCCAACGGAGATGTTAGCGGCGGTTGGACACTAAATCCGGAACAGGTATTTATCGGTATTACCCGGACCATGTATCCTTTCTTTGCAGGCCTGCTGCTATCAAGGATAGCTAAACCCACCCGTATTAAACACGCCTTTTTATGGTGCAGCCTCATGATCGCCCTTGTCTTATATATGCCACGCATAGGCGGCGCTGAGCATGTTTGGATGAATGGGATCTATGAATCTGTATCTATAATCATTATTTTTCCGCTCATTGTTTATCTGGGTGCTAGCGGCGTAGTACATACCCAGGCTGAACGCAGAATATGCAAATTCTTAGGTGATATCTCCTATCCTCTTTACCTGGTACACTATCCTCTGGTATATTTTTACGTTGCCTGGATCAGCAATCATAAAGGCGTGACTATCGTGCAGGTATGGCCCTTTGCGCTATTGATCTTGATAGGTGGTATTGTTTTGGCGTATGCCAGTTTGAAATGGTATGATGAGCCAGTTCGCAAATGGCTGAGAAAAAAACTTGGATAAGCCAGGAAAATAAAACAAAAATGATTGATTAATGTTGTTTTTTTCCTTGAAGAAGAAAAACATAACATTAAAATTCGTAAATTTTCATTTCTTTATTTTATCAGAAAACACAGGCCATCAAATTACACTTATGAAACTGACTCTTCTCTCATTGTTATTATTGATTTTATGTTGTACTGAACGATTATCCGCACAGGAGAATCAGGCCTTTAGGAATGCGCCGAAAGTTATCAATGATCCCGGTAATTTTTACAAATATGCTGAGCATAGCCGGAAATTCTCAGGAATTCCAAGTATTACTGTCACCTCGAATGGCACTTTATGGGCCACCTGGTACGCTGGTATGACATCAGGTGAAGATGCAAACAACTATGTAGTACTGGCTACCAGTAAAGATCAGGGAGTTACATGGAAGGAAATACTGGTGGTGGATCCTGATGAAAAAGGGCCTGTCAGGGCATATGACCCGGAGATCTGGATAGATCCGGCTGGTAAACTCTGGCTGTTCTGGGCACAGACAATAGGCCTGGAAGGTTCTGTAGCCGGAGTGTGGGCGATGACTGCTAATGATCCGGATTCCGAAAATCCGGTCTGGACTTCGGCAAAAAGGCTTTCCGACGGAATAATGATGTGTAAACCAACGGTTTTGTCGACAGGCGAATGGCTTTTGCCAGTATCTACCTGGAGGTTAACTGATGAGAGTGCAAAAGTGGTTGTGTCTACCGATAAAGGAGCAAACTGGACTGTAAAAGGAGCCTGTAATGTCCCTGAAGCTGATAGAGAATTTGATGAGCACATGTTAGTAGAGCGTAAAGACGGATCACTATGGATGCTGCTCAGAACCAGATATGGAATAGCTGAAAGTTTCTCCAAAGACAAAGGTAAAAGCTGGTCTGTCGCAAAGCCCTCAGCCCTCCTTCATACCAGTTCAAGGTTTTTCATCCGCAGGCTGAATTCGGGAAATTTATTGCTGATAAAACATGGCCCGATAGCAGTAAAAACAGGCCGGTCACATTTAATGGCCTTTATTTCTAAAGATGATGGTAAAACCTGGTCAAGAGGATTGCTGATTGATGAAAGGGCTGGTGTTTCCTATCCGGATGCACAACAGGCAGCAGATGGCAAGATTTATGTGACCTATGATTACAACCGGACTTTGGATCAGCAGATCATCATGACTGTCTTTACAGAAAAGGATATATTATCGGAAGATTACGACGCCGCTATGGTGAAAGTGTTTAATGAGAGAAAAATGATTAGTAAGAAATAAATATTTTAACGTGATGAAATAAGCTTTACATAGCTATCAATGTCTCTCTGAAATTCCTTCCATCCCGAATAAATTGTAAAAATGATAGTTCCACCATCCTCTACTGAATTAAAATCATTTTTTTTATACCATGCAATTCTTTCTGTCATGGAATCTGAATATTCAGAAGAATTTGTCACTCCAAAATGCTCCCAGAAATATGTTTGCTCAGTTAACCGGTTCAAAATTTTAAAATCAACAAACCTTTTTTCTCCATTAATTAAAATTCTGAATTCATATTCAATGGTCAGGTAATTACATTTTAATAAATTCTCATAAATTATCTTTTCCTGATTGGACCTGAATTTAGTCCCGTCTGAAGCAATGACTTTCAAGTCATTCTTTTTGTAAGTCAGCCTGCTGCCAAAGGTTTCAACGCCTTTTCCCTTTTCCACAGCCTTATTTATTTCCTTGAAAAAGTACCATTGATAATGTATGTAGGTTGAAGTATCAACTCTATAATTGGGGATAATCTGTTTTAAAATATCATTATTATGCTGTCTTCTCAAAAACTGATTAAACATAGTTTGATTACGAAATAATCTTCTAAGATGCTCATCTTTAACTATACATTCATATACTGAATTAGACCTGATTTCAACTGGGGTCGCCCTGTCACACATCAGCTTATCCAGCCTTTCCTTAATACGTTTCAGAATTTTTATTTCCTCATGTAAATTTTCCATGTATCAGACTTGTGATTAAAAATCATTAAGCAACATTGAAAACTATGGTATGAAATAGTTGCACCAATAAATGTATTAAATTATTTCTAAAAAAGAAATTGTATTTTAAATAAATTATTTAATGATTTCATATTTTGAAAAATAAAACATTTTAGCATAGGCTTTATCAAAAAAATGACTCTGAAAACAACTTATGCTATTTTTTCTTAACGTCTTTATCTACTTGCTTCTCTGCATTTTTAGCTTTCTTTTCCTGTAGTCTTTTCTCTTTGCGCTGCTCTCCTCCGGATTTCTTTTGATCACGTTTCTCTTCCCGGATTACTTTATTAATTTTCCTGTTATAAACCGCAGTTAAAATTCCCTGCCCCGTCCTGCTGAAAAACTTGATTTTAGGCTTATCACTTGTACCTGTTACTGCCACCGGAATACCGATCCAGCCAGCAGGCGGCAGTCCTACTTTTACCAGGATATCCAGTAATCCATTAAAACTCGTAGTTCCACTGATAGAAGGTCTGAGTACAGAAACCTTAAATTTAAATTCATCAATATGGATCAGATTATCCTTAATATGTGTTACTATATTGACTCCTTTCATATCGGGATTATTAAAAGCGTCAGCCCCTACATTATCACCGATCACAGAAAGCATTTTCAAATTTTTCACTGCTACATCCCGTAGATTTACAACACCTCCACCCTCTAAAGAAGGATAGATAGGATTCATATTCTGATCAAAATCACCTTTTAATTTATAATCCAAGGATACGATTCCACTCACGCTCTTTGCAGAGGTAGCCATTTCCCGCACCATGTCAATTTCTTTGTATGCCCTTTGCACGTTAAAATCCATCACCTTAAAGGCAACATCAAAGTTGGCTGTTAAAGGCGACTCATCCTTATAACGGGCATCAATGTTCATTCTGCTTCCAATAAGGTCGAATAATGTATTTTTCAAAAAGATCTGACCGTCCTTTACAGCAGCCTTCCCCTGTAGCTGATTAATTTCTATCCCTTTAAAACCCACTTTTTTTGCATTGACTGCTAAGGAAACATCCAGATTTTTCGGAACGATCACCACACCGCTGCTTTTAGGATTTTCGGCTTTCGCATATTCAACTTCTAAAGATTTATGCGCATTGTCACTACTCTTCAGCGCCATAAATTCATCAACCAGGATATAATTGGAATGTGACGCAAAGTTTCCGTGAAGAGTTCCTTTTCGCTCGATAAAATAATTAATGGTATTTAACAAATAACCGTTCAATGAAAAGTCAGATTTTCCATAAGTGGCGTAAAATTTCCTAAACCACATTTTTTCATTCTCGAATTCGAAGTTACCTTCTTTAATGTAAAATGCCTTTGGCAGATATGCAGTATTCGCTTTTATGTTTTTCAGGATCAGTGTACCTTTATTATCAAGTTTGCTGTACTGACCAGTAGTCGCATAACTTTGCCGCCCATTCAAAGAAAGGTCTGCCGTAATTAATCCACTAACATCAAATCCTTTTCTTGAAAAGACCTGGTAGATCCGCCCAACATTCAATATCCCTTTAGCACGCACTTTATAAAGCATATCTTCAAAGTTCTGTAAATCTGCATCAACAAATACAGGATTGCCTTCAAAATCAAATTTGAAAGGAGAAAGTTTCACCCCAAGACTGCTGAATGTTCCATCAGTATTCTGGATGTTAGCTGTAAGATTAATATTCTTTATCGGGTTCGGATAAGCTGTTGTTTTTAACCAGCCGTTCTTCAGATCAAGGTATCCACTGGATTTTGGAAATAATTTTTTACTCATGCTAAAGATACCGTTTGCCTTAACATCAGCATTCATCAGGCCTCTGATTTCAAGATCTTTTAAACCTAATGCGTCATCCAGTGTCTGGAGATTGACAGCACCTTTTATAGTCGCATTTACGTCCATCTCACTTAACCCTTTAGTTTTAACAACTGCCCTGAAATTGCTTTTCTGTCCAAGATCAAAAGTCAGTTTTTTCAGATCCACACCCAATTTTTCCGGATCTAAGGCGGGGAGATCGATATTCAGATCAACATTCAGATTTTTCATAGGCACCGGAGCCTTAGTACTGGAAATGACACCATCTTTAACCAGCAAACGCGCTATAAAATCCGGCTTCAAATTCCTCGGTTCACTAAATTGTCCTTTCAAGCTGAAAAACAGATCGCTATTTCCCTCCAGCTTAGTGTCCTTCGCCCATTCAAGATATTGTGGTGGAAGTACAGAAATCATATCACGAATAGTGGTCTTCTCTGAAGCAGCTTTGATATCAAGGTCATATCCATCCTTAAGGATACTCAGGAAGCCTGTAAATTTTAACGGGAGATCATTAATTCTTAGTTCATTTTTTTTGAGCACAAAAGTTAATGCATTGGTATTAATTCTTGTAACTAAGTCAGCACGCAAAGATTTTTGTCTTGCATAATAGATCCTGTCAAGGCTAAAATCCAATTGATTTATCCTAAGATCAGTTTTGAGATCAAAAATATCCTCACTCAACCCACCTTTTCCTATATAATTAAGTCCTTTGGCATCCACTAATATTTTAGCCGCATGGTCATTATATTTAATATGCCAGTTCTTAAATTTGATCAGCTCCAATTTAATGGACGTACCTTTTTCACTAGTATCTTTTGGACCTTTAGCAGGTTTGGAAACGTAGACATTATAATTGGCCTGCCCTTTACTATTAACATAAACATTTGCATAAGCATCATTTACATAAATTTCATCAATCTTAACTTCACCACCAAAAATCAGATTTTTCAAATTGATTCCCGCTGCCACTTCTTTGGCTGACAATAAAGTATCCTGTTGAAAGGGTTTGGATCCCAGAAGTAATAAATCATCCACAGATACCGTAAGAGAGGGAAAATGCCGGAAAAATGTAAGATGTACCTTTTTATAATCAAGTTTTCCAGCCAGACGTTTATTAGCAAATATCTTTACCTGTTCAGAAATAGTTCCAGGGAACAGTAACGGAATAATAAACATCAGAAATAATATAGATGCTACAAAAATCCCAACCCATTTTAAAGTCTTCAAAACTAGCTTTTTAATCTTCTCCATACATTTATAATGATTTCGGTTTATCAGTAGGTATTACAGATATTCACAGCTCTAAAACTATAATTCTGGCTTAAAGTTTTAGCGGACAGCAATTATTCCGAAATTTACAGTGTAATTGAAACCAGGAATTAGCTGAGTTCAAACCATTCACCCGGCTCAGCAAGCAACATCCGGATATCAAAAGTTGTCAACTGGTGACCAAAACGTTCAATGGGATTTGATGTTTCAACATACATAGGCGGCTTATGAAGTGAGCCATAATGAATCGGTACCACAAATTTAGCCTGTAGAATGTGAGCTGCAACCGCCGCTTCTTCAGGAGTCATTACGGCTTCAAGAGGACTTGACGGCTGAAGTAAAGGGAAGTCAACTACCGACCATTGACTGGAAGAAATGCAACATCAAAAGGGCCGTATTTATTTGCAATACGCCACCAATAACCATGAAACAAAGTGTCGCCTGCATGAATAATCCGATGTCCGCCACATTCCACAATCCAGGATAACTGCGGATCACCAAACCCATCAACTGCCGGTGCAGCACATATCCGGAATGCGCCAACCTTCCGTTCTTCCCACGCTTCAATAACTTCAGTTGCAAGATTGTACTCCGCAAACTTTGTTTCGGCATGAAAAGTCAGAGCGAGATCGGCTTCAGTTCCAGTTGCACGTGCAGTACGAAACACTGGTGCATGGTCTTGCAAGGCCCTTTTTATTGCACCAGGATCAGCGTGGTCCGCATGGAGATGAGTCACAAGCGCTACAGATGTACCACCCGGGCGTGAAACTTCTGGGAAAGGCTCATCTGGACTGCGGAGCTGTACTAACTGTGAGGTATCCTGAATATAATCTATCACCAACGTCTGGTCATCGCTCTCGATCTCCAACCCTGACCAGCCTAGCCGGCGCATTCTTATCCTTGTCTTTTTCATATTTTCTTGTTTTGATTGACGTTTCAATACTGTAACCAATACTATTACAGTATTGATCAAAAAAAACTACTTGAATTTTTTACAAAAACCTGCTAATGTCATACTGCTCAGCCTATTAATTATTGCATTATCAGCCTGACTATACAATTCCACCAAGTGGCTATTAATTTGTTTTCCAATCTTGCAACCAGGATCAGGATGATTGGTTTTTCCAAGCAGAGGAGCAGTATTTACAGCTTTATAAATATCAGAAAGCAATATAAGATTAGCAGGTTTTGCAAGTGACGCTCCCCCGCCTTTCCCTTCCCTGGTTTCAACAAGTCCTTCCTTGCTTAATACACTTAATGATTTGCGCACCATAGCAGCGTTAATATTAATGCTTCCGGCAATATCCGTCGACGATAAAGTGCCTTCAGAAGCCAGTAAAGTCAATATATGGATAGCGGTGGCAAACTGGACATTATTCATACTGTATCAATTATTATTACAGTACAAAACTAGTGATTTATTTAACAGCTGCAACTTTTATATTTTAATGTCATTGGCCAGAACGTCAGCAACCTGCCAGAAATAATTTTTGAGATCAAAATAGAAATTGATAACATTTTGGCTTAACTGTATCAGGCTATTTCCCGGTTTCTACTGACCCAATAGGCCAGTCCAATAATGATTACCATCAGGGTAATAAAGGAAACGAACAAATTCATTATTGAATCAGAAGGTACCGGGCCAAAAGTATTCAATAGCTGTACTAATACAAGCAAAAAAGCCAATGTCCAAAGTGCCCACTTTCCAGCCTTATTTTTGGCTTTAGTGAAACTCACATAAACATATATTCCTGCTAAAAATATTGCCAGTTCAATAATCAAAGTGACTGCTGGATGATTCCACAGGCCAAATCCCACTTTATAATCTCCAAAAGGTGTTAAAGGTAAATCTGTAGTGTGTACAATCAGGTCAAGAAACCAGTGACTTAAAACACATAGACCAATAACGATGGTGCCACGGGTGTCCCGCTTGAATAACCAGTAAATACCGCCCACAACGATCCCCCATACCACTCCCATAAACAAACTATGGGTATAAGGGTAATAAAGAAACTCAAAAGCATTCGTCTTCGTATAGCCAGGGACAACTGCTACCTTTTCAACGTGAAATAGCAGGAGAAATGGCCAAAGGATGTCAACAAATTGTGTGGCAATAAACAGGATTGCCAATGAAACTTTTGGTGCCGCTTTTTTAGCAGCAAAGGATAGTCCGAAGTGTCCGATAAACATAATAATCAGCTTTTAATGGTTAAGCAAAAATGATTAAAAACAAGCCATAATGCTCTTGACAAAAATCAAGAAATCATTGAAAGCTTAATATCGGCTATATAACGAAAGAACAAACTTCATTAATTAAATGACCTTCTGAACTCTAAAGGAGATGTATTAGTTTTTGCTTTGAATAACTTGCTAAAAGATTGCGGATGTCCGAATCCAAGTTCATAGGCGACCTCGCTTACTGATAAATTTGTGGCAGATAGTTTTTCCTTCGCCTTTTCTATAATCTTGTGATGGATCAGATGCTGGGTATTTTGCCCCGTAAGCGACCGTAACATATCACTCAGATAACTCGGTGATATATTCAGTTTTTCCGAAAGATATTGCACGGTCGGTATTCCCTCATTAGCAGATTTTTCGCTATTAAAATATTCATCTAAAATATCATCCAATTTTTGTAGCAGATCATTATTTACCGCTTTCCTTGTTATGAATTGCCTTTTGTAAAAGCGATTCGCATAATTGAGCAGCAACTCGACCTGAGAAATGATTACATCCTGGCTAAAATCATCTATTCTGCTGTTTAACTCTTCTTTAATAATTTTAAAAATGGACATAATAGTAACCTTCTCCTTATCCGACAAATGCAGTGCTTCATTTGCTGCGTATGAAAAGAACCCATATTGCTTTATTTTTTTTGCCAGCGGATAATTCCACAAAAAATCAGGATGTATCAATAAAGTATATTGGGAACATATTTCTCCTTCATTGTTCCCATGGTTACCAATAATTTGATTAGGTGCAGCAAATAACAAACCGCCCTCATCAAAATCATAATAATCCTGACCATATTTCAACTTACCACCTATACTTGGCTTATAGGATATTTTATAAAAATTGAGTACATGAGATTGTGGCAACTTTGATAAGATGATCCGGTTTGTCGCCCCATCGATCAGGCTGATTAACGGATAGGCCGGCGCAGGTAAACCAAAGGCCCGGTGCATATCTGATAAAGATTCCATTTTGAGATGGATGTTTTCTTCCTTTTTCATTTATTAAAGTTAAGGCAATTATAACCGGCAATACTTTTGATTACCGGTTATGGTTATTTTTTTTACCAGACAATTACTTTGTGTTGCCCTGAGCAGCTGCGGAAACCTGGTCCCACTCTTCCCAGCTTGCCAGCCTCTCCGCATAGGCAGTTCGCGTCCATGGTAAATTATGACTGCCCAAATTGATTCGCAAAGGTGGATTCTCTGCATCAACAACTTTAAAAATCGCTTCAGAAGTTGCATTAGGATCACCTCTTTCCATTTCGCTTAAACTATTAAAAAACTGAGTTTTAAAATCCTGATAAATATCAAGACCTGCTGCAAATTTTAAAGACTCCGGACTACCGAATTCAGTTGCATAAGCACCTGGCTCTATAATAGTTACTTTAATTCCGAAAGCTTCGACTTCTGCGGCCAAACTTTCATGAATTGCCTCGAATGCCCATTTTGAAGAGCAGTAATAGCCGATAACCGGCAATACTACATGGCCAAGGTTGCTGGATGTCCCAAGGATGTGGCCCCCGCCTTGCTTGCGTAACAAAGGTAATGCTGCCTGGATAACAGCAACCGGACCTAAAACGTTGGTTTCATACATCGCCCTGATCTCATCTGCGTTAGCCTCTTCTATCGTTCCTACTAAAGAATAACCCGCATTGTTTAGCACGATATCTAACCTCCCAAAATGAGCGTGTGCCTGTTCTACAACAGTCTTAACCTGTCCGGCATTGGTCACATCCAACTCCAAAGTCAGCACATGCTCACCGTATTTTTCTTTAAGATCAGCAATACTGGTCAATTGACGTGCTGTTGCTGCAACTTTATCTCCCCGTTTAAGGGCTGCTTCGGTCCAGACCCTCCCAAAACCCCGGGAACTACCTGTAATGAACCAAACTTTATTTGTACCTGGATTATTATTTTGTTGTGTCATAATTTTAGCTTTCTAATTTAACACAACAAATGTCTGTAAATGGCACTCCCCCCATGTAGCTCAATTGAGGACAATTGTAGCCAAATTGAGGTATTTTAAATTGCTGAATACTTTTTAGGTTTCATTCCGTTATGCTGTTCAAAGACTCTTGAAAAATGGCTCAGGTTAGTAAACCCCAACTGATAACCAACTTCAGAAACTGTCAGGCGTTTTTCCCTGAGTAGTCTTGCCGCTTTCTCCATCCGCATAAACTGGTAATATTCAAAAATCCCTTTACCAAATGTCTGTTTAAACAGCTTTCGAAGTTTAGGTTCACTCATGCCCATTTCTCTGGCAAGTGCGGCAATATTTGGTGGCTCGGCAAGATTAGATTGCAAGCGGGTCTTAACGGCATATATAGCTTTGATATCGTTGATATGCATACCGCCGATTGGCACAGCCTCCCGCTGCATCAGCAGTGCAAAAATATGACAAAGCAACTCTTCGCATTTCAGCTTGCAGTAATGACTTTCCAAACTTTCCGGTACAGGCACATGCAGCATTTCATTAGCCGTTTTGATCATTTCGGATGAGATATCCATCTCCAGTACAAAGTTACCACTGGCCTGCAAAACGCTGGCTACCACCGGATAATCTATATTTCCGAAGAGCTGGTTCAGATATTGCCGGGAAACACTAATGGTTACACTTCCAAAACTGGTATTCGAAGGCATATCGATGATAGAAGAAACTGCCTGCGTGCAAATCAGGACATTTGCGCGTTCGGGCAATAATTTAACACCTGGCTGGACAATTGGAGGAAAAACGCCACTCAACATCAATACTACATATTCCTGCTCTTCCATCGCTTCATTTGTCCACTCTACCAGCACATCCTCTTTCAGGTGATAATTCCGGATCATCACCCTCAACTCATTTCCCCAGGAAAAACCAGTCAGGAAACCACCACCATAGTTTTCAGGAATATGTATAAATCGCCCGCGGACGGTGGCGCCCAGGGCACGGACAAAGTCAGACATCATGCCCGGTCCATTGGCTAATATTTTCATTCTCGACTATATTATTATTTATTTCAGCTATTTTAATCCTAAAGCTACACTTTATTCAGTAAACATGCAGATCAGCAGGAGAAAATATGTATCCGATATTCAGCGATATGTATAACTCCCCTCACCCTACTGCCAGTAATTTTACAGCATAAAATAACGAATATGAAATCTAAAATAATTTTAATAACGGGCGCATCCAGAGGACTCGGAAAAATATGGGCAGAAGCTTTTTTAAAACGTGGCGATAAAGTAATCGCTACTGCGCGGAATATTGATTCATTAAAGGATCTTGTAGCTACTTATGGGGAGGCAATATTGCCCGTTAAACTAGATGTAAACGATCGTGAACAATGTTTTGCTGCTGTGAAACAAGCAGATGAATATTTTGGAGGCATCGACGTGCTGATCAATAATGCAGGTTATGGTTTATTTGGTGCTATTGAGGAGACTACCGAGCAGGAAGCCAGAGATCAGATGGAAACCAATGTATTTGGTTTATTGTGGATGACACAGGCCATTATCCCGGTTATGCGGGAACAAGGTTTTGGACATATTATACAGATTTCAAGTGTACTGGGCGTTGCAGCAACACCGATTTTAGGTATTTACAATGCTTCAAAATGGGCACTCGAAGGATTAAGTGAAAGTCTTGCGGCTGAGGTTAAGGGATTTGGTATAGCTGTAAGCATTGTTGAACCCAATGCATTTAGTACAGACTGGAATGCAGCTTCAGCGGTCAGAACAAAATCAATTGCACTTTATGACGGCATAAAAGAGGCCTTAAATAGCTATTTCACACCCGGCATGATCGGCAATCCGGAAGCCACTGCACCAGCCATTTTAAAATTAGTGGACAGTGAAAAACCACCATTACGTTTACTTTTAGGAAAGCTCGCTTTACCGCGCGTTCAACAGGTTTATGCAGATCGGCTGGCGGTTTGGGAATCCTGGAAAGAGGTCTCAGCAGCTGCACATGGTCATTAATTAGTTAAATTGAATAAAGATACAGTATCTCTTAAGCCAGATGCTGTATCTTTATGAAGATGAAGCATTTTAATTCAAGCGAACCGCATCAAAACAGTGGGATGCCGATGTCGGAAAACACCTTACTCAGGCTGATTACCTGTGTGGATATATGTCCGGATACCTGCGGTATTGCCAAAAATGAATATACCACTGATTTTTATACGATTGCATTTAAGAAAGTCATATCAGGCAGTCTTTATTACGGCCGGACAAAATACGATCATCAGGGAGGTTCTATGACTTATTTCAAACCTGGTCAGGCCGTTGAACTTAAGAATATCAAACTTGAAGGAAGTGGGTTTACAATCATGTTTCACCCCGATTTCCTGAACGGGGAGCAATTACATCAACTTATCAAAAAATATAGTTTTTTCGACTACGAAACCAATGAGGCCCTTCATATTTCATCCCGCGAAGAAGAAATTATGTGGGAACTATTCCGGAAGATTGAAACGGAATATCATAACAATCAGGACGAATATAGCAAAGAGATCATCCTTGGTCATATTGAAGCCATTCTCAAATATTCCCAGCGGTTCTATAAGCGTCAGTTTCTAAACAGGAACGAACTGACAGGTAAAGTAATTTCCAGATTTAATCAGGCAATACTACAGTATTTTGAGAACGGGGCATTACAGACCAACGGTTTACCCACCGTTACGGCTATTGCAGCACAATTAAAGATGTCTCCAGGTTATCTCAGTGACTTGCTAAGGCAGGAAACAGGAAAATCGGCAATTGACCACATCCACAGCTATCTGATTTCAGAAGCAAAAAACTTATTGGTTGGTGCCAATCTTACTGTAGCACAAATCGCCTATCAGCTTGGATTTGAAAACCCTCCTTATTTTTCCAGACTTTTCAGAAAAGAAACAGGGCTTAATCCTGTTGCTTATCGCAAACAGCATTAACAGACCAGATATGCTGCACCAAGAATTTGAACCCCCTGAAGAGTTACGCGACACTATAAAATGCTTTTGGTATAACAGAAGAGACGCCGAAGAATTAAAAGCTGATTTTGAGGTACTACCTGATGGTTACGCTGAAATTATTTTTCATTTCGGAGGTGCATGCAGCATTTCTTACCCTGGTGTTTTACAGCCATTGCCATCACCATTTATGATGGGACTGCTCAATCAACCTGTTCTTTTAAACGCGAAAAACCGTTTAGAGATTATTGCGATCAGATGCTTTCCATGGACCGTATTTGACTTACTTGAACTACCTTCCGGCAAAAACGGAGTCCACGTATTTGAACACCCTATCGCCCGGCTTCAACCCACACTGAGCAAATTGATTGATGCGGGTAAAATAGCTGAAGCATTTTTTCAGGTAAAAGAATACTTCCTCCAGGCATGGGCAAAAACCACTATTGAAGACAATACCTTGTTTAAAGCCGGAGTTGCGATGAGAGAAACAAAAGGCACTATGCCGGTAAGCGAGGTAGCAGCGGCAGCTCATGCCACAGTTCGTACTCTGGAAAGGAAGTTCAAACAGTCTTCCGGCCATACCGTAAAGGACGTGTCCGGTCTGATGCGTTTTGAACAGGTGCGAAACCAATTATGGCTTTGTCCGGATACTAACATAACCGGATTAGCTCATGAGCTGGGTTATACGGATCAATCCCACCTCAGCAGAGAATTCAAACGTTACAGCGGCACTACGCCAGCAGCATTCGCAAAAAAAGCAAAGAAAGGGAAACAAGTTGTAAGCACCGATTTTGTCGCATTTATACAAGCCTGAAGCCAGCGTATTCCAGAATTTTGTGTATCAATAATTCTATATGAAAGCTACACTTAAAAATAATAAATCAACACAAAATCAAGCTGTTTACGATGTGATCATTTCTGGCGCAGGGCCTGTAGGTCTGTTCCTTGCCTGTGAACTGGCGCTGGCCAAATGCTCAGTCCTTATTCTGGAAAAGGCAGAGGATCCACGATCACTCTTGAAACAATTTCCTTTCGGGATACGAGGACTTTTCGCGCCTACTATTGAATCACTTTACCGCCGCGGGTTGCTGGATGAACTTGAAATCCATAAGCATCTTAAAAATCCGCATTCAGGAGCCGTACAAGGTGCTAATCGTCAGGCAGGACACTTTGCCGGCATTCCATTTCATGATGGCAATATTGACACTTCCAAGTGGACATACCGCCTTGCCAGTGCTACAGAACCCAGTTTAATTTCTGAAATGCAGGAAATTGAAACTGTACTGGCCCGGCGCGCAGCAGCATTGGGTGTAGAAATCAGGCGCGGTCTTGCTATTACTGGTTTTCATCAAACCGCAGATGGAGTAACTGTTCAATCAGCTCATCAATCATTTCAGAGTAAATGGCTCGCAGGCTGCGACGGAAGCCGTAGCATTGTTCGCAAAACTGGTGGTTTTGAATTTGCCGGTACGGAGCCAGAATTTACAGGCTACACTACCCGGATTGATATCGCCGATCCCGAAAAGCTCAATCCGGGCCGAAACGTAACACCAACAGGCATGTATATGCAATCCCAGCCAGGATATGTAGTAATACAGGAATTTGACGGCGGAGCATTTCATACCTCAGAAAAACAGGTCACGCTTGAGCATATTCAAGAGGTTTTACGCCGCGTCTCGAATACCGATGTTACGATCACCACCTTACACACTGCAACCACCTGGACTGACCGGGCAAGACAAGCCACAACTTACCGCAACGGACGCGTAATTTTAGCCGGCGATGCCGCACATATTCACGCGCCACTGGGAGGACAAGGACTTAACCTTGGACTGGGCGATGCGATGAACCTTGGCTGGAAACTTGCTGCAACTATTCAGGAAAAAGCTCCGGAAGGCTTGCTGGACAGTTATTATACCGAACGACACCCAATCGGCCTACAGGTTCTGGATTGGTCACGTGCACAGGTTGCTATCATGCAACCAAGTCCGGCTGCCCGCGCACTGCATGCAATTTTCCGCGACCTGATGAATACGCGTGACGGTGCTACTTATATGGCAGCAAGAATGTGGGGTATTTTCACGCACTATAATCTTGGTGGCGACCATCCCTTAACTGGCCACAGCGTTCCCAACTTTGAATTCGAAGATGGCGTTAAAATTGGTGAACTAATGCACGATGGAAAAGCTATCCTTCTTGATTTTGACAGCAATGATGACCTTCAAACTCTCGCAAATGAATATGGTGACCAGATCAGGTATATTTCAGCAAATGTAAAAGACCGATTAACTGTAAGTGCCCTGTTGATACGCCCTGATGGGATTATTGCCTGGGCTTCTTCGAACAATATATCAGATTACGAAGAACTCAGGAAAGCTGCTGCCCGCTGGTTTGTTTTATAGTTGCAAAACGTACATCACTTCATCTGCGGATACACCGTCTGGCCAGGTTACTTCTTTTGTATAGGTATATTTAAAACCAAACCGTTGATTTGCAGCTTTGGAAATTTCATTGCCTGCTCTATGAGAAACAGTAATTGAACTGCATTTTTTCTCTCTTGCCCAGTCAATTCGTGCCTGATAAAATAACCTGGCCAGTCCTTTCCCCCGATGCTCCGGCCTAATGAAAGAGGAAAATAAAACTGCTGATGTTGCGTCATCTCTATCAATAGCCACACCAGTCAAACCGATTATCGAGTCTATATTATATAAAACAAATATGGCGCGTTTATCATTTTCTAATAAAGCGATCCAGTCATTTTGGCTATAAGTAACTTCTTTCAGGTAACTGCTACCAAACATTTCAGCATTACTTTGCAATGCTTCCAGTCTGATTGATTTATATTCTGCCCATTCCGAAGGCAGCAAACGGTGCAGAGAGTAATTATCTTCTGTATTACTTTTCATTGTTAAATATTTGCGGTTGATGCATTATAAATAAAAAATTGTAATTAGTAATCTTAGAACAACGATTTATTTCAAAATTTCTTCATATTGTATCAATTTACTATCATGGCAATGAAACATTTATTATTTATGTTAAACTTGCTATTCAGATAGCACAACCAAATATGAACATCAGTAAATCTATAACCTTAGTGTTTGCTTTGGTTCCTTCACTGCTTATTGCCCAGCCTAAAACCGGATCATCCTATAATTATAACCGTGCTCCGCTTGCTGCAAGTACTTATATACAACTCCCGCTGGGCAGTATCAAAGCTAAAGGATGGTTACTCAAACAGCTGGAGCTACAAAAAGACGGAGCAACAGGACATGCTGAAGAACTTTATTCAGAAGCTTCCGATCTTGGTGCAGGTTCTGACTGGCTTGGTGGCAAGGGTGAAAGCTGGGAACGTGTCCCCTACTATGTAAAAGGATTGGTTGCACTCGCCTATACACTGGATGATGCAGAGTTAAAGAAAAAGGCTCAGAAATGGATAAACTGGACTTTAGATCACCAACAACCTGATGGTACATTTGGCCCGGTAAAAATGAATGACTGGTGGCCCCGGATGCCAATGATGTATGCGATACAAAGCTATTATGAGGCTACAGGTGACAAAAGGGTCATTGATTTTTTTACCAGATATTTCAAATACCAGCTAAACAATCTGGATCAAAAACCGCTAACGGAATGGAGTAAATCAAGAACTGGTGATAATATAGAAATTGTATTCTGGCTTTATAATATCACCGGTGAAAAATCGCTTTTAACGCTTGCAGAGAAATTAAAATCACAAGCTTACCCATGGGCATCTATTTACACTAAGAATCAATTTTATTTTTATGGTGATGATTTCCATACCAAACATAGTGTCAGTGTGGGGCAGGCACTTAAATTCCCTGTACTCTATTCACAGCTGGAACAGACCGCATTTTACAGAGAAGCTACTGAAAAAGGGATTGCCCATTTAATAAGAGATCATGGTCAGGCATCAGGAATTGCTTCCGGAACTGAATTTCTGGCTGGAAAAAGTTCTTTTCAGGGAACTGAAACCTGTACTGTTGTGGAATGGATGCAAAGTCTGGAAACCGCAGCCAGAATAGTGCATGATGCACAGGTTGGAGACAGGCTGGAAAAGATTGCTTTTAATACATTGCCGGCACAGTTCAGCAGAGATATCAAATCTCATTTATATTATACACAGCCAAATCAAGTAGTCTGTAAACATGGAAACTCCGGCTTTGATGAGGATTATGATGGGGCGTTGCTTTTAAGCCCGTATTCAGGAATGGGCTGCTGTAGGTATAATATGCATATGGGCTGGCCGTATTTTGTAAAAAATAGCTGGACAGCAACTCCGGATAAAGGGCTGGCGGTAATTGCTTATGCCCCGGTTGAAGTCAACGCTTTTGTCGCAAACTCAGTTCCAGTTAAACTTCAAGTCGTTACTGATTATCCGTTTGAGGAAAAAATAAGAATTAAAATAGAGCTGGCAAAAACTGCTTTTTTTCCTTTGAAACTGAGGATTCCAGCGTGGTGCAAAAATCCACAAATTACTGTTAATGGTAAAAAATCGGCTGGCGTTAAACCAGATCAGATTTACACGATTAACAGAAAATGGGACACACAAGACGAAGTTGTACTCAACTTCCCTATGGAAGTAAAAGTAACTGAGCAGGTTAATAATTCTGTAACTGTAGAACGCGGTCCAATTGTATATGCATTGCAAATTGATGCAAAATATGATCAGGTTAAAAAACATCCGGTAAATGGTTTCTTTGATTATGAAGTGTCTGCTGCTTCTGCGTGGAATTACGGACTGGTTGTTAACCGGAATGACTTGGTAGGGTCTATAAAAGTTCAGCAAACTACAATGCCCGAAAATCCCTTTATCCAGGCTACTACACCAGTTAAACTGAAAATTTCAGCTAAAAAAATACCTGCCTGGACTTTGGCTTATAATCAGATGCATGCTTTAGAAGTACCAGCAAGCCCGGTTGCCTCTTCAGAACCAACAGAAGAAATTACACTTACCCCGTTTGGGAGTGAAAACATCAGGATCAGTAATTTCCCCGTTATTGGCATTCCCAAAAGTTCAGGAAAACAGTTTAAAGAAGATTTCAGCCACACAACGCTTAAAAACTGGTTGATTTATGGCGGAAGCTGGTATATTAAGGACGGGGCATTTCATTCTGCTTCCAATAAAGGTTCATGGGGATATGGGATACATGGGTCAAAAGCGATTGCCAGCGGAACACTGTTTGATGATCTGAGTTACGAAGCATTAATCCGGCTCAATTCAAAAGGCAATGCAGGATTATTGTTCAGAGTTACTGATCAGGTTATCGGCGCCGATGCTTACGATGGTTACTATTTAGGGATTAATGCATCGTCAGGAAAAGTGGAATTAGGTAAATCAGTTGATCAGAAATGGGTTTTATTGGCATCAAAAGACCAAAAACTGGAAACCGGAAAAGCATATAAAGTTAGAATAGAGGCAAAAGGCAGTTCTATTGAAGTGTATTTTAACGACAAAGCTACGGAACCTTTAATTTCAGTGACAGATACTACGTTTAAAAGTGGTACTATAGGTGTCAGAGCATATGATGCGCTGACAACCATTGATGATTTACTTGTTAAGGAGCTGAAGACGAGGAAATAGGTGATAGTTCTAACTACACCTGCGAATAAGGTGCAGGAACCAAAAAGCTATTACTGATTTTAGAAATCGTATTTGCATACTGAGGATCCCCTGCTAATTTTTTCCATTCAGGATCAGCTAAGAAGGCAGCCCAGCCTTTGTCATGTTCTTCCATACCGTTACATGTAATCATATACGTTATACGAGGTAACTTGTCACCAGCAATCACTTCACCAAAGAATACAGGATCCAGCTTCGCTCTTTTAAAAATAGAAAATTCCCCGTCATGGAACATCTTAATTTTCCTTTTTACAGCTTCTTCACTATAACCTTCATAAGTCCTTAATTCAAATATGCGGGCTTCACCTGATGGGATAACAATTTTGGGAAACCCATCAAATGCAATCATTAAAGAAGAAATAAAGCGGTTGTAGACTGGTTTATCGGCTGGTATGCTGTTATATGCAGCGCTATTTTTGATATAAGCTGCGTCCGCTTTTACTTTTAAATTTACAGAGATATAGTGATCAGGAGATGGATAAGGTATCAGTAAATAAACTTTAGCCGGTTCAGATTGCCGCCATTCCTTAAATACACCAACTGCTTTTATGCCATATTTATTCAATGCAGGAATTAGCGCTGTTTTAAAGTAATTGTCCATTTGCCCCTGATCAGCGCCAAAATGCATTTCATATTCACGCAATTCATATATTTCTTTTGATATCAGATCCTTATCATTGGCAATTGTAGGGTTAATGTTTAGCGCTAAACCGGCAGTAACCGCCATTGAAGATTGAAGAAATTTCCTGCGTTCCATATCGATTATGATTTAATGTGTAAATTGATCCGTATACCAATATATAATGAAAATAAATTCTTTTTGTAAAAGGGTTTATTTGTGATCATAGCTCATTTCTCGTTTTATCTGCCATTTCCCGTTCTTGTTTTCCCAAATTTCGGTAAACTTTGCAGTGGCTTCTAACTCTTCCTTTCCATTAACAGTGCCATAAAATTTGTGAACTCCAATAGCTAATGCGCCGAAATTACCTAAACGATAAACTTGCAGGCTTCCTTTAACCAGTTCACGTCTTGAAGAGTGTACCGGATCTGTGAAATTCCTTTTAAATGCAGCTAAATTATGTGCATAGTCTGATAATCCGCCCCTGTCATCATAAAATTCAAGATCGGGAGAAAAATGGCTCATGAAAGTTTCAAGGTCACGTTTATTATAAGCCGAAAACATAGTACTATCTAATCCGGACACTGTTTGATATAATGGGTCAACATGCTGAACTCCGTTATTTTGCGGTTGCGCAGCAGCTGACAAAGCGGCTATAGCGGTCAGCGTAATCAGTATGGTGTGTTTATATAAAGATTTCATATTCACTTTCCTGATTAGACCATCATCTTGATCAAAGGTTACACAGATTTCAAAAGTTAATCACTAATAATCAAACTCAGCTTTATGTTTTTTAATAAAATCAATCCATTTCACAGGCTGTTTTCCTGTAATTCCGAAGAAGTTATCAAACGTATCATCTGCACCGGGAATCGTACCTGCTGCATAACGTTTCCAATGGTTATATACACAATTCATATAAGCCATCTCCGCGCCCGAATCTCTCATTTGTTGCAGAAAGACTTCAGGAGAAAGCGGCTCATAGTGAAAAGGTTTCCCAACAACAAAAGTCATCAATTCTGCCATTTCATCAAAAGTTATCGCATCGTAACCTAACCTATAGGTTTGTTTGCCATGTATTTCAGGATGAGACAAAGACAAAGCAGCAACTTGCGCCACATCATCTACATCTACCCAACTCAATCTAGCCCCTTCAACATAGGCATGAATTATACCATTTTCAATTGTTCTTTTACCTCCATAACTCAATACATTTTGCATAAAAGTTTCCGGACGTAAATGCGTGTAAGAAAATCCGGACCACTCGATATATCTTTCTATCAACTGATGCCACGCCCAGTGTGCAACAGTAGTATCATCACGACCACAGGCCCCCAGATGCACTACATGCTGCACCCCTGCCTTTTTAGCATTATCTAATAAAACCTTGCTTTGACGTAACATATCAACGGTATAACCAGTAACTATCAAAACACGGTCAATATCTTTAAGTGCAGTCAAATGAGTACTTTCGTCATCAAAATCAAGGATAACTGTAGCAATTCCTTTAGCCGTAAACGGGGCTGCTTTCTCTGGAGAACGTACTGCGGCCACCAGCTCTACTTCTTTATTTGATAAAAGAAAATCGATTGTTTTACTACCTACCTGCCCGGTTGCTCCGGTGATTAATATTTTTGGGATTGTTGTATTCAGCATGAGAAATTTTATAAGGTTAAACTACCTGCATACAAAGGTAGCCTGCTCCCATACTATAAACAGTTGATCTAAAACAAGAAATTAACTTGATCTATATCAATCCTGGTTATTTACACAGCATAATTTTCTTCTTAATCCGGCTTAGGGTTTCCGGAGTGATGCCCAGGTAAGAGGCAATCAGATTCTGAGGTATTCTTTGAATGATTTCCGGACTGTACTTCGTCAGCCGTACATATTTTTCTTCCGCAGCGTCTGTAATAGAACTGATTAATCTTCGCTCTTTCGTAACCAGGCTATTCTGAAAAAGGAGGCGAAAATAACGATCCATAACCGGGACTTTTAAAGTCATTTCTTCGAAATCTGCGAGCGTGATTGTCAAAACTTCGGAATCTTCTATAGCATCTATGTTGAAAACAGCTTTTTCACCAGAAAAGAAACTGCTCATATCTGAGGTCCACCACCCCTCCCATGAAAACATATTCATATGCTCATCTCCTTTTTCATCAACATTGTAAGATCTGAGCAGACCTTTTACTACAAATGACATATACTTGCAGACCTCTCCTTCCTGAAGTAAATACTGTTTTTTCCGAAGCTTTTTATAGGTGAAAAAATCTTTAATAGTAATTTTCTCCTCTTCGGTTAGTGATACCTTTGCCAGAACATGAGAAAAGAAAACGTCAAACATATACAAATATAAGTGTTAATTTCAAGAAGCTATCTTTTGAGATAGCTTCCTGATCCATTACGATATAAGTATTGATTTAAATTTTTATATTATAAAGGATATAATACCGCAGTTGCCTGTTTATCTTTCGCCGATAAAACAGTAGCTCCGCTTCCACATTGTCCGCCATTCATTAAGGATAGCGCATCAGTTCCACCAACTCCTGGGACATCTATCGAAGTAGACTGGTTAGTATGCTTAATAGAAATGGTATGTCCGAATTCATGTGCAATAGTTCTTTGACGCTGTGCAAAAGAATTATTTTTGATCAGCTCCTGGTTAATCCAGACTGTATTACCTGCTTTACCGTTAGAGGTAGACAGATATGCCTGTCCACATGTAGTACCTCCGATTGTATTGTCTACTTTTATCAAAATATCATAATTATTATCTGTTACGATGACGAATTTAATTTTCGAGTTAGGCACTGTATTCCACTGCTGAATTGCTCCATTAATTTCCGCAGCCATACTTGTGATAGAAGCATCAACTTTGACGCGGATATTGGAACTATTCGTTACCAGGTAACCATTGTAATACTGTTCAGTTTTTGGCTTCCCGTTATCGTCAGGAACCTGCATATTTTTATCAAATACGATATCTCCGTCAACAATGTATCGAGCTCCATTTTCGACTATTTGTGCGTCTGTAAATCCAAGATTTTTGATGTAAGCAAGAACTTTATCTGTTTGCTTAGCACCCTGGTCCTGATTTGAAGGCATCTCATTTTTCTTCGAACATGAGGTAATTAAAATCGGAAATAGCGCAATCAGCGCGATGTTTTTAAATAAGTTTTTCATAGTTTAGGTTTTAGGTATATCGTAATGATTCTGCAATTTAACAATTACTATAGTAGTATATCAGAAAAAATACATTGTTTTATTTCATACCTTTAAATCATTTCCAATAAGAAATTATATAACCAGCGATTCCCTTAATCTGTATATGCCGCCTAAACGACGACTCAATCTCAAATTCCTGTTCCTCTCTTTATTCATCATTACTACAGTAACAGTAAATGCTCAATACACTGATAGCCTTTTATTAAACCAGCCAGTTAATAATTTCTGGAAAAGAGATGTTGTAAAAAAAACAACCGTTCCACTGATTTTATTTAGCGCTACTGCCTTTGCCTGGTCTCATCGCGAAACAGTCAGAGAAGTCAGAAACAGGTTTATTCCCGATTTCCATTACAGATATGATGATTATCTGCAATACGCACCAGCAGCAGCCGTGGTAGCTTTAAACGCTTTTAATGTTAAAGGAAAACATACGCCAAAACGAACCTTGATCTCTTATGCTTTTTCTATGGGAATTATGGGCGCAATGGTCAATGGGATTAAATCTACCAGTAAAATAGAACGGCCTGACGGGAGTTCAAATAATTCCTTTCCTTCAGGACATACGGCCACAGCTTTTATGAATGCAACTATGCTGGATAAGGAATATGGGCAATATGGATATCCTTTAATTGGTATCACCGGTTATGCAATGGCCACAGCAACCGCACTTGGCCGTGGTTTGAATAACAGACATTGGATCACAGATGTACTTGCAGGAGCTGGCGTAGGTATTATTTCTACAGAACTGGGTTATTTTGTAACTGACCAGATTATGAAAAACAGAGGCATGAATGCTCCCGTAAAAAACAACCCTGTCCCAATCAGCAATAATCCTAGTTTTGTAGAGCTACATGTGGGTTATGCAATTGCGACCAGTAAGAAACTCACAGGAACAGCACACGACAATATTTTCAATAAAGATGGTTTCAATATGGGTATGGAAGGTGCCTGGTTTCTCCATAAAAACATTGGTATCGGAGGGGAATTTGCATTTACCAGCTTCCCTTTGAACTCAGCCCATGCCAGTCTTGACCCTGATATTTTAGAAATCAGTAATGGTTTATATACGCAGGCCCTTGGTGTCAAATATTTGAATATTGGCCCCTATTTCAGTTTGCCTTTAGCGAATAACTGGTTCATCACTGCTAAAATAAATGCAGGGATCTCTTCCGGAAGTAACGGGAATTTTATCCTGGATATCAAACCAGAATATCAGGAAGAATTTGGAACAGCAGAATTACCCTATGCACGATATCAGCCAAAAACAGCAGCCAGCTGGTCTGTTGGCGTAGGTATCCAGAAACGCATTGGCAGGAATACTGCAATTAAAGCGTATACCAGTTATTTCGGATCTACCCACAAGTTTGACATAGATTTGCTGAATGATACAGATAACGATGGGCATTTGAGTTATCACCGTCTTCCGGAAAATGTTGGAAAAACCAAGTATAACAACATTACTTTTGGACTTGGAATTACTGCGTTTATCTGGTAAATTCAAGGTACCAGACTGGCACCCTGAATACTATACATTAATTTATTCTCTCACCAGTACGTCATGCGCTCCACCTTCTACGATGCTCACAGAAGAAACTAAAGTAAGTTTCGCATCTTGTTTAAACTTCGCAATGGATGTAAAACCGCAACTGCACATCGTTGATTTAATTTTTCCGACTGTAACGTCCAAATTATCTTTTAAAGATCCGGCGTAAGGAACATAACTATCTACACCTTCTTCAAATTTTAATCCAGTAGAACCGCCCATATCATAACGTTCCCAGTTTCTGGCGCGGTTAGAGCCTTCACCCCAGTACTCTTTCATGTAATTACCATTAACCAATACTTTATGGGTAGGGCTTTCATCAAACCTTGCAAAATATCTACCCATCATAATAAAATCCGCTCCCATAGCCAGTGCAATTGCCATATGGTAATCCTGAGCTATTCCACCGTCCGAACAAATTGGAATATAGATGCCTGTTTCTTCGAAATATTGATCTCTTGCTTCAGCAATTTCAATTAAAGCCGTTGCCTGTCCTCTGCCTATCCCTTTTGTTTCCCTGGTGATACAGATTGATCCACCTCCAACGCCAACTTTCACAAAATCAGCACCTGCTTCAACTAGATATAAAAATCCTTCTTTGTCAACCACATTTCCGGCACCAACTTTAACGCGGTCACCATATTCTGCTTTAATATATTCCAATGTTGCTTTTTGCCATTCAGAATATCCATCAGAAGAGTCAATACATAAGACGTCTACTCCGGCATTAACCAGTGCAGGAACTCTGTCTTTATAATCTCTTGTGTTAATACCAGCACCTACAATTAGTTTTTTAGTCTCGTCAGATAGTTCTAAAGGATTGTCTTTGTGATTATCATAATCTTTTCTGAAAACAAAAAATCTAAGATTATCATTTTCATCAACGACAGGCAGACTGTTTAATTTATGTTCCCAGATGATGCTGTTGGCTTCGCTTAGGGTAATTCCGATCTTTGCAGTAATCAAATCAGAGAAAGGAGTCATGAATTCTTTGACTTTCTTGTCCATTCCATCTGTACCTACTCTATAATCTCTACCAGTAACAATACCGATCAATTTACCGTCAGCAGTACCATTTTCAGTTATAGCAATTGTGGAATGACCTGTTTTCGCTTTTAAGGCAATAACGTCCTTCAATGTGTTTTCTGCGATCAGATTAGCCGTGCTAACTACAAAGCCAGATTTATGTTGTTTAACCTTTTCGATCATTTCTACCTGCTTCTGGATAGTTTGAGATCCAAAAACAAATGATAAACCGCCATTTTTCGCCAGCGCAATAGCCATCTGATCATCAGAAACTGATTGCATAATAGCAGATACGAAAGGTATATTGAGTTCTATTGTTGATTTTTCACCTTTCCGGTATTTAACCAGTGAGGTTTTTAAGGATACATTATCAGGTACGCAATCAAAAGATGTTAGTCCTGGTATTAAGAGAAATTCACTGAAAGTTCTCGAGGTTTCTTTTAAGTATTTTGCCATTTGCAAAGATAGACTCTTTAATGGAAAAAAACACAGAAATTTACGTTAGCATTTTGTAATTAATCGGTTAAATTTGCGGAATGAGTAACGGCGGGCCTTCTAATTCAATTTTCGACAAGATATTATCATTTATTGAGTACACTAATCAAAGTATTTTTCTAACCGGAAAGGCAGGAACCGGAAAAACTACACTCCTGAAAAGAATAAAAGAGGAGAGTTCAAAAAAAATGGTAGTGGTTGCCCCTACTGGTGTGGCTGCGATGAACGCTAAAGGCACGACAATCAATTCTTTTTTCCAATTACCTGCCGGTTCTTTTTTCCCGGGAGAAATTGGTTTGGAAGATTTACAATTGGGCATTACCTCCATTGACTCTATGGTCAATGATTTAAGTTACAATAGAGAAAAGACAGCGCTGTTCAATGAGTTAGAATTATTGATCATCGATGAGATTTCTATGGTTCGCTGTGATTTAATGGACATGATTGACGCTATCCTCCGTTCAGTGAGAAAAAACAATATTCCTTTTGGGGGTGTACAATTGTTGCTTATAGGTGATCTTTACCAGTTACCTCCGGTTACTAAAAGAGAGGAATGGGCATTTCTGAGCAGAGCTTATGCTTCTCCTTATTTTTTCGAGGGATATGTGATCCGTAGAAATCCGTTGTTACAGATAGAATTAACCACAGTATTTCGCCAAACAGAACCGGAATTCGTTAATATTCTAAATAGTATCAGAAATAATCAGATTACTGAGGCTGATTTAGCTTTGTTAAATAAAAGATATGATCCGGATTTTCTTGCGACGGATGAATTGAGCCCGATTATTATCACTTCACATAATGCAGAAGCGAATACTGTTAATAAGGCGAAATTAGACGAGCTTCCTGGTGAGGAGTATACTTTTACTGCTGAGACTAGTGGTGAGTTCAGAGATGCTGGTTTACAGGCAGAACAGACGCTGAAGTTAAAGGAAGGTGCACAGGTAATGTTCATTAAGAATGATACCGGGGATAACAGAAAATTTTACAATGGAAAGATTGGAAAGATCAAGTCTGTTAAAGATGGGGAAATTTACATTTCCTTTCCGCATGAAGATGATCTGTTACTAGAGAAGACTTCGTGGCAATCTTTTGAATATAAAACAGATACTGAAGAAGTTATTGTACAGCAGCAGGTTGGGGAATTTTCTCAGTATCCGATTAAACTGGCATGGGCAGTAACGATACATAAAAGTCAGGGTTTAACTTTTGACCATGCTATAATTGACGCGGGAAAATCATTTATAGCTGGCCAGGTTTATGTGGCTTTGAGTCGTGTGAGAACGCTTAATGGGTTGATTTTGAAATCGAAGATCAGCACGGAAAGTTTAAGGTCAAATACAGAGGTAATTAATTATATGAAATCTGTGCAGGATGATGAGCTGGATGATCTTCTGGTGAGCGGACAGGAAGGGTTTATCCTTCAACTGGTACTGAACCACTTTTCATTGAATAAGTTGCTGAGTGAGCTGGAAACGGTTACTTCGAGACCAGAAATTGTCAGATCAAATATCCCGGAATATGCAGTATTGTTTTCTCAATTGAGGAAATCAATTAAAAGTTTGATTGTTTTAGCTGATCGCTTCCAGGTTCAGGTGACTAATCTGCATAAACAAACTGGTTTTAACGATTTGCCGGCATTACAGGAAAGAATTGAATCGGCAGCAACGTATTTTAAAAAGGAGATTAATTTACAGGTTTTAAATCCTGTGAATAAAAATATCAGGATTAAGCCGAAAAACAAGGTTCAACAGGAGCTGCAACATCTTTTTCAGAAGTACAGACCGGTAGTTGAGCATCGGATTTCTTTGTTGCAGTTAGCACCAGGTTTGCTAAAAGAGCCAATTAAGGTTGAAAACTATGTTTCCTGGATTACGGAACATCATGCAAGAGCCAGTGTGAAGACAAAAACATCATCTGGAAATCAGCAGTCTACAACATTACAGTTATTTTAACGTCGTTTTTTTTATGAAGTATAGTGTGTATTAATATTTATTTTCTATCTTCGCACCTCCTTAAACAAGAGGAATTAATGATTCCGTAGCTCAGCTGGTAGAGCATTACACTTTTAATGTAGTGGTCCTGGGTTCGAATCCCAGCGGGATCACAGAGAATAGTATCAAAACTACGTAAAAGCTTGCAAATCAAATGATTGCAAGCTTTTTTGTTTACCGGGAATACCCAAAATATTCAGAAAATCACATAAAAAAAGTGAGTGATTCGGTGAGTAAATTTTGGGATATTCAACTCACCAGAATGAATGTAAATATTTGATTTACAAAAAGTTCACTCATTGAACGACTTGATGCGTTTAGACTGCAAGGCTAACTTTGTTTAACCTTAAATCAGTCATTATGAAAACGAATTTCAATCTGCTTTTCTATTTGAAGAAACCAAAAAACTATGTTAAAGGGGCTATCCCAATCTATTTAAGGATTACCGTAGACGGAAAACCTGCGGAACTATCAACTAGCAGAGAATGTGAACCCGAATTGTGGAATGCCAAAGCTGGACACATTGAAGGTACTAAAGAAGAGGCCAAAACCCTGAACAGCTATCTGGACAAGATGAAAGCCGGGGTTACTGCTTCTCATACACAGTTATGTAAGGAAGATGCAGAAATTACTTCTCAGGTGATTAAAAGCAAGTATCTCGGTAAAGCAGAAAAAATGCATACCATTTGCGAGGCTATCAAAATCCACAACAAAAACATGGCGGAATTGGTGGAAAAGGAAGACTATGCCGAAGGAACGCTAAAAAGATTTGAAATACTGGAAAGGCATGTTAAAGATTATTTATCCTTTAAATACCAGAAAAGTGATCTAAACATCAGGAGTATTGATTACGAGTTCATAGATGGCTTTGATTTCTACCTCCATACCTCAAAGGATAACGGGGCAAACACTGCAAGTAAGCATCTTAAAAATCTTGGTAAAATTGTACGTATCTGCCTAAAAAATAAATGGATTAGTAGTGACCCCTTCTTAGGATATAAGTTGACATCAAAACCCGTACTTCGGAATTACTTAACCCTGGATGAACTTCAAAGGATTGCAGATAAAAATTTCACTACTGAAAGACTTTCACAGGTACGGGACTTTTTCTTGTTTAGCTGTTATACAGGGCTGTCATATGCCGATGTGAAAAAGCTAAAACTATCAGATATACGTATCGGAATTGATGGGCAAAATTGGCTATTTAGTTATAGAAAAAAGACGGGTACACAGTTAGCTGTTCCCCTGCTGCCAGTTGCACTGGATATTTTGAACAGATACAAAAACTATCCATTTTGTATCAACTATGACAGGGCTTTGCCAATTTCCAGTAACCAGAAGATGAACGAGTATCTGGTAGAAATAGCCGACCTTTCAGACGTTTACCAAACATTGGGGAACCGGATTGCAAAGCGCACCTTTGCAACTACTGTAACCCTGTTGAACGGTGTGCCTATTGAAAGCGTTTCTAAAATGATGGGACATACTAATATACGTACTACCCAGCTTTACGCTAAAATGATGGATGAAAAGGTAAGTAAAGACATGGCACCATTGATGGCAATGTTCACAACAAGCTTTGAAGCAGGTATAAAAATGATGGAAGCAAAAGAAACAGCGGAATCACCGAATTTGACCTTAGTGCCGGAGCAGTATTACAAAGCAATTTAATCAATGATCATAAATACGCCCGAAGAACAATCTTTGGGCGTTTTCTATTTTAGACGGGACAGCACTGGGATTCTCACAGCCCAAAGTGGTAAGCAGAAAAACCAACGGCTACCACTCCGTATATGCTCCAAACGGGAACATGTGTGAAGGATTGTGCGATGGGGTTCCGTAGGCCGCAAATGAGTGCGGGGAGATTAAGCAGGTTTTAAATTAGATAGATATTAAGATTTACACGACTGGAAGGTAACTACCGGTTTCATCATCTTTTGAAAACTCTGAACCTATTGGCTCATCAAGAAGATGAATAAAGCTATCATCAAGGTTTAACACCTTTCCAATTGAGATGTATTGTAAATTTGTAACATCGTCAACGTATTCTTGCGTCTCATAATCGCTCATCATTGTCCAACCAGAATAATCTTCATCATCAATTTCTTCCCGGTATAATCTTCCGACAAGATACCCTTCATTCATGATATGGTTGGAAACAAAGCATTTTTTTGTGAATTTTTGAATCACCTCAGCTAAAGGATCTTCAACAATTAATTCTTCCAGCGTGTCATATTGAATAATATGCTCTCTCCTGAATACAATGGAATCTCCTTCACTTAAATCTTTAATATGAAACGGAGCGTTATCTAAAGTACCTGAATAATTACCATCTTCATCAACTGAATCCATAATAACCCACATTCTTTCCGCACTTGGGTCTTCGGGTTCATCAGATTCAAAAGAAAAGATTAGTTTCACTGTTGTTTCTCCAGGCTTTAACTTATCAATAATATCGTCAGATGGCCTATAGAAGGTATATGGCGCTTCCTCTCGAATTTCATTAGTGTTCTCTAATCTCCAACTAGGCATAAGATTTAATAATTTACAGGAAACTAATCCAATTTACGCTACTTGGTATTTTTATTTTTATGCTGGGCAAGCTTATTTATTATCTTTTTCTCAGTTTCAACCTGGATAACATTCAGTATTAGATTTGGATCAATATTGAAAATGTAAGCCATACGAAGAATCTCTGATACAGTAAACTTCTCAGGATCTGCTAATTTAACAGAGTACCGTTCCGAATTAATTCCAAGTTGTTTAATAACCTTGGTTGGGTATAATTCGGAGATGTCATACATTTTTTTGATTTTACTTGTTTCAAATAGTGCACCTATCGATGAAAGATCTTTTTCTGGATCATTATTAATAAGTTTCCAATTAGCCATATTCTTACGTTTTGAACTAAAGTCGTTAATTGGAAACTAATCATATGTTAAAAAGAACCATTAGTAATTTATAAAATACTTTTAGTTTGTTTTTGTGATGACTTATTACTAAGTTTGGATAATGATAGATTAAAAATTATTTTTAGCGTTTACTTCATAAAATATTGAAGCATTCGCACTTCGAGTCTCGTCTTAGAAACCTGAGAAATTTCAAATGGATACGAGAGGTAAGTGTAGTGCTCACGTCATAGGCGTGAGCCTGCTTTCCGTATCCGGGCTTCTCAGGGCCTCTAAGGCGGTAAGTGGGTTTCACGCCTTATTTTTTTGCGATCAACTCTCTTATATATGACTCATTTCACAGTTCAACCAACTAAAATGAGAATATATGGAAATGCACATCCTTTCAGCAGCAGATCAACAGGCAAACTATTTTAAAACGTTCGTCAAGTCCCTGGTTGAGAAATTTCAACCCTTACAGCTTTTCTGCTTTGCCAAAACCAATCTATTATCGGAAACCACTGGCTGTTTCCGGGATCAGGAGAATACTCATCATTGCAACTATTGTCTGTTAATGGTGACAGAAACCAGTGTCCGAATTGATCATGAGGTACAGGAGTTTACGAATGTACGCTACCGAAAAGGTAATGTTTCTATTATCTGTCATGGTCAGGAGTCCATTTTAGAGGCGATTAAAGCGAATAACAGATTTTTTATGACTGTTTATACTTCCGGAAAGCTTCTGTATTGTCACGATGGTATGAGCCACTTTGATTTTACCGGGAAATTTATCCCTACGCAATCAGCAAATAAGGCGCAGAAACATTTTAACCACCGTATGCCATTGGCGGAAGGTTTTTTACATGGTGCGGGAGAGTGCCTTGCCAAGAAGGATTTTAATATTTCTGCTTTCATGCTTCACCAGGTTGTAGAGCAATGTTGTATCCTCCTAATCCGGGTACATCTTGCTTACCGTTCAGAGGTACATAATCTACTTCGTATGCTACGGTTATGCGGTTCTTTTTCTGACAAACCCATTAAAACGTTTTTATCCGGTAACCGGGAAGATGAAAGGCTTTTTGACCTGCTGATGAAAAGCTATTCCGGTTCCCGTTATGGAACAGGTTTCTCTGTTTCGGGAGACGATGCCCAAAGCCTGTTTGATCGTACTTCATTTTTCGTAAGCCTAGTTAAAGATATGTGCAGGGCAAAAATTGAAGAGCTGGAACATGGAGGTCTCTTGTATAAAGAATTGAAAGGAGAAAGTGAGGTAACAATTGATTAAGGAAATGACCAACCCCGGAAAATATCATTACTATACACTGCCACTGGAAAAAGGCACGGTTAGATTAACCTTAGAGACCTTAAACAAACACTCTGATTTTAGATTTCCGGAGCGTCCATATCTGGTAATTAGAAAAAGGACAATATCGTTCCAGAATGAGGTGTTGATTTTAGGCATCCGTTTGGGAGAAGAAAAGGAAGAACGAGTATATATCAGGGTTTTGCAGGAAGAGTTAAGGGTCAGTTGCAGCGTGGACACTGATCATACCTATTTGAGCCGTTACGCCTATTTTGCTTTATATTCTTTTACTTGGTCGGGTGGTGGTTATAATTTTGGTAAATATTACTGGCCGGACTTTTTCGACGCCAAAACAGGCAAAAGCAAATACCTGACGGTCATCATTGACAGGGCGGGAACGGATATTAAAAGAAAGCCTAAATATGCCTTTTTTCATAAACCAGGGGATAAATTGATCTACCCATTTAGAAGAAAGAAAGCAATAACTACCGCTACGCCAGCACTTGAAAAAGATAATGTCAACCAGTTTAACCCTTACGCTATCGGCTATTGCCTTGCCGATACCCAATTAAGTTCAGCCCGCTCCGCTCATTTCCCTTTAATTGTGCGCTATAGAGGTATCTGGGACAAGAACCAGCGTGAGATCAAAGGCTTTAATCAGTTTGTGGTCACCCCTAATCAAGCCATTGCCAATTATTATACACCCATGCAGGAGAAGATCAATGTGCTTTGCCGAAAAATGCAAACACTTGCCCCCATCAAAATACCTGAATACCGTAGTACAGACAAAGAGAAACAGGCAGTCAAACGGGAGAATCTCAGAATGTTGAAATTAGTCTATGCCCTATGGCAAAAGGCCGTTCCACTGCTACAGACACAACCCTTTACGCATTATCTTTTTACCCATGGTTTGCGCAACGTGAAAGGGAAACCCCGAAAGCAGGATATGAAAGCCTGCACCTTTTCCAGTGAAAGCCCACGGCTTTGTTTTTTATTGGTGGGTAAAGGAGACTACTACGAACTGGAACTGCGCTTTAAAGCAGAAGGTAAATTTTACGTGCCGAACGAATGCAACCCTACGTTTTTTATCCATTCAACAGCAGCACCTTATCGGTTTTACCTGATGGATTCGATTACAGATTATCATGTGTTGTGTTTTTTTGAAAGGCACAATTTTAAGTTGTCCGTACTCAAATGCCACTATCAGGGTCATTTTAAAACATTTATAGATCGGCTTGCAGAAGCCTATGAATTAACAACTAAAGGAATTGACAGCCATGAAAAGGAAAAAAATCAATAAGAAGCTGAATTACCAGCCTACCAAGCTGCAAAAACATAAACTAGAGAACCCATTTGATGTAATGGATTATTTCTTTCATGATTTCCCTATCCATGAGACAAGGGATAACCTATGGGAATTGTATAAAGGATGGGTTTATAATTCATCACAATATGCCAATGAACAGATTACTAAAGACATGCTCTGCTTTTATACGCAGTTCAGCGAATTTTTAGATGCCTGTTATGTCTTCACCTCAAAGAAAGCCAAATGAGTATGAACTGGTAATTATCAAATTCCCGTTATGAAAAGAAGCACTGCACAACCAATTGTAATTCCCATGGACTTTAAAGTAGCTTGTAGTATTTATAAACTCGATATAGCGGAGGTGCTACAGATATTTATTGACCATGTGAGTATATATGACATCATTAACCAGACTTATCACGAGGGGTTTTCAGAGGCTTGCCATGCAATGATCTGGTATGTAAAGAAAAAAAGAAAGACTTCCATCAATAGCAAAGCAATGAAAAAATGCAGTGCATTATTCGGGGAAAATATCAGGCAGATTGAAATCTTAGCCAAGATGAAAAGAAGAGGTTGGAAAACCACTACCAAACGTGGTTATACCCGTTGTTTTGTCGAAAATATTTTCAATTCAATGGAACGCCTGCATACACCCTCTGATGTTTTGTATCTTGATGAATTTTCTACTTTGAAGTTAAGCAAGGATTTTTGTGTCCTTTGTGAAGCATACAACTGTTATCCAAAAGAATTTCTTGAATATTTTATGGGTTACATTTCCTTATCAGATGCCCACGCATGTGAGGGAATTAAAGGATATACAAATTTCATCTTTGAATTTTTCTTTAAGATCGCTAATGGTTTTGGAAGGGACACCCCTTTCATGTTTGATCTTACGGATGATGAAATTGATTTTTATCACCGAATGGAAGAAGTCAGACTCGAAGTCTACATTATCCGTGACCTGCTGGAAAGGGCAGATACTTTAAGAGATTTTTATCAAGCATATTATCAAACCATTAATCCAAACTAAGCCTAATCCTATGGAAACGACTATTCAACTTACCTTGTCAGAGGATTTTAATACCCTCTGCTCAATCTACCAGATTAAGCCGGAATTTTTTATTCAAACCTTCATTGATCAGGTATCCCTGCCGGAATATTACAGCCGACCAAATGATAAAAACTGATGGGGAACATTATTTTTCCTTCAATTTTTGGAAGTTGAATATTCCCATTATCGGGTGAACAGAGAACTTGAAAACAAGTTTCTTACCTCCTTTAACAGGGCTGTCAAGTACAATTTTGACGCTAACCCGGCACATAATGAAACTTCTTTAAATACCGGAAGAGAGATTATGAGGCAATGGCTAAAAGCGGTTTTAGCAGAGCGGGCGAAGTATATTACCGATAATTTGTAATAGCAATCCCGGGTACAGAATTACAAGCAAATGAATTAGTATCGCATGCCCTGATTTTGATCTTCACTTTGATCTTTACCTCTTTTCTTCTTTTTCCTTTTTGGTATAGGAGCTGATTCGGGCGCTACATATATGGGCTCCATCAAAATGCTCCACAAATCAACAGCGAATTTCCCTGTCGGGCTGGTCATTTCCCCAATACTTCCAAACAATCCTTCTGCCACCTCCATGCTGATGTCTTTCAGTATTTGAGAGCGTTCAGCTTGCTGGTTTGGAATGCCGTCCAAAATCTTCATCTGTGCCTTTTGTTCGGTTGTTCCATTTTTCATGGTATTGGCATAGGTTAAAGTATCTTTCAGCCCCCTGTCAAAATCAAACATCGTATCAAAAAGCTTTTCGCCGGATTGTTTAAACGCAGTTCGGTCAAACTCACCCAGTTTAGCGGAATGCTCCTTGTTCTTTCCCTTAGAGGTATTCTGTGGGCTAAGCTTAATCGTATTGGTGAGGTCTTTACGGCTCACAATGATCTGAATGTGATCCTGCCGTCCCTCTTTGCGTTCCCCCTTTTGCCGGGTTCCTTGTTTAACTTCCTTGTCGTCATGTTTATAATAGCGAAAGTTTTCATGTTTGGCGTACCATAGCAGGTCTTTATGGCTATTGATTCCTGGTCTTTTAAAGTTTCTGGCGTACTCGTCCATCACCTTAACGGCAAATTCTTTCAGCTTTTCCTTTGCGCCATGCTCACCGTAGGTCTGGTAAAGGTGTGCCAGTTCCTTTTGACTGGGACTAACGTTGATCAGGAAAAACTTACTGTCGTTACGGCCAAGTTTGGCAATGTTGCGGTCAATCTTCATTCTGACTTCCTGCCTGCTGATTTCGTTGCCCATACCGTTAAACCAGTTTTCATGACCTAGAACCCGGCCTTTTTCGGCCTGTAAACGGTTCTCTTTTTCCAGGTAGTTGACCAGTGCCCCGCTGCTGCCTTTGTTATTTCCTGTTTCCGATGCGGTGATGTTGATGAACATATTTATAAGTTTTCAAGTGAACGCCATAAATTGGTTTGCAGTTCTTCCTTTTTGACGCTGGATACAGGCCAGCCTAATGATTCCCTTTGCGTGATGTAATGTTCGATGATCTTTTTAAACCGTACTTTTAACAAAGCTTTTTCATCCATTTGGGCTTGTATTCTTGCGATGCCTTTATTGATCGCATTAACATGTGAGGAGAGCTGAACAGTCTTTTTTGCCTCTTCGGCCAGATACGCAGAAATAGCTTTAAAATAGATGCTGTGTTGTTTTGCTATAGCGGTCAATATTCCACTGGCGGTAAGGATGGGAAGCAGGAAATCACTTTCCTGGGTCTTAAAGAAAGCAATAATCCTGCTGTTTCCGCTAACCAGTTCCTTTTTGAGTAGTTCATCACCCAGGTCTAGGGGGTCTTTCTTACTCCGATAGAAATAATCTACCATCTGTACCACTACCAGCTTTTTTGTCCTGCCTAATTTTAAAGCGATCTTTTCGAGTTTTTGATCGGTGGCTACAGGGTAGCGCACCGATTTTGTATTCATGTCTTCCATGCGCTGACGTGTTTACCTGTTTGCTTTTTCAACAATTAACCTAACCCGGCTACCTCTTTGAGGATGCCAGGAAGGGGTAAATTCTATATATCCATAGTCAACAAGATCTTTAATGTTTTTATGATAGGTAGCTATTGACCTGATGCGTGAAAAACGCATTAACTTTGGCCTGCTTACCTGAAAGGACATTTCCGTCACATTGCTGTCACTGTAATAAAATAAGGCCATCAGCAGGCTGATATGGCTTGAATAAAAATGGTCTTCTAATGCTATTCGCTCAAAATAACCACTAAGGGCATGTTGCTGTATATGCTGATAATTCTTCATCTTATTCGCCTTTTAATAATTTTTCAATTTCTGCTTTGCTATAGAACATAGTGCCACCGATCTTTCGGTACGGTAAAGTACCGTTGATGCGAAGGGTCTGTAAAGTTCCGGGCGATATATTTAGCATCTTTCTAACCGCTGCGCTTCTTAGCCAGGCGGTAGTTTCCTGCTGATTCCCCTGTCCGATGATCTCCTTCATTTCCTTTAAAAAGTCCGTCTTAAACTCCTTTAAATCTTCCATAGTGATAATGTCCATTTTCATAATTGTTCTCCTTAATGTATTTCGTCCTTTAGTTGGTTAATATTGATGACATTGTATATCTGCATATATGGTATACCCGACAGTATACCATTTATGGCCTCCAAAGGGCTTGCAAAGCCCACAAGTATCCCCGGAGGATACTTGAAACCCCTGTAGCGATAGCACAGGGCAAGCAAGTAGGGCCACTGCCCAACTTCCGCTTGCTCAGCCCCTGAAAAGGGGGCTGACTGCATAAACCGCCTTTCTACCGCTATAGCTGTCCCCGATAAAGGCCTTACAAGCCCAATAGCTTTCCTCAGTTAAATGGCAGTGTCCGTTGTTTGATCTACAAAAACTCCCTATAGATGGTTATATCGATATACTTTAATAGACCCATAGATTCATGTAGATATATAGCCCATTACATAAATAGATATATATTGCTCCCTTATGATCTGTACACCTGGTACTGCTATTATTACTGATAACTGGCTATTTCGGTATATAGCGATACTGATACCTGACTACGTAGGTGGTGGGGTTTCTTTGGTAGGGTGAAATTTGGCATTGCCTTGAATTTCTTCCTGCGTTTTCTTCCTGCCTTACTTTATCCAGGTACTCAACTCAGCTATAGAAAAATAAAGTCTTTTGCCCCGTTTGTTTACAGGAATTTCTTTCCGGCTGACTTTAGTATATAATGTCGGTACAGAAAGACTGAGAAATTCAGCGGCCTGTTTAATTGTCAATAGATCAGCATAAGGTGGCGGTACCTTTTGGCTCTCTAATAATAAGTCTTTAATATTGTCCACCTTGTCATGCAGTGCACTGATGGCCTGTGGTAGTTCTTCAAATGTGTACTTCATATGCAGTATATTTTGTTTTATACTGCAATAGTACTGGCTTGTTTTGTACGGTTACAAGGGGTTAAACCGCGTCCTTACCGTTTCCCTACTAATATTTACCGTTTCTTTTGTTTCTTGTCGTTGGGAAAACTGTAGGAACTCGATCTATCATTCTGATTTCAATAATTGGTGATTTACAAGGTTTGGTGTCTTCAGAGATAATAGCGCCAACCCAACCTTCTGTGTATTCTTTCGGAGTCTCCCTTGTACCATAAAGAAAGTTCTTCGCTACCCATTTTTCAAGGTCAGATTTCAGGCAGCCTGTAATGAGATTGGCTTCAATCAATTGCTTAAAGGCATCCGCAAGCTGGTTGCCATTGCCTCTAAAAATCAACCGATTTGTAAGTGATTTGCTATCAGAAATTAATGCCGAAAGCTGTATTTGATCCTCCTCGGAAAAATAGGATTTCATTATTTTAAGAAAGTCATTGGCCGACTGTTGATCGAATTTGGGCATACCAGCGTCTGCATTATAAGGAATTGTGACTGAAAAATTTGAAAGAGCACAACTGTCGGTCTTCTGGCTAGCTTGCTTAGATTTCCATTCCTCAAATGTTTCAGCTGGGGTTAATATTGCTTCAACCTCATTGATTAGCTCATTCAGATACTTTTCCCGGATTTTAACAGAATCATTAAGGCTTTCTACAAATTCATCACCAATAAAAATATCAGTGTGATCGGATTGCAAATTCTTCACTATAAAAAGGTCGTCGAGACGAACGGAAAAAATAAAGTTGCGTGGATATTCTGCCTGAAGTTCACTGTAATGTTGGTGAAAATTTGTCCAGAATAATTTAAACCTTTCTTTTAACTTTTTAAGTTGCTCTAATTCCCTTTTTAAACTTATGTCATTAAGAGATAGCAGGTCTACCAATGCCATGTCTTCAGTACTCTAATTTCGCTTTTATAGCTATATGAATCGTAATACTGAGTTTCATGAACAATACTATAGGCAAGCTTACCCTCCTCAAAATTTATTCTAGTTTGCAGTTTCCCTTTAGTAACGATTTTAATATCGAAAGTCTGTATCTTGATTAAGAATAGGGCTAAGTTCTGCATATTGTAAAAAGACTTTTGCAAAAAAATCTAACTAAAATACCTAAACTTTCTCAATATATAAAATTCACCAATAGTCTTCCTAACGTGTATAATTCAATTGTTATTATTTAACTTGCAATATGGCATTTAAAACATTATTCTATAGCTGGCAGTCCGACTTAGATCCTGATCAACATCATTATTTGATCCGTGATGCACTTAAAAGTGCTATCAAGATTATCAATAAAGAGATTGATTTTGAATTGAGTCTTGACAAGGACACGCAAAAGACTAGCGGTAGCCCGGATATTGTCGATACAATCTTAAAAAAGATACGTATGGCAGATATTTTTGTAGCCGACGTAACCATTATCAATCCAGGGTACGCTGGAAGAAAAACCCCGAATCCTAATGTTTTAATTGAACTAGGTTATGCGATAAAAGCTCTTGGATGGGAGCGTATTATTTGCGTGGTAAACACTGATCAATGTCGACCAGAAGACTTGCCTTTTGACATCCGTAATAACCGCACAAGTACTTATAGTGTAAATAAAGCAGGTGTCAAGGGCGCGGAGAAAAACCTGACTGATATATTTACTATGGCTATACGCGCGATTTTAGATGATTATGAAGGTATCTTAGAGAGATTTACCAAGGATGAATATCTGGGACATGATAAGGCCATTTTTGAAAAATTCAACGAGATAGCCTCGCAGGTTGAGATCTTTGAAAGCTTGGATATTCTTTGCACTTCACTGTCAATCAACAAAACACATTACTATTTATGGAATCTGGTAGAAAATTTTCGTAAGGGGCTGGAAAATCATTTCCTTAATGTGGAGATTCAGGAAACTTTCGAAGCTTTTGCTGATTTACTAAATAAGATTCATTTATTGGCTGCCCAAAAATTATTTCCACAAAATCTATCGGGCATGAAATATATCGCAGAATACGAAACGCAAGGTATCCCAATTACACCTGAGATTCGTTATGAGGTTTATCAGACGCACTGGTATAAAATTCCAGATAGTCCGGCTGATGGTGATTGGAATGCCTATGGTATTCGTGTATCTGATCTTCAGACAGAGTTCAACCGACAGACTGAGCAGATCGAAGCGGCTTATAAAGCTTTCCGCTTATCCATTAAAAAACATCTTTTAATATAAAAAATAGAATCAGAGATCATAAATTGAATATACGTGACTCAATTTCCTTCAAGACATCCAAATCATAGTTTGGAATACAAATCGGAACTTTTTTTAAGGAACAAATTACCTACGGAATGGATCATAGATAAACCAACTGATTATGGTATCGATTTTAAAATTGAAGTCGTATTAAATGGTGCAGTTAATGGTCAGAATTTTTCAGTTCAGCTAAAAGCACATCAGAAAATAGAAAAAAGAAAAGGGATTTCGGTCAAATTGGAACGTACTACGGTTAATTTGTATCTGAGTAGATTAGAACCCTTGTTGCTGATATGTTATGTGGCAGAAGATATTGAAGCCTATTACTGCTGGTTTAATGAACGATCGGTTGACCTGACAAAAAAAAATAAAACCTTTTCTATTAGTTTTGATTCTTCAAAAAAAGTAAGTGAATTGGACTGGAATGAAATATCAAGTTACGTCAATACTATTTTTAGCAGAAAGTTTCTACTCCATGCCTTTCCAGAGTTTGACTTTTCGATGATGGGCAAAGGTGAGAAGGATGCTGCCGCCTATTATCTCAAAAAAGATTATGAAACTGCAAAATTTTTATTCGATAAACTTAATAAAGACAATCCAAATGCTTGCTGGTTGAATTCTATTGCAATGTGCCAATATGGGCTCTACCATTATAAAGATGCACTTGCATCGGTGAATGAAGCCCTGGAGATCACCGATCTCTTAGAAATCAAACTGAATAAGGCGTCAATTTTAGCTGAATACGGGATCGAAGCTAAAAATCGTGCTATGGTTATCGAAGCAAGTGGCATATTCAAGTCTGCAATAGATGAAATTGGAGAGGCACATCATTATTTTAATTATGCGAATACACTTACCGAACTAGGTCAATACGAAGAGGCAGAAAAACATTATAAAAAGGCACTCGATTTAAATCCAAATTATGCTGAATCCTGGAAGAACTTAGGGCATATTTATTCCTTCTACAGAAATCTGGAAAAAGAAATGCAATGTTACAATAATGCATTATCTATCAAACCTGATTTGCCACAAGCGTTAATATGTAAGGGAATAGCTTTAATCAAGGATTTGAATAATTTTAATGAAGGCATTTCATATCTTAAGAAAGCATTGGAAGCTGATAGTAAACTTTTCCTTAAATATACAAGTGGATATTTTTGGTTTGCTTACGCATATCTTAAAATTAGTGATTATGAGAACGGACTTAGATTCTTGGAAAAAGGACTTAAACAATATCCTGGTGATCCATATTTACTGAATCTTAAGAGAGACTACTTAAAGGATAATTGGCGAAAAAACATTATGCTGAGAGTTCAAGCGAAAGAATTCATGTTATACCGTCTTAGACTCCAATCCGACGATACATCGGCCTTAGAATGTCTTTGCAGGATTCTGCTTTATGAGAAAAATAAAACCGCTGCATTAGTCCAGCTGACAAAACATACTGTTATTTTCCAGCGTACTCAGATTACGGATATAAAAAACGAATCCTTTGATATAGAGCCCTATTTAAGCTCTTTATATAATTATCATAACTATTGCGAGTTTCGAAACGTGCATCCACTGGAAAAGGATCTTAATAGTCACTTATTTCCTCCGGTTTATATTGAATTCAATGAGTTAGTCGGATTAAAATTATTTCATGAGTGTTTACAATACATCAAGATTCACAAAAATGATAAATCATTTGAGAAAAATCTCTTTAAACACCTATTTGAGCAAGCATATCTTTATTATCCGAAAACGGCGCCATATATGATTACCGCTAATGTAAAAGAGCCTGAAGCTTTTGGTGAGCAAATGTGCAATGCTATCATACATATTCCTATACTAGCAATGAGAGAGGTAGGACGGATTAATGGGTATCTGAGGATAAAACTTGGATTAGATAGTAAAAAAATGGATGTGGCAATTAAAAACGCCAACGAAACTGCTGCAAGTAAGAAGATATTTGAGGCTTGTTTGGTTATGATACAAGAACGGTTTAGTTTTTTTTCAAAGTAATCTAATAATGTCGAGAATATATTTTGACACGAATGTTTTTAGCAATCTTAGGATTAATAGTTTGCCGCAATATCAGACGTTAAATCAATTAATTGTTGAACGAAAAGATAGATTGAGCGTTTATTTTTCAATTGGTCATATTAGAGATAAGCGTAAAGACCAGTCTGACTATAAATTTCTGGATTTCGAGTTCATGGAATTTTTAACAGGGGACAATTATTTGGCCTATGATCCAATTGAACGTCGTCCTGGCTTTTATCTTGCTACGCCAAAAATGGCTTTTGATGATGATAGTCCGGATAATGAGTATACTTCCGCAATGAATATATTTGAGCCATCTGAAGATGATGATCAAATGAACGCTTCGTTCAAATCAATGCTTAGGTCAATATTTGAGAACCTTCCTATAGGAATCGATAACAGTATATTTGAAAACTTGCCACAAGAGCAAAAGAAACTAGTGTCATCTTTCTTGCCATTAGAAGAGGGAGCTTCCTTTTTAGATCTAATGAACAATATGATACAATTTACCGAGGAACTTCATAAGGATAGTAATTTGTACAAGGATCTTAGGACAATGGTTGACAAGGGAATGAACAATGGGCAAATAACATTAAACGGAGATATCGATTTTAACGAAGCACTCAAGGATACTGCAATTCAGAAAACCTTTTTTGATTTTATCAAAGATACAATCTACTACAAGGACAAAGATAAGATCCCATATTATGATTTCTTTCAATTGGCCTATAATATGCTCGATGTATTAGGTATAAGCAAAGATAAAATCACTAAAAAAAATACCCTAGGGAATCTCCAGAATGATGGTTATCATTCTTATTTTGCTGGATATTGCGATTATTTTATAACTGACGATAAGACAATAACTTCAAAAGCTAAAGCTTTATATAATCTCCTCGGCATTAAAACTCAGGTGCTTTCCGTCGACGAATTTAATGAAGTTCTACCAGAGCTTCTCAGCGATAAAAGAGACGATTGGGATTCTTTGTTGAACAAGCTTGCATGGGATTTTAAAAACGCAGAAAGAAAAGAGCCAATAATTGTAGATGGAGTTATTACATCGAGATTGGGGCGAAATCACAGATATCTTGATTTCTGTGATTCTGTTATTGAGATTTCATCTAAAGATTGCCGTAAACTAATTGCATTTAAAGGAGACGCACATTCTCTCTCAGACCCAAGCTATAGCGAATGTAAAAAAATAATTCATTGCGCACTATTAATATTGGGAAATGATGATGAGTTGAAGCTTGAATTTGACTACCAAAAGTTTAATAGTGATACAAATGTGCCTTTATCAAGGCAATGGAAAATTAGTGAACAGTTTTCCATTGAACTTAATTTTCATCCTGAGATAAACGGGAAATATGGATTGGCATTTATCTTCCCTCGGATTGAGAATAAACCAATAGGAAGATGGAGAAAGCTCCAATTAGCTATTATTGAACAATTTCGTAAACTAATATTCAAAAAAAACAATAATTAATTTGGTGAAAATTGTTATTATTTTCAGCTCTTATTTCTTAAAAACCAACTTGCAATTATTTGACAACTTACTTTCCATAAGGATTGCGACCAACGAAATTATTCGTCTTCATTTATGATATCTGTGAAGTCAAACTCTAAAAAATCAGTTATTGACCATTCTATATATTCGTCGAAGGATTCCAAGCTGTCAACGGGAGGATTATTAATATGATTTAGGTTTATATTAGCATCAGCAATGATCTTATGAAAATTGATCATTCTGGACTCCATATTTTTGTAAAACACTTCATGGTCAGTCTCTCCCTTAACTAACTTCTCGTAATTTTCCAGATGTGAGTGCTGTAATTCCTTCTCTTGTATCAAATTATAGATAAGGCTAAGTGTTGTAATGGAAGCATCTGAATGACATGTAAAGTCTTCGATCTTATATTTCAGGAATAGACATAGCACTTGTGTTTCAGGATGAGAGATATTCTCACAATAACCGCATACCTTATCCAATATGACAGTTTTCTTAAGCAAACCATCACCTGCGGTTTTATCTTTGATTTTACCAGCACAACATAAATCTGCATTCCAATTATCAAAAAATTCACGAATATACGCGCTCCTATATAGCCATGATAAGTGATCCATAGCTAGATTACTTAACGCCAACACATAATTTAGATTTGCTGCAATTTCGATAACCTTAGTAATCCGTTCAAAATACTTTTGTTGTATAATCTCCCATTTCTCATATAATCTATCTTTTAGGTAAGATCCACCAAACCAAAATAGATTTGTTAGATTTTTGGTAAAGTCATGGGTTAGAATAATGAGTTCTATGGAAAGAATTTTTGAGTAGCCAACAATTCGTGCTTGAATGTTGTCTGGTTCTCTCTCAATTATATTAGTAATATTTTTATAGAGAGTTTTTATTCTTTGCGTAGATGTTCCTTCTTCATCATAAAAAAGCTGACAGGCTTTCTCAATCTCAAGAAATGACCCTAAATCTTTCCCTTCTAATAATTTTTTATTTTCAGAATCATAAGTTTCTTCATTTAATATTCCCAACAAATATTTTGCTTGAAGAAGGATATAATTAAGGATTGCTTTTTGATCTGGTTCAAACGATGACGATTTACGATCGGCTTTTTTAAGATAGTCAATTGCCTTATAAATCTGTGCTTTATGAAAATAAGCCATTCCGCAAACATAATTGAATATTGGGGACATCTCCCTACCTCCTAGATATGTGCGTTGCTCTATTTCAATAATCCTTTGAAATTCAAAATCATTTAATAGCCTAAAGCCACAATTTTCAATAAATGAAAGATTCTGCTCTACGCTGTAGACTTCGTTGTCTTCATCAATCATTATACCTGCACCTAGTTGTTTTCCGGCAGCTGTATTTTTTATGTGAGAATTGAGTCTTCTAAGCAATAAACCGTTATGCAATGTATCCTCATAAATAGAATGTATAGCAAGTTCATCAAGATTTTTTGAAAAGTGAAAGGTGTATTTGCGTGGCAAAGGGGAATTTTGATACTTTTTAATCATTGATTGATAAATTTCTTTTGCATTTGCAAAAAGGAATCTATCCTCACGCTGATCATAAAGTATATAATAAGCTGGCATTCCATAGTTTAACAAGTAATTAATATTATTTACCTCTATACCAAATGACAAAGATAAATCTGTATTAGCTTTAATATGACCAGTGGCTTTCAACTGTATAATAAATCGAAAATTCGTATAATAATCATTTTCCTTAATCTCCACTATCAAATCAACCCCTTTGTCTCTAACTAGTTCATGCCTAATTTCAAACAGTGAATTATGGAACAATAAAGCCAATTTATTTCTAGAAATTGTTTCTAGACTTTCATTGGAGCTTGATTTAGGTAAAGTTGAGCGATAATCCATATAAACAGCTATTTGTTTTTATAAACTTAATAAATAAAATTATTTTTGATTGTGCTAAAACCTAATGGCAATCATTAAGCTTGATTAGATTACCTGATAATATCATTTCAAAACTATCAATATGGCATTTAAGATTGCCCTATGCAAGAATGTAGCATTAATTTTTTAAATTTATTTGTTTTTGTGCGTCTCTTGCCATACTCGATTGATAACGAAGTGGTAAGAAATTGCGCAAATATTTAAAATTTAAACTTTACAAGATGATCGATAAAAGTTTAATTGAATACTTAAAGGAAGCCAGCAACGTAAGTGCTACGGAGTTAATAAATGCTTATGTTGAAAATGAGGAAAAAATACTTGGTAATATCAACGTAATAAAAGGGATCAAATCAGAGTTCTATTGCGATAATCTTCAAAAAGCATCTGAAGTGTCAAAATTTCTAAGTATTTATGCTGATTTCACATCAGTATTCATGCTACCGAACAACAAAGATGAGCATCTTATGCATTACTATCCACCGGAAGATTATCGCTTCATTAAAAGAAATATCACTTTTCCTGCAAATTTTTTGAATGGGCACATTCCAGAGCCACATGATATTATTCCAGCTTACACGACGTATAGTGATGATAATACAAGAAATCTAATGACTGAATTACACCCTTTCATGAGAAGTGGAAGACTAATGATTCGTCCTATTAGATCGATTATACTTTATAATGCTCCCGGTATAAAACAGAATGCAATAATTTACTATGCAAATTCAGATACGCCAAACAACGAATGGAAAATAAAAGAGCGAAATGAGAAAGATAGTTTTGTAATTGAAAACGGATGGGGAAATTCAAAATCAAAAATCCTATATGAAATTACATTACCATTTATAAACAATATTTCATCAGAAACCCTTAATTCGATATTAGATGATGAAATTGATCTGCTAAGTAACTTCAGAGTAACGTTAAAAGACGTGTTAAACTCAACCTTGGACTTAGGAAACAATGATATAAATAGTATTTATAATGATAAACTAAGACCAGAAATCGAAACCATCAACCGTAAATTTAAAAACATTAAGAATATTCACAAACTTGGTACAGGCACTACCCTTGCAGCAATTACAATTAGCTTAATTGCTATTAATACCGATATGGCTACAAATTTTCAAACAATATTTAACACGTTTGCAGGTACAAGCACTTTAGGTTTTTTGGCTTCTGAAATCAAATATAGAACAGAGGAAGATAAACTTAAAGATAATCCGTATTTTTTACTTTGGAGAATTAATAAAGCAAATACGATTCAACTTTAATAATTATCAGTGATAATCAATTATTCAAATGGGAAGTAAAATAGTCACTCTAAAAAAGGTTCCAAATCTGGATTGGGCGGTCGCGTTGTGGGGAGGAAAACCGGTGCCAACAAAACAAGAAAAATATAAGCCACTTGTTGGCTATCAAGGCATAATGCAAGATGGCGAAACTGAGAAAATATTTGATGACTTGTACATCCGTAATCCTGACAAAGATATTGTTCAAGAATTTGAAAAAAAATTAGGCAACTTTTTGAGAGAAAATATTACCGATGAAATGCCTTACAAGATGCCAGTAGAAGTTATATTAGCTTTTACCATTAACAAAAAAAGATTTTTTGATGTGGACGTAGATAACCTTTGCAAAACAGTCTTAGATGCTATGAAAGGAATTGTTTTTGACGATGACAGTCAAGTGGTACGTCTATTAGCACTAAAAGATACACACCCCTTTGACACAAACGGTATTTCAATCGGGGTTAATAAACTTGAAGATGTTTCTAAGGGATGGTTTAACAAAGTGCATCTATTCTATATGGATGAAAAAGAGACCTAAGATTAGGGTGAGCAGTAAGGGCAAAAAACAGCAATTTGTCGAATAAAGACAAAATCAGCCAGAAAGGGAAAAGAATCAATGATGGCATTTTTGAAATTTAGTCAGTATAGGCGAATTTTTATAAGAATCGGTAAACCTTACATAGGTTTATCCATAGAAAGATTTTAAATCATTGGATAAAGAAAGGCATAAAGCTGAATTAATAATCTTGAATTCGATTAACTTTAAGTTTCAAATCTAAATAGTATAATGGGGCATTATAAAGAAATGTACGGATATAATAATCAAGGTGGTAATGATTTTGGAGATGATAAGTGTTTATGTGAGGGGCATTTGAAAGATGATGCTATCGCAGAGTATATACGTAAGAATTCAGATGATGGAGTTTGCAGTTATTGTGGAGAATATACTAAAATAGCTCTGGCAAGAGATGTTTTTTCGTTTATAAAAGGTGGAGTATTTGCTTTTTATGGAGAAGTAAATGATGAGGGTATGGCATATGAAACCGAAGAAGATGGTTATCATGGTGCTCCGAAATTTGACACGGAGGATATGTTGTACTATGAAATCGGTTTGGAGACAGATAATGATAACCTGTGGAAGGATATTCTTTTAGTATTTGGTAATCAGGAATGGTGTGAAAAAGATCCTTACGCTGATAGAGAAAATGTAGAACTAGAATATAATTGGAATCAATTTAAACAAGTTGTCAAACATAAATCCCGCTATGTATTCCTGGGTTCTAATCAGTTCAAAGAAAGTATGAATCAGTTACCTGTAGATGAAATTCTTGATGATATTGGTAGACGTGTTGATAATCTTAATTTGTTTAAGTTGTTACCTATAGGTACTCTCTTATATAGATGTAGACAACACAAAAGCTCTGAGATATTAACTCAGGCTAAACAACTCGCTGCGCCACCTTATCATTTAGCCAATACGTCCAATAGAATGAGTCCTGCGGGTATATCTATGTTTTATTGTGCTTTTGATGTACCGACCTGTCATGCCGAAACTATAGATGCAACTGACATTGTAAAGGATCAGGTTACAACTGGTGTTTTTCAGAATAAAGAAAAGCTCTTTTTATTAGATCTAACTAAATTGCCCGCTTTACCAAGCATCTTTGATCCTGCAAAACGAAATAATTATTTTTCAATTATGTTCTTAGAAAAGTTTGTGCAAGATTTGAGTAAACCAATAGAAAAAGATGGCAGTGAGCATATTGAGTATGTTCCTACACAAATCATAACAGAATATTTTCGATATACTTACGAGGATCGAACAGGCGGAAGTGTTGATGGCATTATATATCCAAGTTCTAAATTAGGTGGCAAATATGCATGCGTATTGTTTTATGATCATGTGGAATCTATAAAAAAGTTGGAATTTGTTGACACAAAGTTGGAAACTACACCCATTTTTAAAAATTCTAGTAATTGAACACCTTAATAACCTCAAATTTTTGAGCTATTAGATAGCAGCATATATTTTTAAAGATTAGCTGAGATAATTTATGGAAAATTACGCAAAGAAGCTTATTACTAAGCTTTATGATAAAAAGATAAAAAAAACGCTTGACAGCAATTTGAAAGAGTCAACAAAAACTTGTTTATATGGCTTTATGGACTACTTAAATGCCTTAACTAAAACCCATGTTAAAAAAGATGTTTCCAACAATGCAGAATATATCATTGGTACAATATTTAAAAATATAGGATTGATTCGAAAGCAGGTTGAATACAATAATTTTATGAAAGCGAGTTTATCTTTAGCTAATAACAAATTTAATGGATTGGTTAAAATTATTGAAGGTGATGACCCTAAAATGAAACATAATACCATTATGAAATTTTCAGATTTGATTAATGACTATATTAAAGATTTAAAGCCATTCATAGAATATTTTGAGAGAAAGAAAAAGCCTGACTTTATCTTATTTAATGGCTGGAAATCATATAATAACGAAACCTACGAGCTGGCAATGATTAGCAATAATCTATACTGGAATGGGTTCTACAAAGAAAATATTTTTGATCAAAAAATGGCTATTAATATTGCATGTTTTACTCTCAGGCAGGCATTAGAGATCAAGTTTAAAAGGATATGTGGTATTTACGATATCTACAATCGGAAGTTTGATGGCCCTAAATTAAGACACGATTTTTTTCCCGAATTTATTGACGACAATTCTGATCTACTTGAATTACCTTATGTACATTTGACTGATCTCATTAAAGTTTACAAATGGACTAATCTCACTATACATAATGCAGAAAATCCGATGATATGGGAATTAAGATTTGCGCTTGATTATGTAAACCCCTTTTTCAAGTGGGGCGAATTAGTAAACAAGAACGGAAGCTCAGTAAAATCGGTTCATGGAGCAGTGATCATAAAAGATTATGATGAACTTAAAAAAAGACTAATGGATAAAATTAACCAAATTAGCAATGATATTTTTTGTATTGAGTTTATAAAGCCAGAAGCATTTATAGAATAATAATTAACATCTATAAAGCTCTAAATAATTTGTTTTTTAGTCCTATAAATTTGAAAATTCCTTTAAAATGACTATATTTAATTATAGCAATTGCAGCTAAAACGTATCTAAAAAAATGGTGAGCGATTAGGTGAGTCAAAATCGAAAACCGCATAAAATACTATTTAAACGCTGATATTTGAACTGGGTTCGAATCCCAGCGGGATCACAGAGAATAGTATTAAAAACAATTAAAGCCTTGCAAATCAAATTATTGCAAGGCTTTTGTTTTTACGGGGTTTACCAAAATATGCATAAAATCGCATATAAAATGTCATTAGGCGATTTGTCTTTATCTTAAAAAAGCTCCCCTAATCTCTACTCCAAGTCTGGACATTTAACCCATGAAATTTTTGCCATCCTTAAAATTTTCACCTCATCCCATTTACACAGTTTTCCGGATACGCCCAAGTCCCTTATTAATTACATTCATTAACCGCTGTCTCAACCCCTCATCACCCTTATCCATCATGCTTATTAACAACTTCTTTTTCTTCAAATATTTTTTAGCATGCTTTTGATCAAACTTTAAAACCCAATCAATATTATCAATCAGGTCGCAATACTTAACAGTCTGCGCAGTAGCACTTATATTCACCAAACGTTCAGCTTCCCGGGCTTTTCGCTCCGGTTTACCCCAATCAGGATAAGCAGTAGCAGTAAAAACATCAGTAAGCTCTTTTACACAATTGGTTATCAAATCCGCATCTATAATTGTATAACCAATACTAATCAAAACTCTGCGGAGCTCTTCTTCACTAACATCAGTATCTTCCAGCAGATCATGGCAAAGGCCAATTTCATAACCAAAAGCAACAGCTGGTTTTGCCATTTCAGCTACGGCAATCAAGTGATCAAAATACGGTTTCTCCGTACGCCTGATCAGTTGCCCGCCGTGCTTAACCCCTACCCAGTCCGCTAATTTCTCAGCAGCTATCATTTGATCTTATCAAGTTTGAAATAACCTAAATGAATTTCGTCTTTTTCCTGCCCTGATGCCGGCGTAATCAAAATATGGTACTTGTCTTTAAATTCATCGGCCAGGATATCTTCTATTTTATAAATATCATCGACGTCTACCCCATATTTTTCATCAATATGTGAACCTGCTCCTTTAACCTTATTATTTTTAAAGAATACAGTTTTCTTGGCATCCTGAATCGCCTGTGTACGTTCATCATGAACACTCAATACCGTATAATGCTGCTCTTCTAATATATCAGGCTGATAACCACCCAGATTAATAAAGAAAAGCTTCTTAGAGGAAATTAAAGAAGCTTCAGTTTTTAAAACAACCTTAACCTGATAGCCGTCTACCATAGTTACTTCGCGCCAGCCATCTAAATGAATGCTCTGACCAGCCTCTGGCCAAAAAGAACGAATCGCTGGTACCAGCTCTTTTAAATTACAACCGATACCAAAAAAGAAATCGTGCTGCTCTACATTTCTTTTTGGTGCTTTAGAGCCTAATAAAATCATGAATAATTTAAGTTCTCCGGATATTTGTTCGTTCATTTTATGCTATTAATTGTTTAATAATTGCAGCCGAAGCTGCCTCACTGAAATCCAGGCCAGAATAATCAGGATTGTAGCCTCCAATATAAGGCACGGCCATGATGTATATACGCTCATTAAGGGCTCCATAAGCATCAACAATCTGAAAATTATCATTAATCGTAATCCCTGAAACTTTCAAATAATAGTCATCATTTTGATCCTGCATTACCTCTTTACCATCGGCCAATGCTTTTTGACCCTCTTGTGATGAACGAAACCTGAGTTTAGCAGGACTAACAGTCTTTCCGCTTAGTAAACTTTTAAAAGGAAAATCTTCAAAAGCAAGATGAGGCTGACCAACACAATCGATATAAGTATTAAAATATACAGAATGCTCCTCTCCCGCCTCGTCAGTGTAATGATACGTAGCGCCACCTTCATCCATAGCTTCAATTTCACTATCATCACCAACAGGAATAAGTTCAAGCACACCTGCCTCATACATCGCTAATATTTCTTCACTGGAACTTTGAGGAATATAAGCAATCACGATGGAAATCAGTGGTGTCAGAGATTTGTGTAAACGCATCATATCTTCTGCTGACAGATACTTAGCAGGATAATTTAAAGCGAAACTTAATACACCCAGCATTTCCTTCCAGTATACGGACTTTTTTCTCAAGATTGATTTTTCAGCTTCGGCATACTCAGCTTTGAGCAGTTGAAAAGGATTAAGCCGTTCTCTTAAATCCATCATTGCGGTAACGAATTCTTCCAGGCTCATATCTTTTATCTTCTCATAAAACTCTGGTTCCTTTTCTTTTATAGGGAGTTTGAAATCCTTTTCAAATATGTAGTCTAATGATAAAAACCCATTATTTGAAGCGATATGTTCAGCAATCTCTTCTGCTGTTAACAGCGAATCGTTAGCTAAATGGGAGTCTTCCAAATGGAATCTAACTGCGGGCAGCATTCCGTTCCGTGTATGTAATACCAATTTAAAATTTGGGCTGTGATCAAGTAATTGATAAAAAAGATTACCATTATTATCCTTGTCAAAGGTTCCATTGTAACGTGCAAGTGTTCTGATCGCATCAACAGCAGTTAAAGACGAACCTTTAATCGCAACCGGATGATCAAGTTTTACAGCCAGTTTAACTGGTGGGTATGGTGAATCAAAATAGCCTGGAACTTTACCTTCATATTTTTTTGGCCAGTTATGCCCCGTGCAAATGATAACGTGATCAAATTTGAATTGTTCCTTATCATTTATCTCTACAACTACCGTCTCCTGATCCGGATAATCGATAATATCTGTGACTGTACTATTATAAAATATCTGATATTCTATGCCATTCTCACTTGCCATCTTTCGTAAAAGATCAAACTGAGAAGTCAAGTACTGACCGAAAAGCAGCCGCGGAAGAACTTTATATTCATTGAAACGTAAGGGATCAATATGAAATTTGTCGAGCGTATCTTTTGGAACAGATTTAATCCAGTCTGCAAGTGAAGTGACTAATAATGGAATCTCATTACTTGATACATTTGTAATATGCTCGTCTAACGCCCCTTCAGTACTATAAGGCATCCCCGCTCCTAATTTGTTCTTCCGCTCAAATATATTAATTACTATATCTGTTCTGCCCGATTCTATCAATCGTTTGAACATGAATAAACCGCTCGGGCCACCGCCGAGAATACCAATTCGTTTTTCCAATTTTTGAAGGCTTAAATAAAGAATATAGCATCAACACCGTTGGCGATTAAATGTTTTATCAGAACCTATTTTAAAGAAATATGAGCCGGATAACAGGATTTTCACAAATCTTTAATTGTTAACATAATTCCTGATCTTTCTTGACATCACTCTTCCGGTCACACCACTAATTACTATATCCAATTAAAAGAATCAATTTATCTCTTTTGTAGCATTATTAGCTATTCTTATCTAATGCAAAAGAAAGAATGACAACCTCCTCCCCCTGCTCAACATCCCAATAGTAGTAAGTATCAGCGGATCGTTAACAAACTGATGGAAGCCGGTGTTGCGGGTGTAAGTTTAACTGTCATCTCGCCAGAAGGCACATGGAATGGTGTTGGCGGCATGGCCGATATCCAAAACAAAATACCGATGTCACCTAACAATACTTTGCGTATTGGCAGTATGACAAAAATGGTAAAGCGTTTTATTTTCCAAATCAAAAAGTGACACTAGTCATCCTGACAAATTATCGTTCTGGCGACCCGAATTCGCAGGTGAAGAAAATACTGAATGCGAAAGAAACATTCAATCTATTGTTTTAACCTTTACAACCCTGGCCCCCACTCAAAGGACTTACTGGCCCCCTTTAGCTATCACACACCTGGCTAACTTTGCTAACACACTCCAATAATAGAGTTTTATTATAAATCATTAGCTATGAAAAAGGTCACATTAATAACTTTACTATTATGCGCAGTATTTATTACAGTACATGCGCAACAAATCTCAAAAGCCATAAACGTTACTAAAACGCCGCCTAAGGTAATTTTCAAACAATTGATCAATACAGAGGATCTAAAAAACCAGGAAGTCACGGTAGTAGTCGTAACAATTGCTCCGGGAGAGGTTTCAAGCCCGCATATACATCCGATCCCTACAGTTGGTTATGTATTGGAAGGAGAAGTAGAAATGAATTTTAATGGTAAAACCCATCGTTTTAAAAAAGGGGAAGCTTTCTATGAAGTTCCCAATGAAACGCATAAAGGAACAAAAAACCTGAGTGCAACAAAAGATGCCAAACTACTGGTATATTTTATCGGCACTAAAGGAAAACCATTTATAGCACCCGCCCGTTAATAATGGCAGCGGCCAAATTATTTTTATCTGGTAATCTGTGCAAGGATATTAACCGCTCCTTCCATCTCCTGCTCAGTTAAAGACGCAAATCCAAAACGCAGGCTGTTGTCATTGAGATCGCCTGCTTTTTGAAAAGTTGTCCCAATCAATAAGAGGCCATTGTGCGCAGCATCAGCAAGCACCTTTCTAACCGGATATTTAGCTTTAAACCGAAGCCAGATAGCCATGCCTCCTTGTGGTTTAGTAAATTCTACAGCATGGCTTAGTTTTCTGGTTAACAAATCACAAATCAGATCGCATCGCTGTGCATACAATTTGTTAGATTTACTGATATGCCGGGTCAGGTCGCCATTGATGATCATCTGCGCAAGCATATATTCCATAAAAGTATCGCCCCTGAGGTCAATAAGCCGCCGCAAGTAAATGGCTTTCTTTACAATATCAGGGGCTGCGATCAAATATCCGACTCTTACAGAGGGTGCAATTAATTTAGTAAACGATCCGATATAAATAATTTTGCCATTGTGGCTGGCACTAGCCAGGGGAAGTATGGGGCTCTTCTTATAATGAAAGTCATAATCGTAGTCGTCCTCTATAACAAAGAAATCATATTGTTCAATCAATTCGAGTAATCTCAGTCTTCGGTTAGCGGACATCGTTACTGTGGTTGGGTGATGGTGATGCGGAACAATATATAAAAGCTTAACAGCCTGTTTTTGTAGAACAATTTCTAAATGATCCACATCAATTCCGTCCTGGTCTACAGGAATGGTAATGATATTCGCTCCGGTATTGGCCATGATCTCTGTGGCAAATAAATAATTAGGATCACTAACAACCACGTTATCTCCGGGTTTCAAAAGTACCGTTGCAGCAATATAAATAGCCATTTGCGCACCACGCGTAATTAAAATATCTGTTTTACTAATATTAAGTCCACGTGTTTGGTTCAGAAAAACGCTCGTTGATTCCCTAAGCAGCTCTAAGCCACCTTCATCACGCATGGCCATCAGCCGTTTTATTATTTTGCTGCGCTCCGGATCCCGGTATAACTCACCTATTTCTTTAAATGGAGCTAACTCAGCGTCCGGAAAACCGTCGTTAACTACAATATCTTCAGTGGTTAACGTTCTTACTTCAGGAATCGCATGGCTTACCTTGCTTTCAGATGCAGCTGGAATAAAATGATTTTTAGGCTGAAATGATCTTGGTTTGATAACAGGCAACACAGGAATTACCCTATAACCTTTTCTGGGTATGGCTTCGATCCATTCCTGAGATAAAAGTTCTTCATAAGCATTGACCACTGTCTTTCTGTTTACATTTAGCAACTCCGCCATTTGTCTGGTCCCAGGAAAATAGGTACCTGGCTGAATAGTCCCCTCTTGTATCAGGCTGATCAGCCTGCTGGTGATCTGCTTGTAAATAGGAAAGCGTTTATTTCTGTCAGGGATGATCAGGTTTTGGAAAGGCAGCATATATAAATAAAGATGATAAAAGTACAATTTTTTTAATTATTCACTGGACCACCTCACTTCAATTGACTGGTCCCCAAAAGTAAATTTGCCTGCTTTAACTTTGCTTTTAAAAAAAGATAAATCATGAAAAATTCTTCAGGGCTTGCCCAATTATTTTTACGCCTCGCCCTTGGTCTTGGCTTTTTATTACCTGTTATGGACAGATTAGGTTGGTTGGGAGCTAACGGTTCGAGTGGTGTTTCCTGGGGTGATTGGAAACATTTTATTGATTATTCTAATACTTTAATGCCCTTCCTGAACAGGCCATTTGCAAATATTATGGGATTGATCGCTACAGTTTCCGAGGCAGTGTTTGGTATCTTCCTGATCATTGGTTTAAAGATTAAATATATCTCTTTAGGTGCCGCAGCGTTGACACTTGGTTTTGGTTTATGCATGGCCATATTTGTAAGGATCGGCGCTCCTTTCGCCTATCCTGTATTTGTTTTCACAGGAGCTGCTCTTGTACTCTCGGGAATTGGTCATTATAAATGGAGTATAGAGAATTTTACAACTGCTAAAAAAGCATAATTCATTAAACTACTTTAATTTTTATTCAATTTTTCACCCGTTCCTTTGCTTAACGGAATGATTGAAATGGTTCAACATCATTAAACAAACAGTTTATGCAAACAATAGAAGAATCAATAGCTCAATATGGCAAAGCCTGGAGCACAAAAGGACTTGAAAACATAAAAATAGCTTTAAAAAATTGCTGGACGCCGGTAAGTACATACGTTGATACACAAAACGATATGATTACGGGCATCGATGATCTTGCCGCTCATATTAACGAATTACATGAGCAAACTCCAGGAAATAAATTACAACAGCTTTCCAAGGTTGATCATCACCATAATAGTGGACGTTTTAGCTGGGAGTTTACGGGTCCGGATGGTAAAAAAATACCAGGCATGGATTTCCTGGAGTTCAACGATCAAAATCAGATCAAAAGCATTGTAGGGTTTTTCGGCCCTTTTACTGATCTTTAAAAATGTCTGTATGGAGGCCGGTCGTATTTAAACATGACCGGCCTCTTTTATTTATTAAATAAATTATCTTTGTAAGGCAATAAGATGCCTAAAAAAAGCAACCATATCCCTGTGAATACACTACCTTCCGGAACAAGGGAAGGAATAATTATTTTCAGAACATCCTGTAATGGCCCCCCCGATGTCAAAGAAGTCGGGCGACCACACCGTGACAATGGTCATCTATTTATTCTACAGGAAAAGGGAACGACACATATTGAAATTGACTTTGAAAAACACAGCATAGAAGAATCATCTGTTATCTATATCAACCCCGATCAAATACATCATTTGATAGGTTTTGAAAATGCAACATTTACCAGCTGGATAATCACCAGTGAAAATCTACAGCAGGAAAACCTGAAATTACTGGCAGACCTCACCCCTGTAAGCGCTTTGATTTTAAACCAGGAGACACTCTCTATCATTTCAGCAACAGCTGCCCTTTGCATACAATTTTCTGAAAGGAAACACGAGAAGCTCTTTAATTCCATCCTGAAAGAAAGTTGTAACACCCTGGTCACTTTAGTTGCATCCCAGTATTTATCTGAAGCTAAAACCACAAATAACTATTCACGTTTCGAGGTGATTACCAAATCATTCAAATCTTCTTTAGCGCATCATTTTATGAAGATAAAAAGCCCAATGGCATATGCTCAACAGCTGAACATATCTACTCCGTATCTGAATGAATGCGTCAAAACTGCAACCGGGCATCCTGTTTCTTATCACATACACCAGCGTATTATACTGGAAGCCAAACGCTTGCTTTACCACTCCAGTAAATCCATAAAAGAGATTGCCGGTGAACTCGGTTATGATGATTATTCTTATTTTACACGGCTATTTGTAAAAACCACAGGGATGACACCTTTAGCTTTTCGGACTAAAAACCTCGAATAGTCCTATACTCACTGCGTATCAGCATTGTTTCCACCTGGCATTGGCTGTTCCTTTGTATCAAATTAAGAAGGTTATAAAAATGGAAGCATCAAAAACAATCAATCTATTACAAAATAAAGAAATAGCAATCGTAGGTGGTGGCCCGGGGGGCTTAACATTAGCCAGGCTTTTACAGCTCAAAGGGGCCAATGTGAAGGTTTATGAACGGGATTGTGGCAAAGAAGCACGCATACAAGGTGCAATCGTTGATTTACACTTTGACTCCGGCTTGAAAGTTATGGAAGAAGCAGATTTGATGGATGCTTTCAAAGCGAATTACATGCCTGGGGCTGACAAGTATCGCATGGTTGACAAAGATGTAAATGTACTCATAGATGAGCATAATCAAAGTTCCGATGCCGGTTTTGGTGACGAACATTTTAGACCAGAGATTGACAGAGGCGCGTTAAGAAATATGTTAATAGATGCGCTTCTTCCAGATACCGTTGCCTGGGATAGTCAGTTTGTAAGCATGGAGCTGGTAAATGAGAGCTGGGAACTTAAGTTCAAAAATGGCACAACAGCTACTGCGGATATTGTAATCGGAGCCGAAGGATACCGCTCAAAAATCCGTCCTTACCTAACAGACATTAAAGCACTGTATTCAGGGGCAACTATTATCCAGGGAGAGATAGATTATCCTGAAAAAGTTTGTCCTGAAATTTATGCATTGGTTAATAAAGCCAATCTTATTGCAATGGATAACGGAAAAACTATTGCTGTGCAGCCAAGAGGTGATGGTGGCCTGACGTTTTATGCTTCATCTCTGTATCCTGAAGACTGGATCAAAAACAGTGGTATTGATTTTAGTGATAGTGAACAAGTATATGCTTACCTGGTTAAATATTATGAAGGTTGGAACCCAATATTTTTCACACTCTTTGAAGCCTGTAAACATTTTGTTCCAAGACCACTGAACTATTTCCCTTTAGACCAAAATTGGGATACAAAACAAAACCTTACACTGATTGGAGATGCAGCTCATTTGATGCCTCCATCAGGTGAAGGGGTTAATACGGCCATGATGGATGCTTTAGATTTAAGCGACTGTCTTACCAGTGGTGAATTTCAAAATGTACAAGCTGCCATTGCAGCCTATGAAAAGCGAATGCGGACAAGAGCTACCCTATTAGGGAAAGAGGCGCTCGAAGGGATAAAAGATTTTGCTTCCCCTTCTGAGGAATCAATTAAGAAGCTTATTGAACAGTTTAGCCAGAATGCAAACCTGTAAAAATTTGAAACCTCTTTCAAGAACTTAGCCAAAAAAAGGGAGTTTTAAGGCTCCCTTTTCTATAATTTTAATTTATAAATATAAAATGGCGCTTTGCCGCTATCTGGTTTACCGGTAAATGCCGTAGTCGTATTGAGTTGGTTAGTGGAGATATATAACCAGCCATCAGCCGCCAGGTACGCATTATCAGGCCATAACAGTTTTTCATTGTCCTGTATCACATGGCTTAGTTTGCCATTGGTATCCAGTTTGGTAATAGCATGCTCTTGCAAATTGGTAAAGTAATGATTACCTGCTGCATCAGTAAGTGCACCATCACTAAATGGTTTGTTACCGGCTTTGGTTATCGCATTACCGATAGTTTGATTATCCTTCCCTTCTCTGAAAAGCTTTGCAGGTACTTTATACCAGATGCTACCGTTCATGGCACCAAAAAACAAAGTTTCTTTATCGGCAGATAATGTAATGGGGTCAATACCAACACGGGCAGGCTTGCCTCCAAAATAAACAACACTTCCGTCAATCACCATATCTTTATCTTCTGCCTGTAAAGATGGATGTCCGCTGAATCTCGTTGCTTTTTTTGTTTTAAGGTTAAGGGCAATGATACTTGGATTGGTAATATCTGCTAAATAAGCCCAGCCATGCTCTTCATCAATCGCTACATCTTGTGCAAAAGTTCCTTTAGGCGCGACATCAGCAGACAGTTCTATCTTTTCAACAACTTTGTTTTTACTGATATCGAAAGCCCAGAGCCTTGTTTTGACTAATTCCAGGCCCATATCTATTACCCACAGCTTATCATGCTTGTCAAAGATCAGCCCCAGCATGGAATCAAATGTAGCGTTACTTGCTTTTTTATTATTTTTCTGATAACCGGCGTTTGGATAAGGAAGTGCTTTTCCATTTACAATTTCAACCAATTGTGTTTTTTGGCTTCCCAGCGGATGGATGGTTGCAAATACCCTTCCCCCGGCAGAAACAGCTACATCACCAGGGCGGACGTCCATAGCAGCTACAGTTTCCAGTTTGGCCTGATTTATTGCTTGTGCAGATAGCCTGTTGGCTATGAAAAATATCGTTGCAAAAAATATCAATTTTAGTTTCATTTTTTCTATTTAATTAAGTTAAATTTTTTCTTCAGTGCAAATATCAACTGATTTACACCCATTAACCTGTATAATTAAGCTATATAATAGTACATTTCAGCTAAACCGCATTACTTCATTGTCACAAAACGTATATTTACAAATCATTAAACAGATACGCAGATGAACAGAGAAGCACTATACGAGCCTTTTGAAATTGTATATAAGAAGCTGGATGAATGCCCTAAAGGTGAACACAAGCACTTATTTTTCGAACTTGTTTATGTTTTATCCGGTACAGGCAAACAGTGTATCAACGGCAATAAATTCAATTACCATGCAGACCACATGTTCCTGATCACACCGGATGATTGCCATTCTTTTGAGATTGAAACAACCACAGAATTTTTCTTTCTGCGGTTTGGCAATGTATACATCCGTTCACAGGACTTTCACACTGATGATATCAAAAGATTGGAATATATTCTGCAAAATGCGAGTCATCAGCCGGGTTGCATTCTCAAAAACATCTCAGATAAGCCTTTGGTTCGTACGCTGATTAGTGCGACAATGGCAGAATACGTCAACCGCGATCTTTACAACAAAGAATTGGTAACTAAAATGGTAGATACCATGATTGTAGTGGTTGCCAGGAATATAGCCAAGTATATGCCCAGTGCGATTAAGGAAGATGCAGAAGAAAAAGCGCTTGAACTTTTAAATTATATTCAAGCCAATATTTACAGCCCGGAAAAGCTGAGAGCAGAAAGTTTAAGCAGTAAATTTGGTGTCTCAGAACATTATTTTGGCAAATATTTTAAGAAACACACCAATGAGACCTTACAGCAATATATCGCCAATCTCAGGATCAGACTGGTAGAAGCACGGTTGCGTTTCAGTGATATGCGCATCAATGAAATAGCTGGTGAACTCGGTTTTACCGACGAAAGCCATCTGAACAAATTTTTCAAATCTCAGAAAGGAGTAAGTCCTAAAGCATTTAGAAATAAGATGAACGAAGCTCAGATTTCTAATTAAGGTAATTTACCGTTTATGGAACAAAATATCAATTTCAAATATAAAAACAAATATTTATCTTTTCCGTTTTTATAACTAAGCCAATTTTTATTTCTAAATTATGACTAAGTCACTTGATGTTCCCGAATCAAATGCAGACGTGATTGCCGCCAGTGAAGTACGTTTAAGAGCATTACTTATCGCTACTTCTGATGTTATCTACAGCATGAGCGCTGACTGGCGGGTGATGAGGGAACTTGATGGACGTGGTTTTTTAAAAGACGCTAAAGAACCTACAATTGATTGGAAATCCAATAATGTCCACCCGGAAGATTTGGATAAAGTAAATGCAGCTATTGATGAAGCCATAAAGGAAAAGAAAATATTTCAGTTGGAGCATCGTGTACTTCGGGTTGATGGTACACCAGGCTGGACGTTCTCAAGAGCAGTCCCTATATTGGATGATCAGGATCAAATTATAGAATGGTTCGGTACAGCAAGTGATATAACCGAACGTAAAAATACTGAAGAGGCCTTAAGGATATCAAGAGTGCTGTCAGACCAGCAGAAAAGAGTGTATGAAACAATTACATCAAACACGCCTGATCTGATGTACGTTTTTGATCTTAATTACCGTTTCACCTATGCGAATAGTGCGCTTCTTTCCATGTGGGGTAAAACCTGGGATACTGCCATTGGTAAAAAATTACTGGAAAATGGATATGAACCATGGCATGCCGAAATGCATGAAAGAGAGATCGATCAGATTATAAAAACCAAACAACCTATCCGGGGAGAAGTATCTTTTCCCCATGCCATTCTGGGCCGCCGGGTATATGACTACATTCTAACACCAGTACTTAATGAGCAAGGTGAGGTAGAAGCTGTAGCAGGCACCACCCGTGACATCACTGAACGTAAACAATGGGAAGAAGCACTTGCTACAGGAGCAGAAGAATTACAAGCCATTAATGAAGAAATGGCGGCTACCAATGAAGAACTGGCAGCTTCTAACGAGGTATTAACCACAACAAATGAAAAGCTCGCTTTGGTCAATCAGGAGCTGCTTATCGCCAAGCAAAAGGTCGAAGAAGCACAAGCTGCCTTTCGATTAGCGGTCAGTGCCGCAAATTTTGGCACCTGGTTTATTCATTCCGTTACCAGAGAATTCATCACCGACGCCCGCTTAAAAGAATTATTTGGTTATTACCCTGAAGAACCGCTCTCCATTGAGCAGGCAACGGCACAGATCACAGAAGAATACCGTGATTATGCTTCATCAACGCTCGAAAATGCTATTTACAATAATGGTGACTATGATATTACCTACCCTGTAATAGGTTTTCATGATCATAAATTACGTTGGCTCCGGGCCATAGGAAACTTGAAAGTAGATCCATCGGGTACATTTTCTGCTTTCACCGGGGTGGTAATGGATATAACAGAACAACATTTAGCCGCAGCAGAAATCAAACATGCAGAAGAAAATCTTCGTATGGCAATCGATGCTGCCGGGCTAGGCACTTATTATATCAATGCCGCAGAACGAATTTTTGTCGTATCAGCTAAGCTAAAGGAGTTCTTTGGCTATTTTCCAGAGGATGAAGTTACTTATGATGCCGCTATTAACCAGATCCACCCAGATTACCGTCAGGAAGTTGTAAACTCAATAGAATCTGCTTTTACAAAAGGTACACGATTCGATATGGAGTATCCGATCATTGGTTATCACGATGGCAAAACACGCTGGGTTAGAGGAATTGGTGAAGTTCAGCACCGAGAAGGCACAAACTATTTTACTGGACTAATTCATGAGATTACGGAGAAAAAATTAGATGAAATCCGTAAAAATGATTTTATAGGGATGGTAAGTCACGAATTAAAAACACCCTTGACTTCGATGAAAGGATATATTCAGTTGCTACTTGTCAAATTGAAAAAACAAGAAGACGATTTCTTTATAGGAGCACTGGAGAAGGCAAATGGTCAGGTCACCAAAATGACCAGCATGATTAATGGGTTTTTAAACTTATCCAGATTGGAATCAGGGAAGATACATATTGACCTTAAAAAGTTTGACCTTGCTCTTTTAGTCAAAGAAGTTGAGCTGGAATTTTTGGCCACTACTTTAGGCCACCAACTTTTATTTGAACCAATTGAATCCAGCTTCGTGAATGCTGATAGAGAAAAGATTGGACAGGTAATCCATAATCTGATTAGCAATGCTATTAAATATTCACCTTCAGGCAGTAGTATCAGTATTGCGTGCTACTCAGCTAATGGACTTGCAAACATCAGTATAAAAGACCATGGCATGGGTATTAAATCAGATGATCTTCCTAAAATATTTGATAGGTATTACCGCGTGGAAGGTAATCACATGTTCTCCATTTCTGGTTTTGGGATCGGTTTATATTTATGTTCTGAAATAATTAACCGGCATGAGGGAAAAATATGGGCAGAAAGCGAATTTGGTAAAGGGTCTACATTTGGTTTCAGTCTGGCTAAAGTATATAATCAATAAATAGATTATGCAGATTTATGCGGATCAATTCCCGGCTTGGCGTAAGCCAGACGCCCAATAGGTTGTGGAAGAAAATACGTATCCAATCCCGCAACTGTCATTGTTTTTGCTTTAACATGATCAACTGTTCCATCATCAGTTATCATCGCATCATCAGCTAATATCTGAACAATTTCTCCAATCAAAATAGTTGTACCATTCAGCTCTACATCAATAATCTCTCTTAACTCCAAGCCAATACGAATAGTCGATTGCTTTACAAAAGGTGCTTTAAAATGATCTGCATACAACTTTTGAAATCCACAGGTATCAAATTCAGATATACCAGCAGCATAAGAAGCACTGGTCTGGTGTGCCTGCATATACCACTCTGGCAATACATTATTCAAAGTATACTGACCTGTTGATTTAATATTGTTGAGGGTATCATTGTGCGCTCTTTCCGGTCGTATAACCAAACCCAAAAGCGGCGGGTTAGCACCGAGATGAAAGACCGAACTAATAATACATAAATTGGTGATACCTTCTTTGCTGATGGTCCCCAGAAGATTCAAAGATTTATATCCAACTAAGCTATTGATCAGGCTTATTCTATATTGTTTTTCCAGTTGATAAATCTGTTCACTCGGAATGCTTATCATATTATATAGTATTGGTTTTGTAACGAATAATAGAGTCAAACATCAATCCGAACTTACGTGCATTGGAAATACGGATTCTTCCTGTCATTACCTTTTCGGCTGGACAGTTTTTAATCTTATTAAACAACTTTTTATAGTATACATAAGCAAGGTAAACGCCATTTCTGGAAGAAGATGGTAATTGCCGGATTCCATTTAGTGCCAATCTGAAATCTTCTTCTATATCATTTTCTATAATTGATTTTTCAAGATTAGAAAAAGTGGCTAAATTCACATTTGGAAAATAATTACGGCTTAATGTATAATAGTCAGCACTTACATCTCTGAGGAAGTTTATCTTTTGAAATGCAGAGCCCAGTTTCATTGCCGAATCCTTTAGCTTTTCATATTGTGTTTTATCCCCTTCAGTAAAGACCTGCAAACACATTAAGCCTACCACCTGAGCAGAGCCGAGAATATATTGATCATACTTTTCAGGTGTATAATATTCTTGCTTCAGATCCATTTCCATACTTTGAATAAATAATTCTATAAGTTGCTTTTCAATATGATATTTGTTCACAACTTGCTGGAAAGAATTCAGTACTGGGTTCAGGCTGATTCCATCTGCAATAGCCTCAAAGCAATCTCTTTTAAATTTTGATAATAAAATGCCTTTATCATATTCATGAAAACTATCTACAATTTCATCTGCTAACCTCACAAAACCATAAATGGAATAAATAGGTTGACGGATCTTTTCATCTAAAAAATAAATACCCAATGAGAAACTTGTACTGTAACGTTTGGTTATCATTTTACTGAACTCGGCCGATAAATTATCAAATATTTCTTTCATAGGTTATTAAGAAATTATCCTTGTTTTAGATTCATGAAAGCTTTCAAGTTTTGTCAGTAACCTGATTAAATCCATTTTTTCCAGGTGTGAAAGTGGCTCGGTCACATCCCTTGATGCTTTTTTTATATTCTGCATACTTTCATTCAGCATTTGAGTCCCTTTTGAAGTAATGTGAATCATTCTGTTTCTTTTATCACTATCTAATGCTGACTGCTCAACCAGTCCATTGTTAATTAATCTATTCACAATTTGCATTCCCGCCGATTTTTCATGAATATTTAGTTTGATAAGAGCCGTTTTAGTCATACTGCCAAATGAAACCAGGCTGATTAAATAAATAAATTCATCGGGGGTAGAAAAAGATGTATTTGCTATTGCAGCTTTTGCATTTAGTTTGGCGTACCTGTAAAGATGTACCAGCGAAGTATTAATTACGCTATCAGCAGAACGTCCATTTGTCTTCCCCTCCCATTCAGGCTCCTCAATAATTTGAGGAGAGCTTTTATAATGTTGGTTCATCCACTGTGCAAATAAGTATCCGTCCTGACTTTTATGATCAGATTCCTGTTCATAAATCTTAATTAAGCCTATAACCTCACTTATTAAATCGTAATACATAATCTTCAATCAATTTAATACAATTATAGACTATTAAGTACAATAAAACACTAATTGTTTGAGATAAATTACAAATAAATTTGATTTTAGTACATAAACATACTATTCAGCAAGATTGCTATTAAGCTGGCCACCGAATAGCAATCTTAATACCTTATATTTTTTCTTCATGTTTATCAGGAATTCGATCTTAAGGTCAACCACAATTGATAGACAATTAACCGACAAGTTTGTCTCCGCTAGATTACTGATTTAGGATAGATAATGTTTTGTGAAACTTGCACCAGGTAATTATATGCATTCTGGTCGTCCTTAAAACATTGTTCCAGCAATAAAGCAGATTGCTCCTCACCCAAAGCTATTGCCATATGCTGCAAAGAACTAAAGCTCTGAATTTTTCGCTGAAAAATCTGCTGGGAAATGTGCAGGATAGAAATATCCTTTTCCACTGATGGAACTTTTCCTTTAACCACATCTTTACAGTGTTCAAAAAAGTGCTGATCAAGCGTTGAAATGGCCCCAGCCTTTTTCGATTTCTTTATTTCAAGACACAGTTTTAAACGCTCAATGTGCAAGTGCTGATCGGAAGAATCTGGTGAAATCCCCATGCGCAGTTCATCTGTTAATGCAGCGGCTGAAAGTTTTTTCAAGCAAAGAATGTACTTCTTTTCGGCGACAAAAATTTCGCTTAATTTCTCTAAGTAAATATTTTCAAGTATCATTTGTTAGCTAATATTGAGTGTCTGGAACACCTTTGTAAGAAAAATGTTTGTATCCGTAGTATCACAGCCTCTTATAAATCAAATAGAGTTCGCTTAATTTATACTTGGCTTATCCGGAATAATCCATTTCCAAAACTTGAATTAGCGCCTTAGCCACAGGCCCTGCCGATAACGGGTTCTGCCCTGTAATCAGTAGTCCATCAGTTTCCACATTAACGAGAAAAGGAAGCAAAGCAGATTTAAAATCAGCTCCAAGTTCAATAAGTTTGTCCTCTAGTTTGTACGGAATATTATCCGATCTTCCTACCAATTTTTCTTCTGTATTAGTAAAACTTGTCAGCTTTTTACCAGCTAATAATCCCGGCGAAAGCTCTGCTGCCTTAATCAAAGCCGCCGGGCCATGACAAACCGCTGCTACTGGTTTGTCCAGATCAAAGAACTCCATGATCAATTTTGCACTTAACTCATTATCAGCCAGGTCCCAGATTGGGCCGTGACCACCAGGAAAAAAAACCGCATCAAAATCAGTAGCAGATAACCCGACCAATGTATGCGTATGCGTAAATGCACTTTGGGCAAATTCATCATCCACAAATCTGCGGTTAGCACCGGTAATATGCTCAGTTAGTTCACTCATCGTATCCACAGGCGGCTTTCCACCTAATGGACTTGCTAAAGTGACCTGGTATCCCTGGTCAATAAATTCATAATAAGGATCAGTAAACTCTCCAAGCCATACACCGGTTTTACTATCAGTATTTTCCATTTGCTGATGGGAAGTCAGTATCATTAGTATTCGCTTCATAATAAATAAGTTTAGGCTATCAGTTTAAAGTGTATATAATACTTGCTCGTCCGTATAATAGGTTTTTCTTGTGCCTTTTTTCTCAATCTGAATCGCAGCACCAGTTGGGCTTTTTTTTATATCAGCGCGATGCACCCTTAAAAAATCCTTCACCTCACCATTTAGTGCGTCCGGAAGTTTTTCGGCAATATCGGCAGCCTCTTTAGACAACACATGATTGATTGCCTTTAGCAATTCCTTTACTCCAGCTTCAGGAATCGCTTTAGCTATAGAAAAAGGCGAGATTCTGGCTTCCCAGAGAATTTCATCTGCGTAAGTATTACCAATCCCTCTAATTAAATGCTGGTCCATCAATAAGGTCTTGATTTGTACTTTCTTTTTTCCCAGCAGGTCTTTAAAAGATGAGAGATTTAAAGACAAAGCATCAGGTACATCAGGATCTTCTGGATTCAGCGTTGGTGTTGCTGCTTTTTGAAAATCTGTTAAGGCAAAACCGTCTCCGCCTTTAAAATGAAAGGAAACAATTTGAAATTTAACCTCTTCTTCGTCCAATGCTTTAAGCTCACCATGCAGCATTAAATGCAGGCCTAATACCACATCGTTATCAAAATGCAGTTGTAAAGTCTTTCCTGCCCTGGAGACACTTTTCAATTGATGGCCTTCTAAAACATGCTTCAATTCTTTACTTGAAACATTTAACTTTTTAGCCACACTCACTTCAACAGTTTCCAGGATTTTATTTTTAAAACGCTTTTGCAAATTCTTAGCAAAAACCTCCAAATCTGGTAATTCAGGCATAATGACTATTAATTAAACCAACTTATTATTTAAGTTTATTAAGCAGCTTTTCAACTTCAATTGCTGATGTTCCAGCCGATTTAACTGCTTGCTTTAATTGATCGGGTGTAACCTTAAATTTTTTAGACCAATATTCCACTTCATAATTTTCTTTTACATTGATTCTCTCTCTATCAGGACTTCCTGTTTTCTTTTTGTCATCCATAATAATTTTATTTTTCAGCTATAACATCCTTATTTTAAAGTTGTTTTTTAACTATTTGAAATTTCTTTTGCAGTTGTTAGTTAGTCCATGTTGATTGTACTCAAATTGGCATAATGCTGACTTTGGGGAGCAGCTACAAAAAAATAAAAATTGTGCAGGAGAATTAAGATAAGTTTTCATGATAGCGGTGAACAAATGTGCTAAGGCCGAACCACCTACAGAAACAATTTAACAGCTTAATTTTGGGTTTATGTTGTTATCCAGCATTTGTTTATCTGCCCATTCCTTTAAATGATTAATAAATGGGATTAATTCCTGTGCAACAGGAGTTAATGAATATTCAACCTTAGGAGGTACTTCCAGATAGACCTTCCTGTTAACTAATTTGTCATCTTCCAATTCCCTTAATGTCTGAGTGAGCATTTTAGGTGTAATATCTGTAAATGCTTTTCTAAGCTCGCCGTAACGCATAACTGACTGGTTATGCAGATACCACAAAATACGCCCTTTATATTTCCCACCAATTCTTTTAAAGGCATAATCAACTGAACATATTGGTTTTTCAGAATTCACATTTATCATTTAATATTATTCTAGCTGATTATCAGATTAGTATACTTTAAGTACGTAGGTTACAAAATTGTGCATACTTGACACAAAGATATCATTCAAATACCTTTAATTAAAAAAATAAATGAAAAGAAGACAATTGTTAAAGTATGCTGGCGTCTTAGGAATTTTGACATCACTACCAACTTATAAATTAAATGCTCAAGCTCCAATACCAGGTTTGGGAGTAAATTCTCCCTCAGGCTATGTTAAGTTTAAATTAGGAAAACTTGAGCTGCTTGTGGTCACCGATGGCCACATATTTATCCATCCTGCACAGCCAATTTTCGCCCCTGGCATTAATACCGTAAAAGTAAAAGAGGCGTTAGCAGAAAATTTCATGTTAGATGATGCAGTAGATGCAGCAATTAACATCTTAGTAATTAAGAAGGAAAAAAGGATTATCATTATCGATACCGGTAGTGGATCGGCAATCGGTGATCAAGCAGGTAGATTTATAAAGAATTTAAATTCTGCGGGGATAAAGGCTGATGATATTACTGATGTATTTGTAACGCATTTACATGTAGATCATATTGGTGGAATCTTAGATGTTGATGGCAAGCTTATATTTAAAAATGCAAAGTATTACCTGTCTCAAAAAGAATATAACTTTTGGATGTCTGAAAATCCTGATTTCTCGCAAAGTAAAAATAAGAATTCAAATGAGGGAAGTATTGTATTAGCCCGTAATATCATTGCTGCGGTTAATGATAAATTAAAACTTTATAATTTTGGCGAAACGTTATTCGATTGTATTACAGCAAATCTGGCCGAAGGTCATACACCCGGTCACCCGGTACTTAAAATCGTTTCAGAAAACGAATCATTGACACATATTGTAGATACTGTTCATACCACTTTATTGCTTTCTCATCCTGAATGGGGTACAGAATGGGATATAGATTTTCATAAAGGCGTATCTACCAGAACAAAGATATTGAGGGAACAATCAAAGTCAAAAGGTCTGACAATGTCTTGCCATCTTCCCTGGCCTGGATTAGGTTATATCACTAAAAAAGGTGATGGTTATAGCTGGGTCCAGATGCCAATATCTACGCCATATATTTAAAATCCTTTTTAAGGATCAGGGTAATGAAGTATCAGCATTGCCCTGATCTAAATTGACGCTCTGAAAACAGAAAAGCGTTTAAAAGCTTCCTAAGTTAATTAATCACGTTTTTACTATCCGGGTATAACCTTTTGTTTTTTGAGTTCATCAAACAGGTCAAAAAACATTTGTTCGGTTTCTATATACTCGTGAAAACCTAATCTTCTTGCCTTACTACCGTCAGAAAAAAAGTCATAGTCCCATGAAAACACAAAGTCACCAAATCCCCATGATGACAAATTTTCGTAGCTATGTTTTTCTAATTTGTATTTCTGCTGCATACTTTTCCATACAGAAGCCTTATCGTTCATGATTGTTTGTAAAGGCATTTGCAACGGCGGAGCCACTTCCATTTCAAAGTAATTCGCAATTTTAGGCCATAATTCGTTCCAACGTATCAGATCACCATTAGTAATATTAAAAGCTTGATTAGCACATTGAATATTGGTTGCAGCCCAGACAGTAGCCTTGGCAAGTAACCGGGAATCAGTGATATCCATTAATTTGTCATAAGCACCAGACTTTCCCGGGAAGCGAAGAGGGAGGCCAAGTTCTTTTGACATGGTTGCATAAACAGCGATAACCAGGACCAGATTCATAGGATTCCCTAAGGCAGTCCCCCCTACTACCGATGGCCTCAATGCCGACCATGTCCAATTCTTTCCGGCCTGATGCTTTTCCAGGAATTGTTGTTGGTCAACATTAAACTCCGGTGGCATGTGTCCACCATCGTTTTCCTTAGCAGGTGTTTTAAACGGCCCATAATGAGCACCATATACTTTATATCCCTGCATCAGGCTGATATGTTCTAAATTATCAGCAATACTTTCGATAATATTGACAACATTGACAAGCATTGTTAAGTTAGGCTCAACCAGTTCACTCCAGGTCGGTTTATCCTGATAAGCTGCATAAAAAATATGTGTAACGTTAGTTAAAGGAAGTAATTTTTTTTTGCAATCATCTGCATTAAGCAAATCGACACAGATATAATTTGTTTTACTGGTGTTGTGCCCTCCCCGGCGTGACAGCCCTATTATATTCCAATCTCCTAATTCTTCAAGATAAGCAATAAGATTACTACCAATCACGCCATTGGCACCAACTACGAGTGCTGTTTTATTATTTTTCATTGTTTTTTATTATTATAAACTGGCATGATCAACGTAATCTAACACGATCATTTCTGCCACTATTGATTAAAATTGATATAGCAAAGATGGGTAGAAGTAATATGCGTTTATTTGTAATAATCTATGTTAATTTTGTAATAATCTATGAAAAGATATAAACAATTTGCACCTGTTCTAATTTCTGATTTTGAGGTATCAGATTGGATCCATCCTGTACACAACCATAATCATTATGAGATAATTTATATCAAAAATGGAATAGGAAACCACATTATAAATTCCAAATCCATTAAATACAATGATGGTTGTATTTTTCTATTAGGCCCGGAGGATGAGCACTATTTTGAAATAGAAAGAATAACAAACTTTGTATATTTAAAATTTACTGATTTATATATTCATCAGGCGGAAGGTATATTTAATTCGGGTCTTCGTCATTTAGAATACCTAATTAAAAGCAGGGAAACACATTTATCTGGTTTTGTTTTTAATGACGAAGATCAGGTAACGATAAATAGGATTTTTGATGTAATTATATCTATGAAAAAAGAAGTCCTGAGAAATGAAGACCTTATATGGATGCAAGTGTTAACGCTGGCCCACCTCCTACAGCGTAATATGCGGGAAATCAAATCAAACACACATAGAACAAAAGATATGCAGGCAGTATTCTGTTATATTCATAAGAACATATATTATCCTGAAAATTTAAGAGCGCAGGTCATGGGTGAACATTTTAGATTTACCAAAGATTATATTGGTCAGTATTTTAAGAAAAATACCGGCATGACCATAAGAGAATACATAAGTGATTACAGAGGTAATTTGATAAGTCAAAGAATTAACACTGGCCGGTTTAGCTTAAAGCAAATTGCGTCAGAATTTGGTTTGACAGATGAAAGTCATGTCAGTAAGTTAATTAAACAAAAGCGAGATCATACGAGAAAAACATAAAATGGTTCAGCACAAATATTTTAAACAAAAATGACCAGGGATTGTAGTTAATTAATCAGCAGAATAATAACTTCAGTAATTTTTTTTACGCTGTTATTTTTCACTGCAAATCTCTTACTTTTGCCTCTTTGTTTATATATCGTTAACATCTCTTCTACATTTGAAAATGCGTAAAAATTATAAAAATGCTAAGCGTAACCTTATTTTCGGTTTTGGCGCCAGTCTATTTGTTTTGTTATTGAGTTCAGTAATTTCTTATTTAAGTATTTTGCAATTGCTGGATAGCCAGCAATGGGTAGAACATACCTCACAGGTCAGCTCATCTCTGGAAAACTTGATTTCAAGGATGAAGGATGCCGAAACAGGACAGCGTGGGTATTTATTAACAGGTGAAGAGACATTTTTGGAACCCTATACTGGTTCAAAGGATGACGTTTTCAACTTTTATAACACTGCTCAACAGTTAACCAGTGATAACAAATCACAGCAAAATGATTTCCCGCTCCTTAAAAGATTAATTAATGAGAAGTTTAACATCATCGAAAGAACAATCACAGACAAAAAGCAAGGTCGTTCATCTACGATCAGCACTTTGGTCAGGGGAAAGGCTATCATGGATTCTGCCAGAATTGTCATAAAGACAATGAATGATCGTGAAGTTAAACTTATGGTTATACGCAATGCAAAAATGAACAAGTTTGCGTCATTGACACCGATTTTTATAGGGTTTGCTGCTCTGATTGCTTTGCTAATGACACTTTTTTTTTACAGGAAAATCCAGAAGAATAATTCAATGGCTGAAAAGCTTGAGATGGAGTTGTCAGAACAAAAAAAAACGATGGAGAGGCAAATTGATAAGATTTCGGATGTGGCAGAAAAAATTTCTAAAGGGGACTATTCTGTACGTATAGATAAGCGGGATCTCCTTTAAAATACTATTTTTTATTATAAGATACCCCCCTGATAAACAATTTAAAGTCAATTGAATGTCGATCTGCTTGAAGCAACAAAAGCCTGTTTCCAGAAAAACCTGAGTAGTTAAGAAATGTGAACTAGTAAATCTCCAGCTTATTATTTTCCTTAACCCGATGTAACTCCAGACCATAGGTTTTTAAGTTATTTTCCTTATCCTTCGCAAATAAAGGAGCTAACCCGTCATCAGTTATTAAGCTCACCAGTTTTCCATTCGGATGAATAAATAATTTATAACTTTTTAGCGGTTGCATTTCTCCCTTAGATGAAACTACTCTTTGTGCAATTGACTGTAGATATTCTTTTTGTTTTGCCGCATCGTAATACATCGAAATCATTTCTCTTTCACGCGATTTTTTATATAGTTGCAGATATTCATCAGAATTTCCCTGATCGATTACCTGATGTACATTTTTATAACAGGCCAGAACTTCACTTAGCAACTTAGCAGGATCTTCTTTTGTAAAATCCTGAGAATTATCTAAACCTTCCAATGTATATGATACATCTGCATCAAATGTCCATGTATGGATTAAAGAGTCTACCGGATGGCCAATAGCCGGAAAACTACATCTTTTCACCTGATTAACAGGCGCAGGCTCTCCATTTTCTGTATAGATAATATCTATGAAATAATCCTTCACCTCCCGGGGTGTTATCTTAGTATGTTTATTTAAAGATTTTACAATCAGCGTTATACTCTGGATTCCTTTTTTTGATATAAACGGATTCAGATATTCATTCCCGCTAATCACACCGTCTTTCCTATTGCTGCGAATGCTTATACCATTTAAAATAATGTCAAAATCACCTCTTAAATCATAATTGGCCAAATAAGTATGCTTCGCTGTAGATTTATACTGATTAACCTGATCTTCTTGTTTAGCCTGAATGCAGCTAAAATTGATCAGTAGCAGCCACACGAGCTGAATGTGTATTAAAAATTTCAATTCCATCTGATCATAATTTTAAAGCTTGATTTTTGATAACAGAAACGCAGTATCCAGTTTACTTGTTACAAAAGTAAAATTCATCTTTTCACCATGTTGGGCCCATGCTGTCGGGATCGTATCTGGCAAGTGATTCACATCAGAAAAAATCAAATCCGAAAAAAACTTTGTATTGTTTTCTATTTTAAAATACCCTTTAGCATCTGTAAATGTAGATTTTGGATTTCCAGGCGTATTTTCTTTGACCAGTATATTCGCCAATGGTTTCTTAGTTATTTTATCATAAACATATCCATGATAGTATGGCTCCCGTGTTCCAGAACAGCTGAATAGAAAAATCGCAGCTAATAAAGTCATTCTACGCAATATCATAATACTATTTACTGAAATTTATTAATTAAATTCAAAAATAGATATTAATAATTATTAAATAAATAACTGATCAGAAGATTAAAGGCAAAAACTTTAAACCATTATCAGTTGTTTAGCTCGCATGACTAAGCAACGAAAACCCTCTTATCTTAATTTTGAGAAGGAAAGTTATCCGTGGAAACCGGACATAGACTATCGGGGAACCCCAGAAGCCTACCAGGTGGGAAAAGGAGAACAAGGAGTATTAATCTGCGAGCCCTACAAAACAGAAATAGGAAGACACTGGCGATTTAAAACGCCTGACATAGCTACTAAAAGCAGTGAGGAAATATTTAAACTTTTCCAGGAATACTTAATTAAAAACGATTTCGTAGGCGCTGACATGGCAAGAAAATTCCTGCAAATGGGCTACACCCGTGCCAGACGTTATGCGAATTACAAAAGTGGAAAAAAATACGACAAAGAAAATGATTATGCCCAGCTTGAACGGGGAACGGGGGAAATAGAAAAAGCAGCATCAGCAGCCATCTTTTATACAAAATGGAAAGCTGCTGAAGCCGATACCAGCTATGCTAAAATGAAAACAGCGTGGAAGAAAGAGCGGGGTTAGTGAATCTAAAAATGTAAAAACATTCTGCAAGCCGGATTTGTAGTTATAATAGTAAACTCAAATAAAATAGTATGGGACAATTAAATAATCGAAATATCGCCGTTTTATCTGAAAGCGGTTTTGAAGAAACAGAATTGACCAGTCCGGTTGAAAGATTAAAACAAGAAGGTGCCACAGTTCATATCATCTCTTCCAAATCAGGAAAAATTCAAGCTATGAAAGGTGATCATGAGTGGACTATTGAAGTCAATGTCGACAAAACGATCGCCGAAGCTAATCCAGAAAACTACGATGGGTTACTTATCCCTGGCGGAGTATTAAATCCTGATGCCTTAAGAAAAAATGATCAGGCAGTTGCATTTGTTAAAGCTTTTTTTAGTGCAGGGAAACCTGTAGCAGCTATTTGCCATGGTCCCCAGGTTTTGATAACCGCCGAAGTAGTCAAAGGCAGAAAGATGACTTCTACGAAAACTATAAAAATTGACCTGGTCAATGCAGGTGCGCATTGGGAGGATGAGGAAGTAATTGTTGATGAGGGACTTGTGACCAGCCGGAGCCCGGAAGATCTTCCTGCATTTAACGATAAGATGGTCGAAGAATTTGCTGAAGGGGTCCACGAAGAGCAACATTCCTGATAACTCATTAAAAATGGAGCCCTGAGGCTCCATTTTTAGCTTTTAGCAACTTGTAGTGCTAAGATTGAATAAGGTTTGTTTAACTGATTCAAACCATTCTTGTTTAATTATACTAAGCACGATTACATCCATTCTCTGCCCCTTTCCATCTATTGATCTGTTCCTTAAAACACCCTCTTCTACACAGCCTATACTTTTCATTGCATTTATACTCCGTTTATTTAAATTATTAGCACGGAACCCTACCCTTTCAACATTTAAAACATCAAATGCAAACTCTAAAAGCAAATATTTACAATTTTTATTGATACTGGTCCCCCGATATTTCTTTCCATACCACGTATAACCCAATTCAAGGGTATTCGTTATAGAATTTATCATATAAAAACGCGTGCTCCCAACAATTTTATTGTCTGTTTTGTCCACAACAATAAATGGATATTCAGTTTTTCCGGCTCTATGGGTTAAAGCAGTAGTGATATATGCTTTTAAGTTCTCACCACCACTTGCACCAAATGCATTAAAATCCCAAGTTTCCGGTTCGTTTGTAGCATACTCCAGTAAAGCATCAAAATCTTCTGCCTTTAATGGCCGCAACAGAACGCGCTCGTTTTCTAAAATATAATCTTTCTCAAAGTCTATCATTTCTTAACCGATTTTTATTTCCACCAATAATAATAGTTATGTAACCCGTCATACTCAAAACCACAACGCGGATAAAGTTTGTTACCGATGTCGTTCGTCTTTTCGGTTTCCAACATCAGTCCGCAAGCACCTGTTTCATCGCACCGTTGCTTGCTTTGGTCAATTAAAGCTATCGAAAGTCCTTTGCCTCTGTAATCCGGATGAACAAACAGATCGCTTAACAGCCATTGCTTTTCTAGTTTAGCATAGTGGTAGAGTTCATATAACTGAACAAAACCAGCAGCCTTACCTTCTGCATAGATTAAAAAGATGTGGGACTGCTCCTGAGTTAAACGGTCTTGTATAAATTGTTTACATTTTTCATAATCTGGTTGCTGCCTGTAAAAAACCCGATATTGGTTAAACAGATTTGCTGCTATGTCCAAATCTTCAAGTGTTGCTTTTTTAATATTGAAATCCATTTTTAACTATTTTGATTTATAGTTCAAAAGTATTTTTTAATAGGACTACATTTGTACTCCAGTTTTCAGATAAACAGTAGTCCAGATGTTACCATATGAACATGTCATTTTCATAGAAAAAGAAAGTAAAATTTCCGTTTACAGACAAATAGCCATATCCATAATTAATGCGATCAGAAATGGGACATTAAAACCCGGAACACATTTGCCTGGCAGTCGTGAATTATCGAAAACTCTGGGTGTACACCGTAAGACAGTAATTGCTGCCTATCAGGAACTGGAAGCTCAGGATTGGATTGTTGTTTTTCCCCGGAAATATGTTGCCGTATCAACGTGTATTCCTTTGTTAAAGCCTCGCAGTTGGAGCCCTGCAAACCAGTTAAAAGCTTACAAGAATGAATTAAGCATACCTTTTAGAGTTGTTGAAGAAAGCAGTGAAGTCATGCCTGCCCCCGACTTCATGATCAATGACGGCCGGCCCGATGTAAGAATTTCTCCTATAAACGATCTGCTAAAAACTTACCGGACACTTACTTACCGTAAACACGCGATAAAAGATGCGCATATAGGAACCGCGCAAGGGACCTTAAAGTTAAGAGAGCAGCTCGTAACTTATTTGTCGGAAACAAGGGGGTTGAACATATCAACAGATAATCTGCTGATTACTCATGGGGCACAAATGAGTATTTATCTGGCTTCCCAACTGCTTTTAGACAGTTCTGCGAGCATTATTACAGGCAAACCCAACTATCAGATTGCAAACCGGACTTTTAAAGAAACAGGAGCAAAAATAATTGAAGTAAATGTTGACGATAATGGTATTGATGTAACAGCTATTGAAAAAATATGCAGGAAGAAAAATATCCGTGCCGTGTATGTAATTCCGCATCATCATTATCCCACAACAGTGACATTAAGCGTGGAAAGAAGAATGAAATTGCTGGCACTTTCTCAGCAATTTTCTTTTGCCATCATTGAAGACGATTATGATTACGATTATCATTATACTTCATCCCCCTATCTGCCTTTGGCAAGTGCCGGACATAGTGGAAATGTAATATATATTGGTTCATTCTCCAAAATGTTAGATCCATCGCTAAGAGTTGGATTTATGGTTGCACCAAAAAACTTTATAGCGCAATGCACAGCCTTACGAAGTATTATTGATGTGGGAGGTGATGGTTATATGCAAAATGCACTGGCAATTCTGATCAAAGAGGGTGAATTGAAAAGGCATCTTAAAAAAGCCAAAAAGATTTATCATCACCGCAGAGATTTTTTGGATGCCTTACTAAAAGAGAAATTACATCCATACATTTCTTATACGCTACCGACGGGTGGAATGGCAATTTATATCAAGTTATTACCAAAATACCGTGTTAACGGGTTAAAGGAACTACACCTGCTAAGAATTGTAAAAGTTTACCAGGGACAAAATGCATTTCGCTTCGGTTTTGCTTCTATGAACGAGGAAGAATTGAAAACTGCGGTTGACACTTTAGAGAATACCCTGGAAAGGAATAAATTTTCTTAAACAGCGTATAAAAAAAACAATGCTTTAATACCGCAATAATCGGGATTTCGAATCTCTCGAAAACAACTGAAAATATTCGCCGTACTGGCGAATGCGTTCTGAACCTTCCTTCTATTCATCATGCCTCTGCCGTTAATCGCTTAGCCTTAACGACAGGTACTTTTCCGGTTCCACCGGGCAAAGCACAGAAAGGATATATCTATAAAGCTGAGAAATTTGATCTTGCTAATCTTACGCCTGTCCAATCCGAAACTGTCAATCCTCCAAGAGTTAAAGAATGTCCGGTACAAATGGAGGCTGTCATGGAGAATTTGCAAGGGATTGCGGAGGATGATGAACAACAACGTGGACGCCTGGTTACTATTGAACTGCGCATACTACGTGTCTACCTCGATGAGTTAATCATTATGGATGGTAATCCTAATCGGGTTGATCCAAATAAGTGGCGGCCAATGATCATGAGTTTTCAGCAATTTTACGGTCTTGTTAAGCAGGTACATACTTCCACCCTATCATCCATAGCTGAAGAATTATATCGTAGTCCTGATGTTGAACGGGCAAAGAATTTCACAAAAGCAAGTTAGGTGGAGTAACTTAATTCGTTTCTAAACCATCAATGTACGCCCCGATAGCTATAACATAACATTCTTCCAGATAATCTTCTGTTCGCTGTAACCATTCCGCCCCAACTTTATAAAGCAAAATTTCTCTACCGTCCTCAAAACGAACTTTCCATACTTTGAGCTTTTTAAACGTTGTGGAGAGAATTTGTATTATTTTAGAAGTTCCGTCTGCTAGTTTTATTTTGTATTCCATTAGATTATCAGCTTAAGCCTATATTCAATTGATTCCAGGAGTATAACGCTGCATAGTCAAAATAGTTACTCCTACTTTAGAATTTATTCACCAGATAACTTTCCATTTAATAAAAAACAATTATCTATCCTTCCTGTTAAAGTTTACAATATCAACACTATATGTTATGACCAAATCATTTTTCACAGTAGCTATAGGTGCTTCCGCAGGAGGTTTGTCTCCTTTAATTGATTTTTTTGACCATATCCCTATCAACATAAATTGTGCTTTCGTTGTAATTACCCATCTAAAGCGTGACCATCGGAGTTCACTAGATGAGCTTTTATCAAAGCATACTTCCCTGCCTTTAATAAGAATGGAAAAAGATATGCAATTGGAGGTGGGAAATATCTATTTGCTTATTGAGAATACAGCAGTAAAGATAACAAATGGATATCTTAAAGTGGAAGCCAGAGATGATAAGGTTGCAAATTCTAGTGTGAATATATTTTTCAAATCTCTTGCCGATGATTGTGGGGAAATGGGGATTGGCATAATTTTATCAGGTGGTGGATATGACGGGCTTGAAGGTGCAAAAAGAATCAATGAAAGAGGTGGAAAGGTAATGGTACAAGACCCAAGTACGGCCGAAATACAAGGAATGCCACTATCAATCATCGATTTCGATCATCCTGTAGCCGTACTCAAACCAGCTGATTTAGCCAAAAAATTAATTCATATGTGTGCTCCGCCTGCTAATAAACAGACTGCTGAATAATTTTCTTCCGGATGGATTCATATCTACTTATTCCACACTTAAGACGATCAGTTCAGGAGCCAGATTAGCACCACCAGTAGCTACAGCTATATATTGTATACCATTTAACAGGTAGGTGATTGGTGCAGCTGTCGCATTGCGTGGCAGGTCGATTCTTCCAACTAGTTTACCTGTAATTTTATCATAAGCAACAATACAAGGATCTATGATTTGGAACTTCGGACCTGATGAAGCTCTGCCACTCATTTCCTCACGTTGCGTGCTTCCTTCCTGAGCAACAAAAAGGAGTGTTTTAGTAAGCAGGACATGACTTCGTGCAGAACGACCAACAGGAAAATTGGACAATTTTTTCAATGCGGGAACTATTGTTGCAAGATCGCCCATTGGTTTCATCCACTTATGTTCACCTGTATGCATATCAATTGCAGTCAACCTTCCATACGGTGGTTTCCAGAGTGGAATACCATCCAGAGTTTCCATAGCAACAGTTTTTCCATAATAGCCAATACCAGGTGTTTGTGATTTTTCCAATCTTACGGTGTATGGAATAGTATTAGAGGGTACATAAAACATTCCCGTTTCAGGATCGAAAGCAGCACCTGCCCAGCTGGCACCTCCTGCAATACCGGGCATCAAAATAGTCGGTTTTTCTAAAATAGGTGGAGTAAATAGAGTTCCATAATTGTATTTTTTCAATATCGCAAGTGCCGAATCGCGCAATACCGGTGTATAATCTACAAGATCGTCTTCCGTAACACCCTGACGGTCTATAGCTGCTGGTTTACTTGGAAATGGCTGCGTGGCAGAAGACTTCTCACCGGGAACATTTGACTGCGGTACAGGACGCTCATTAATATCCCAAACTGGTTTTCCTGTAACACGGTCAAAAACATAAACAAAACCCTGCTTAGTAATTTGTGCCACTGCTTTGATAGGTTTACCTTTTGTAGTGATATTGATAAGATTCGGTGCTGCTGGTGGATCGTAATCCCACAAACCATGGTGTACAAACTGGAAGTGCCAGATACGCTTGCCGCTTTTTGCATCTAGAGCGACAAGGCTCTCTCCAAAAAGTCCGTCACCGTGGCGGTTTCCACCATAATTATCGTTGGACGGGGTACTGAAAGGCAAATAAACGTATCCCAGTTCCTCGTCGGCACTTATCGGAGCCCAAACATTGGCACTGCCTGTCTGTTTCCAGGAACCATTTTCCCAGGTATTATTTCCAAACTCGTCTTTTTGCGGAATAGCATTAAATAGCCACAGTTGTTTTCCAGTTCGAACATCAAAACCACGTACAGCACCGGGAGGCATGGTTGTACTAACTGGTACATCATGAACCTTGGTACCAATAACTACCACATCCTTACAGATAACAGGTGCCGAAGAAACACCATATAACTTTCTGCTAACTTCTCTTCCAAGTTCCTGAGTCAGATCAATCCTGCCATGATTACCAAAAGTGGAGATGGGTTTACCATTTTTTGCATTTAGTGCAATCAGGTAACCGTCTCCTGTTCCTATCAGGATACGTTCGTCACTGCCACTTTTCCAGTAAGCTACGCCACGATGCACAAAACCATTATTGGAAGGCGTCCCGTTTTTCCAGGTCCCCGGATCATAAACCCATTTAGTTTTACCTGTTGATGCATCTATCGCGGCAGCCTGAGAAAGAGATGTGCTAATATAAAGCACGCCGTTAATCATCAATGGTGTAGATTCCCAAACCCAGCTTTTAATTTCCGGATGAGTCCTTGTGATATCTTCTTCAACGGAGCGCCAGGTCCAGGCAATATGAAGTTTCTTGAAATTTGCAGAATCAATTTGATCAAGAGGAGAATATTGGGAACTACCTTTGTCGCCTCCGTAATTTGGCCATTCATCACCAGGCTGTGAAACTTGAGCTGTACTCGTTAAAGAGCCTGTTAAGATAGCCGTCAGTACTATGGAGAATCCGATTAGTTTTGCTTTCATATTAAATTTCATTACAACGTTAAACCTCCATCTACTACCAGGTTATGTCCTATTATCATACTTGCAGCATCACTGCAAAGGAATAAAACGACACTTGCAATTTCTTCAGGAAGACCTAAACGACCCGCAGGCACCTGTTCCAACATACCTTCCAGCGCTTCTTTCTGTCCGTCGGCAATCATCTGATCTGACATGGCGGTTTGAAATAACCCCGGACTTACGCTGTTAATACGTATTCCCCTACCAGCATATTCTACAGCTGCACTTTTAGTTAAACCGATAACCCCATGCTTAGCGCCGTGATAAATACCCCTTTGCGCTCCGGCACGAATACCGCCTATAGATGAACAATTTACGATTGCGCCACTTCCTTGCTTACGCATATATTGCAATTCATATTTCATGCAGCTCCATACCCCTTGATAATTAATGCTGGTAACGCGGTCAAAATCATTTCTGGTTTGGTCGGCAGCTTCTGCCAATTCATTTTGTACTCCGGCGTTATTATAGGCAAAATCCAAATGACCAAATTCAGCTACTGTCTTTTCCACCATTTGTTCAACCTCTTTTTCATCAGACACATCGCATTTTATTGCCAATATTTCAAATCCTTCAGCTTTTAATAATTGAGCCGCTGCATTTACAGATTGCTCTTTCCAATCAGCTAGAACCACTGAAGCTCCTGCTTGTGCAAATGCTCTTGCTGTCGCGAACCCGAGTCCTGATGCAGCACCTGTAACCAATGCTACCTTATCTTTCATTATATTCATAACCTGTTTTTTATATTTACAGTTACAAAGTTCAGCCAATTATTACCCATAAAACTTATACAGAATACAGACTTACTTACCATTTTTACAGGTTTAGTTACAGAAATTTACCGGCGCTAAGAATAACATTAAATTTGAGCCAGATTTTAGTTAAAAATTATGGATGAGATATTGAGAATAAATACGGTTAGTGAACATGATAAATTTTATCATCAGGAAAACTTGCATCCGCTGGTAAGCATAATCAATTTTACAGGTACCACACCTGAGATCTATGCTTCCAGAATGAGCTTTGGATTTTTTGCAGTTTACCTGAAAGATGTGGAATGCGGTAATATAAAATACGGCCGTCATACTTATGATTACCAAGATAGAACATTGGTATTTGTTGCACCCGGACAAATAATTAATGTTGATATCAATGCGGATTATATGCCTCAGGGTTATGCACTTCTTTTTCATCAAGACCTTATACATGGCACATCACTTGGTAAAGACATGGATGACTACACATTTTTTTCCTATGAATCGCGTGACGCGCTGCACTTATCAGAAAAGGAAAGAAAGATTGTTCTCGACTGCTTTGATAAGATCAAGTATGAATTGGAGCTAGGAAATGATAAACACAGTAAAACTTTGATCAGCAATAATATCGAATTATTCCTTAACTATTGTCTACGCTTTTATGACAGGCAGTTCGTTACCCGCGCCGATGCCAGTCATGGTCATATTGAAAAGTTTGAGCGTTTATTGAAAGACTATTTTAACTCCGACAAACCTCAGACCATAGGTTTGCCTGCTGTTACTTACTGTGCCGAAGAGCTTCATCTTTCCCCCAATTATTTTGGCGATATGGTAAAAAAAGAAACTGGAAAAACAGCTTTGGAATATATTCAACTCAGAATAATAGATATAGCCAAGAAAAAGATCTTAGACAGGAGTAAAACTATAAGCGAGATTGCCTATGAGCTAGGTTATAAATATCCACAACATTTTACGCGTATATTTAAAAATAGCACTGGTTATTCTCCAAATAGTTACAGGCTTCTTAATTAAAGGGATCAAATACATACTTCATTTTAAACTGAAGCGTATTTATACTAAATGGTAGAACTTAGTAAAAATTTTAAACTATGACTACGACGGACTTAATGATTTTAAACTTTGAGGAGATCAGAAGAAGAAGCTCTATCCTTTGGAAGGCAATGCCCGAAGCACTTTACAACTGGCAACCAGACTATAATGCTATGACCAGTATTCAAATGGTACGTCATGTTCTGGAAGGAGAGTTTGATTTTCATAAGCTCATAGAAAACAAAGGATCGGATGGCTTAAGCTATACCTCTCCATGGAAAAACAAGCCATTTACAAGTGTTTCAGAAGAAATAGAATTCTCAAAACCTTTCAGAAAAGTTTTTTTGGAATGCATTCGCTCATTTTCAGCCGATGATTTGTCCGGTATAATAATTATCCGAAAAGAACTGGGCCAGTTAAGGAATTTAGGCGATTTCATTCAACGGATAGCTTATCATGAAGCAGTACATACAGGACAATTTCTATCCTATATGAGAACATTGAATATTAACAGGCCAAAGATCTGGGATTAAAATTTCACCAGCACCAGATTTGGCTATAACAAATCTGGTGCTGGTATGGTTATGCGGGTGCAAAATATAAGCTAATGCTATTCGAAGAAGTCAACTTTTCCGTTATCTACATCATAAACAGCCCCTATGATCTTAATATCTTTTTGCTGCTCTAAATCAGATACGATCTGACTTTCCTTTCTGATTCGTTCAATAGTTAATTGTACATTCAGTTTAGTAACATTATTTACAAATGCAGGGTTTGAGCCATTTCTGTTTGCATGAGTACTTTTCTCGCTTTCTATGGCCGGAAGTACTTTTTCCAGTAATCCCGTAAGATTTCCCATTTTCACGTTATTGCAAGCCCCAACAATAGCACCACACTTTGTATGTCCAAGTACGAGTACTATTTTCGTACCTACCACTTTAGTGGCAAACTCCATACTGCCTAAAATATCCTCGTTGAGAATATTACCTGCAATCCGAATGCTGAAAATATCACCAAGTCCCTGGTCGAAAATCAATTCAGCAGACGTGCGACTATCCATACAACTTAAGACAGTGGCGAAAGGAAACTGTCCGGCAGAAGTCTCATTAACCTGTTGCAACAGATTCCGGTTTGCTTTTAAATTATTCACGAACCTCTGATTTCCTTCTTTTAAAATTTCAAGTGCCAGATCAGGAGTTAAACTACTTTGTGTTTCTTTTGAATGTGTACGCATAATCAATCTTTATCAAGTTTATAGGATATAAAATATTGAGGCTTTCTTCAACGCTGTATCTGTAGGCAAATTGATAAAAAGACGCACTAATATAATAACGCTATGATAATATTTGATGGTTTTTACTGCTTATTATCAAACTATAGTCAAAAACACGTCTTCAGAAAACGCTTCTTCGCTCAGGCTGTAAGAATAATAATTCACTGGTATCTCAATAGAAAGTGGCAACCCTCATTGTTAACACTGATTATCATCATGTTATACCGCCAACTAAACTTATAACTTTATACTCAATAACACATAGGTACAGGTAAAAAAGAGTGCGCGGGTTATAAGCAACGCTTTTTTCAAGGAATAACCCCAGATATTACCGGCATTACATTTGAAGTTATGGGGCAAAAGAAAGACATAAGCTCACCAAGCATTAATGATATTAACTCTCGTTATCCGGTGGAAATACAAGAAGAGGAATTTCAATATGCCTTGAAAGTCTCTGCGTATGACTTCCAATAAATATCCTTTCCAGAATGTGGTGCCTGTGATGGACTACGGCTATCATGTCTATATCCTGCTGATCAATAATCCAATCCAATCCATTATCAACATCTATATTCCACACTTTTTCAAATTTGATCTGAGGATGATTTATTTTCTCAATAACTTCACTCATAAAAACATCCATCTTGTACTGCTGCTTACTATCCACATTAACTTCTTTATTGGTAATATGAGTAATGGTGATCTCAGCATTCAATAGAACGGCAAGATTAATCAATGATTTCAGTGGGCCTAATTCATTTCTATCTAAATTTGTAGCAAATACAATTTTCAGGATTTTCTTAAAACCAGCAGCATATGGAATGAATAGAATAGGAAAATCTGCTTTTTCAATCATTTCTTTACTATTGCTTCCTAATAAGAATTGAACCAATCCACTAGCTCCAGCCATTCCCATAACCACCAGGTCTATTTCATTTTCTTTAATTAGGGCACTTACCACCTGATGAACGGTACCTTTATTACTCTCATATACTATCCTGGGATGTAAACTTTGATCCTCGTCCAAGGAAGAAGGGTCACATAATTTTTCAACCAATGCATCTAAATTGCTTATCGCTTCTTGCTTTAAGGTTGAGTAGTCCATTATAGGCCAGGTAACCTGTGCTGCAATAGGCATTTCTGAAGTTACTTTGATCGCATTACACAACAGAACATCTGCCTTTAAGACTTTTGCCAGGCTTACAGCATAATGTGCTGCGTTTTCAGCTGGCAAAGAAAAATCAGTTGGTACCAGGATAGTTTTCATGATATATAGTTTTAGATGTACATCTTAACAAATTTTATAAAAAAAGCCAGAATAAAATATGATAATGATCACATAAACTGCATAGCTAATTACATTAAAAGGCAATATTATTGACATTCATTGAATGAATAATATTTGATTTACCCGAAATCTGGACACAATTAACCCCGGTTTGGAAACATATGTTCTTAGTTTTTGCGGGATTTTTGTACTGTAAATTAAAAGAAATGAAAAAAACAATTTTTATTACCGGAGCATCAACAGGTTTAGGAAAAGCCACCGCCAGATTATTTCAGTCAAAAGGTTGGAATGTAATTGGTACGATGCGAAATCCGGAAAAGGAAACAGAACTCAACCAGTTGGAAAATGTTATTTTGTTGCCACTTGATGTAACCAATCCGGAACAAATTAAAAATACCGCAGCCAAAGCTATTTCTTTATACCCGGTTGATGTAGTATTTAACAATGCAGGATATGGTTTAATGGGCGCACTTGAAGCATTAACTGACGAACAGATTTTAAGACAGATTAACACTAATCTTTTAGGTGTGCTGCGCGTCACAAAAGAATTCATTCCACATTTCAGAGAAAAGAAAGGCGGTTTATTTATCAGCACAACTTCAATGGGCGGACTTTTTGGATTTCCATTACACTCTATTTATCACGCAACAAAGTTTGCTATAGAAGGCTGGTCAGAAAGCATGTCGTTTGAATTAGGTATACACAATATCGGTATCAAAACTATTGCTCCTGGCGGCATTGCAACTGATTTTATTGGAAGATCTCTCGATAGAAGTTCTCACTCTGAATACCTCGGAATAGAGAACAAGTTATTTTCAACTATAGACGGAATGATGGAGATGGCTTCAACTGCTGAACAAATTGCTGAAGTAGTTTATGAAGCAGCCACTGATCAGAAAGATCAAATTCGTTATTTGGCTGGCGAAGATGCAAAAGCTATGTATGCACGCCATTTGGAAATTGGCAGCGAAGAATTCAGGAAAGAAATCAAAAAGCAAACCTTAGGATAAAACTAATAGAGTTAATTGACAGAAAATTGCTTTGCTTGTTGTAAATTTATAAAGCCCATTCCAATGAAAATCATTAATTCCATATCAGAAAAACATCGTTTGGTATCCTTACCAGAGCCGTTACACCCATTGGTAAGTGTAGTTAATATTTCGGATATGCGTTTTAAAGACGATCCGATTTGGAAACACTTTTCTGTCAATTTTTATTGTATTTCCCTGAAAAGGAATATTGCGGGGAAGACAAAATATGGCCAGCAATATTATGATTACGATAAAGGGGTAATGACCTTTCTTGCGCCTAAACAGATCCTGTCTTTAGATGCTGACCAGATGGATATACTCACCCCAGCAACCGGATATGCCTTATTTATCCATCCCGATTTCCTATACAAACATCCACTTGCGGCTGCGATCAAAAACTATGGGTTCTTTTCCTATACGGTAAATGAAGCATTACATCTTTCGGAAAAAGAAGAAAAGAACATTGAGGAGATATTTCATAAGATCGCGGAAGAATACCAGCATATTGACCGGCATACGCAGGATATCATACTTTCGCAAATTGATCTGTTGTTAAATTACTGCAACCGGTTTTACCAGCGCCAGTTTATTACCAGGAAAGCTGCAAATCATGATGTCCTAGCCAAAATGGAACTGCTGTTAAACCAATATTTCAACGATGAGAAAACGTTAAAAACGGGGCCCCCTACTGTTGAATCACTAGCAGATCAACTTCATCTGTCATCTTATTACTTGAGTGATCTTTTACGGTCTCTTACCGGGCAAAGTGCCCAGCAGCATATTCAGGAAAAACTGATTGAAAAAGCCAAAGAATATCTTTCAATAACCAACCTTTCAGTTGCTGAAATTGCTTATCAATTAGGTTTTGAGTATCCACAGTCGTTCAATAAACTTTTTAAAAAGAAAACCAATATTTCTCCGTTAAAATTCCGGCAATCATTTAATTAATAGCTTGCGGGTATGTCTAAGTTTAAACCATCATAAAATTGGAAAAACGCAGGTTTTTGACCGTAATCCAAATCAAACAGACAAGCAGCATCTACCTGAGTGTTACTAGTGTAGGTTAACCATGAATCTTTATCTCCCACGTTCCACAAAGTAATACCCCAGCGCTGATTTGCTGGGACGTATTTTCTGTATAACATGGCTACGTCCTTATATTTCTGCTTTTGTGCATCTAACGCAGCCGCAGAAAATGGTAAGCCGGGCTTGTTTAACGAGATGTCCAGTTCAGCGATATGAATTAAAAGACCTGTAGATTTCATTTTGATCAGTGCATTTTTAATATTGGCGAGCGAGGTATTAATATTGATGTGGAATTGCATTCCGATGCCATCTATAATAGGTTTTCCATTAAATGTTATTTGTTTCAGGGCCATCACTATTTTATAAATGGAGTCTAGTTTTTTGGCAGAATATTCATGGCCATAATCATTGTAAAAAAGCTTTAAATCTGTATCTCCCTGTGCCTCGGCGGCCTTTCTCGCATAAGTAAAGGCTTTCTGCACGTATGATTTTCCTATAGTCCTGTACCAGATACTACCCTTATCCTCTCCATTGGAAATGTTTTGTGTGGCGCGATAATCTCCATTGTCATCCAATGCTTCGTTGACTACATCCCACGATTTCAGGAGTGGTTTTCCATTATTATCTTTATAAATAGATGCAGGGTTATCATAATTGGCAATAACGGTCCTGATGTGCCTGCTGAGAATACTATCCATTTGCTGAGCTCTGGTAGTTCCGTTAGGCAGGGTTGCTGTTTCCAGGTTTTTCACCCAGTTCGGGAGTCCGCGATGCCAGACCAGGGTATGCCCATGAATACGTTTCTTTCCAAAATCCAATGCTACATTTTCTATGGTTTTATCCGAAAAATCAAAATTACCTTCCTGAGGCTGTAGATTGATCATTTTCATCGCATTTTCTGGCGATACACTATTGTACTGTTTTTTAACAAGATCTCTATAAATCCCATCAGCAGCAAGCAGCTTTACATTAACCGCTGCCCCAATTATCACATTTGGATTCGCGAATTGCAGCACCTTACCTGTATCGGCCAAAACCTGAACGTTTTTCACTCCGTTATCCTTAGAAAGTTCCTTTTGTAGCGCATCCTTTGAACAGCCTGGATGCACAATACCTGTAAGTACCAGGAACCCCATAGAGATTTTCATTATAAATTCTTTTTCGCAAGTCATATATTATCTGAAACGTTTTAATAGTCTTTGGTAACAATACTTAAATTAGAGTAACTTAAAGATATGAAAAAACCGATCTGTGTTGCAGTCTTATATCAACATCAACAAGCGCCTGCGAAAGATGGGATTATTAAACCTATGAAATCTGGTGGATATTCTGATAGCGGAGCTGACATCGCCTATTCGCTCCATACACAAAATATTAAAATTGTAACACCTGTCGATTCTCCGAATGTAGCATACTATTATGACTGGGTATTTCCAGATACTGAAGCAGGTATCAGATCAGCAATCAGCAAAGGGGCAAATACATTCTGGCTAAATACTGTTTTGTACCAGGGCCATCCTATCGATGCTTTTTATGGAAAAGTGTGGCTGGTAGGCCAACGTACCGGCGACACAGATTTATATGATGATAAATTTTACACCAACAATTTACTTCGGAGCAAAGGTCTGCCTGTACCGGATGCGCTGATTATCAGTGCAGCTAACAGAAATGATTATCAACTTAATTTCCAATATCCGGTTGTAGCAAAACCGATCCGTGGACGGGGAAGCCAGGGAGTTGCCATGGTTAATGATAAAATTGCATTGGATGAACTGTTAACAGCACTGTTCTCCAGTGATCTTTATGGAACATCTGTTTATGCAGAGCCTTATTTGAATGGTCAGGAGATTACATTGACCGTAATGCCACCAGGTACTTATATCATTAATAATAACGAAGTAATCAAAAATAAGCATTGGAGTTTACCAGCAGTGAAACGCTTTAATCACGCTCATGGAATTGCACCTTACAATGGATTGGTAGCGATTGTAAACAACAGCGTGGTTTTAGATGAAGAGGAAGAAAATACTGAAGAGATTATCCTGGTTAGTGCACAATGTGCGGAAGCTGCATCAATTATAGACGCAAAAGCCCCGATCAGAATAGATTGCAGGGCTGATGACAATGGGAAGTATTTTCTGTTTGATCTGAATATGAAACCTAATATGACTGGCCCGGGGAGGCCTCAGAGATCAGATCAAGATAGCTTAAGTGCGCTTGCCGCCAGGAAAATTGGATGGGATTTTAATCAATTATTACAAAACATATTGAAACAGAGATGGGAATAGCTTTCATATATCTAACAAGAAAAGGTTATCTGCTATCGCTCCTGCTGATATTTTGGTGTACTTCTTCTTTCGCAAAAATCACAAGAATCGAGGTCACAAGTACAGCACCTTATAAAAATGGAAAAGCATTTGGCAATGCAGGATCGTACCAGCAAATTAAAGGTTACGCTTATGGAGAGGTTGACCCCACCAATCCACTGAATGGCAGGATACAGGATATTGCATTGGCTCCAGGAAACTCAAAGGGCATGGTTGAATATGTCAGTGAGTTTATTCTACTTTGCCCGGTGGAGAAAATCAAAAGTAATGGACTTCTTTTTTTGAGTCTTCCCAATAGAGGAAATGCTTTTGGCGCCGATGAAGCCCTGTTAAAAAGGGGTTATGTAGTTTTGTGGTGCGCCTGGCAGGGAGACGTCCTTCCCGGTGAAGGGAGGCTCACGATGAAGGTCCCGGTAGCCACAGCAAACGGAAAAGAAATATCAGACTGGCTTCGTACAGAATACAGCGTAGTTAAACCAGTAAAGACACTGAATTTAAGCAGCGGCGTTTTTACAGGGCTCGCGCACCATAGTTATGAGACAGTAAGCCTCGACAATAAGAAGCTGATATTAACCAAAAGAATACATGAAGAAGATCCCAGAATCCCGCTTGACAACAATGATTGGGCATTTTCTGACTGTACTTATGTTCCTTTTCCGGGTACTCCAAGTACAACCAATATCTCCATAAAAACTGGTTTTGATCCAAATTATATCTATGAGCTGGTATATCAGGCTAAAAACCCTTTAGTATTGGGTCTTGGGTTTGCGGCAATCCGCGATATGACTTCTTTTCTGAGAAAGGATGAGATTAACCTGGATTCTTCTTCAAATAGAATACCTGTTAAGGCCACAATTATTCAGGGCGTATCACAATGCAGCAACTTCATCAGGACATTTCTGGATTTGGGGTTCAACCAGGATGAAGAAGGGAAAAAGGTTTTTGATGGTGTTGATGCACATATTGGTACGCGCCGCATCTCACTAAATGTACGTTTCGGCCGGCCAGGTGGTGGTGGAATGCAACATGAAGAGCATATTTTTCCAGTGAACTTACCTCCTTTTACCTGGGACGATCGTTTAGATGTTATTTCAGGCACTACAGGAGGTATTCTTGCACGTTGTGCTCAGACAAATACTTGTCCGCTGATCATACAGACATTAAGTTCTACAGAATATTGGCAGTCGAGGGCATCTTTGACGAATACCGAGTCCGATGGAACAAAAGATTTGCCTATTCCGGAAAACGTAAGGATTTACCTGATTAATGGTACAGAGCATTCACCAATGGATTTTATTGATCCGATAACGGGTTTCAATACGAATAACAATCCGGTAGCACCGACACTTCGCGCTTTGTTAGTCGCATTGGAAAGATGGGTACTGAAAGGCACGCGGCCACCGGAAAGTACTTATCCTACTTTAGCAAATGGTACGCTAGTCCAAGCTGACAAAGCAGGTTTTCAATGGCCTGCTATACCCGGAATTCCGTTTAAAGGTTTGGTGAACAACCCTCCTCTTTTAGATTTTGGCCGGAATTTCTCTGCCAGAGATCTTTCGGGTGAATTAAAGGAGCCGCCTAAAGTTGTAAAGGACAAAAGGTATGTTGTACTGGTTCCAAAAGTAGATGCAGATGGCAATGAAGAAGGCGGGATACAAAATATAGCAATCAGGGTTCCTTTGGGAACTTATACAGGCTGGAGTCTTCGGAAAAAAGGTTATGGAGAGGGTGATTTAGCTTCTCTCAATGGAATGTTTATCCCTTTTAAGCTAACCAGATCTGAGCGTATTGCAGCCGGAGATCCAAGATTATCTCTGGAGGAACGTTACGCCAGCAATGCGCAATATATCGCGGCGGTAAAGAAGGCTGGTGAAGACCTTGTTAAAGCAGGTTTTTTACTTCAGGAAGATGTAACGCCGGAAATTGAAAATGCAATAAGGAACTATCCTGTAAAAAAATAGTTCTTTGGATTTAACCTGGTCAGGTCTGAGACTTAGACTGACCGGGTTAAATTATTTCCTGATAGCCGTATTCGGCTTATAAGCTGAATACCATTTACCCAATGCTGTCAGGTTGCCGTTGGCATCCACCAGTGCAGAAGACCAGAGCCTTGAACTGGTTGGTGAACCTGAAAACCAACTGTACCGTTGTACAAAATCCAGTGCTTCAAGCTTGGGTAATAATCTTTGCATAAAGGCCAGAACCATCTCCGGCGTATATGGATTCTGTGCCATAGTAGTCGCATTATTTGCAGCAGTGGCAAATTCAGTGATCCAGATCGGTTTTTTATATTTATCATGCAGATCCTGTAAAACTTTGATAAAGGCTACATCATCAGTGCCTACATACATATGTACACAGATAAAATCAACACGTTTATTTTGCGCGATTGCCTGATCCAGAAAGTCATACATCCATTGCCGGGTTGGCCAGGCTGTTGCAGGGCTACCTAAAGGCAGGCCTATGGACTCTAATTTAGGCCATGCTGCAAGGGCATCCTGTACAGACATGTTTGACTGGTCGCCCAGATCGGGCTCGTTGAATCCCAGAATAAATTTTGCTTTTCCCTGTGTTCCAAGCTGTTTAGCGTAAGCAATATTGGCATCACTTACATTTGACCTGCCCCAGAACATGGGCACAAATTCACAGTTTTGGGGCGCATTCTGAAGTGGAAGATCTGTCCCCCAGGTATAGTACCAGTGGCTTTGCAGGTTAATAACATTTCCCCACCATGTACCGTTCTGATTATTCACATTGAAATCAGTTCCCTTTTTACCGGCAACTACGACGGTATTATCTGGTGACGAATTATTATCCGGCGATGAATTGTTATTCTTACTACATCCCGCAGCTACTGCACAAAAGAAAAGAAGTCCTAGCTTTAATGTCCTGACCATAATGTGAAATTAATGATTAATGTTTCTCCCGTTCGGAGTATTTAAAACAAGTTTTTCAAATGTTATAAAATCTTTGTCCAACTTGGTAAGCAACTGCTTTTTCACTGATGGTTCCTTGATAAAAGAATAATTTATACTATTATAAACGATCTTTTTGATATCATCATAAGTAAATTCCGGATATCTGCTGGCCAGTAATACATATTGATCAGTCAAGTTGGTTCGCAGTACTCCTGCATCATCCGAACTGATTACAATAGGAACATTAAATTCTTTATAAAGAGTTACCGGATGACGGTCACCTTTCACTTTCAAAATGAATTCATTACTGAACAGGTTTATTTCTACAGCTATCCCCTTTTCTTTCATATAGTTCATTAAGGCGTAGCTATTTGCTTCATATGGCATATCTACACCGTGTCCGATACGCGAGGCACCTGCATCATAAACAGCCGAGTTAATGTGCCAGGTTAATTCTTCTGGCTTAACAAGACCAAGTGTAAGTTCACCTGCATGCAGCGTATATTTAACCAAAGGATATTTTTTATGGCAGTATTTGAACATCTGCATATGTAACCAGTAGTCACGCATAGCTACCTCATTATTTTCTGGAGAAAGGATGTTTACACCAACTATAAGCGGGTTTTTACTGGCGGCCTCAAAAGCCAGCAGCAATCGTTTGAACACTTCACTGGCTTCCAGAATTCTTACGGTATAAGTCTGGTAACGCATGATAAATGAAGCATCATCGATATGCAGGGAATTATGTAATTTATTAATTGTATTTACGCTGAAGTTATCCGCACAGGAAACGATATTTTTTTCCAGCAGCTTACTATAAAGTGTATCCAGCAGTGCCTGTGTATGCTGTTCATCTTTTTGCTGAAGTACATTATGAAATTTTGGATCGAACTGTGAGCTCAGCTCATCTATACGGTCACATTTAACCGAGCCAAGCATGGTTTCTATATAACTGACATGTTCTTTGACTGCCCGGTTTTTTATTTCCAGTAATCCGGAGTCGATATCTTTTTCACTTGCAATATCAAAAGCCGGGAAAGTTTCAAAGAATTGTTTATCGGAAGGAATACTGACGTTATTATAGTCTTTAACAGACCATTTCTTTAACATCCTGAATTTATATTCATCTAATTGCCGATTTTTTGCCAGCTCGCTGAATCTGCTCCAGTCTTTATCATTTGATGGTTTCTGTTCTGATATCTGAAGTGTTTCCCGCTGTATGAAATAGTCTTTTTTAACCACATAATTAATGAAGCTTTCTGCATAAACAGAGCCGCTGTAATGATGGTGAAGATCACCTCCCTTGGGCATTTGCGAAAAGAAAGCAGTTAGCTTTGCCGGATTGTTTCTGATTTTTTCCAGGTAGTTACTGATCGATTGGGCATGGGCATGAAATAAAAAAAGGGCAAAGAATACAGTCAGATACTTTCTCATTAACTATGATTGGATTGTTAGCAGATAAAAACAGTTAGTAATATCCAAACATACTATAGATATTTCAAAATATATGCATTAGTAATCAGTAAACGGATCTTATTTATTTAAATTATTGTACAGATATAATTTATTTTTCTATCTTCGCCCCTCCTTAATCAAGGAGAATGATTCCGTAGCTCAGCTGGTAGAGCATTACACTTTTAATGTAGTGGTCCTGGGTTCGAATCCCAGCGGGATCACAAAGAATAGTATCAAAAAGAACTAAAACCCTGCAAATCAAAAGATTGCAGGGTTTTTGCTTTTACGGGATATATCAAAATATGCAATAAATCGCATATAAAATGAGCGTCATTAGGCGCGTTGTTCTTTATTTCATCAAACTCCCCTAACATGAATTAATCACTTGATATTCAGCCAGTTCATAATATGAATATCTTGTATATATTGAACTGCAAAGCTATTTTTGTTTAACCTTAATGTTATCATTATGAAAACCAATTTTAGCGTACTTTTCTTTTTGAAAAAGCCAAAAAACTACACAAAAGGGGCTGTTTATTTTATCTTTTTAAGAATTACTGTAGACGGAGTTCGTGCGGAAATGTCAACAAGCAGGAATTGTGAGCCGGAGCGATGGAATGCAAAAGCTGGGAAAGTCATCGGCACAAAGGAAGATGTTAAAACCCTGAATGCTTATCTGGAAAACATGAAAGCAGAGGTTTATGCAGCCCATACCCTGCTTAGTACGGATAGAACCGAAATAACTGCCAATAGTGTTAAATGCAAATACTTAGGAAAAGAAGAACACAGACACACCATACTAGAAGCCATTAAAATCCACAATAAAAACATGGAGGCATTGGTAGAAAAGGAAGATTATGCCGAAGGAACGCTAAAAAGATTTGAGATACTGGAAAGACATGTCAAAGATTACCTGTATTTTAAATATCAGAAAAGTGACCTTAACATCAGGCATATAGACCATGAGTTTATAGATGGTTTTGATTTCTACCTCCATACCTCCAAGGACAACGGAACAAACACGGCAAGTAAGCACCTTAAAAATCTTGGAAAAATTGTCCGTATCTGCATGAAAAATAAGTGGATCAGTAGCGATCCTTTCTTTGGCTACAAGCTGAAATCAAAAGGCGTTATACGGACTTACCTGACCAAAGATGAACTGCAAAGGATTGCTGACAAAGTTTTTACAACTGTAAGACTGTCACAGGTAAGGGACTTTTTCCTGTTCAGCTGTTATACTGGTCTATCTTATGTTGATGTCCAAAAGCTTAAACTATCCGAGATACGTGTCGGAATCGATGGGGAAAGATGGCTGTTCAGCTATAGAAAAAAGACAGGTACAAGAGTGGCAGTTCCTCTGTTGCCAGTTGCCAGAGATATTCTGGACAGGTACAAAGATCATCCATTTTGTATTAACTATGACAGGGCGTTCCCAATTCCCAGCAACCAGAAGATGAACGAATACTTGACAGAAATTGCCGTCCTTTCAGACGTTGCCCAAACATTGGGCAACCGGATTGCAAAGCGCACCTTTGCCACAACTGTAACCCTGCTAAACGGGGTGCCGATTGAAAGCGTTTCCAAGATGATGGGACATACCAATATTCGTACAACCCAGCTTTATGCCAAAATGCTCGATGAAAAAGTAGGTAAAGACATGGCACCACTAAAGGCAATGTTTGCAACGAGCCTTGAAGTAGAGATAAAAGCAATGGAAGCAAAAATAACAGCGACATTACCAAATTTGATATTAGCGCCTGAACACTACCACAAAGCAATCTAATTACTGATAGCAAACACGCCCGAAGAACGGTCTTTGGGCGTGTTTTCGCCCTGCAAGGGTTAGCGCTCGAGTTAGCACCACCCAAACTGAGAAGTACAAAAACCGACGGCTACCACTCCGTAAATGCCAAAAGCGGGAATAGCTGGTGGCCTTTAGGCGTAGGGATTCCGCAGGCCGCACCGTGCGGGGGGATTAAGCAAGTGGTTTATTTCGAGCACTCACCCAAAATTATAAGTATTGCTATAAATTATCGATAATATACTTTGTGCGTTCAGCCAGTACAGCTTTTAGCCATCGCCTCATGATCTCCCTTCCACCTTTTACAGATTTAACCATATCCTCTGGATTGACATCAAGATTGCACCTGATAGCATCGTTAAATAAATTAAGATACTGGCTTTCCAAATCCTCATTCACCTCGTATTTAGATTCTTCTATATCCAAGAAATTGAGAAAGAAGAATGTTGCCCAACGGTTGCTTCCCATGGGGTTACTGTAAAATGAAGGAAAGGAAACCTGATCAATAAAACTCTGTACAAAAACCTCTGGCTTGATCTGGTATATACTACAAAGTGTGTGAAAATCTTCTGGCAGGGTAATATTGATTGCTGTTTCCATGATGGTAAATTTAGTTTTTGGTGATAGACTGATAATGTGATAAATAAAAATCTCTTAAGATGCTTGCCCGTTCCTTTAGCTCACGTACGGTATAGAGTTCCAGATGTAATTCTTCCATTCTTTCATAAAAATCAAGTTCAGCGTCAGTTAGATCAAACATTTCCTTAGTATCTCTCCCAAAACCATTGGCAATGTTCGAGAAAAAAGAGAAAGTATAATTATCATAGATAACCTTCAGTCCTTTATGGGCATGGGCATCCGCTACTGAAATTCTACCCATGAAATGTTCCAGAAATTCTTTTGGATAGCAATTATGGGCTTCACAGAGTACACAAAAATCTCTGCTCAATTTGATAGCAGAATATTCATCAAGATATATCGTGTCTGAAATGATATATACCCGTTCCATTGCCTCAAAAATCATGTTTACAAGGGGTCGAGTTTTCTTTCTTTTAACAATGCTCAAGCCTGCCTTTTTTGTGGCCAATACTTTAATGTTTGATAGACAGGATATGAGTAATGCTCTGCAATTCCTCATGGCTTTGCTTTGTACAAGCCGTTTCCTTTTTGCTCTTACGTAAGAACCAACGGTTCTGGTAGCCTCTGAAAACCCCTCGTTGTAAACATCGCTCATGGTATCATACAGGGTTACATGATCAACGAAAACCTGTAACACTTCTATTATCTCAATTTTATATATCGCACAGGCCACATTAAATTCTAAAGGGACTATGATTTGTTGATTGTTAATTCGTTTCATAAATCATTTTTTAGGTTTTGTCATTTCAGAATAGACATAACAGGCATTGACCATTTCTAGGAACTGGGTGTAAAAGCACATCATATTTTTTGTTAGGTCTTCATCTGTATATGTTGCGGAATGATAAATCCAGCCTTTGTATAGTTCCCATAAATTGTCTCTTGTCTCATGAATGGGGAAGTCTGCAAAAAAATAAGACATCAATCTTAAAGGGTTTTCCATTTGTGAGGCTGTCAACCTAGCAGGCTGATAGTCCAATTGTTTTTTTATTTTCTTTGTTTTCATCAAGGTGGATTTTAATAAAATTCTTTGAAATCTACCGAATCACCGTTGCACAGCAGGTAATTCAGCGATAGGCTGGCATAATAACTGAGATATTTTTCACCCTGATGTGAACTACAACTGACCAGAAGAAACCCTTCTGTGACCTTGATTGATACCCTTTGTTCTATTTCTTTGGGTACGGTTACCGCCAGCAATAAGATACCGCCCTTATAAGAAATTATACGAACCTGATTTTCACGCTGTGGTAGCTTTAATGAGTCGTAATTCGCACAGCGATCAACTGTTTTGCGTAACAGTATTCTCGTTCCCTTTTTAAAGGGCAGCATAAAGAATTGTTTACCGTAAAACGGAACGTCTATATTCAGCTTATCCATGAATAGCCTCACTTTCTTGTGCTATTCTTTTATACAACGAAGCCTCGTTTTCTAGCTTCTGAATTTTCTCTTTACACATGGACTTAGCAAGATCAACGAAATCTGTAATCCTATCATATAAGTGCTGTGCATCCTCAAATTCAACTGAGAAATGATCACCATAACGTGCTTCTGAGTAGCTTTTGATCAAAATCTCAAAGAGCCTTTCATCCTCAGCATTTCCTGATCGTAGCATCTTAAACGGCTTGTTGGAAAAGCAGTTACATAGATTTAAAAGACGTTTTAAATTATGAATCTCTGAACGGTATGCGATATGCACTCTGATCAGTACAATACAGCATTGTTCTACGGCCTGATGGAGCAAGAAAGTGCATACATTATATTGTTGATTCACTAGACATTGATGTGAGCCAGTAAGAAAACCCTCAACTAATGGCATTCGATGACGTAGTTGTTTTTTAGCTTTTATCCCGGCTTGTGTAGGGATAAATCTGACCGGTAAATCTGGTTGGGTCATACCATCATGGCTGTATAATAAATACCCGGTATTATAAACCGTAATAAAGAATCTATTGTTGGCCTTGATAGCCTCTAGGATAGTTTCTTTTCCGTGGCAAAGAATCGTGATTACGCCATGTTTATAATGAAAATTGGCAAATTCCTGGATCTCGTGATCAATCCGAGTAGCGCTTGCTGTTACGATCAATAAACAATAATTGCTACTATGATCAGTTTTATAATCTATAAAACAGCCATTGGATTGCTCTAATAAACTCTTTTTTGCAAAGCAGAAAACTTGTTGGGGCTCAAACTTTTGGACTAGCGATTTGACAAACGTCTTAAAATAAAAAGAGTGTTCATCTGCTAGGGATAAGGGGTACATTTCCATATATCATCTCATTTATAGTTAATAAACTGTTCAAATGAGTCTGAAATTGGCGGAAATGATAAATGTGGAATCCGCCAACCATGGTTACATTAAAGTTTCTGACGCCTTACGTTAACATGGATTTACAGCAGATCCCACATCTATCTCAATGCGCAAATATAGCACATCTACGCATAGATATGGCATTACTCTGCTGTCCTACGTTAACGGCGTCAGATTTTGTAACCGTAAGACTCTTTAAAATATTATTATTGTTGTGTTTAAATCATAATCTAATATAGATAAAAAAAGAACAAACCCTGCTATATCAGGGTGATTTATTTTTCTTTTATGGCTTACTTAGCTCATAGAATATGAGCGAAATATCCAAAATAGAGCAATACGTTATAGATAAAGTGAGAGAGATAAGGATGAAGGCAGACATTAGCCAGAGCAATTTGTCGGTGGGTATGGAATTAAATTCAAAATTTGTAGGGAACGTAGAGAGCAGTAAAACCCCGGATAAATACAATATCAATCATTTGAATAAAATTGCTGAGATACTTCAATGTTCTATAAAGGACTTTTTCCCAGAAAAGCCTATTGCGAGCGAAATTCCAAAGAAAAAGAATATCACTAAATAATCCTTAATTGGGTATAATCAAAGTAGTAATAAAGAGCCTTTAAATAAGGGTATTTATAGACAACCGTAACCAAACGCTTGCGGTGGATTGTTAGTCTTTTATATTTATAGTTCACTAATTTAAATAATTACGACAAATGATGAAAAAGTTTCTACTACTGGCCTTGGTCTTTAATAGTTCCTTGGCTATTGCCCAATCATCGGACTATTGCTTTCAGTCTAAAGGTAATTGGACTCCGTTACATGAGGCAGTATGTTTTGATTCTCAAATGACCTTTGAGATGGGTGCTTTCTTTGCTAGTAAGTTTGATAAAAACTATAAACAACCAATGTATTGGGCGCTAAATAAGGAACGTCAATTAAAAGTTGTTGATAGCGCATTTGTAATGAAAGAAATGACTGGATCAATGCAAGGGATAACCCGAGTTTCATTTAATATTACCAATAATCTAAGGATTTCTGTAGCAACCCTTCCATTTGATAAAAACAGCTTTGATAAGGCGCAAATAGTTTTGATCGCCAAAACTGATGGCGAATGTCAATTAGTTTGTGACGGTATATTTAACAAGGTCAAAATAAAAGCAGAAGACAATATCAGTATGTATGCAGTAGAGCCAATCGCTAAAACAATTATTGTTAATGATAAAAAAATGGATTTGACAATTACTTTATACTATCAAGATGGAATGACATTAAAGTATATAAATGTCAATAATATCATGATTAAGATTTAATACTTATTTTTAAGAAGCCCTTTGATAGCAGAATCAGACCATATCCTTGCTTATGTTTATATGGATTGCTGTGCTATTAATAAAACGGTAGCTGTATGGATATAAGGGCATTAGTGTTAAAATGTGAGATGGACATAAGTTCTAAGAATAAGCACCAAAACTGTAAAACCTCGTTGTTGGAGTGACAAAGGGTTTGAAGTTATCGCCCCCCCTTTGTTTGCCCGATCATTGCCATAGCCAATCAAATGATTTGCAAATTTCACTTCATATGGTTATTCAGTAGCAGATAAGCAAAGATCATAAAAACCAAAGCCAGTAAACACAAGATTATTCTGGTCAAAACAGCCCTAATGTATTCCACGCTCCTAAGCTGCTCGGAGAAGAACAAAAAGCGATATTCTTTTTTGAGGGGCTTTGGCCATTTTTCCATATTCTGATTGATGTTGACTAAGCCATTTTTCAGTGATGTATTGATTTCAGATAAATCCGATTTAGGTGCTTGGATGACAATGTTACCAAATTTGTTTTCAAAGTCAGTAATTAAGGCTTGTGTTTGTTCTTCCTTTGCCGAAAGTGCTTCGTTCTTTGTAGCCAGTTCCTTTTCCAGTAGTTCCGTCCTTTTGATCAGACTTTCTACCACTTCGTCTATAATTGTTTTATCAGGTGTTTGCTGATTGCTCATGTGATGTTCCTTTCTTTAAATGTTGAGTTTAAAAATCATTAGTTTTCTTACCTTGTATTGGTGCGGGCTTGTCCCTTACGTTGCCTGTTACGGCCATAAATAGCCTCATCATCAACGTCATCTGATATATCAATTTTGGGATTTGGTGTGTCCAAATATTTGGTTTGCGGCTCGTGCTGCAAGTATTGCGTTTGTGGTTCCTGATTTAAATAATGGGTTTCATGCTCGGACTGCTGTATTACTTCCCTAAGCTGGTCGACTAGGCTCTTTAGTTGTGCTATTCTTTCTTTTGGCTGCTGCTTTTGCTTCTCCCGAACATTGTCGGTGATCGTTTTACTTATTTTCCCATAACTCAAACTGCGGTCAACCTCCGATCCCTTGAACTGGTATTCGCCTTTACCAAAACTGACCCCTTGTACTTCCACTGTTCCACTTTTATACTTATACAGCATGCTGATACCCTGCTTACCCAATTGCTTTTGCAGTTCGTCTACACTTTTAACTGTCGGCAGGATTGCTTTGATCTGATCGTAAATTTGGTACTTTACTTTATCCGCTCCTTTAAGCCGCTGACGGTTTACCCTGTCTTTGCCCTTTGCCATATGGAAACTGTACTTTAAGGTAAGTGCTTTGCTTACTTTTACATTGTTCCACCGCTGACTAGAATCGCTTATCGTTTTGCCCTCATTGTCCACCCGGTTATAAACCAAATGCAAGTGTGGGTGATTGGTGTCGTGATGCCTGACCATTAGTACTTGCGTACCCGAAATCTTCATCTTTTTTAGGTACTCCTTGGCAATGCTCACCATTAGATCATTGGTAAGTTTTGGGGCATCCTCCGGGCTCCAGTTTAGTGCAATATGGCCTACCGCTTGTCCTAAGCCCGGCCGCATTTTCCGTTGCATGTTAAAATCGGCAATGGTGTGCGCTACTTCACCTATACGCAGGCCGTCCGCATCTAGTACAACAGCACCTTCTTTCAACATGCAGTATTCCACACAGCCTTTAAAACTTTTGCCGGACTTAGGTATCTTTCCCATCATCGTTGTTCAGATATTTAAGAGTCTGATCAATCTCCGTTAACAGGTTGTCGCACTTGATCACAATACTTATAATTCCACTGTTATGCGCCAACTTGGTCAGCTGGTTCAGGTTGTTGGCCATGCCTGCCAGCAGGTGCAGGACACGCCTGTCCTCTGCGCTTACTCTCTCTACAACCTTAGCTTTCAGGGCAGCCGCCCTGATCCAGTCGCTGATCCGCATGCCCGCCTGCCGGGCTTTGGATTCAATCAGGAAACGCTCTGTAGCGGTCAGCCGGACACGGATGCCGTTGGCTCGTTTGATCCTTTTTTGCGGTGCGCCGCCTCTATGTTTTGGGCACTTATCTGTCTTATTTACTGGGGCTTTAAAACCCGTGTTTAATGTTGTACTGGTCATAGTTTCTCACGTTTAAAATGACTTATCCGCTCTTGCTTCTGCACCCTGCATCTTCATGCGACCATCGGGAGCTTGAAGCAAGTTGTCCCCTTGCCGCAGGCTTGGGGGAGTTTTTGTGTAACAAAAACACAAACTTGCTTCCTACAAACCGCATAAGTTTGGCGTGCTGAAAGCCTCGCCTTACTTCCTGCGGTTTCCATTACCCGGATAGCTCCTGAAAGGAGCATCCGGGTACATGCTACGCCGGGTTTTCCGGCTCCTTTTTCATTGGTCTGATGGCCGCTCAGACACGAGCGGCCACCAGACCAGGCTTCCCTTTAGCGGATGGTAGGATGGCTGATAACGGATATACCCAAATTCATCCAGTTCACGGATGCATTTGTGATAGGTCGCAATAGATGCTATTCTGGAAAAAGCCATCAGCTTTTTGCGGGTGATAGCAAAAGGATTTTCAAAACCGCTTTGCTGCCAGCAGACAAACAGTGCGGTAAGCAGGCTGATATGGGTGGCCAGCGTTCTGCCATCCGCCCCCATACGCTTAACCCATTTGCTATAATCAGCTGCCTTATTTTGGATTCCTGTGACTGTCATGGTTGACCTCCCCCTAATAGTCTGGTGATGTCCTCTAGTTTATAATACATCATCCCGCCGATCTTTGTGTAACTTAAAGTCCCGTTAATGCGCAGATTTTGTAATGTGCCTGGTGAAATATTCAGCATCTTGCGTACTTCTGCACTTTTAAGCCATTCCTTGGTCTTTTCCTGCGACTTCACAATAGCTTTAATATCATTCAGCAGTTCGGTTTTAAACTGCTTTAAATCGTCCTTTGTGATGATTTCTACTTGCATCCTTATCCTCCTTTATATGATGATTGTATATGTTCCCGCTTCCTTTTGGATGGCAGGTATCAGATTTGTCCTGTTACATAGTTATATATGCAGCTAACTAGCTATACAGTTATATAGCCTATCAGCTATTGAGTTATTTAGATATATAGCCTATTGCTTATGTGCTGTTAGTTATCTGCCGTCGCATGATTTCAAGTACTTTGCTACGCTCGAAAAATACGCGCTTATGCAGCCGTAAAAAGGGTAGCCCCTTTTTCATCCAATCTGTCAGCGTGACCAGTGATATGCCAAATTCATCGGCCAGTTCCTGTTTGGATAATAGTTGTTCTTCCTTTGGCAGCTGGTTGCTGCCTGTTCTGAAATGTTCCCTGAGTTCTGCCCTTACTGCATTACGGATGCACTGGCTAAGGGCTTGTTCGTTAATGATTTCCATAGCCTTTGAATTTGGTTCAAAGAAATGCTATAGAATTCGTGATTATTGACCACGGAATTTCTTGTGGTTAAATTAGAGAGGTATTTGATAAACTGGTAACGCTTTCAAACAGCTGAATGATAAGTTGTTATTAAGTAAGACAAGGCAAACTTAAATAAACTGGCAGAGTGTCGAAATCAACTACGCTTTTTAGCGGAAACGATCTTTAAAAGTTTATCCTTTTCGTCAATCTCCTTGTATTTCTTGCCTATATTTTTCTTATCGGCTGGAAAATAACGATGCATAGTATTGAAATTAATTGGCTCATTATTCTTCTCCCGGAAGAACTTGCAGATCATTCTGCGCCAGATAATTTGATCGGCAGGATACAATAGTTCTATGCCATCGGCAAGTTTAATATCCTGCAACTGATGTATAAGGTCATAAAAGGTATGCAGCCTCCCAGCTCTGATATTGATATAGCCTTCTTTTTCGAGGGTAGTCGCCTTTTTTAGTTTTTCTTTTAGCCTGTCAATCTCTGATTGCTGCTTCCTGATTTCAGCATGTTGATCGGCAATAATTTCTGGTAAGGTCTTTTGGGTATTCCACATGTCAATCGAGCGAAGATATTTTTGGAAACCTGTGAGTTTTTCCAATATCTCCATATCCAGCGCATGACTTGAATTAAATGGGTTTTTATGGTCAAGAAAATTAATACGCCGTAATACGACCTGCCATACAAACGTGAAAAACTCTTGTTCACCTTGCGGTTCCTTTCTTAAATAATAGTTTAGATGATATTGATAAAAGGCAGGGTATTCCTGTTCGGGCAGTGTGAATAGTTTTTTTATGAAAAGATTATCCTCGTAGCCACTTTTAAGTCCGGTGAATATCCCTACATCATATGAATGTGGATTGAGGTCAAAAGCTTCGTGCGGTTTGAAATATTTGTTGGGCATAGCTTCGAGTATTAATTCTTCTTATATGGACGATAAAAATTATTTTATCCAAACTTAATGACTTGTTAGGAAACGTGGAATTTTGCATTTTAGCCACCTGATGCAAATCTATGCTAAAGTCGGCTTTTGTTAATATGGACTTCTACTACCACCAGAATAAACAATTGTTTTGGCTGTATCAGTTTTAACTTCTGATAAACCGATTCCCTTTTTGATTACTGGTTTCTTGATAGTGTACGTTTTTATTTTTGCAGTTTCATTGTAAAAGTAAACGTCGTTTGCTAATAGAATTTTAAAGTATTCATTATTATCAATTGGGCTGGCTGCTGGAACTAACCAACCCTTTTTTATAGATTCGTAAGTAAAAAGCCAATTTTCATTCATCAAAGAATCAGTCGTTAATTCGCTTAAAAGCAGACTTGTAGAGACAGATGCATTGATTAAGTTTCTACTTTTCAAATCCATTGCAATAAGCATTGATAAAATATCATTTGAAGCAAATATTTCCTGAGCCATTTTATTTTTAAGCTTAATCTTAAATTCAACGCACATCCATAAGGCCCAAGCTACCTCATAATTATGACCTTTTGGCAAATTGATTGTTATTAGCTTTTCAATAATGCTCTTTATTTTTAGTTTACTAATTCGACTTCTATTTGAAGCTAAAATTTCCGTCACAACTGATAATGTCCGTGGCTCAGTAATTGCAATTTTTAATACTAGCGATTGATAAGTATTCCAGTTCTCATCAAATAATTCAATATATTTTAATACTTGTATAGAAAAAAGCAGAACAGAATCATTTGGATTTTCATTTGAATGAAGAAGGGAAAGACTGACAAATCGTTCAATGTCTGTCAATTGTGTTTTGGGTGTTTTTCTAAATGCGAATGTGCCCAGTTCTATAGACCATTTCGTATCGAATGCAAGAGGTGATTTTGATATTTTAGTTTTTTCTTCGTTAATATCAAGTTGAAATTCTGTAAATAACGATTGGAGAAATTTGAATGCTTTTTCAGCATCAGCATAACTATCACAGTACAAATAATAATCGTCAATAAATCTAAATGTTTTTACATTTTTTAGCTTATTGTGAATTTGCTCATCCATTAAGCAAGTTATTATTTCAGCTATAATTAATGATGTGTCTGGACCAATTGGAATGCCAACAGTTTGGCCAGAATTGCAATTTCTTAAATCTCTATCTAGTGCATTGCCTAGCAAAGTAAAATCCTCCCGATTAGCTTTTGCAATTGGTTTGGTATGTACTAACCAAGGAATTGAATGAGTATAAATTGTCCCGTAAAATCTTGAAAGATCTGTTTTTACTTCATATAAGTTATCGAACGATTCATTTAATCTTCTGCTTTTAAATTCTCCAAAATTATCCTTTGTAACTACTGCTCGATTTTTTTCTATGTCTTCAATAGGAATGCTCGACGAAATATTGGATTTAGAATAAATATTTTGTATTTCCATCCATTTATCGGAAATAGTTTTGCAAAGTTTACTTTGATGTAATGGATTTGGAATATTTATTATTCTTCTGGATAGATTAACTTTGGGGATTGAAAAAGCTACCCATTTCGATTCTTTATAATTCTGTCTTAACGGCCTTGACAAAGTATTATATTTGACATTCCAAGCAGCATTTATTACATCAATTTTATCTGAAAAAGTTATACTTTCAAATGGAGGAGGAAGCTCTCTAGGAATATATCCAAGCTTAATAAGTTCTTTTTCTGTCATTTGCAATTTGTTGGTTTGAAATTTCAGTTAACTATTTGGGATTTACCTTCTATTGGGAAATCGAAGCGTAAAGCTTAAATTTATTACTAATGTCAAATAGAACTGCAAAACTTTAAGTTGTACACACCAGTCGGCCTCACACAAAGGCTATGTTTGCTTTAGTTTTTTAATATTCAATTTGATTAAGATTAAATTTGTCACTGAATTCATAATCAAGTTCATTAATTATCTTATATAATGCTGGAACGACTTTTTCAACATAATCAAAATCGAAATTGAGGTACATATTTTCTATTAAGTTTTCATTTGGAAATTGTCGGATAAAATCTTTAGAAATTCTACTCCTATTATGAACTGCCAAATTTCTTTGTTTAACTAGGAGGTTTATTTGTTCAGATTTGTCTTTAAAAATTTCCACATTAACTTTTTCTTTAAAAAATTTTTGAATTCCTTCGATACTTTGATAAAATAGCGCTTCTATTTTTTTTTCAGCAATTGCATTAACTAAGCTTTGATAATCACTAAATGATAAAATAAAATCCAGTTGTTCAGTTTCTTTAGATTTGAGAACTCGAGGCTCACTAGTGACGATTTCTGCTAAAATTTCTTTGAAATAATTTTCAAAATTGTCCATTGTTCTGACATACATCATTGTGGCCAAAGTCTTTTCGTAATAATTTATTTCAAGAAATTCTTTCTCTTGTTGGGAGTCTAGTTCATATGGGAGTTCCATTTTTTCATTAAATGATTTCAATTTAGTAACTGATTTCAATAAGTCTTCATTTATTAAATTATTACTTACTTTAAAATAAAGCAGAATTCTTTCGATATTTTCGAATTCAGCCGCGGCATTTATAAAAGATTGAGAAGATTTGTTTTTCAATTGTGTCGTTGTTGAGAAGTTAGCTGTAATTGTCCGGTTTATCATTCTTTCACCAAGATAGAAAAAATTTGAAGAACAATACGTGCATCTACCCCCCCCCTCCGAAGTAAATATTTTTAAACAATAGAAAAAAAATCAGAGTTAACAAAAAGTCTTTCTCTATAAAAACATCAACTTTTGTAAAGGTCTTATTACTGCAAGGATCAATTGAACTTCTGCATCTTATCCTCCTATTTTCCTGTCCAAACTGTTTTGCTGCTTGTATTTTGATCTTTTGGTCAGGTTCTGATTGATGATTTTAATTATCAATATGTCCTTCAGCAAAAATTCACGTTTGACTAAGATTTATTGTTTACAGTATTCGTGTTTTGTACCTACCGCAAGCAATTATTATATAAACATTCTTATTATCTCAGCTATAATTTTTACAGAGGATACAATCTGACAGACAACCTTAGTCCATTCAACAATCACCCCTTTTCGTTTAGTACATTTTTTATAGATTGATATACTATGTTTAAATTTATCAGATATGGTATTTTTGGATTTCATACATCAAGTGTTATTACTTGATGTAAAATTGGTACAAAGAAAAAAGTGTAATCGGTTATAATCGGTTACAAATTTAAATTCTCTTTTTCTACAGCTTCCCTCAAAATCAGTAAAT